>NZ_JBFUPO010000001.1:0-891431 GCF_041355295.1 Mesorhizobium sp. RCC_202
GCCTACTGCCTACTGCCTACTGCCTACTGCCTACTGCCTACTGCCTACTGCCTACTGCCTACTGCCTACTGCCTACTACTTCCTGTAGCTGGCGACCCGGAGCAAGACGAACACCGGCACCACGATCGCCGCACCGAGCAGGATATAGCCCAGGAAACGGTCGACGGCGTGGAAGCCGAGATTCCACAGGTCGAGGAAGAACTGGCGGATGCCATCGAAGATATCCATCGGCGTCCAGCCGAAGGCATGCATGACGAGGCCGACAAGGAAGGAGACCACCAGCAGCTTCAGGAACACCCTGAGCGGCGAGTCGCCGAGAAAACGCGTCAGTGCGGACAAGTCCATTCTCCCGTGCAAGCGGCCCGATTCGGGCGCAGGCCCAGAAATATGCGCTCAACTGCCCAGCATCAAGCGCCGCCGCAACCCGCGTCCGTCGAGGCGCCGGTGGTTCAGGACCTGACAGGCAATCCGCAACGCTCCAGCATCTGGCCAAGCGGAGACCCGGCCGGGATCGCGCGACCTTTCATCTGCTGCTTCAGCATCTTGTCGAACAGATGGATGCAGAGCGTGCGAGGCGTCACGATATCGTCCAGTGACAGGCCAGGATCGAGCAACATCGAGACTTGCTCATGATGGACGGGATAGAAGACATCGATCGGCGCCGCATGATGCATGACGTTGGCCTTGCCGGCGAAGTAAGTAATGGCCTCCGGCCCGAGCTTGCCCCAGGCATAGTGCGAAATATGGACCGGCAGTCCGATCGCCTTGCGCAGCCGGTACCGTCGCAGCTTCTTCTCGCCGAGCCAGGGAGCGATGTAAAAAGGATCCTCGGTCATCGCCAGCGCCTCGCGCAGCACACTGCTGTCGGCGGGCAGCTTCAGCACCGCATTGTTGAGCACCGTGTCGGTCTGGTATCCGAAAATGTAATCTGCTTGCGGAATCGGCTTCAGGCAGAAGACATCGCAATCGACATAAACGCCCAGGCCCGCCTCCAGTATCTTCAGCCGATAGAGGTTGGCGAATAGGGAAGGGCTGCCGTTCTCCTTGTAATAGACGATCCGATCCTTCGGCATCAGCGCCGATGCGTCGAAGACCTCAACATCCGACGGTACATTGCGCGGAGCGCCGTAGCAGTGAAGGAGCACACGGTGACCCGCCAGCGCAAAGGAGCGCAGGCAGGCGGCGTTGGTGTCGTCAAGCGCATCACCGATCCAAAGCGCGTTGACGACAGACTCTATGGCCGTCATGCGGCTGGCCTCCCGCCGGTGCCGATCGCGTTGGCCTGCGTGATGAAATCATTGGTTATCCTGGCTGGAGACCGCAATTCGCGCATGGCAGTGCGATAGGCCGCAGCCCGTTCCGCAAGCTTGCCAATCGGTTGGCGAAGATCGCCGATGAGATCGAATGTGCGCGCCGTATAAGGGCGAAAGCATTTCTTCGCAGCAATGCTGAGCGAATTCGCCGGCACGCCGACGGGCACGGAGCCGGCATAAGCACACTCGACATACTTCATCAGCTCGACATTGAAACGGGCGCCGCACAGGAAGAAATGCGTGAAGCGCGCCGCAAGGGCGACGAAACGGTCATGAGTGATGTCGTGCCTCGGCGCCTCGCCGTGCTCGGGATAGCCGGGATGCTTCAGATTATGGACAAGGTATCTCAGCAACGGCGACCAGCGCCGCTTGCGGCGCAAGCCGTGGCGGGCCGGATAGAGGGTTCTGGAATTGCTGCCCGACAGGAAGAGCCGGCGGCTGCGGCCTGACAAGGGGAAGTCGACCTCTCGCGAAGAATCGTAAGCATATGGAAGGCGGATGATGCGGGATGCCTTAAGCCGCCTGGTGAATGCCAGGAACGCGCCTTCCGGATCGTAGGTCGTGGCGTAATGGACGCCGCCAACATCCGCGCAGTCGAAGATGAACCTCGTGTTGGGGTTGGTCGAGTCCGGCATGTCGGGGTCGCTGACCCGAAAGAAGATCGCCGACCGGCCCTCCGCGGGAAGGGCGAGATAACGCTTGAGGCGGGTTAAATCTCCATCCTCCAAGCGGTTGTCGACGACGCCGGCGTCGAAATTGCCGTCATCGAGGCCGCTGATTGGCCTGGTTTCCCAGCCGAGCGGCCTCGCGAAAGCCGGGCCGACGCCCGGATAGATCGCTTTTTCGTAAGGATGCGTATCGGAATAGAAGTAGACAATCCGCAAAGCAGTACCCCAATGCGGCGACTGCTGCCGGGCGCCCATGCCTTGGCATACAGTATGCTTCGCCGCGCCATTAAGCCCGGCATTTTGTAATCCATCTCAGGCGATTGCAGCAATGCCGATCATGCCGTCGGGAACAAAGCGTCGGTTTCGAGGAGAAACGCGTGAGTGAGGCCGGCCCTCGATCGGCTTAATTTTGGGTAAACAGAAAAGCTACAAACTGCTGAAAATAAATAGAAAAATCCTCATTTTCTTGCTGCGCGCAATGTGCCTGCAATTTTCGCCTGACAGATAGGGCTGGTCTTTCGAGCAGTGTCGCAACGGAAGTTCGGACCGCAAGGCAGCCGCCTTTCGGCACGCAATTCCTTTGCCGTGAAAGGCGATCGAACCGGAGCGGCCATTCCAGGGCCGGCTCCACGGGTCAATCCGCGCATGGTCCAGCCCTGCGCCTTGTGTGTTTGGAGTATTGAGCGTGTTTTCAGGAACCAAGATTGCCCTGGCCGTGGCCTTTGCCTTTCTCAACGGCGCGGCGATGGCCGCGGACCTCGCGCCCGCCTACAACGATCCGCCGGCTTTCCAGTGGAGCGGCGCCTATGTCGGCCTTCACGGTGGAACGGCCTTCACCAAAATGCCCAATCCGTTTGCCGGCAGGAACGGCTGGAGCGGCGGCGCGCAGGCCGGCTACAACTTCCAGACCGGCCCGGCCGTGTTCGGCGCCGAGCTCGAAGGCTCCTATCTCGGCGGCGCCGAGCACAATGTCCAAGGCGGCAAGATCAAGGAGAAGTGGCGCGCCGCCGCCAAGGCCAAGGCGGGCCTCGCTTTCGACCAGACGCTGGTCTTCGGCACCGCTGGCGTTGCCATGACCACGTTCGACAAGGGTTCCGGCGTGCGCGACACCGATAGCCGCAAGCTCGGCTATCTCGTCGGCGGCGGCGTCGAGCAGGCTTTCGCCGGCGGTCTCTCGGCCAAGATCGAATACGACTATATCCGCACGCCTAACGTGGAGACGAGATCGGCCTTCGGCAAAGCGAAGACCGGTATAGGCAGCCAGGAACTGAAGGCCGGTATCAACTACCGGTTCTAATGCATGATCCCGAAAAGTGGGAACCGGTTTTCGGAAAAGATCATGCTCCAACTTACCTGATGCATGCCACCCGGAAGTGCGCAGCGGTTCCGGGATAACGACACGCATCAGGAAAAATCCTGGTCGTCGGAGAGCAGTTTTCCGCGGCGGCCCAACCCCGCCGATCTCCACCGCGAGAAACTGCCTTTCTCCACCTCTCCATACCGGCCCGCGTAATGTCGAGGCAATTTTCGTGGCCGCTGACGCGCCTCGCCCATGGCTACGACCAGCACAACCGCTTCCTGACCGACGCCGCGCATGAATTGCGCACGCCGATCGCCATCCTGCGCACCCGGGCGGAACTGCTGACGAAAGAGCCGGAAAGCGAACGCCTGCTGTTGGACATCGAGCGCCTGTCGCATCTTGCCCAGCAATTGCTCGACCATCAGATGCTGGAGCGGCCGGGCGACGAGCGGCGCAGCGTCGACCTGAACGAGCTTGGCCGCCGGGTGACCGCCGACTTCGCGCCGCTGGCGGTCGAAGCCGGCTACGATCTCGCCTTCGAGCCGCCGTGGGGCAAGGTCGAAATCCTGGCGAACGGCTCGCAGATCGAACGCGCGCTGGCGAACCTGGTGCGCAACGCCATCGATCACGGCGGCGGCGCCGGCACGATCACGGTCGCCGTCGACGAGAGCGGTGGCCTCGAGGTGCGCGACGAAGGCCCCGGCATTCCGCCGCCGGAGCGCGAGAACGTCTTCCAGCCCTTCTACCGCCTGCAGCCGCAATCGCGCGGCGCCGGCCTCGGCCTCAACCTTGCCCGGCAGATCGCCGAACTGCATGGCGGCACTGTCAGGATTCTGGATGGCTCATGGCGGGGCGCGCATGTGCGCATGGAGCTGCCGGTCGCGCGATGATGAAGGGCTTGCTTTGGCGATTGCTTGAGCCGGCGCCCTCATGGTAACGAGGGCTCGCGCGGGTATGATGTAATGGTAGCCTGTCAGCTTCCCAAGCTGAACGCGCGGGTTCGATTCCCGCTACCCGCTCCAGCTCCTCAATTCGCCCAGGCCGAAGAACAAGCACATCGATATGTGCAGGCAGGTCGTCCAAAGACAGATTGGGTCCTGCACAGCCGTGCAGGACCCAATCCTTTGTCTCAATTTTTAAACGGCGCTTAGCTTACAGCCAGATCCAGAACCGTTCGCGCCAGCAGCGGCGGTGCCAGCGGCCATGACGCCAGACGCGGCGGCACACGCGCCTCCAGCCGTGACGACGGCCACGCCGGCGGCGCCAGCGCCAATGACCATGGTGGCGGCGATGCGAGACCAGCTCGACTTCAGGCTGATCGCCGTCTTCGAAGACTGCATTGTCCGGCTTGTCGAGCTCGTCGAGAATTCCGTTGCCGGCGGGAATTCCGGCAATGGCCTTGCTAGGTCCGGCCAAGCTTGCAAGTGCGGCTGCCCCCGCAACGCCCAGCATTCCAGTCAGAAATAACCGACGTTCCATCAAAACCTCCGAGCTGTTTAGCATCGGCAGATCTTCCCTCGCCCGCAACAGGCTCCAGCGAGCTGCCGATCGGTTTGAACGTACGAGGGCTATTCTCGTTCCACTACCCCACTTCGCGCAAGATGAAATCGTGCAGCATCTTGGCGGCGGGCGAGAGCACGCGATTCTTGACCGTTATCAGACTGTAAGGCCGGACCTCGATGTCGAACTCGGTCTGCACCACATCGATGGCGCCGGCCAACCCGTCGGGACCTTGGATGAACTTCGCCACCTGGATCGATACCGGCGCGATGGCGTCCGACTGTGCCACCATCACCAGGGTCAAGAGCAGCGACGAGGTGTTGAGGATACGGTCCGGCAGCGGGATGTTGCGGTTCAAGAAGTTGCTTTCCATGGCCTGGCGCAGCGGCGAGCCGCCGGACTGGAAGACCCAGTCGTAGGCCGCGGTATCTTCCAGCCGTACCCCGTCGCCTTTTGTCAGGGGATGGCCGCGGCGCACGATGAGGCAGGCCTTCTCGACGCCGATGACGCGCGATTCAAACAGGCGCGGATTGAGGTCGTCCGGGATGCGGGCGATGATGAAATCGTGCCGCGACGCGATCAATTCGCGGGCCAGCACATTCGAGGTCTCGACCTGCATAGTGATCTCGATGCGTGGATAGATGCGGCGGATCTCGCGGATCGCCGGCACCGCCAGCTCGATCGCGGGCGCCGTCACCGCGCCGAGGAACACCGAGCCGCCCTTGCCGGATTTGAGTTCGGAAATCTCGCGATCGGCCTCGCGCATCTCGAGCAGGATGGAACGCGCGCGCCTGGCGAGCGCCTGGCCGTAAGGGGTCAATGTGACGCCGCGCGCCAGCCGCTCGCACAACTTCACGTCGAGCACCGCTTCCATCTCCGCGATCATGCGCGAGGCGGCCGGCTGCGAGATGTTCATGACCTGCGCGGCGGCACTCACCCGCCCGTGATCGTCAAGTGCCGCGATCATGCGCATGTGGCGAAGGCTCAAGCCGCTGCGCAGGAGCATTTCACTGTTGCCCGGCAGTTTTTCGTAACTGCCTGAAATTCCTTGAGGATCGCGCAATGCCGCCATGATTTCGAACCCGCTCCGTCAGTTTGTCAATTTTCCGCAAGCTATAACAGTTTCGGTATAGCAACCAGCAAAGATCGCATTTGACAGTTATGTCAAAGGGACACAACCTCCGCCGGTCCTGAGCCGTGCCAGTCGACGACGAGAAAAATCGTATCGATTGAAATCAGCGGTTCAGGGCCGATTGGGAGGATACCGGAGATCGATAGGCTGACAGTGGCGCGCCAGCGCTCCTGTTCGACTGCGCGGCCCGCGAAGCCCCGAGGTGTCGCGTCCATCAACCAGGGAGAGTTACGTGAAAATCATCAAGACACTGGCCGCGGTAGCGGCCCTTGGCGTCGCTGCCATGACCTATTCGGCGCATGCCGCAGACAAGGGCCTTGTCGGCGTGCTGATGCCGACCAAGACCTCGCAGCGCTGGATCAATGACGGCGACGCCGTCAAGTCGCAGCTCGAAGCGCTCGGCTATACGGTCGACCTGCAATATGCGCAGGACGACATCCCGAACCAGCTCAGCCAGCTGGAAAACGAAATCACCAAGGGCCCGAAAGCGCTGATCATCGCCTCGATCGACGGCACCACCTTGTCGGACGCGCTGCAGAAGGCGGCTGACGCAGGCGTGGTCGTCGTCGCCTATGACCGCTTGATCAAGAAGACCAAGAATGTCGACTATTACACCACCTTCGACAATTTCGGCGTCGGCGTGATCCAGGCGAACTCGCTGGTCAAGGGCCTCAAGGAGCGCTTTCCGAATACCAAGCCGTGGAACGTCGAACTGTTCGGCGGCTCGCCCGACGACAACAACGCCTTCTTCTTCTACAATGGCGCAATCTCCGTCCTGCAGCCGCTGATCGACGACGGCTCGATCAAGATCAAGTCCGGCCAGACAGGCATGGACAAGGTCGGCACGCTGCGCTGGCTCGCTGCCACCGCCCAGGCGCGCATGGACAATCTGCTCTCGGCCAACTACTCGGACGGCAGCCGCGTCGATGGCGTTCTGTCGCCCTATGACGGCCTGTCGCGCGGCATCACCGCCTCGCTGCGCGCCGTTGGTTACGGCACGGACGCACAGCCATGGCCGATCGTGACCGGTCAGGATGCCGAGACTGCCTCGGTCAAGCTGATCATCACGGGCGAACAGTACTCGACCGTGTTCAAGGACACCCGCGACCTGGCCAAGGCCACCGTCGAACTGGTCGACAAGGTGCTCTCCGGCGGCAAGCCTGACGGCCTCGACGAAAAGACCTACAACAACGACGTCAAGGTCGTTCCCTCGATCCTGCTGACGCCGCATGAGGTCGACAAGTCGAACTACCAGAAGCTGGTCGTCGACTCCGGCTACATCAAGGCCGAAGACCTGAAGTAATCCCGGTTACAAAATCAGGGGTCCTGCGCAACGCAGGACCCCTTTCCGTTCACAAGCGACCCCGGTATTGTTTTGCCGGCCTGGAGCAATTCCAGGAAAAGCGCGTTGCGGTTAAGTTCGGCGTCTCCGCCGTAACCATCCGTCCGGAATTGCGTAAAAAACAAAAAATTCTGGGAGGAGCTTGCCCTGATGACGACGATTTTGGAGATGCGCGACATCACCAAGACGTTCCCCGGCGTGAAGGCGCTGTCGAACGTCAACCTCAGCGTCGAGGAAGGCGAGATCCATGCCGTGGTCGGTGAGAACGGCGCCGGTAAATCGACGCTGATGAAGGTGCTGTCGGGCGTCTATCCCTCCGGCACCTATGACGGCCAGATCATTTTTCAGGGCCAGGAAAGCCAGTTCAAGGGCATCCAGGACAGCGAACACAAGGGCATCGTCATCATCCACCAGGAACTCGCGCTGGTGCCGATGCTGTCGATCGCCGAAAACATCTTCCTCGGCAACGAGCACGCCACATATGGCGTCATCGACTGGAACGCCAATGAGGTGCGCACCAGCGCCCTGTTGAAGAAAGTGGGCCTCAACGAGGACCCCAAGACGCTGATCACCAATATCGGCGTCGGCAAGCAGCAGTTGGTGGAGATCGCCAAGGCGCTGAGCAAGGATGTCAAGCTTTTGATCCTCGACGAGCCGACGGCGTCGCTCAGCGAGAAGGACAGCCAGGCGCTGCTCGACCTTTTGCTCGAATTCAAGCGCCAGGGCATGACCTCGATCCTGATCTCGCACAAGCTCAACGAGATCAACCGGGTCGCCGACAAGGTGACGGTCATCCGTGACGGGCGCACCATCGAGACGCTGGCCAAAAAGGACATTTCGGAAGACCGCATCATCACCTCGATGGTCGGCCGCTCGCTCGACGACCGCTATCCGCCGCGCGAGCCGAAGATCGGCGAGGTCGTGTTCGAGGTGAAGAACTGGTCGGTCTATCATCCGATCCATGCCGAGCGGCAGGTGATCAAGGGCATCGATATCAACGTGCGCAAGGGCGAGGTGGTCGGCATTGCCGGGCTGATGGGCGCCGGCCGCACCGAATTCGCCATGAGCCTGTTTGGCCGCTCCTATGGCCGCCGCATCACCGGCGAAGTGCTGCTCAAGGGCAAGCCGATCGATGTCTCGTCGGTGAGCAAGGCGGTTCAACATGGCATCGCCTACGTGACCGAGGACCGCAAGACCTACGGTCTCAACCTCATCGACCATATCAAGCACAACATCACGCTGGCCAATCTCGGCGGCGTCTCGCGCCACAGCGTCATCGACGATTTGCGTGAGCTCGCTGTTGCCAACGACTATCGCAAGAAGACCAATATCCGTGCTTCGAGCGTCTACCAGTTGACCGGCAATCTTTCGGGTGGCAACCAGCAGAAGGTGGTGTTGTCGAAATGGCTGTTCGCGGACCCGGACGTGCTGATCCTCGACGAGCCGACGCGCGGCATCGATGTCGGCGCCAAGTATGAAATCTACACGATCATCGCGCGGCTTGCCGCCGAAGGTAAGGCGATCGTGGTCATCTCGTCGGAAATGCCGGAATTGCTCGGCATCACCGACCGCATCTACGTCATGAACGAAGGGCGCATCGTCGGCGAAATGCCGGCCGCGGACGCAAGCCAGGAAAAAATAATGCGCGCCATCGTTCGGGGAGAAGGAAAAGCAGCATGAGCACCGAAACCGCCCCCGCCCCGCAAGGCGACGCCGCACTGGAACAGCGCCCGCGCATCGCCGTCTCGGCGCTGACGACGAATTTGCGCGAATACGGCCTGATCATCGCGCTGATCATCATCATGCTGTTCTTCCAGTTCACCACGTCGGGCACACTTTTCAAGCCGGTCAACCTCAGCAATCTGGTTCAGCAGAACTCGTTCATCATCGTGATGGCGCTGGGCATGCTCCTGGTCATCGTCTCCGGCTATATCGACCTCAGCGTCGGATCGGTCGCCGGTTTCATCGGCGCGCTGGCGGCAAACATGATGGTCATCTGGCAGCTCGGACCGCTCAGCAATCCGCTGGTGGTTTCGATCTTCTGCCTTGTCATCGGCGGCTTGATCGGCGCGGCGCAGGGCTACTGGATCGCCTATCACCGGATACCGAGCTTCATCGTCACGCTGGCCGGCATGCTGATCTTCCGCGGCATCTGCCAGGCGCTGCTCGGCGGCGGATCCTCGGTCGGCCCGCTTCCGGACGACTTCAAGGCGCTGAGCTCCGGCTTCATCCCCGATGTGATCGGCCCGCTGACGCTGATCCCGCCGACGGTCAATGCCGCTGGTAAGACCATTATCGGCAGCGGCCTGACGCTGCATATGACAACGATCGTGCTCGGCTTGATCGCCGTTGTGGCCTATGCCTATTTCGGGCTCCGCACCCGGCGCAAGCGCGAGCGCCATGGCTATGAGGCCGAACCCTTCCCGCTGTTCGTCATCAAGACGCTGGTCGCCAGCGCGCTGGCGCTGTTCCTGGTTTATGAATTCGCCAGCTACAGGGGCCTGCCGGTGGTGCTGCTGGTCATGGGCGTTCTGATCTCGCTGTTCGTCTTCGTCACCAAACGCATGACCATCGGCCGCCGCATCTACGCCATGGGCGGCAATCCCAAGGCCGCACAACTGTCGGGCATCAACACCGAACGGCTGACGCTGTTCGTCTTCATCAATATGGGCGTGCTGTCGGCGCTTGGCGGCCTGATCATCGCGGCGCGTCTCGGCCAGGCCGTGCCGGCGGCGGGTCTTGGCTCGGAGCTCGACGTCATCGCGGCCGTCTTCATCGGCGGCGCCTCGGCCATGGGCGGCGTCGGCCAGGTGATCGGCGCCGTGGTCGGCGGCTTCATCATGGGCGTGATGAATAACGGCATGTCGATCATGGGCGTCAATGTCGACTGGCAGCAGGTGGTGAAAGGCCTGGTGCTGCTCGGCGCCGTCATCTTCGACGTCTACAACAAGAACAAGGCCTAGTGCGTGATCCCGAAAAGTGGATGCCGGTTTTCGGAAAAGATCATGCTCCATCTAAAACGCCTGGTGCGAATTTAAGGAGGCATACGGGTTCCAGATCGCGAAGCTGCCGGGCGGCGGCAATAACTCCCGACAGGAACAGGTTCGCGAGCGCAATCCGGACGACGAATTTCAACCGTGGCGTGGATTTCTCCATGCCGCGCCGGTCAGGGTTTGCCCGCAAGGCAGCCGGCCACACGCACGATGAGAGAGGATTGAAAACATGCTGATCTCCCAGATCCTCGACGACGCCGAGACGATCCGCGTCGTTGCCCGCAATGGCGGCGGCAAAACCAGGATCATCAACGGCGCGCGCAGCGTCTATTCGCTGGCGATGGAGGCCGCGCGCACCGGTGTCGGCCTGGAGGCGCTGATCGAGCGCAAGGGCTTCGGTGAACCCTTTGACCTCGACGCCGCCTACAAGAAGGGCCGGCTGGTGTCGCCGATCAACCATCCGGACCCCGCGCATCTGCATCTGACCGGGACCGGCCTAACGCATCTCGGTTCGGCTGCGGCGCGCGATTCCATGCACAAGAAGCTCAGCGAGGGTGGTGACGAACAGCTCACCGATTCGATGAAGATGTTCCGCATGGGGATCGAAGGCGGCAAGGCCGCCAAGGGCCAGGTCGGCGTCCAGCCGGAATGGTTCTACAAGGGCAACGGCACCATGGCTGTGGCGCCAGGCGCGCCGCTGATGTCGCCGGCCTTTGCGCAGGATGCCGGCGAGGAGCCGGAGATCGCCGGCATCTACGTCATCGGCGACGACGGCGCGCCGTTCCGCGTCGGCTTCACGCTGTCGAACGAATTTTCCGACCATGTGACGGAGCGGGTGAACTACCTTTTCCTCGCCCACTCCAAGCTGCGCAACGCCTCGTTCGGCCCAGAAATCCTGATCGGCGAGCTGCCGGCCGACATTCGCGGCGCATCGCGCATCTGGCGCGACGGCAATTTGCTGTGGGAAAAGCCGTTCCTTTCGGGCGAAGCGAACATGTCGCACACCATCGCCAATCTCGAGCACCATCACTTCAAATATTCGGCGTTCCGGCAGCCGGGCGACGTGCATGTGCACATGTTCGGCACCGCGACGCTGTCCTTCGCCGATGGCGTCCGGACCGAGGCTGGCGATACGTTCGAGATCGAGGCGCAGGATTTCGGCCTACCGCTGCGCAACCCGCTCGAGATCGAGAAGCCGGTGAAGGTGGCGGTGAAGGCGTTGTGAGCTTGGTGATCTCTCCCCTCGTGGGGGAGATGGCCGGCAGGCCAGAGGGGGGCGCTGTGCCGTCGATCTGTCAATCCAAAAATGGCTTGCTTTCGGACTCTTCGCTGCTGGGTATCGAGATAGGCCGTGATCCTTCGCGCCCCCCTCTGCCCTGCCGGGCATCTCCCCCACAAGGGGGGAGATTGGCTGTTTCGACTCAGCGCGCTGCGCGGAAATGCTTGGAAAGCTTCAAGCCTTGCGCCTGGTAGTTCGAGCCAAGATCGGTACCGTAAAGCGCCTGCGGCCGCTTCAGCATGTGCTCGTAGACCAGGCGGCCGACGATCTGGCCGTGGTCGAGGATAAACGGCACCTCGTGGCTGCGCACTTCGAGCACCGCGCGGCTGCCGCTGCCGCCGGCGGCGGAATGACCGAAGCCGGGGTCGAAGAAGCCGGCATAGTGGACGCGGAACTCGCCGACCAGCGGATCGAAGGGCGTCATCTCGGCGGCGTAGAGCGGCGGCACGTGCACCGCCTCGCGGCTGACCAGGATGTAGAATTCGTCCGGGTCGAGCACCAGCTCGCCGGCGCCGCTCTTATAGATCGGCTCCCAGAAATCGACGACGTCCTGGGCGGCGCGCTTGTCGACATCGACGAGGCCGGTGTGGTGCTTGCCGCGATAGCCGACAAGGCCATCCTTGTCGCCGTCGAGATCGATCGACAGCGCTATGCCGCCGCCGGAGATGTTGGGCGGCTCGGTGGCGACCAGCATCTCGGCGCGGTGGAGATCGCGCAACTCATTTTCCGACAGCACCGCATGTCCGGTACGAAAGCGGATCTGCGACAGGCGCGAGCCGGCGCGCGCGATGATTGGAAAAGTGCGCGGGCTGACTTCGAGATAAAGCGGCCCGTGATAGCCGGCCGCGATCTTGTCGAACTCGTGGCCACGGTCGGTCATGACGCGGGTGAAGATGTCGAGCCGTCCGGTCGAGCTCTTCGGATTGGCCGAAGCCGAAACATGCGCCGGTAGCGCCAGGCTTTCGAGCAGCGGCACGATGTAGACGCAGCCCGTCTCCAGCACCGCGCCCTCGGCAAGATCGATCTCGTGCAGTTTCAGCCGGTTGAGCTTGTCGACCACAAGATGATCGGGACCCGGCAGGAAGGAGGCGCGAACGCGAAAGGCTTTTTCGCCGAGCCTGAGGTCAAGGCTGGCCGGCTGGATCTGGTCGGCGTCGAGCGCGCGCGGCGACTTCAGCGCGCCTGCCTCAAACAGCGCCGCGATGTCCTGATCGGGAAGAATGCCTGTCTGCCGCAATGGCGGGCTCCGTTAAGGCGGGTCTCTTTGTGGCAGGTTCTTGCCGCAAAACCGCTGGACACTTTTGCGGAACCTGCCTGGTACAACCCTCTTAATGAAGCCGGCAATTGACGCAAGCGCGGCGCTCATTTAAAGGGTTGTTATCCCGTGGTGATTTGGCCGGTCGGCTTGCAGCCACGTTAAACAAGTCGCTAAAGGACCGTTGGCCGCAAGGCCGTATGGACCGGTTGCGACTTTCGCGGCCGGTTTTTTTGTGTCTGGAAGCAGGGCTATGAGCACCAACAAGCGTAACTGGAAGCCTCAGACGTCACTCGTGCATGGCGGAACGCTGCGTTCCCAATTCGGCGAGACGTCCGAGGCGATGTATCTCACCCAGGGCTATGTCTATGAGACAGCCCAGGCGGCGGAAGCCCGCTTCAAGGGCGAGGAGCCCGGCTTCATTTATTCGCGCTACGCCAACCCGACCGTCGACATGTTCGAAAAGCGCATGTGCGCTCTGGAAGGTGCCGAGGATGCGCGCGCAACCGCTTCCGGCATGGCGGCGGTGACGGCGGCACTTCTGTGCAGCGCCAAGGCCGGCGACCATATCGTGGCGGCGCGGGCGCTGTTCGGCTCCTGCCGCTGGGTGGTCGAAACGTTGGCGCCCCGCTACGGCATCGAGGCGACGCTGGTCGACGGCACCGACATCGCCAACTGGGAAAAGGCCGTCAAGAAGAACACCAAGCTGTTCTTCCTGGAGAGCCCGACCAATCCGACATTGGAAGTGGTCGACATCGCCGCTGTCGCTTCGCTTGCCAACTCGATCGGCGCCAGGCTGATCGTCGACAATGTCTTTGCCACACCCTTGCAGCAGAAGCCGCTGCAGCTTGGCGCGCATATCGTTGTCTATTCGGCGACCAAGCACATCGACGGCCAGGGGCGCTGTCTCGGCGGCGTCATCCTGTCGGACAAGAAGTGGATCGACGAGAATTTGCACGACTATTTCCGCCATACCGGCCCGAGCCTGTCGCCCTTCAACGCCTGGACGCTGCTGAAAGGGTTGGAGACGCTGCCGGTCAGGGTGCGCCAACAGACGGAAAGCGCCGGCAAAATCGCGGATTTCCTGGCCGGGCAGCCGCAGATCGCCCGCGTCATCTATCCGGGCCGCGCCGATCACCCGCAGGCCGATATCGTCAAGAAGCAGATGACGGGCGGCTCGACGCTGATCTGCCTCGACGTCAAGGGCGGCAAGCAGGCCGCGTTCGCCTTCCAGAACGCGCTCGACATTGTGCTGATCTCCAACAACCTCGGCGACGCCAAGAGCCTGATCACCCATCCGGCGACGACGACGCACAAGAACCTCAGCGACGAGGCGCGCGCCGAGCTCGGCATCGGGCCGGGCACGCTCAGGCTTTCGGTTGGCCTGGAAGATACGGACGACCTGCTCGAAGACGTCGCGCAGGCGCTGAAGGCGGCAAAGTAAGCTTCACAACTGTCGCTGGAGATTGCCTGAGGTGGTTCAGGCGATCTCCTCGAGCTCCGTCATTTCCCCGGTGCGGATGGTCATGGCGTTGCCACGCCATTCAACGGCGCCACCCAGCCAACCACGCACCCAGATCGCCGGGAGCATCGCGTCGCGCACGATCATTGCGGTGACGCTGCGCGGCGACAGGTACCAGCCCTTGGACCAGGCCAGCAGGCATTCCGGCAGATAGGCAATCACCAGGACGCACAGCGCCGTGGTCGGCAGGCTGACGCCGGCGCTGGCAGCCGCGACCAGCGCAAAAAGCAACGGTATCGCGGCGCCGGTGAATATCTCGGGCGCGAAGAACAGTGGGAAGGTGACCCGGCGCAGCCGCGCCCAACGCGTCTGGCGCGACCAGATTTCGGCAAGCGTGCGCAGGCCAAGCGGTTGCTCGAAAGGCGATGCGACAAGGTTGACCCTGAGGCCGAGCCCGTTGACCAGCTTTGTGGCGGCGGCGTCCTCAGCGATCTCGGCGGCCAAAGCGTGGATGCCGCCGCTGGCATCGAGCATCGGCTTGTTCCACAGCATGCTCTTGCCCTGAGCAAAGCCGAGGCCGAGCGCCTCGCCGGCATATTGCCAGCGCGCCTGCAGCGTGTTGAGGAACGCGCATTCGACTTCGGCCCAGAAGCCGTCCGGCCGCGAACCGACCGGCGTCGAGCAGACAAGGCCGGTGTCCGGGCGCCATGCCGCCATCAGATGCTGGACATAGTCCTTCGGCATCAGCACGTTGGAATCGGCGAGAATGACCCAATTGTGCCGTGCCGCCTGCCAACCCTTGACGCAATTGTTGAGCTTGGGATTGGCGCTGATCCTGTCGTCGCCGACCAGGAGCCGCGCCGGAACGTCGGGGTAGCGCTCGATCGCCGCATCGACGAGCCTGACCACCGGGTCTTCGGCATGGGCGACGCAGAAGATCAGCTCGTAGCGCGGCCAATCGAGCGAGAAGGCGCGAGCCAAGGTTTCCTCGGTGAACGGCTCGACGCCGCGCGACGGCACGACGATCGACACAGGCGGTCGCGCGCCGACCGGCGGCGGAATGACACGCCGCGGTTTCAGCCGCGACGATGCAAGCACGATGCTGGCGATGTTGGACAGAAGAAGGGCTGACGAAGCTAGGGCGGCTGCGATAGTGAGTTCCATCGAGATCCGGTCACTCCCGAAGGCCCCGCGAGGCCGTTTCATCAGTCGACAGAGCGCGCGAGTCGCCCAACAAAGTTTGTGCACACCAACATTGTCATGTGTCACTTAAATGACATTGTTTTTCGGCACCTGCGCTTAAGAAGCTGGCAGGGTGATTTCGCGTAACAATCGCGAAGTGCGGCAAATATCCCGCGGCGGTAACCGGAGTAGCCCATGTATCGCGCTGTCACGCGCAACATCGAAGTGCTGGTCAGGCCGTTCTACCTGGAGGATCGCTCCGATCCGTCCGAGAACCGCTATGTCTGGGGCTATCAGGTGACGATCGACAACCGCTCCGACGATTTCGTGCAGCTTCTGTCGCGCTACTGGCATATCACCGATGGCCGAGGTCGCGTCGAGGAAGTGCGCGGCGCCGGTGTCGTCGGCGACCAGCCGGAGCTCAATCCCGGCGACAGCTATCAGTACACCTCAGGCTGCCCGCTCTCGACGCCGTCCGGCATCATGGTCGGCCATTACACGATGCGCAACGGCCGCGGCGAGGTGTTCGACATCGCCATTCCGGCTTTCTCGCTCGACCTGCCCGGGACAAGGCGAACGGTGAATTAGGCAAGAGCGTTTTTTCTCCCCGTTTCACGGGGAGAAATGTCCGGCAGGACAATGAGGGGCGGCGCTAGCGTTGGGAGACTATCTTCCAGACAAAGCGACAATGCGCCTTTAGATCGCTGAAGGCCGCATTACCCCTCATCCGCCCTTCGGGCACCTTCTCCCCGTAAACGGGGAGAAGGAAAGGCTTCTCACTTCGCGAATTCCGCCGGATCGAAATCGTACTGCGTCGAGCAGAATTCACAGGCGACGTGGATGCCGCCATCCTCGGTCGAGTCCTTGATCTCCTCAGCCGAAAATCCTGCGAGGATGCTGCTGATTTTCTCGCGCGAGCAGGAGCACTGGTCGGCGACCGGCACGCTACGGAAGACGCGCACGCCGTGCTCATGGAACAGACGATAGAGCAGCCGTTCGGCGCCCACCGTCGGGTCGATCAGCTCGGTCGGCTCGATGGTGCCGAGCAGCGCCAGCAATTCCTGCCAGGAATTGTCGGCCGGCTGATCGGTAACGTCGCGCGGATCGCCGTCGCCGCCCGAAATATCCGGCACCCGCATACGCTCCGGCGCCTGCGGCAGGAACTGCGCCAGGATACCGCCGGCGCGCCACTGCTCGCTCGCGCCGCCGGGACCAGGCGTCACCAGCTTGGCGACCGACATCCTGAGCTCGGTCGGGATCTGTTCCGACTGGCGGAAATAGGTGCGCGCCGCGTCTTCCAGCGTCTCGCCGTCGAGCTGAACGATGCCCTGATAGCGCTGCGTGTGTTCGCCCTGATCGATGGTCAGCGCCAGCACGCCGGTACCGAGCAGCGCCTGCTGGGAGGTCTCTCCCGCGGCAATCAGCGCCTGCAGGCGGTCGGCATCGAAGCGTGCATAGGCGCGCAGCGCATGCGGCGTGGAGAAATCCGCCACCAGCATGTCGACCGGCCCGTCGGTGCGGGTCTGCAGGATGAACTTGCCCTCGAACTTCAGCGAGGTGCCAAGCAGAACCGTCAGCACACAGGCCTCGGCCAGAAGCCGGGCGACCGGTTCGGGGTAATCGTGGCGGCTCAAAATAGCGTCGAGCATCGGCCCGAGCTGCACGGTGCGACCGCGCACGTCGAGCGGCGCGACCTCGTAAGGCACGACATGATCGTCGCCGGCGAAGCCGAATTCACCGAGTTGAGGTTGATGGTGCTCAGCCAAGGTATGGGTTTCCAACATGACAATACTCCGGGGCGCAACCATGCCGGCCCGCGGGCCGCATGCGTCGAAGCGCGTTCAATTTACGTGATGGCCCGCAAATAGGCATCACATATCCCCGGATCAAGTCGGGATATCCCCTGTATCGGTCGCGCTGGAGGGGTTCACTGCTTAACGAAAGCAGCGGACCCCTCCAGCTATTTGTCTTTGCGCAATCCCGGACGGAAAACCGTTTCACACTTTTCCTGGAATTGCGCCAGATCAAGCGCCCAGGCACCAGGCCAGTACCGCTTTCTGGGCGTGCAGCCTGTTCTCGGCCTCGTCGAAGACCACCGAATGCGGCCCATCGATCACCTCGTCGGTGACCTCCTCGCCGCGATGCGCCGGCAGGCAGTGCATGAACAAAGCGTCGGGCTTGGCCTTGGCCATCAGTGCCGCATTGACTTGATAGGGCAGGAAGACGTTGTGGCCGCGGGCGCGATGCTCCTGGCCCATCGACACCCAGCTGTCGGTGACGACGCAATCCGCCTGATCGACGGCTTCTTCGGCCGAGCGGGAGAATCTGACCTTGCCGCCATTGGCCTTCGACCAGTCGACATATTTCTCGAACGGCTCGCTGCCTTCCGGCACCGCCACATTGACGTCGAACCGAAACCGCGCCGACGCCTCCAGCAGCGAATGCAGCACGTTGTTGCCGTCGCCGGTCCAGGCGAAGGTCTTGCCTGCCACCGGACCGCGATGTTCTTCGAAGGTCATGATGTCGGCCATCAGCTGGCACGGATGGGTGTCGTCGGTCAGCCCGTTGATGACCGGCACGGTGGCGTTGTCTGTCAGCTCCAGCAGCCGCTCATGCGAGGTGGTGCGGATCATGATCGCATCGACATAGCGCGACAGCACCTTGGCGGTGTCGGCGATGGTTTCGGAGCGGCCGAGCTGCATCTCGGTGCCGGTCAGCATGATCGTCTCGCCGCCGAGCTGGCGCATGCCGACATCGAAGGACACGCGCGTGCGCGTCGAGGGCTTGTCGAAGATCATGGCCAGCACCTTGCCTTCGAGCGGTTTCGAGCGCTCGCCGGCTTTGAGCCTGGTCTTTCGCGCCACCGCGTCGTCGAGCATGACACGCAGGTCGCCCGCGGAAACAGCGGATAGATCAGTGAAGTGGCGAACACTCATCGGCGGGGTTTCCAGAAATTACTTGGCGGCTTCGGCCGCGATCGCGTCGGTCAGGCCCTTGGCGCCACCTCGGATGCGCTTCAGCGCCTCGCCGATTTCTTCGTCGGTGACGGTGAGCGGCGGCAGCAGGCGGATGACATTGTCGCCGGCAGGCACCGCCAACAGGTGCTGGTCGCGCAGCGCCATGTTCACCTTGGTGTTGGGCATGGCGCATTTCAGGCCGAGCATCAGGCCAATCCCCCTGATGTCCTCGATGACATCGGGAAATTCGTCGGCAACCCCGGCCAGGCCCTGCTTCAAAAGCAGCGCCTTGCGCTGCACGTCCTCGAGAAAGCCTTCGGCCAGCACCACATCGAGCACCGCGTTGCCGACCGCCATAGCCAGCGGGTTGCCGCCGAAGGTGGTGCCGTGCACGCCAGCGGTCATACCGATCACGGCCTCGTCGGTGGCCAGGCAAGCGCCCATCGGGAAGCCGCCGCCAATGCCCTTGGCGATCGCCATGATGTCGGGCGTCACGCCGGTCCATTCATGCGCGAACAGCTTGCCGGTACGGCCGATGCCGCACTGGACCTCGTCGAAGATCAAAAGCAGACCGTGCTGGTCGCAGAGTTGGCGCAGCCGCTTCAACGACTGCGTCGGCACCGGACGGATGCCACCCTCGCCCTGCACCGGCTCGATCAGGATCGCCGCGGTCTCCGGCGTGATCGCCTTCTCGGCGGCGTCGATGTCGTCATAGGCCACCTGATCGAAACCCTCGACCTTCGGGCCGAAGCCTTCGAGATATTTGTACTGTCCGCCGGCGGCGATCGTCGCCAACGTGCGGCCGTGGAACGCGCCCTCGAAGGTGATGATGCGGAAGCGCTCGGGCTCGCCCTTGACGAAATGATAGCGCCTGGCCGTCTTGATGGCGCATTCCAGCGCCTCGGCGCCGGAATTGGTGAAGAACACCTTGTCGGCGAAGGTGGCATTGACCAGCCGCTCGCCCAGACGACGCTGCTCGGGAATCTCGTAGAGATTGGAGACATGCCAGAGCTTGGCGGCCTGCTCGGTCAATGCGGCGACCAGATGCGGATGGCTGTGGCCCAGCGAATTGACCGCGATGCCGCCGGCAAAGTCGAGATATCGCTCGCCCTTGTCGGTGACCAGCCAGGTCCCCTCCCCATGGTCGAAGGCCAGGGGTGCGCGAGCAAAGGTCTCGTAAAGCGCCGAACCGCTCATTATATGCGTCTCCGGAACCGGAAATCAAAAAAGCCGCCAATGCGGCGGCCTTTGCGGCTTATGATGTTTTTCGGCCATGAAGTCAACGAAAACGTCGCGCAGAAGCGCGCGGCAAAGCCCCCCGACGGCGCGCCGGCTCATCAGCGGCCCGCAAGTTGGGGAAAACCGAAAAAACCGATTCGTGTTGCCCTGGGGACTCTTGTCACCGAGTCAGCGCATAAGGTAATTGTAGTCGAGAAATAACTAGATTTCGTGCGGCGGACCTAATCACCCGGTACATGTGGTGTCGTTTGCCCGGCGAGAGCCGGGGCGGGAAAGGATTCTGACTGCCGTACGCCTCACAGGAGCGCGGTCTCATGAACTGGACTGACGAGCGGGTCGAACTTCTCAGGAAATTGTGGTCGGAAGGTCTGAGCGCCAGCCAGATTGCCGCTCAGCTGGGCGGAGTGAGCCGCAATGCCGTCATCGGCAAGGTCCATCGCCTGAAGCTGTCGGGCCGCGGTCGCGCGACAGCCGCCCCGGCGCGGCAGAAGAAGACGGTGCAGGGCGCCTCGATGCAGAAATCGGTAGCCCGCGCGGCCAGCACCTCGCGCCATGGCCATGTGACCGCTTCCGTCGGCGCAACGGCGCTGCAGATACAATTCGACGCCGAGCCCGTGGCGCGCCATTACATCCGCCCGGTCGAGAACGTCGTCGTGCCGATTTCGCGGAATCTGCAGCTCGTCGAACTGAGCGAGCGCACCTGCAAATGGCCGAACGGCGATCCGCTGTCGGAGGATTTCAGCTTCTGCGGCAATGAGTCAGCCGAAACCGGCCCCTACTGCAAGTACCACTCCCGCGTGGCGTTCCAGCCGGCGGGGGATCGCAGGCGCAATCGCTGAGTGGGTAGTGAGTAGTGAGTAGTGAGTAGTGAGTAGTGAGTAGTGAGTAGTGAGTAGTGAGTAGTGAGTAGTGAGTAGTGAGTAGTAAATGCGGCGCAGAGCGCGGTTTCACCACTCACTAATTTCTACCGACTCACTTACAGCCACCCATTCTTCTTGAAGCGCCAGTACAAGAAGGCGCAGATCAGCGCGATGGTGCTCAGGACCATCGGGTAGCCATATTGCATCTTCAGTTCCGGCATGTCGGTGAAGTTCATGCCGTAGATGCCTGCGAAGGCTGTTGGCACCGCCAGGATTGCCGCCCAGGATGCGAGCTTCTTGGAGATCGCCGTCTCCTGGCTCTGGCCGACCAGCAGGCTGGCTTCGAAAGCGAAAGCCAGCACCTCGCGCAGGCTGTCGATCTTCTCCTGCACGGTGCGGATGTGATCGGTCACGTCGCGGAACAGCGGATGCATGGCGGCATGGATTTGCAGCAGCTCGGCGCTGGTCAGCCGGCGGCAGACCTCGACCAGGGGCAAGGCCGCGTTGCGCAGCCTTAGAAGATCGCGGCGCAACATGTAGAGCCGCTCGATATCCGGGCCGGTCATCGGTTTCAGCAGGACCTTGTCCTCGATCGCCTCGACCTCGTCCTCGATCTGCTCCAGCACCGGCATGTAGTTGTCGACGATGAAATCCAGGATGGCGTAGAGGACGAAATCCTCACCCTTGGCCAGCGAGTGCGGGCAGCTTTCCCAGTGCTGGCGCACGGCGGCGTATGAGGTCGACGGACCGTGCCTGACCGAGACGATATAGCCGGTGCCGACGAACAGATGCGTTTCGCCGAAGGTGACGCGGCCCTCGATAAGCTGCGCGGTGCGCGCGACGATGAACAGGGCGTCGCCGTATTGCTCGATCTTCGGGCGGGCATGCGGATGCTCGGCATCCTCGATCGCCAGGTCATGCAGGTGAAATTGCGCCTGGACCCTGAGAAGGAGGTTGCGGTCCGGCTCGAGCAAACCGATCCAGACGACGTGGCCCGGCTTTCGCGCCCATTCGCCCGCGTCCTCGATCGCGATGTCGGCAACGCGCTTGCCGCCGGTATAGACGCTTGAGGCAATGATCCCGGACGTCGACTGCGGGGCCGGGGTCAGGTTCCGAACTTGTTCCATCGCAACCTCCCGCGCTAGCGCCTGGCGGATCGCCGCGCCTGGAGCGTTTCACCGTTCCAGGAACGGCAAACCCGCCCTATCTCCCTGTTCTGCCGGGGAGCTTAGCCTAAATTAGACAATCGTTCGAGAGGCAGGCGTTCAATTGGCCGGGACTGCCGCCGCCGAAACCACGACCTTGTCGGTCTTGTCGCTTTTGGGCCGGTCGACCGGCATCTGGTCGCCGGTGACGATGTAGTAGATGGTTTCGGCGATATTGGTCGCGTGATCGCCGATGCGCTCGATGTTCTTGGCGCAGAACAAGAGATGCGTGCAGGGCGCGATGTTGCGGGGGTCTTCCATCATATAGGTCAGGAGCTCGCGAAACAGCGAGGTGTACATGGCGTCGATCTGGTCATCGCGGTCGCGCACGAAGCCGATCCGCTCGACCGAGCGCGAGGCGTAGACGTCGAGCACTTCCTTGAGCTGCGTCAGCGCCAGATTGGCGAGGGCCTCAAGACCGCGGAAAAGGCTGGTCGGCTGGCGGCCGTCGACCGAGGCCACGCGCTTGGCGACGTTCTTGCCGAGGTCGCCGACGCGTTCGATGTCGGCCGAGATGCGGATTGCGCCGACGATTTCGCGCAGATCCGTCGCCATCGGCTGGCGCTTGGCGATGATGATGATCGCCTTGTCGTCGATCTCGCGCTGTCCTTCGTCGAGGACGAGATCGTCCTGGATGACCTTCTGCGCGAGGCCATGGTCGGCATTCACCAGCGCCGTTACCGCCTGCTCGACCATGCGTTCGGCATGGCCGCCCATCGCCGCGATGCGCTTCGACAGAAATTTCAACTCTTCATCATAGGCACTGACGATATGGACGGACTGCATCTATATGCCTTCCCGGTTTGTGCCGGCTAGAGCGGTTCACCGTTTCGCGGAAACGGCGATCCGCTCTATCTTTTGTTTTTGACGCAATTCCGAACGGAAAACCGTGTCACACTTTTCCTGGAATTGCTCCAGTTCGTTTCCTCAATCCGTCGCTGATACGCGAACCGCATGACAGAAAGAAGAAAATACCGGTTGGCAACCTGTAGCCGATCAGCGAGCCGGCAAATGAACCGTGAACGCCGCGCCCTTGCCAACTTCCGACTTGATCGACAACCTTGCGTTATGTCGTGTCAATATATGCTTGACGATCGAAAGGCCAAGTCCGGTGCCTTTCTGGGTGCGGCTCGATTCGACATCGACGCGATAAAAGCGCTCGGTGATGCGCGGAATATGCTCTTCGGCAATGCCCGGGCCATAGTCCCTTATGGAGACGTCGACGCCCTGGCCGTCCTCGCCGTCGGCAATCGATACGGTGACGTGTCCGCCTGACTGGCCATATTTGCAGGCGTTCTCAAGAAGGTTTTCGAAGACCTGGAAGAGCTCGTCGCGATCGCCGGGAACGACCAGCGGTCCGGCGGCGAAATCGCGTTCGATGACGACACCGTTCTCGCTGGCCAGCGGCGCGAGCGAGTCGATGACACTGTCGATGGTCTGGCGAAGATCGACCTCGGTGCCCGGCTTCAGATAGGGCTTCATCTCCAGCCGCGACAGCGAAAGCAGGTCGTCGATCAGGCGTGCCATGCGGCCGGTCTGGTTCTGCATGATCTGCAGGAATTGATCGCGCGCGGTCGCGTCATTGCGGGCCGGACCGCGCAACGTCTCGATGAAGCCAGCGATCGAAGCAAGCGGCGTGCGCAGCTCATGGCTGGCATTGGCGATGAAGTCGGCCCGCATGCGATCGATGCGGCGCGTCTCGCTCTGATCCTTGAAGACAAGCACATAGAGGCCGGTGGCGTGGCCAACCGTGGAGGCGCTGACCCGGTAAGTCCGCTCCACAGGCAGCTTTTCGGTGTAGTCGACGACGTCGGACGCGATCTCTCCCGCAAGGATGCCGTCCAGCAATGCCTGCATCTCCGGCGCGCGGAACTTGAGCGACAGCGACATGCCCGGCGCCAGCCCGCCAAAGGCGGCGAAGGCGGCGGCATTGGCATGAACGATGGTGGCGGAATGGTCGAAGATGATCAGCGGGTCGGCGACCGCGGCCGCCAGGTATTCGCCGGAAAGCCGCTGCAGTCCGATGGCCTCGATCGCGGCTGCCTCATTGGCCGACTGACGCTCGTCGGCGAGCGGCAGCATCGCCGCGGCGATCAGCGCGACCATGGCCAGCAGCGGCACATAGATGGACGTGCCGGCGAAACCATAGACGACGACGACCGCAACGACGGCAACGGCAAGCAGCCAGCGGCCGCGCCACAATCGCGCCGCCAAGGCTTGTTCCCCGTTGTGCCCCGCGCTTGTCTCCGCCATAGGCCTGCGTTACCCCGCTTGCGATCCGGCCAACTTCTCGCTGGACCGGCCTTGCGCATGGGCCCCTGAAAATCAGGATCGATTTTCGCAAAGGTTCATGCGCAAAATCAAAGTTCTACAGCGATTTTGCGCCCCAAAGGGGGCAGGCGCCGTAGAGGCTCCATAGCACGAGTCCGCAAACTGGAAAGGTTCGTCTGGATGAAAAAAGCCAAGGAAACGGCGCAAGCGGTGCCGGCCACAGGGCCGATCAAGATCAAGATCGGTGGCAAGGAACGCGAGTTCGACATCGACAATCCGGTGCTGCCGGACTGGATCGAGGACAACAAGCTCACCGCCGGCGACTATCCTTATGACAAGAAAATGAAGGGCGAGGACTACGAGAAGGAGCTCGAACAGCTGCAGATCGAGCTGGTCAAGGCGCAGGCCTGGCTGCAAAAGACCGGCAAGCGGGTGATGGCCTTGTTCGAAGGCCGCGACGCCGCCGGCAAAGGCGGCACGATCTTCGTGCTGCGGCAATATATGAACCCGCGCACGGCGCGCAACGTGGCGCTGACCAAGCCGACGGCGACCGAGACGGGGCAATGGTATTACCAGCGCTATGTCGATCACTTCCCGACGTCGGGCGAGTTCGTCACCTTCGACCGCTCCTGGTACAACCGCGCCGGCGTCGAACCGGTCATGGGCTTCTGCACCCCGGAGCAGCACGAGAAATTCCTCGACGAGACCCCGCATTTCGAGCGCATGATCTCGAACGAGGGCATCCATTTCTTCAAATTCTGGCTCAACATCGGACGCGAGACACAGCTCGAGCGGTTCCACGACCGCCGCTGGTCGCCGCTGAAGAACTGGAAATTCTCACCGATCGATATCGCCGGCGTCAGCAAGTGGGACGACTACACTAAGGTGCGCGACACGATGTTCGAGCGCACGCATAAGGAGTTTGCGCCCTGGATCATCGTGCGCGCCAACGACAAGCGCCGTTCTCGGCTTGCCGTTCTGCAACACATTCTGTCATCGCTGCCTTATGACGGCCGCGACGGCGATATCATCGGCAAGCCGGATAAGAAGATCATCGGCGAAGGACCGTCGTTCCTGAAAGATTAGATTACAGCGCCGCGGACCTTTCGGTTACGCGGCGCTGAGACTTTCATGCCTGGCGCTCAGGCCGCCATGCGGGCGATACGCTGCAGACGCTTCAAGGTGACGTCGTCCTGAAGCGCCTGCTGGAACAGCGTGATCTCATGGTCGATGCGGTCGCACAGCACGTCCGTATCGCCCTTGAGCAGGCTACGCGTCTGCAGCAATGCGGCGACCGGCTTCTTGGCGAGCTGTCTTGCTCTCGCCATGGTTGCCTCCTCCGCACTGCCTTCCGTTACGATCTCGCCCACCAGTCCGAGCGCCCTGGCGTCTTCGACGCCGAGTGTGTCGCCCAGGCAGAAGAAGCGGAAGGCGCCGGCATAGCCGAGCTTCTGGGGCGCCAGGATCGAGGTCGCCGCGTCCGGCACGAGGCCGAAATCGACGAAGGGCACCCTGAAGGTGCTGCCCTTCGAAGCGATCACCATGTCGCAGTGGAACAGAATAGTGCAGCCGACGCCGACGGCGTCGCCGTCGACACAGGCAAGCACCGGCTTGGGAAAGGTCGCCAACATGCGGAACATGTCGGTGACGGCGGCGATCAGTTGCTGGTGCTTGGTGGCGTCGAGGAACTCCGAGAAGTCGCCGCCAAGGCAGAAGCAGCCGGCAAGGCCACGCAGCATGACGACGCGGACTTCGTCATTGGCGGCCGCGTCGTGCAGGGTTTTGGCGAGGCTCGCATAGGCGTGCCTGTCCAGCACCGGACGGCCGTCATGCGAGGACACCGTGACGACCAGCGTATGGCCGCGCAGGTCTGGTTCGGGATGAAAGCTCATGACCGTCTCCAAACCTACGAGGCCTGCTTCAGGCCGAGCTGGCCGGGATAACCCCGGTTCAACACCGGCAGGTGGTGGTTGCGACGCTGACGCACGACATCGAGCGTATGCTCGGTGAAGGTCAGCAGCGTCGCCACGACCTGCTGGTTGCCGTAGGTACGCTGGTAGCCGAGGGGCTTCGCCAGAAAGTGCAACTGCAGCGCCCGCAGGACCCACATCGGCTCGAACTCGATGATCACCTGGTTGACGCCGCGCTTGAGGCCCCATTCGACGAAACCGGCGATCAGCTCCGTGCCGACCGTCGAGACGCCGCGTTTGCCGTCGCGAAAGCCCTGGGCCACTGCATAGCGGGTCAGTTCCCAGACATTCGGTCCGCGGGGCGACGCGCCCTCGCAGAGATCCTGCAAAACGTCCGTCAGAAGATGCGGCCGTGTCGTCGGCAGCATGCGCTGGTAGCCAGCAAGTTCGCCATTGCGGATGACGAGGTGGTGTTCGGCCTCGTCATGGTCGAACTGATCGATCTCGAAATGGTCCGGGCGATCGAGATCGGTCCATCCCATCTCCTCGACGAAGATCTTGTAGCGTAGCCGATGGACGGCCTCCCAGAGGTCGGGACGTTCCATCAATTCCTGTGTGGTAAGGGCAAAAAGCATCAGCCGTCTCCTAGGCATAAGAGGAAGATACGGCCGTGATGTCCCTTAGAATATTGCGCGAACGCGCAGGCAAGAATTTCCAGGCCGGCACGGCCGACCTAGCTAATATAGCCGCGCCTAATCGCCTCTGCGACTGCCTGCACCCGGTTGGCGGCGCCGAGTTTGCTCTTGGCGTTAAGAAGGTGTTTCTCGGATGTATGTTCCGAGATACCGAGTATCTGAGAAATCTCCCATTCGGACTTGCCGACGGCGGCCCACTTCAGGCATTCGCGCTCGCGAGCCGTCAACTCTATGTGATCGATGACCTTGGTCGGCTTCGTATGCAATTGCATGGCGCGGCCGATCGCATAGGTCGACGCCAGCGACACCATTCCGAATTCTTCGCCCGACAATTCCACGGCTTCGCCACCCAGCGAGACCATGACGATCTGACCGTCGAGCGTGACCAGCGGAAAGGCAAGGCCGTCGCGCAGCTTGAACTCGCGCGCATCGCCCATCACTTCGTCGCTGCCCTTGTCGACGGCGATGCTGCGAGAGGCGTCCCGCCATTGGAACGGAGCTTGCAGCTGCTTCATGTGGCTGACGACCGGATCGTGGTCGACATAGTTGCGCGCCACGTAGCGCTCCAGCCACTCGCCGGGCCAATCGCAGAGCAGCACGTGGTCCTTCTGCTGACCGCGCGGCGTGCCCGGCTGCGGCACGGTACCCGCCATCAGCGCTGTCAGGCCGAAATTGGAGGTAATACCTAGCAGCCGCTCGCATACCGCGGCTGCGGTGCCGGCGTGCTGCAACTGGTCGATATATTCCAGAGTTCTGTCGAACATGCCCATCGCAACATCTACCCCATGTTGCTTCTATCTTTCTCGTGACCGATGGTAGATGCTCGAACCGCCCTTCGCCATCAACCCCGGATTGCAAGCTGCTTGTACGCCGGTAGCTTCCCCCTTCCGGCGCACGCGAAATCACCTGCAAACGCTCTAAAGCATACGCCTAATTCGCCCACTTGAAATCAAAAACCGTTGTGCCTGCGCCATTTTCATACGAAAAGCCGTGCAGCAGAAACGCGCGGAGCCTTGGGTGACATTCCGGTGGATAGTTCTGACTATGCTGTCGTTTCTGGCCGGCATGCTGCCGTTTGCCGGCCCGAGTCAGGCCGCGGAGCCGCAGGTGCCGGTGCTGTGGGACGCCAAGGAGCGGCTGCCCAAGCCCGACCTCTCCGCGCTGCCGCGATTGAGATTCCTCACCACCACCGATTTCCCGCCCTTCAATTTCCTTGACGGTTCGGGCCGGCTGTCGGGTTTCCATATCGATCTCGCGCGCGCGATCTGCGCCGAACTCGACATCGTCGACAAATGCCAGATCCAGGCGCTGCCCTGGAATGAACTGGACGATGCGCTGCAGAAGGGCGAGGGCGAGGCGATCATCGCGGGCATCGCCGCGACGCCGGAAAGCCGCGAGAAATATGCCTTCTCGCGCTCCTACCTGCAGTTCCCCGCCCGTTTCATCATGCCAAAGGCCAAGGCCTTGGCCGAGCCGATCCTCGACAAGCTGCGCAGCAAGCGCGTCGGCGTCGTCACCGGCTCGGCGCATGAAAAGATGCTGCGTGACTATTTCAGCACCGTCCAGGTCGTAACCTTCGACAAGCCGGAAGACCTCTATGCCGACCTCAAGGCGGGCAAGATCGATGCTGCCTTCGGCGACGGCATGCGCTTTGCTTTCTGGCTGGGGGGCTCGGATGCCGCCGGCTGCTGCCGCTTTGCCGGCGGCCCCTATCTGGCGCCGGAATATCTCGGCTCCGGCATGGCGATCGCTACCCGCAAAGGCGACACGGCGCTGGCGGCGGCCTTCGACTACGCGCTGCAGGAAATCTCGATCAAGGGCACATTCGCCGAGTTCTACCTGCGCTATTTCCCGGTCAGCTTTTTCTAGCCTGCGCAATTGCGTACGGAAAACCGCTGCACACTTTTCCTGGAATTGCTTTTAGGTGAGCGTGCGCAGCCGCGCTTTGGCCGCACGGGCGATCGCCGCGACGGTCAGCGTGTCGAGATCGAGCTTGAGGCGGATGAGCTGCAGCACCCTCACCTCCTCCATGCGCATTTCCAGATCGACGGCGGCGACTTCGAAGGCAGCGGCATAGGCCGTGTCGCGCAGCCGCTCCGGCAGCGCCTCGGCGACGCCGGCGAGAACGCCTTCCAGTCCGTCCTTGCCGTGCAGCGCCTTCTGGCAGGCCTGCGCCACCGCAACCAGGCGGTCCTGGTTGAAATCGATGAACACCGGCCATGAGCGGACGACGTCGCCGATCCGCGCCAGCTCGACATCGGTCATGTCGCGGTCGGAAGCCGACGTGATCACCATCAGATGGATCAGGGCTTCGTGCGGGGTCAGCAAAGGCATTCAAAACTCCTAGAAGCGTGCATGTCGCAATCCCAAAACCGGCAGGCACTTTCGGGCGACATGCACAGGATAACAGCGCTCGAACGTAGGGACGCGATTGTGGCGCCGCAAGGAAAAGCGCCGCAAATCGTTGACGCTCCGGCTTGTCACGCCTAGAGACCGGTTGAAAACATATCGCCGTGACGACGGCGCCTGACCTGGAAGATATTTACATGACGGGATCAAACATCATCGATCTCAATCCCGAGATGCTTGCCGCGGCTGCCGAGAGCAAGGCCTGGCCGTTCGAGGAAGCCAAGAAGATCGTCGCGCGCTACAAAGGCAAAGACTTCCCCGAGACCGTCCTGTTCGAGACCGGCTACGGCCCGTCCGGTTTGCCGCATATCGGCACCTTTGGCGAGGTGGCGCGCACGACCATGGTGCGGCACGCCTTCCGCGTGCTGACCGAAGACAAGGTCAAGACCAAGCTTTTGTGCTTCTCCGACGACATGGACGGCATGCGCAAGATCCCGGAAAACGTGCCCGATCGCGCAGCGCTCGAACCCTATCTGCATATGCCGCTTACGGCGGTGCCCAATCCGTTCGGCGGCGACTATACGAGCTTCGCCGACCACAACAACGCGATGCTGTGCCGCTTCCTCGACACGTTCGGCTTCGACTACGAGTTCGCCAGCGCGACCCAGTACTACAAGTCCGGCCGCTTCGACGAAGTGCTGCTGCGGGCCGCCGCGCGTTATGACGAGATCATGGCGGTGATGCTGCCGACGCTCGGACCGGAGCGTCAGGCGACCTATAGCCCGTTCCTGCCGATCTCGCCGAAGAGCGGCCGTGTGCTCTACGTGCCGATGATAAATGTCGATGCCAAGGCCGGCACCGTGACCTTCGACGATGAGGGCACCGAAACCACCCTGCCGGTGACCGGCGGTCATGTGAAGCTGCAGTGGAAGCCGGATTTCGGCATGCGCTGGGCAGCGCTCGGGGTCGATTTCGAGATGTTCGGCAAGGACCACCAGACCAATGCCGGGATCTACGACCGCATCTGCAACATCCTCGGCGGCCGCGCGCCGGAGCATTTCGTCTACGAGCTGTTCCTCGACGAGGAAGGCCAGAAGATCTCGAAATCGAAGGGCAATGGCCTGACCATCGACGAATGGCTGACCTATGCGCCGACTGAGAGTCTCGGGCTCTATATGTACCAGCGGCCGCGGCAGGCGAAGAAGCTCTATTTCGACGTCATCCCGAAGGCGGTGGACGAGTATTACTCTTTCCTCGGCGCCTATCCCCGGCAGGAGTGGAAGGAGCGTCTCGGCAATCCGGTCTGGCACATGCATGACGGCAATCCGCCGCCCATCGACCTGCCGGTGCCGTTCGCGCTGCTGCTCAATCTGGTGAGCGCATCCAACGCGCATGACAAGGCGGTGCTGTGGGGCTTCATCTCGCGGCATGCGCCGGGCGTGACGCCGAAGACGCACCCCGAACTCGACCGGCTGACCGGCTACGCCATCCGTTATTTCGACGACTTCGTGAAGCCGACCAAGGTTTTCCGCGCCGCCGACGAGGTGGAGCGCGAGGCGCTGGCTAGGCTGTCGGACGCGCTTGGGGCACTGCCGCAAGGCGCCGACGGCGAAGCGATCCAGAACGCAGCGCTCAATGTCGCGCGCCGGATCGAGCGCTACCAGGACCATTCCAAGCAGAGTCCGGAAGGCGGACCCGGCGTGTCGGTCGCCTTCTTCCAGATGATCTACCAGGTGCTGATCGGCCAGGAACGCGGACCGCGCTTCGGCTCCTTCGCGGCACTCTACGGCATCGCCGAGACGCGCGCGCTCATTGAGCGGGCGCTGGCTGGTCAGCTGGCGGCGTAACGGCGCCGTCTGCCGCGGGCAGGATAGAATCCGGCGCGACCGGCGCCGGTTCCGATACGGCTGGCACCGCCGGCAAGCCGCCGAGGTTCGGCGCCGGCCCGAAAATGCCCTTCTTTGCCGTGCGTGCCTTGTTCTCGGCCTCGACATAAGGGCCGCCCCGCGCGGCGCGCGCCCAGCCGTTTTCGATCAGCCACTGACCGATGTCCAGGTTGCCAATATGGCATTCGGCGGAAATGGTGTCGCGTCCACCCTCCGGCGGCACCGTGCAGGCGACAGCCCGGCCGCGCAGCAAAGCGCGAAACGCCGTCCTGGCACGAACCCCGCATGCCCAGCTCTTGCCCTCGTCGCTGCAGGTCTCTTCGGCCTTGACAACGTCGACGCCGGCGATGGCGACGGCGTAGCCCTTCGCCTCGATCAATCCGGCGGCGGTGGCGACGGGCTGGAACAGCTTGGTGCCGTTCCAGTCGCCCGGCTTCTTCCATTTGGGTGGCTTTGGCGGACCGGCCAGCGCCAGGTCGCTCAGCGGGGCACGCGGCTCGACGCGTTGGAGTTCCTCATCCGGAAGAGCGGGTGGCGCGACGATCTCGGGATCGATCGCTCTCGAATGGATGACCGGCTTGGGCGGCTCGGAATTGGCAGGCGCGGCAATGGCCGATGTCGCCGGCTCCTGCGTCGGCGTATCGGCGCCGGCAGCGGGCGACGGATCGCTGCTGCCGGGCACGGAGGGCGTGTCGGCAACCGGATCGATCTGATCGACGGTGATGGCGCTTTCATGGCCTTTCAGCGTGCGTCCGCCGGCGACGACAAGCGCCGCCATGACCGGAATTGCCAGGACCGCCAGGATGATCTGAAGAAGCCGCACCAGACCGGACCTACTGGCTTGCCCAGACGATGCGCGCCACCCATTCGATCTCGCGCGTCGGTATATCGCGGTCCGGATGGGTCGGATTGAGCGACACCAGCACGATCGATTTCACCGTCTGGCGGTCCAGAACCTTGGCCATGACCTCGCCGGCGGTTGTCTTGACGACGACGCGGTCGCCCTTGCGGGTCGGGGCGCCCGGCTCGACGATCAACACGTCACCGTTGCGATAGAGCGGCAGCATGGAATCGCCCTGCACCTGCAGCGCATAGGACGTCTCGGTTGCCCGCGCCGGCAGCTCGACCAGGTCCCAACCCTGCCCCGCCGGGTAGCCGGCATCGTCGAAGAAGCCGCCCGCGCCAGCCTGGGCGAAGCCGAGCAGCGGCACGGCGCTGCGCGGCTGAGCGAGGAAAGAGCCGGCGCGCCCCTCAACAAGGCCGGTGAATTCTTCCAGGGAGGCGCCGGTGGCCTCGATGATCTTGGCCAGCGATTCCGTTGAAGGCCAGCGCGGGCGGCCGTCGGACGACAGGCGCTTCGACTTGTTGAAGGCGGTCGAATCGAGGCCCGCGCGCCGGGCAAGGCCGGAAGCCGACAGCGAATAGCGCTCGGCAAGGGCATCGATCGCGGCCCAGACGCGGTCGTGTGAGAGCAATGCCGCGCTCCTTTAGAACAGGAAAAAATACCTCTCCTGTCTAGCGCGCAGCCGCCTCGATGTCCACCGTCGAAGCCGGCGGATCGTGAAAGAAAGCTTATGGCTGTCGCTTCCCGGTGTCGGCTTATCCGATTCCGGCCAGAGCCTTCGGCAGGCCCCGCTTGAGTTCCTCTGCATTCATCACAGGCACGAAATCGACGGCGGCATTGAAAGCCAGGAAGAACCGCTCGCCAAAATAAGGCATCTCGGAACTGTCTTTCACGTCGACGAACAAATAGGCCGTCCGCTGACCCTTCTCGGCGGTGAAATACGCCGCCTCCGGCTTCAACTCGGACAGGCTGTGTTCGATGAATTTCCCCATGCTGCCGTCCTTGAGCGCCTTGTTGCCTTCCACGGTCGGAACGGTGACTTTCAGCATCATACGCATGATATTCGCTCCCTAGTTTTCGTTAGCGATGTCTAATGTATCACCTCGACCTTTTGCAAAAAAGCCGGCGGCGGCGCGCCTGCCTGGTCACGTCGGTCTGTGGACGCCCCCCTGCGCAACGCATCGTTCGACCGGGGCCGAAACGTTACCGTGCTTAGGCTTGGGATCGCCCTGCCGGGTCGCGCAATGGAATCCGCTGTTTTACGTGTTCCGCCACTATTTCGGCGACGCGGTCAATCTCGGCGAGACCTTCCGGGCCGAGCACTGAAGACTGAAGCAGCCGGCCTCGTCAGGCCGCCTTGGCCTGTTCGCGCAGATTCCTGTGCGAGAGCATGAATGTCCGCTCGGTCTCTGTCGGCGGGCGCGGCCTGGCGGCGTGGCCAAGCGCTGTCACGACCTCGTCGATGTCGAGGAAGCGGCGGCTGCCACGGTCATAGACGCCGCCCGTGGTCATGATAAGTGCTGCCGTCTCGCCATTGTCTAGGACGAAGCGGTGCCTGCCGATGACCGAGGTGCCTTCCCAGGTCTCGATCGACGACGCCACCTCGAAGCGCCGCCACAGCCTTATTTCACGTACATAGGCGACCTGCAGCCCGCCGATCATCGGCGCCCAGCCCTTCTTGCGCGCCAGCGCAATGAGCCCGATGCGCAGGAAGATGTCGATGCGGCCGAGATCGGCCAGCATCATGTAGCGCGCATTGTTGAGATGCAGGTTGAAGTCGATGTCGATCGGCAGGCAGCGGAAGGCCAGCCGGCTTTCGTCGCCCACCCAATAAGGGCCACGGCTGGATGCCGTGGCCATCGTGCGCGCCATGCGCCCCCAGACATACATTTCGGTTTCGTCAGGCGGCTTCCCTGACCTCACCCTTCTGATGCGGATCGAAGCGCTGGTAGAAGCTCTCGCCCTTCTCGGCCATGTCGAGCAGAAGCTTGGGCGCCTTGAACTCGGCGCCGTACTTCTTCTGCAGACCCTTGGCGATCTTGACGAAACGCTTGGCGCCGATGCCGTCGATGTAGGAGAGCGCGCCGCCGGTGAACGGCGCGAAGCCGAAGGCGAGGATCGAGCCGACATCGGCCTCGCGCGGATCGGTGACGATGCCCTCTTCCATGACGCGCACCGCTTCCAGCGCGATGGTGACCAGCAGGCGCTCTTTCAGCTCCTCATAGTCGACCTTCTCGGGCGCGAGCTGCGGATAGAGATCCTTCAAGCCCGGCCACAGCTTCTTCTTCGCGGGCTTGGCCGGATAATCGTAGAAGCCCTTGCCGTTCTTGCGGCCGAAGCGGCCATGGGTGTCGACCATGGTGTTGATCAGCGCCATCTGCTTGGCATCGACGGCCTTCTCGCCGAGATCCCGGATGGTCTGCTTCATGATCTTCTGGGCAAGGTCGACCGCCGTCTCGTCGGTCAGCGCCAGCGGCCCGACCGGCATGCCGGCAGCCTTGGCGGCGTTCTCGATCATCGGCGCCGGAACGCCTTCGATCAGCATCTTGTAGGCTTCCGACATGTAGCGCAGCACGCAGCGGTTGACGTAGAAGCCCCGCGTGTCGTTGACGACGATCGGCGTCTTCTTGATGGCGCGTACGAAGTCGAAGGCGACAGCCAAAGCCTTGTCGCCGGTCTTCTTGCCGAGGATGATCTCGACCACCATCATCTTGTCGACAGGCGAGAAGAAATGGATGCCGATGAAATTCTTCGGACGCGACGAATTCTTCGCCAGCCCTGTGATCGGGATCGTCGAGGTGTTGGAAGCGAAGATCGCCGCAGACTTCAGCACCGCTTCGGCCTTCTCGGTGGCTTCCTTCTTGACGGCTGAATCCTCGAACACCGCCTCGACGACGAGGTCACAGCCGGCAAGGTCGGCATAATCGGCCGTCGGCGTGATCAGCGACAGAAGCTTGTCCTTGTCTTCAGGCTTGGCGCGACCCTTCTTGACCTGATCCGAGACAAGGCTGTCGGAATGCGCCTTGCCTTTCTGCGCTGACTCCAGATCCCGATCGAGCAGAACGACCGGAATCCCGGCTTTCGCCGTGACATAGGCGATGCCGGCGCCCATGAAGCCGGCGCCGAGGATGCCGATCTTCTTGAACTTGGTGTCCGGCACGCCGGCTGGACGGCGGGCGCCTTTGTTGAGTTCCTGCAGCGACACGAACAGCGAGCGGATCATCGCCGCCGCTTCCTTGGACTGCATGACCTCGGTGAAATAGCGCTGCTCGATCCTGAGACCGGTGTCGAACGGCACCAGCAGGCCCTCATAGACGCATTTCAGGATCGCGGCGGCGGCGGGGTAATTGCCATAGGTCTCGCGGCGCAGGATGGCGATGGCCGGCGGCCACAGATTGAAGCCGGCGGGCGAATAGATCTGGCCACCAGGCAGCTTGAAGCCCTTCTCGTCCCAAGGCTGGACTGCCTTGAGGCCGTTTTTGATCATCGCCTTAGCGGTCTCGATCAGTTTCTTCGGCTCGGCGATCTCATGGATCAGGCCCATGGCCTTCGCCTTCTGCGGCGACAGGTTCTGGCCGCTGGTCAGCATCTGCAACGCCTGCTGCTGGTCGGTCAGGCGCGGCACGCGCTGGGTGCCGCCGGCGCCGGGGAAGATGCCGACCTTGACTTCCGGCAGGGCCATCTTGACCTTGTCGGAGTCCGCGGCGACGCGGCCGTGACAGGCGAGCGACAGTTCGAAGGCGCCGCCCATGCAGGTGCCGTTGATCGCCGACACCCAGGGCTTGCCCGACGTTTCGAGCTTGCGCCACAGGGCGCCCATGCGACCGGCATTGTCGAACAGAAGCTTTGCCGCTTTCTCTGGATCCTTGGCCTTCTCCCCGACGAACACGGCAAGCATCTTCTGCAGCATGGTGAGATCGGCACCGCCGGAGAAGCTGTCCTTGCCCGAAGTGATGACCGCGCCCTTGATGCCGGCGTCGGCCACAACCTGGTCGATAATCCGGTCGAGCTCGTTCATCACCTCTTCGGTGAAGACGTTCATCGAGCGTTCGGGCATGTTCCAGGTGACCAGCGCGATGCCATCGGCGTCGGTGTCGACCGTGAAGTTGGTATAAGTCATATCTGTCTCCTTCCGGCCGAAATCAGACGCGTTCGATGATCGTGGCGGTGCCCATGCCGGCGCCGATGCAGAGCGTGACCAGCGCCGTGTTCAGGTCGCGGCGCTCGAGTTCGTCCAACACCGTGCCCAGGATCATGGCGCCGGTGGCGCCGAGCGGGTGGCCCATGGCGATCGCGCCGCCATTGACGTTGATCTTGTCATGCGGGATGTCGAAAGCCTGCATGTAGCGCAGCACGACCGAAGCGAAAGCCTCGTTGAGCTCGAACAGGTCGATGTCCGACAGCTTCATCTTGGCGCGCTTCAACAGCTTCTCGGTGACGTCGACCGGGCCGGTCAGCATCAGCACCGGCTCGGAGCCGATGTTGGCGAAGGCGCGGATACGGGCGCGGGGCTTGATACCCATCGCCTTGCCTGCCTTCTTGGAACCGAGCAGCACGGCGGCGGCGCCATCGACGATGCCCGACGAATTGCCGGCATGGTGGACGTGATTGACCTCCTCGACTTCCGGATGCTTCTGCACGGCTACCGCGTCGAACCCCCCCATTTCGCCCGGCATGACGAAGGACGGATTGAGCGAGGCGAGCGACTGCATATCGGTCGAAGGCCGCATGTGCTCGTCATGGTCGAGGATGGTGAGACCGTTCTGGTCCTTGATCGGGATGACCGAATTCTTGAAAAGGCCATCCGCCCAGGATTTTGCAGCGCGCTTCTGGCTCTCGACCGCATAGGCGTCGACGTCGTCGCGGGAAAAACCGTATTTGGTGGCGATCAGGTCGGCCGAGATGCCCTGCGGCACGAACCAGCCAGGCAGGCCGACGGACGGATCCATGAACCAGGCGCCGCCCGAGGCGCCCATGCCGACACGCGACATGGATTCGACACCGCCGGCAATGACGATCTCATCGGCGCCCTGCGCGATCTTGGCGGCGCCGAAATTGATGGCGTCGAGACCGGAAGCGCAGAAGCGCGAAATCTGCATACCCGGAGCTTTGTTGTCGTAACCGGCTTCGAAGGCGGCGGCGCGCGGAATGACCGAGCCCGCCTCGCCGACCGGGTCGACGCAGCCGAAGATGATGTCGTCGACATTACCGGTGTCGAGGCCGTTGCGGTCGCGCAGCGCTTCCAGCGTGCGGGCGGCAAGCCGCACCGCCGGTACCTCATGCAGCGAGCCATCCTTCTTGCCCTTGCCACGCGGCGTGCGCACGGCGTCATAGACGTAAGCCTCAGTCATTTCGTGCTCCTTGGCTTTGCCGATCGTGTCGCTCAGAGAGAGCGCCCGATCAGCAATTTCATGATCTCGTTGGTGCCGCCGTAGATGCGCTGGACGCGGGCGTCGCGGTACATGCGGGCGATCGGGTATTCATTCATGTAGCCATAGCCGCCGTGCAATTGAAGGCATTCGTCCACGACTTTGCCCTGCAGGTCGGACAGCCAGTATTTGGCCATGGAGGCGGTGACCGGATCGAGGCCGCCAGCGATGTGGCGGGCGACGCAGTCATTGTAGAAGACACGGCCGACGGTCGCTTCAGTCTTCAGTTCAGCGAGTTTGAACTGGGTGTTCTGGAAATCGATGACCGCCTTGCCGAAGGCCTTGCGTTCCTTGACGTATTCGATGGTCAGCGCCAGCGCGCGCTCGATCATGGCGATGGCGCCGGTGCCGATCTGCAGCCGCTCTTGCGGCAGTTGCTGCATCAACTGGACAAAACCCTTGCCTTCCTCGTGGCCGAGCAAATTGGCGGTCGGCACGCGGACATCGTTGAAGAACAACTCGGAGGTGTCGTTGGCCTTGAGCCCTATCTTGTCGAGGTTGCGGCCGCGCTGAAAACCTTCGACCTGGTCGGTCTCGACGACGATCAGCGAGGTGCCCTTGGCGCCCTGCTCGGGATCGGTCTTGGTGACGACAATAATCAGGTTGGCGAGCTGACCGTTGGTGATGAAGGTCTTGGAGCCGTTGATCTTGTAGTGGTTGCCGTCCTTCTCGGCGCGGGTCTTGACGCCTTGCAGGTCGGAACCGGCGCCGGGCTCGGTCATGGCGATGGCGCCGATCAGTTCGCCCGAGGCGAGCTTCGGCAGCCACTTCTGTTTCTGCTCCTCGGAGCCATAATGAAGGATGTATGGAGCAACGATCGCATTGTGCAGGCCGATGCCGAAGCCGTCGACGCCGACATGGCCGATCGCCTCGATGATAGCGCTCTCATGCGCGAAGGTCCCGCCGGAGCCGCCGTATTTCTCCGGCATCGAGGCGCAGAGCAGGCCGGCAGCGCCAGCCTTCAGCCAGCTTTCGCGGTCGACCATCTCGTTCTTCTCGAACTCGTCGTAGCGCGGCGCGATCTCTTCCGACATGAAGCGGGTCGCCATGTCGTAGAGCATGCCGACCTCATCCGCCGCCCAGGCGGGTTTGGGAAGGCCAAGAATGTCGGCCGGGTTGGTCGCCACGTTTATCCTCCACGTGTTGTGTGCCGACGAAGTCGGCCTTCGGCGAAGCTTAGAACGCTTCCGCCGGCAGTGCCATCAGCGCGTCCGCGCCACTGGAGATGCGGGCGAGACGACTCGTCGTCTCCGGCATGATCCGCTCCATGAAGAAGCGCGCCGTCACCAACTTGTTGTCGTAGAAAGCGGACGCGCCGTTGGCGCCTTCCGTGAGCTTTGCCTGGGCGGATCGCGCCATCTGCGCCCACATGTAGCCGAGCGCGACCAGGCCGAAGAGATGCATGTAGTCGGTCGAGGCGGCACCGGCATTATCGGGCTTGGCCATGCCGTTCTGCAGCAGCCACATCGTCGCCGCCTGCAGATCGTTGAGACCTTTCTTCAGCGCCTTGGTGAACGGCGCCAGCTTCTCGTCGGCGCGGTTTTCCTCGCAGAACTCGCCGACCTCCTTGAAGAAGGCCTGCACGGCGCGGCCGCCATTGAGGCCGAGCTTGCGGCCGACGAGGTCGAGCGCCTGGATGCCGTTGGCGCCTTCATAGATCATGGCGATGCGGGCATCGCGCACGAACTGGCTCATGCCGTGCTCTTCGATATAGCCATGGCCGCCAAACACCTGCTGCGCCATCACCGCGTGGTCGAAACCCTTGTCGGTGAGCACGCCCTTGACCACCGGCGTCATCAGGCCGGTGTAGTCGTCGGCGGTCTGGCGATCCTTGTCGTCCCCGGAACGATGCGCGACGTCGGACTTGATCGCCGTCCACAGCGCCAACGCGCGGCCAGCCTCGTTGAAGGCCTTCATGGTCATCAGCGAACGGCGGATGTCGGGATGGACGATGATCGGGTCGGCTTTCTTCTCCGGCGCCTTGGCGCCCGACAGCGAGCGGCCCTGGAGCCGATCCTTGGCGTAGGAAACGGCGTTCTGGTAAGCGATCTCTGAGACCGAAAGGCCCTGCAGGCCGACGCCGAGGCGGGCCTCGTTCATCATCGTGAACATGGCCTTGAGGCCGCCATTCAGCTCGCCGAGCAGCGTGCCCTCGGCCTCGTCATAATTCATGACGCAGGTCGAGTTGCCGTGGATGCCCATCTTCTCCTCGATGGAGCCGCAGGAGAGCGTGTTGCGCTCGCCCGGATTGCCGGCGGCATCGAGCTTGAACTTCGGCACGATGAACAGGGAAATGCCCTTGACGCCTTCCGGCGCGCCCTCGGCGCGGGCCAGCACCAGATGGACGATGTTGTCCGACATGTCGTGCTCGCCGGCGGAGATGAATATCTTCTGGCCCGAAATCCTGTAGGTGCCGTCGCCATTGGGCACGGCCTTGCTGCGCAGGAGACCGAGGTCCGTGCCGCAGTGCGGCTCGGTCAGGTTCATGGTGCCGGTCCAGCTGCCCTCGATCAGCCGGGGCAGCCAGGTGGTCTTCTGCTCGTCCGTGCCGTGGGTGACGATGGCCGCGATCGCGCCTTGGGTCAGGCCGGGATACATCATCAACGCCATGTTGGCGGAGATCATATATTCGGAAACCGCGGTGTGGACCGCGTAAGGCAAGCCCTGGCCGCCGAATTCGGCTGGCGCCGCCAGCCCCATCCAGCCACCCTCGCGGTACTGGTCGTAGGCGTCCTTGAAACCCTTGGGCGTGGTGACCGAGCCGTCGTCGTGGCGCACGCAGCCTTCCAAGTCGCCGACGCGGTTCAGCGGATGCATGACGTTCTCGGCAAGTTTTGCGCCTTCGGCGAGGATCGCCTCGAGCACGTCCGGCGTGGCGTCCGAGAAGCCCGGAAGATTGGCATAGCGCTGGTAGCCCAGCACATCGTTGAGGACGAAAAGCGTGTCCTGAACCGGCGCCCTGTAGATCGTCATGCCTTCCTCCACCCTTGCAGTACTGGCCAGCCGGCAAGTTCGCGTCCACGTTGCGGACGAGAGGCCAGACCAATGTCGATGCTCCGATAACAAATATTGACGTTTGCGTAAACGTCAACAAGGTCGCAGTCAGAAAAAATTTGGCGAGCGGCGCGATAGTCGCAACAAAAAAGCCGCACGGCTACAGCCGCGCGGCTCTTGATTTCTGTATCAAGCGCAGTTGACGTCGGCCGCGATCAGCCGGCTACGCTTGCCTGCGACGGCGCGGCGCGCTCGGTGAGCATCTGGCGCACCGCCGTCATCGAGCCGGAGAGCTCGTTGATGGCGTCGTCGATCAGCGCGCGCTGCTTCTGCAGGCGGGCGAGCTGCTTTTCCGACTTGTCGAGCGCCAGCCGCAATTGCTTGGTGTTGGAGCCACTCGGATCATAGAGATCCATCATCTGCTTGACGTCGCGCAGCGAGAAGCCGACCTTGCGGCCAAGCAGGATCAGCTTCAGCCGGGCCTTGTCGCGGCGCGTGTAGAGACGGGTCGAACCGTCGCGCTGCGGATTGAGCAAACCCTTGTCCTCATAGAACCGAAGCGTGCGAAGGGTCACACCATATTTCTTGGCCATCTCGCCGATACGGGCGAGGTCTTCGCCGGTCTCGAGCGGTACGTTATTGGTATTGGCCACGGCCTCGCCGGGCGAAACAAGTTTCATGGTCACTAGCTTTCCCCTGATGGCGTCGCGGTCGCGGACCAAGCGTCGCCGGAATGGAAGCGGGGGCGTGCTTCCAATCGTGGTTGCAACAAGTCAATCGCAAGAGGCACGCTTTGCACCTTTTACGTTTACGTCAATCCTATATCGAGAGCCGCAGGGTGACGCAAGGGCGTTGTCGAAACGAACCTTTATGCCGCACCAAGGACAGGCGGCTTACGATTATGCGCGACTTCTTAAGCTTGGTTAACGCGTTGTTTACCACGTTAGGCGAATTGTGCGCATGTCGGTCACCCGTGGTTATCCTGTAGCGAATTTTTTCACGGTTTTTCGAAGCGCGGGTGAGAACCCGGGAAGCTCGTCTTCCTCCGCGGCAAAACCGCTCGGTCCGCTTCGTTCCCGGCAAGATACTGGGAAACCGGCCACTGGCCGGCCATTCTGAATACGGGCGCATCGATGAACAGCAAGCGGTCCTATCTCGATACACTCAACGCCGGCAGGCAGCGTCGGCCGCACACCTCGCTCGAAGACTTGAACCGCTCGCTCGAGACGCTGGAACAGCGCCTGGACCGCACGCGCGCCGAGATGCCCGAGCAGCGCCCCGATCCGCGGCGGCCAGCCGTCGAGCCGCGCTATGCCAGCGCCCAGCCTTATGGCCAGCCGCGCTGGTATGAGGACCCCTACGCCGCGCAACGGCCTCCGGAACGCGGATCGCAAAATCCCGCACCGCAGTCACCGAATGCGCCAAATCGCGCGCCGCAGAACCCGGCTCCCGCGGCTTCCGCCTTCGGCCAGAACTATCAGGCGATCGCCCGCGACATCGACCGTGTACGCGGCCAGGAAGACAGCGTCGCCATGGTCGGCAAGATCGCCGTCGAATTGCGCGGGCTGCGTGAGGAGCTGCGCCACCAGATGACCGCCGGCCTGCAGCGCGAATTCGAAACGCTGCGCCAGGACATCGACCGTGCCTTGCAAGTGAACAGCCATCCGAATGGCCTGCCGGACAAGAGCAGCGCCGAGCTCGGCCTCGAATTCGAGCGCCTTTCGGGCGCCATCCAGACGCTTGCTGAAAAGAGCGATGACCGCAGCGTCAATCTGCTGCGGCTTGAGCTGGAACAGGTCAAGGCGGCCCTCGACACGCTGGCGCGCGAAGAAAGCGTGCAGAAGGTCGACCGCCGCTGGGATGATTTCGACCGCCGCTGGAGCGCTTTTGAAGATCGCGTCGACGCCGACCAGCGCAACCGCGCCGACGGACCGAACCTGTCGGCGCTGACCGATCGGCTCGAGCAGATCGGCAGCGCCGTCAACAATCTGCCGGAATCGCTGTCGGTGCGCTCGCTGGAAGAAAAAGTGCGCATGCTTGCCGGCGCTGTCGACCGTTTCGCCAGCCAGCAGACGACGCGCGGCGGCGAGACGCTGGCCATGATCGACGAGCGGCTGGACGAGATTTCGCGCGCCATCGTCGCCTCGACGGTGGCGGCACAGGCCAATGCCTTCGACCCGGAAACGTTCGGCCGGATCGAAAAACGCATCGCCTCGTTGGCGCAGCAGATCGAGGAGGTCGCGCAATCGCGACCGGGCGCTGAGGTCATCGACCGGCTCAACCTTCTCTCCAGCCGGGTAGACCAGCTCGCCGACCGTGGCGATCTGCCGGAACAGGCCATGGAGCGCCTCGGCAAGCAGATCGCCCTGATCACCGACAAGATGGACCGGGCGCCGGCCATGCCGGACGCCGACCACATCTTCCAGGGCCTGGAGCAGCGCTTCGACGCGCTGTCGATGCTGTTCGAGCGCCGCCAGGGCGATGCGATCGAACAGGGCAACATCTTGTTTCGCGATCTCGAGCGGCGGCTGGACGAAGTTGCCGACAGGCTCGACCAGCGCATGCGGCAGGACGACAGCGCCGGCATCATGGAAGCGATCGACGCCCGCTTCACGGCGCTGGCCAAGCGCATCGAGACGCGCGCACCCGATCCCGCCAACGACATGGCGATCCGTGGCCTGGAAACCCGGCTCGATGACATTTCCAGCCGGCTTGAGTCCTCGGCACAGCAGGTCGCCGGTATCGATCCGGCGCTGATCCGCAGCCTCGAAGCGCAGGTGGCGGGACTGTCGGCGCATCTTTCCAGGCCGGGCGTGCCGCTGCCCGAGTTCGAGGACATCAGCCCGCGCCTCAACGAGATCGAGAGGTCGCTGGCCGGCACGCACGATTCCATCCTCAGCGTGGCGCGCGAAGCGGCCGAAAGCGCCGTCCGGTCAATCGCCGAGTCGAGCTCCAGCACGGCCGCGACCAACGCGACTGCCGTCGCCGGCCTCGCCCAGGATTTGAAGACGCTCGAGGCGCTCACCCGCCGCTCGGACGAGCGCAACTCACGGACATTCGAGGCGATCCACGACACGCTGCTCAAGATCGTCGACCGGCTCGGGTCGCTGGAGACGACGGAGCCGAGCGAAGCTGTCAGCGAACTGGTCGACCCGGCCGGCATGCGCGGCGGCCGTAGCGGCAAGATCGCGGTGCAGGACGCGCCTTCCATGGATATCGATCAGCCGCTGCCGCTGAGCGGCGACATGGCCGATCTCGAGGGCCGCGCAGCCGCTATCCTGCGCAATGACCCAGGTCCCCAGCGCACGCCCGCCGAGGCAGCCGCGGCAGCCGCCATGGCCGCGCTCGGACCGGATGCTATCGCCGAGAAAGGCGAGAAGGCCGGCGGCAAGAAGTCGATGTTCAGCGGGCTGGCCCGCGCCTTCAAAGGCAAGAAGGACGCCGAGACCTTGCCGCTCGCCGGCTCGGCGCCAATGGCCGACATTCCAAGCGTCGACATCGACGAACCGCTCGACCCCAAGGCCGCCAACAGGCCGCTGGAGCCCGGTTCCGGCGCGCCGGATCTCAATGCCATCATGAAGCGCGTGCGCGATGAGCGCGGCCAGCCGGTCAAACGCACCGAGACCGATGCCGCCAAGTCCGATTTCATCGCGGCGGCGCGCCGAGCGGCGCAGGCCGCCGCCGCGGAAGCCGACGCGCTGAAGCGCCAGTCGACGATGACCGGTCCGGTGAAGGCGCTGAGGATAGGCGATCTGCTCAAGGCGCGCCGCAAGCCGATCCTGATGGCCGCCGCCGCCATCATGATGGCGCTGGCCGGCCTGCAGCTCGGCAAGGCATTCCTGTCCGATCCCGCGCCGGTGGCCAGCAATGACGTGGCTCCGGTCATCTCCGCCCCGGCGGTCGAAACCGCCTCGCTCAACGCCAACAGCGCGCCGAAGACTGACACGGATGCCGCGCAGCCCGAGAGCGCTCCGGCGCGTCCCGTCCGGCAGGCCGAGGCGGTGAAGGACGATCCGCCAGCGCAAGCCGCGGCGCAGCCATCCAGCCCTGACGCCTCTGCCACAGCTGTGCCGACGATTGCGGCGCCGGTCACACCGGCGCCGATGCCGATGGCGCTTGCCGCACCTTCGGAGCCTGCACCGGCTCCGATGGCCGCGGCACCGTCCGAGCCTGCCGCAGCCGCTGCGATCGATACGGACGGTGACGCGCAGCCGGCGGCCAAGGAGCCGGCAGCGGTCAATCCGGCAGCCAACAGCTCGGCGGCCAGCGCACAGGCTGCCACTTCCGCCGACACGACCGGCGCCGTGCCGCCGGCCGACAGCCAGGCCGCAACGGCCGCGGCCAAGATCGACATTCCTTCCGAGATCGGCCCGATCGCGCTGCGCGATGCAGCGGGCGGCGGCGACGCCAAGGCGCTGTTCGAGATCGGCTCGCGTTACGCCGAATCGCGCGGCGTCAAGGAAAACATGGCGACGGCGGCCAAGTGGTACGAGAAGTCGGCCGAGCTCGGTTTTGCGCCCGGCGAATACCGCATCGGCAATTTCTACGAGAAGGGCATCGGCGTCGCGCGCGACCTCAAGAAGGCCAAGAGCTACTACCAGCTCGCCGCCGAACAGGGCAACGCCAGCGCCATGCACAATCTGGCGGTGCTGTTTGCAATGGCGGCGGACGGGGTGACCGACAATGAGTCCGCCGCGCGGTGGTTCCAGGAAGCGGCCGACCTCGGCGTCAAGGACAGCCAATTCAACCTCGGCATCCTGGCGGCCAAGGGCGTCGGCATGAAGCAGAACCTGGAAGAGTCCTACAAGTGGTTCGCGCTGGTCGCCAAGACCGGCGACAAGGACGCCGCCGCCAAGCGCGACGAGATCGCCAACGCGCTGCGGCCCGAGCAGCTCGAAAAGGCGCGCGCCGCCACCGAACTGTGGAAGGCAAAGCCGCTCAACGCCGCCGCCAACTCGGCCGACGTTCCCGAATCCTGGCAGGACAGCACCCCGCAGACGACCGCCGGCATCGACATGAAAAAGGCGGTCAAGAACATCCAGCTGATCCTCAACAAGAACGGCTACGATGCCGGCGGCGCCGACGGCGTGATGGGCGGCAAGACCAAGACCGCCATCATGGCGTTCCAGACCGACAACAAGATGAAGCCTACCGGCGAGGTCGACGCACCGCTGGTCAAGGCGTTGCTGGCGCACAAATAGCGGCAGACGCGTCGCATACGCGACGCCTTGCCACACATTTGCCTGTTAACTGATTGAGATGGTTTTTGTTTCGACGCGGCGGCGGGCTTTGGCCGGCCGCCGCGTCGGCGCAAGAAAAAATTGGCTTTTCGGTGCGATACTGCCCACACGGCAGCATAGGCCGACAAGCAAACGGATCGAGACAGCCGGGTGGGCATCTATCTCCCGATCGCGGAAATTTCCGTCAACGTCTTCGTGCTGCTGGCGATGGGCGCGGCGGTGGGCTTCCTGTCGGGTATGTTCGGGGTCGGCGGCGGCTTCCTGATCACGCCGCTCTTGATCTTCTACAACATCCCGCCGGCGATCGCGGTGGCCACCGGCGCCAACCAGGTCATCGCCTCCTCCTTCTCGGGGGCGCTCTCGCACTTCAAGCGCGGCACGCTCGACTTCAAGCTGGGCGGCGTGCTTCTGGCCGGCGGCATCGTCGGCTCGACCGCCGGTATCTTCGTGTTTGCGCTGCTGCGCCGGCTCGGTCAGTTGGACCTGTTCATCTCGCTGCTTTACGTCGTGCTGCTCGGCACCGTCGGCGGGCTGATGCTGGTCGAGAGCGTCAACGCGCTGCGCGCCAGCCGCAGCGGCGCCGCACCCGTGCTGAAGAAGTCCGGCCAGCACAACTGGATCCACCGGCTGCCGTTCAAGATGCGCTTCCGCGCCTCGAAACTGTTTGTCAGCGTCATTCCGGTGCTCGGGCTCGGCGCCGGAATCGGCTTCCTGTCGTCGATCATGGGCGTCGGCGGCGGCTTCATCATGGTGCCGGCGCTGATCTATCTGCTCAAGGTGCCGACCAATGTCGTTATCGGCACCTCGCTGTTCCAGATCATCTTCACCTCCGCCTACACGACGCTGGTGCATGCCACGACCAACCAGACGGTCGACGTGATCCTCGCTTTCCTTTTGATGGCCGGCGGCGTCGCCGGCGCGCAATATGGCGCCAAGGCCGGCCAACGATTGCGCGGCGAACAGTTGCGCGCACTCCTGGCCATGCTGGTGCTGGCCGTCGCCATCCGTCTTGCCATCGACCTGTTCGTGACGCCGCCCAACCTTTATTCGCTTTCCGCCGCAGGCCTGAACTGATGGCAGGGTTGCGAGTATTGTCGGCCACGATGCTGCTTTCGCTGTTCTTTGCCCTGACACCGGCAACGGCGCAGGCGCCGATTCCCGAAGGTATCCAGATCGGCCTGTCGACCGACGCCGTTTCGATCACGGCCGGGTTTTCCGGCGCCGACCTCACCATCTTCGGATCGCTGGAGAATCCTGACCCGCTGGTCGCGCGTCAGGGACGCTATGACGTCATCGTCGTGCTCGAGGGCCCGCCGCGCCCTGTCGTTGTCCGGCGCAAGGACAGGGTGCTCGGCGTCTGGGTGAACCTGGAGTCCGAAACCTTCGAGAACGTGCCGATGTCTTATTCGGTCGCCACGACGCGGCCGCTGCAGGACATCGCCGAGCCGAGCAAATACAAGCAGCTCTCGCTCGGGTCGCAAAATCTCTACATGATGCCCGCCGACGAAAACGACAGCCCGGCGACCATTGAGGAATTCACCGCGGCACTTCGCGAGCGCAAGACGGCGACCGGGCTCTACAGCGAGAATATCGGCGGCGTGCAGTTCCTGTCGCAGAACCTGTTTCGCGCCACCGTGCGGCTGGCGCCCAACGTGCCGGTTGGCACCCATAAAGCCCGCGCGTTCCTTTTCAAGAGCGGCTTGTTCATCAAGGAAAGCTCGGCCCAGCTCGAAATTCGCAAATCCGGCTTCGAGCAGTCGGTCTTCCGCGTCGCGCATGAGTATTCCTTTCTCTACGGCGTGTTCGCCGTGTCGCTCGCGATGATCACCGGCTGGCTCGGACGGCTGGTCTTCCGCAAGGACTGAAGGCACGGGAAAATGGAAACCCATTTTCCCGCAAAGGGTTTCCCTTCAGGCGATCATGCGATAAACCGCCGCCTCCCGGCTCAAGGGTAAACACGCACAATCAATTCGGCAGAACGGTCCGGCTATCCGGATGACGGCGCGCTTCGCGTCGCCACGATCCTGCCAAGGCAACGACAGGAGGCTGCGATGCAATCTGCATTCGGCGGCATTGATTTCGGCACGTCCAACTCCACCGTTGGCGTGATCCGCAACGGGCAGGCACGGCTGGTTGCGCTGGAGGGCGAGCAACCCACTCTGCCAAGCGCGGTCTTCTTCAACTTCGAGGATGGCCACACCTATTTCGGCCGCCGCGCGATCGCCGACTACACCGACGCCATCGAAGGCCGGCTGATGCGGTCCCTGAAGAGCGTGCTCGGCAGTTCGCTCGCCAATGAGAAGACGCGCATCAAGACACGCCAGATAGGCTTCATCGACATTGTCGGCATGTTTGTCGGCCATTTGAAGAAACGGCTCGAGGAGGACGCCCGCGCGCCGGTGGAGAGCGTCGTTCTCGGCCGCCCCGTGCAGTTCGTCGACGACGACACGGCCGCGGACGCGAAGGCGCAAAGCCAGCTGGAAAAGGCCGCCCACGCGCAAGGCTTCAAGCACATCGCCTTCCAGTTCGAGCCGATCGCGGCGGCGCTCGATTACGAGCAGAACGTCGCCCGCGAGGAACTGGCGCTGATCGTCGACATGGGCGGCGGCACGTCCGACTTCTCGATCGTGCGCGTCTCGCCGGAGCGCGCGCGTTCGACCGACCGCAAGGACGACATCCTGGCCAATCGCGGCGTTCATATCGGCGGCACCGACTTCGACCGACTGCTCAGCATTGCCCATGTCATGCCCGAGCTCGGCTATCTGACGCGGACCAAGGACCACAAGCGCAACCTGCCCGCGGCCTATTTCGTCGACCTGGCGACCTGGCAGCGCATCAACCTCGTCTACACCGCCAAGGCGATGACGGACCTCCGGCAGGTCCGCTACGAGGCCGAGCGGGCCGACCTTGTCGATCGTTTCATCCACGTCGTCGAGCATCGCTATGGCCATGCGCTGGCCGGACTGGTCGAAAAAGCCAAGATCGCGCTCACCGACCAGCCCTCGGCGGAGGTCAAGGTGTCGCTGCCCGGCGCGCGCTTCGCGGCCGAGATCACGCGCGCCGGCCTCGAGGGCACGATTGGCGGCGACATCGAACGGGTGACCGCGACGGTCGAGCAGACGATCGCCGACGCGGGCGTTCCCGCCTCCGCCGTCACCGCCGTGTTCCTGACCGGCGGCTCGACGGCGATCCCGCTGGCGAAGCGGCGGATCCTTGCGCTGGTGCCGCAGGCCTCCGTCATCGAAGGCGATATGTTTGGCTCCGTCGGCCTCGGCCTGGCGCTCGATGCGCGGCGAAAGTTCGCCTGACCTTTTTGCCGGTAGCGGTCGGCATGCCTAGAAGATTGGCCGAAACATCCATCTGTTCGTCATCCACTGCTGAGCAAGGAGCGAAGCGACGCGCGTAGACCCGAGGACCCATGCCGGAACTTCGAAGCGACGCAACGGTGCAGGCTTTGGCACTATAACGTCAGCTATATGCACCTGTTTTCTGAACCGAGGCATTCTTTGGCAGGCGTAACGGCATGGATTCTAGGGTCTCCGCGACGTCGCTTCGCGACTGCTTCGCCCTAGAATGACGAAGTTCGGAGGCATCAGCCAGCCGCGAACGCTGCGACGAGCATTCCAACAACGCGACCCCGGCGTCGCCGTGGGATCAGCCCACCTTTTCCGTGAGATGCGCCTTGAGCGCCATCTGGGCGAGGCTCGCCTGCCGGTCGCGGTGGGTGATCATCGCGAAGTCGCGCTTCGGCAAATCGACCGCCACTGCCCTGAGGCTACCCTCGGCCAGGGAGCGCGCGACAACGAGCTCCGAGATGATCGTGGCCCCGGCGCCGGCTTCCACGGCCTGACGCACGGCTTCGTTGCTGGGCAGAACGAGGAATATCTGCAATTCCGTCGGCGGGACACCTTCGCCATGCGCGAAATCCTCCAGCGCCTCGCGCGTGCCGGACCCGCCCTCCCTGATGATCCAGCGCAAGGCCCTGATGTCGAGCTTTCCCGCCCGCGTCATCGGAATTTCAGGATACGAGTTCGCCACCACCAGCATCATGCGATCCTCGTTCACCGTGGCGCGGCGCAGGACATCGGATTCCGTACGGCCCTCGACCAGTCCGAAATCGGCGCGGCCGTCCAGCACATTGGTCTCGACCTGCCTGGTGTTGCCGATCGTGACGCTCAGCTTCACCGCCGGGTAAGCCTCATGGAAGGACGCTAGGCGGCGCGGCAGCCAGTAGCTGGCGATGGTCTGGCTGGCGGCGATCGACAGGCTGCCGGTGACGGTCTGCGCGACATCCTCCAGCATGCCGCGAGCTGCCGCGGCCCGATCCAGAACCGCTTTCGCCTCCGGCAGGAAACGATGGCCGGTCTGCGCAAGCTCGATGTTGCGGCCGACGCGGTTGAACAGCCGCACGCCGTGCTGGTTTTCGAGCGCGCGGATGGCGGCCGAAGCGGCGGATTGCGAAATGCCCAGACGCTCGGCGGCCTTGGTCATATGGCCAAGTTCGGCGACCGCCACGAAGATGCGCAATTGATCGAGGGTCATGCGATAACTAAGAAGCAAAATCGATCGGAATTACAAGAGCTGCTTGTTAGACGCATCAATTGCTTTGTTCTAAGTTTTTGCCGGAAGTTGGAAAAAATTGGCCGTTCCACGGCCAGGCTGGAAATGATCGGGCGCTTCAAATCCGTTTTCGCGCACTGGACCCGTCGCCTGCGGCGGCAACTGGCTGGCGAGCGCTATCATCCCGAACTGCACTATATGCGCGGTCCAGGGCCGAAGACGAAGGCCAAGACGGCGAGCGGCCAGAGCGCTCGCGGTTCATGAGGCACGATACGCCGCGCGGCGCCAATTCCGCTCCCTCCCAACGGCCGCTGACCGACAGCCGAGCGCCGGCCGAAGGCGACGGCGTCGACACGTCGCCGACCGTCTCCGACCGTATCGCCAAGACCACCTGCTATATGTGCGCCTGCCGCTGCGGCATCGACGTCCACATCAAGGACGGCAAGGTCCGCTACATCAACGGCAACAAGGACCATCCGGTGAACCGGGGCGTGATCTGCGGCAAGGGCAGCTCCGGCATCATGCAGCATTACAGCCCGGCGCGGCTCAGGAAGCCGTTATTGCGCACCGGTCCGCGCGGCTCGGGTGAATTCCGCGAGATCGAGTGGGAGGAAGCCTTCTCGATAGCCACCGAGCGGTTGTCGGCGATCCGCCGAACCGATCCGAAGAAACTCGCCTTCTTTACCGGGCGCGATCAGTCGCAATCGCTGACTGGCTGGTGGGCCTCGAAATTCGGCACGCCCAATTTCGCCGCACATGGCGGCTTCTGCTCGGTCAACATGGCGGCCGGCGGGCTCCATACGATCGGCGGCTCGTTCTGGGAGTTCGGCGAGCCCGACTGGGACAACACCAAATACTTCATGCTGTTCGGCGTCGCCGAGGACCATGATTCCAACCCGATCAAGATCGGCCTTGGCAAGCTCAAGGCGCGCGGCGCCAAGGTGGTCTCGATCAATCCCTGCCGCACCGGCTACAATGCGATCGCCGACGACTGGATCGGCATCAGGCCGGGCACGGACGGCCTGTTCGTGCTGGCACTGATCCACGAACTGCTCAAGGCCGGGCGCGTCGATCTCGACTATCTGCTGCGCTACACCAATGCGCCGGTGCTTGTCGTGCAGGAGCCGGGCGCGGCCGATGACGGACTGTTCATGCGCGACGCCGACGGCAATCCGCTGGCCTGGGACAGGGTGGCGAAACAATCGGTCAAGGCCGCCGATCCCGTGGCGAAGCTGGCGCTGATCGGCAGCTATATGGTCAGCGATCGACGCTGCGTGCCGGTCTTCCAGCTGATGGCCGAACGCTATCTCGACGAGACCCACTCGCCGGACGCCGTCGCCGAGCGCTGCGGCGTCGATGCCGAAACGATCCGCCGCATCGCGGCGGAACTGGCGCATGTCGCCTTCGAGCAGACGATCGAGCTGCCTGTCGCTTGGACCGACTGGGCCGGCCGCCGCCACGAGACCATCAAGGGTCGGCCGGTGTCGATGCATGCCATGCGCGGCATCTCGGCCCACTCCAACGGTTTTCACACCTGCCGCGCCATCCATCTCCTGCAGGTGCTGCTCGGCACCGTGGATGTTCCCGGCGGCTTTCGCTTCAAACCGCCCTACCCGCGCCAGGCGCCGCCCGGGCCGAAGCCCGCCGGCAAGAACGTTCAGCCGATGACGCCGCTGGATGGCGTGCCGCTCGGTTTCGTCTGCGGGCCGGACGATCTGCTGGTCGATGACGCTGGGCGACCTACCCGCATCGACAAGGCCTATTCCTGGGACGCACCTTTGGCCGCGCATGGGCTGATGCACACGGTCATCCGCAATGCCTGGGCCGGCGATCCTTATCCGATCGACACGCTATTAATGTACATGTCGAACATGGCGTGGAACTCCTCGATGAACACCGTCGAGACCATTGCCATGCTCACCGACAAGGATGACGCCGGCGACTACAAGATCCCCTTCATCATCTATTCCGATGCCTATTATTCCGAGACGGTGCCGTTTGCCGACCTGGTGCTGCCCGACACCACCTATCTCGAACGGCATGATTGCATCAGCCTGCTCGACCGGCCGATCAGCCACGCCGACGGGCCGGGCGACGCCATCCGCCATCCGGTCGTCGAGCCGGACCGCGATGTGCGGCCGTTCCAGTCGGTGCTGATCGAGCTCGGCGCGCGGCTTGGCCTGCCCTGCTTCGTAAACGAAGATGGTTCGGCGAAGTACCGCGACTATGCCGACTACATCGTCAACCATGAGCGCACGCCAGGCATCGGCCCACTCGCCGGCTGGCGCGGCAAAGATGGTGCTTCCGTCGGCAAGGGCGACGTCAATCCGGACCAGTTGCAGCGCTACATCGACAATGGCGGCTTCTGGCATCACGATTTTTCCGCCGACCAGCGCTACTACAAGATGGGCAACCGCTCCTATCTCGACTTCGCGGTCGAGATGGGTTTCGTGCCGAACGCCGAGCCGATCGTCTTCCAACTTTATTCCGAGCCGATGCAGCGCTTCCGCCTCGCCGCGCGCGGCCATGGCAAGGTGCAACCGCCAAAGGCTGAGCGAGGCCGCATCGAAGCCTATATGGACCCGCTGCCGTTCTGGTATGCGCCCTTCGAGGAGGCCACCGTCGACCTCGAAAAGTATCCGCTGCACGCGCTAACACAGCGGCCAATGCACATGTATCACTCCTGGGGTTCGCAAAATGCGTGGCTGCGGCAGATAACCAGCCAGAACCGGCTGTTCGTGCACCACGGGACCGCCGCCAAGCTTGGCCTTGTCGATGACGACTGGGTCTGGATCGAAAGCATCAACGGCCGCGTGAAGGGCCAGATCAAGCTGATCGACGGCGTCAATGCAGATACGGTCTGGACCTGGAACGCTATCGGCAAGCGACGCGGCAGCTGGGGGCTGAAGGACGACGCGGCCGAAAGCAATCGCGGCTTTCTGCTCAACCACATCATCGGCGACCAGACATCCGCGAATGCCGACGGCCGGCGCTACTCCAATTCCGACCCCGTCACCGGCCAGGCGGCGTGGTTCGACCTCAGGGTCCGCATCGTAAAATGCGCGGTCGAGGAGGCCGGCTTCACCGAGCCGCAGTTCGAGCGTTTTCACCAGCCGCCGCATATGGAGCCTTCACCGGATATGCTGCGCTTCGGCGCCGATTTTCGCATGAAAAGGGAAGCCGCCGAATGACTTGCCTTCCCGCTCATACCGACAAGAAGCTCGGCCTCGTCATCGACCTCGACACCTGCGTCGGCTGCCAGGCCTGCGTCACCGCCTGCAAGGAGTGGAACACCGGCGGCCACATGGCGCCGCTCACCGACATCGATCCCTATGGTGGACATGTCGACGGCGTCTGGTTCAACCGCGTGCATGCTTACGAGCACACGACCGAGGCTGGCGGCCGCACCGTCAACTTCCCACGCTCCTGCCTGCATTGCGAGACGCCGGCCTGCGTCACCGTCTGTCCGACAGGCGCCTCCTACAAGCGCGCGTCGGACGGCATCGTGCTGATCGACGAGGATAAATGCATCGGCTGCAAGCTGTGCAGCTGGGCCTGCCCCTACGGCGCGCGAGAGTTCGACACCGATGTCGGCGTGATGAAGAAATGCACGCTCTGCGTCGACCGCATCTACAACGACAATCTGGCGCAAGAAGATCGCGTGCCGGCCTGCGTTGCCGCCTGCCCGACCAGCGCCCGGCATTTCGGCGACCTCGGCGATCCGGCCTCGGCGATTTCGCTGCTTGTCGAGGAGCGCGGTGGCGTCGCCCTGATGCCGGAACTCGGCTACAAGCCGACCAACAGATATCTGCCGCCGCGCGCACGCAGCGACCGGGCGGCCAAAATAGACGCGCCGGCACTGCAGCCGATCAAGGCGGATGGTGGCTTTCTCGGCTGGATCGACCGCATGCTTTCGAACTAGCGCTCATGCATCCAGCCTTTTCCGTCGTCTTCTTCACCACAGCGACCGGCGCCGGCTACGGCCTGCTGGCGTTGCTTGGCCTGCTCGGCGGACTGGGCGTCATTCCCGTTGATTTCTGGCTGGGCTTTATCGGCATGGGGTTGGCGCTCGGCCTGATTGCCGCCGGGCTGTTGTCTTCCACCGGTCATCTCGGCCGACCCGAACGCGCCTGGCGCGCCTTCTCGCAATGGCGCAGCTCCTGGCTGTCGCGCGAAGGCGTGGCTTCAGTGGCAACCTTCATTCCGGCCGGCCTCTTCGGCATCGGCTGGGTGCTTTTCGGCCGAAGCGGCGGCTGGGTGGCAGTCGCCGGGTTGCTGGCAGCTGCCGGCGCGGTCGTGACGGTCTGCACGACCGGCATGATCTACGCCTCGCTGAAACCGATCGCGCAATGGCACAGCCGCTATACTTTGCCGGCTTATCTGATCTTTGCTGGCATGACCGGAACCGTGCTCGCCAACGCCCTGCTTCAAGGCTTCAATTTCGGCTCGGGCGCGGTGCTGGCCTGCGCACTGTTTGCCACGGTTATCGGTTGGGGCTGGAAGCTCGCAACATGGCGGCACAATGATCGGCTGGAAATCCCAACAACTGCCAACACGGCGACCGGTCTGGCCGGCGGCACGGTGCGGTCGATCGAATGGCCGCATACGGAAGAAAACTATCTGCTCAAGGAAATGGGCTTTCGCATTGCCCGGAAACACAGCGCCGTGCTGCGCCTGATCACGCAGGCATTGGCTTTCGTGATACCCGTTGTCCTGCTCGCCATCGCCTTCGTCTTGCCATGGCCCTTAGCGGCACTGGTATCGGTGCTGGCCACCATCTCGCAATTCGCCGGCATGCTGGTCGAGCGGTGGCTGTTCTTCGCCGAAGCGAAGCATACGGTCATGCTGTATTACGGCAGGTAGAGTGGCTTCAGCCCGGCCGCAGCATCGAGCCGGAGATTGCGAAGATGCGCTCGGCGCCGAGCATATAGGCCATCAGTGTTTCCAGCCGGAACAGGCCGGAATAGGCACGATCGAGCACATTGAGCGAGCCGGTGTAGGCGCCGAAGGCGGGCATGATCATGCGGCCGCCGTCGCCGGCAAAGCAGCGTCGCCGTACCGAACGTCCGCGCTGGACGATCCGCGCGCAGGGATGGAGATGGCCCGATATCTCGCCTTCCACCCGTGCTTTTGACGGCTCGTGGCGGAAGAGCAGCGAGCCGACGGCGAGCTCCCTCACCGTGTCGCCTGGCAGGTCGGCAGGTGCCTCCGGGTCATGGTTGCCCGCCACCCAGAACCAGTCGCGCCCGGCCATCATCGCTTCCAGCCGCTCGCGGAAGGATTGATGCATACGCTCGGCGCCGCCGCCGTCATGGAAGGAATCGCCCAGGCTGACGACGATCCGTGGTTGGTAATCGGCGATGACCGACTGCAGCCGCAGCAAGGTCGCGCCGGTGTCGTAGGGCGGGATCAGCGCGCCGCGCCTGGCGAAAGACGAGCCTTTTTCAAGATGCAAGTCGGAGACGGCGAGAAGGCGCAGATCGGGGAAATAAAGAACCCCGCGCCGATCGCAGACCGCACGCTCGCCGGCGATGCCGACAAGGTCGGCCTCGGCGATCAGCGTTGCGCGCGACAGTGAAAAATTCATTCCTCAACCATCTCCGGGCCCATGGCTTCCTCGACCAGCGTCGCGGCGTCCATCAGCAGCGTTTCGTCGGCCTCGCCATTCACCGGCATCTTGCCGATCTCGAGCATGATCGGCACTGCAAGCGGCGATATCTGCTCCAGATTCTTATGCACGATTCGACCCTGAATACGCGAGAGCATGTCGGCAAGTCTGCTGACATCGAGCAGGCCGGTCGCCGCATCGGCGCGCGTCGCCTGCAGCAGGATGTGGTCGGGCTCATGGCTGCGCAGCACATCGTAGACGAGGTCGGTCGAGACCGTGACCTGACGGCCGCTTTTCTCCTGGCCGGGATTGCGTTTTTCGATCAGGCCCGAAATCAGCGCGCAATTGCGGAAGGTGCGTTTGAGAAGCCAGCTGTCGGCCAGCCAGGCTTCGAGGTCGTCGCCCAGCATGTCCTGGTCGAACAGCGCGCCGAGCGAAGGTTTTCGCGCCTTGAACATCGCGCCCATGTCGCCCAGCGACCAAATGGCCAACGCGTAGTCGGTGGCGACGAAGCCGAGCGGCCTGGCGCCTGCCCTGTCGAGCCGGCGGGTGAGCAGCATGCCGAGCGTCTGGTGGGCAAGCCGGCCTTCGAAGGGATAGGCGACCAGATAGTGGCGGTTGCCGCGCGGAAAAGTTTCGATCAGGAGATCGTCGCGTTTGGGCAGCACCGATTTGTCGGCCTGGAAGCGCAGCCAGTCCGACACCTGCTCAGGCAGTTTCTTCCAGCGCTGCGGATCGTCCAGCATGGCCCGGACCTGTTCGGCGAGATAGGTCGAAAGCGGAAACTTGCCGCCGCCGTAATAGGGCACCTTCGCGTCGCTGCCGGGGGCATTCGAGACGAAGCATTCGTTCTCGCGAATGCCTTCGAAACGCAGCACCTTGCCGGCGAACATGAAGGTGTCGCCATGCGTCAGCGTCTCCAGGAATGCTTCCTCGATCTTGCCCAGCACCGCGCCACCGCGCGAAGCCGAGCCTCTGCTGCCTGCCTTGACGTAACGGACATTGAGCGCTGGCACTTCGATGATGGTGCCGACATTCAGCCTATATTGCTGGGCGACGCGCGGGTTGGATACCCGCCACATGCCGTCCTTGTTCAGGCGGATGCGGGCGTAGCGCTCGTAATTCCTCAGCGCATAGCCGCCGGTGGCGACGAAATCGACGACACGGTCGAATGTCAGCCGGTCGAGACTGGTATAGGGCGCGGCGGTTCGCACTTCTTCGAACAGATCGTCCGCACGGAACGGTGCGCCGCAGGCGCAGCCCAGCACATGCTGCGCCAGCACGTCGAGACCGCCATTGACCAGCGGCGGTGTGTCCTGGGCGCCGAGATAGTTGGCGTCGAGGGCCGCGCGGCATTCCAGCACCTCGAAGCGGTTCGCCGGAATGAGGATCGCTTTCGACGGCTCGTCCATGCGGTGGTTGGCGCGGCCGATGCGCTGCGCCAACCGGCTGGCGCCCTTGGGCGCGCCGACATGCACGACCAGGTCGACGTCGCCCCAGTCGATGCCGAGGTCCAGCGTCGAGGTGGCGACGATGGCGCGCAGCGCGTTCTCGCCCATCGCCTTCTCGACACGCCTGCGCTGCGCGACATCGAGTGACCCGTGATGCAAAGCGATCGGCAAGGTGTCCTCGTTGACCCGCCACAATTCCTGGAACAGCAACTCCGCCTGGCTGCGGGTGTTGACGAACAAAAGCGTCGTCTTATGGCGTTTGATCTCGCGATAAATCTCGGGCGTGGCATAGCGCGCCGAATGGCCGGCCCAAGGCACGCGCTCCTCGGAATCGAGGATGGAAATCTCAGGCTTGGCGCCACCGGTGACGACGATCAATTCGGACATGTCGCCGGGCGGATTCTGGCTGACCAGCCAGCGCCGCAACTCGTCGGGCTCGGCCACCGTGGCCGACAGGCCTATGGTTTGCAGGCCAGGCACATAAGTGCGCAGCCGCGCCAGGCCGAGCGCCAGCAGATGCCCGCGTTTCGAGGTGACCAGCGAATGCAACTCGTCGAGCACGACATAGCGCAGATCCTCGAAGAAGCGTCTTGCGTCATTCGAGGCGATCAGCAGGGCAAGCTGCTCGGGCGTGGTGAGCAGTATATCCGGCGGCGCCAGTTTCTGTCGCTGGCGCTTGTGCGACGGGGTGTCGCCGGTGCGCGTCTCGATGGTGACCGGCAGTCCGATTTCCTCGACCGGCTTGCCGAGATTGCGCTCGATGTCGACGGCCAGCGCCTTCAGCGGTGAGATATAGAGGGTGTGGATTCCACGTCGCGCCTTGCCGGGCTTGCGCTTCGGCCGGTTGGCGAGCTCGGTGAGCGAAGGCAAGAAGCCGGCCAGCGTCTTGCCCGCGCCGGTCGGCGCTATCAGCAGCACCGATTGTCCTGCCTGCGCCTTCGCCAGCAGATCCAGCTGATGCGCGCGCGGTGACCAGCCTTTTTCCCCGAACCATCTGACGAACGGTTCGGGCAGGAGAACGGCGGCATTCTGTTTTGCAAGGCGCGGCTGCTCGGTCACGCGCAACAGGTAGCGCGGCGGCGGGCGATCGCCAAGAAAAATCGGAACAAAAGGGGATCAGCGTTCCTCGCCCCGGTTACGGGGCGAGGATGCCGGCATGCAGATGAGGGGCAGCGCCGACGATCAGGGGTGGCCGTCAACGCGAACAATCGCAAGTTGGCGCTGCCCCTCCTCCGCCCTTCGGGCACCTTCTCCCCGTGAACGGGAAGAAGGGAAGATCAAGGCCTCCTGAACCCAGTCGGGCCGCCATAGAGATAGCCGATCCTGTCGACCGCCTCTCTCAGCCCTTCGCGCGAGACCAGCATGGTGTGACCATTGGCGTGGATCATGTTTTCAGCATCGGTCATGATCGCGACATGGCCTTTCCAGAAGACAAGGTCGCCGCGCCGGAGCCCTGAGAAATCCGGGCCGGGTTCGAGCACCGTTCCGATCGACGCGGCCTGCATGTCGGAATCGCGCAGCACATCCTTGCCGGTCATGCGCATCGCCAATTGCACCAGACCGGAACAGTCGATGCCGAAACCGGAGACACCGCCCCACAGATACGGTGTGCCGAGGAAACCTTCCGCGACCGTGACATAGTCTTGCGCGACATCCGCAACCGGCCGCAGATGCGCGGCGATGATCGCCTGGCCGGACGGCAGCAGCGCATAGTGCGTGCCACGCGTTTCGGCCGAACCGGTCACCATCACGGTCGAGCCCATCGACAATTGGCCGCTGACAGGAAAGCGCAGGTCCGGTCCTGGATAGAGGAAGGTCCGTGGCACGGACACGATATGGGTCGGCGCATGTTCGCGCCGGCCAACAAGATTGTCGGCGACGTAACCGACATAGCCGTCGCGCTCGGCCTGCACCCAGGCCCAGCCTTCAGTGTCCTCGAAGACCAGGACGTCGTCGCCGAACAGCGCTTGCGTGTTGACCCCGGCGTCGGGGCGCGGCGCCTTGCGCAGATCCGCGACCGAGGTCGTGATCCGCGCCGGGCGACCGGTGACGAAGCGATCGGCGGCGACCTCGCCTTCCAGCCTGGCGTCGGCAAGGTCGGAACGAAAGGCGTGGAGGCGTGCATCCCTGGCGGTCAAATCGGTAGCTCGTTTTCGGCGATTGATCAGATGGGCAGTTCGTGGGCCCTGGCAACGATACCATCGCCGAAGCGCTCGACAAAGAGCGCGCCTTCGACCGTGCGCCGGATAAGCACGTTGCGCTTGTCGAGCTCGTCGCGATGGCGCGAGACCAGCTTCAGCGCGCCCATCGTGTCGAGCGCGCGGGTGATGACCGGTTTGGTCACATTGAGCCGGGCAGCCAGCCCGCGCACGGTATGCGGTGGCGGATCGAGATAGATGGTGAGCAGGATCGCGGTCTGACGCATGGTCAGGTCAGGCGCGCCGTCGCGCACCTGCGACAGCATCACTTGCCGCCACAGTCGCAGGGCCTGGCTCGGGCGCATCGAGATCGACATGCGCATAAGCATGCCGGCAAATTGTTTCGGTTCCGTTTCAGTGGCGACTTGTTTTGTTGGACTATGATCCTATCCGAAAATCTGGGCCCACTTTTTGCTGCGCTGACCTCCGGTTCAGGATCATCGTCTAGCCGAACCGCCTGGCGATGACGCGCTCCAGCGCGCGGATGCCTTGCGCCTCACCGCCGGTCAGGCCGTAAGGACGATCGGCGGGGTTCCAGGCGAAAATATCGAAATGCGCCCAGCCCGGTGTCCTCTCGACGAAGCGTTTGAGGAACAGCGCCGCGGTGATCGATCCGGCGAAGCCGTCCGTGGTGACGTTGTTGATATCGGCGATCTTGGAGGAAAGCTTGGTGTCGTAGGGACGCCACAAAGGCATGCGCCACAATGGGTCTTCGACCGCAACGGACGCGGCAGCCAGTTCGGCGGCAAGCGTCTCATCGCCGGTGTAGAAGGGCGGCAGGTCGGGACCGAGCGCGACGCGGGCAGCACCGGTCAGCGTCGCCATGTCGATCAACAGCGCCGGCTGCTCCTCGTCGGCCAGCGCCAGCGCGTCGGCCAGGACCAGCCTGCCTTCAGCGTCGGTGTTGCCGATCTCGACCGTGATGCCCTTGCGACTGCGCAACACGTCGCCCGGACGAAAGGCGTTGCCGGCAATGGAATTCTCGACCGCCGGGACCAGCACGCGCAGCCGGACATTCAATTTCGCCGCCATGATCATCCAGGCGAGGCCCAGCACATTGGCGGCGCCGCCCATGTCCTTCTTCATCAACAGCATGCCCGCCGAAGGCTTGATGTCGAGACCGCCAGTGTCGAAGCAGACGCCCTTGCCGACCAACGTCACCTTAGGGGCGTCGACCTTTCCCCAGGTCATATCGATCAGCCGCGGCGCGGCCGTGGACGCACGGCCAACCGCGTGGATCATCGGGAAATTCCGCGCCAAGAGATCGTCGCCATGAACGACCGAGATGTCGGCGCCATGCGCGGCGGCCAGTGTTCGCGCCGCTTCCTCCAGCTCGCCCGGTCCCATGTCGTTGGTCGGTGTGTTGACGAGATCGCGGGCCAGGAAAACGCCGTCGGCGATATGGCCAAGATGCGCGCCGTCGGCGCCCGCCGGCAGCGCGAAGCGCAAGGCCTTGCCAGGCTTTTTGCCATAGCGGGTGAAGACATAGCCGCCGAGCACCAGCGCGAGCGCCGCAAGGTCGGGCTGCCGCGGCTCGGATGCGAAATGCCAGTCGCCTTCCGGCAAGGCTCGCGCCAGGGCGCCTGTGCCAAGCGCGCCTTCGCCGTCGCCTATGCCAAACAACGCACCGCCGACAGCGCCGTTGTCGGCGGGTAGAATCAAGGTGCGGCCGGCCTCGCCGGAAAAACCGTTGGCGGCCGCCCACGCCATTGCGGCCGGCGAGAGAGCGAGGTCCTTGAGACCGTCCTTTCCAACCAGATAAACGGGCAAGGCTGTTTGCGGCTTCTGCTCAACGAGTTCGACAGGCATTCGGCAGGTCTCCAGCTGAGCAGTTCGAGTCGGTGCTTCTTAACGGTCCGTTAGGGTTAACAGAATATTTCTGCGGGAGGGAAGACGGCCAGCCAATGGCCGCACAGGAATGGAGACCGGGTTTCCCATGCCCATAAAAGCGTTGACCTTCACGAGCAAGCGTCTGATCACCACGGCATTCGTCGCAGCGCTGGCAGCCAGCGTGGCAGGCTGCGGCAGCACCAGCAAGCTCATCACAGGCTCCATTTCCCGCTCCGACAGCAGGCCGCTGGAAACAATGTCGGCCAATGAACTGCATACCGCCACATCCAGGCTCGGCCAATCCTACGCCAACAGACCGAACGACAAGCGGTTAGCTATGAATTTCGCGGCAGCGCTGCAGATGGACGGCGACGCCGACCAGTCGCTGGCTGTCATGCGCAAGCTCGCGATCGCCTATCCGAAGGATCGCGACGTGCTTGCCGCCTATGGCAAGGCGCTCGCCGCCAACGGGCAGTTCGAGCCGGCGCTGGACGCCGTGCGCCGCGCGCAGACGCCCGAATATCCGGACTGGAAGCTGGTGTCGGCGGAAGCCGCCATTCTCGACCAGATGGGCCAGAAGGACGAGGCGCGGCAGAATTATCGCAAAGCGCTGGAGCTCAAGCCGAACGAGCCTTCGGTGCTGTCCAATCTGGGCATGTCCTATGTGCTCGAGGGCGATCTGCGCACCGCCGAGACCTATATGCGCTCGGCCGCGCAGCAACCGGGCGCCGACAGCCGGGTGCGGCAGAACCTGGCGCTGGTGGTGGGCCTGCAAGGCCGCTTCGACGAGGCCGAGAAGATCGCCTCGCAGGAACTGTCGCCCGAGCAGGCGCAGGCCAATGTCGCCTATCTGCGGCAGATGCTTGCCCAGCAGAATGCCTGGAGCCAGCTTAAGGATCAGGACAAGGGCAAGGCGAAGACCGCGACCAACTGATCGAGGGAGAACGGCATGCCGTTTCTCCCCGAACGGCATGCCGTTCTCTCCAAGCGTTTCATCATCTTACAAAAAAGCCGCGCGGCATTCACCGCGCGGCTTTTTTGGCTATGCGAACGGCTCGCCTATTGGCTCGACGAACTGTGTTGATCGCCGAAGATGCCGCGCTGGCTGACCTGGATGCCGGCCGGCCCGAGGATAATGGCGAACAGAACCGGCAGGAAGAACAGGATCATCGGCACGGTGAGCTTCGGCGGCAGCGCAGCCGCCTTCTTCTCGGCCGCGTTCATGCGCATGTCGCGACTTTCCGAAGCGAGCACGCGTAGCGCATGCGCCACCGGCGTGCCGTAACGTTCGGCCTGGACCAGGGCCTGGGACACCGACTTGACCGATTCCAGCCCGGTGCGGCTCGCCAGGTTCTCATAAGCGACCTTGCGATCCTGCAGATAGGAGAGCTCGGCATTGGTGAGCACGAACTCTTCAGCCAGCGCCACCGATTGGGCGCCGATCTCGTCGGCGACCCTGCGCAGCGCTGCTTCCACCGACATGCCGGATTCGACGCAGATCAGCATCAGGTCGAGCGCGTCCGGCCACGCCATCTGGATCGACTGCTTGCGCTTGGTCGCGCGGTTGTTGACGTAAAGGATCGGCGCATAGAAGCCGCCATAGGCGACGACGACGCAGACGAACAATTTGACGAAGGCCGGCTGCAGCGGAAGGCCGCCGAGCAGGAACAGATAGATCGCCGCCAGCGCAAAGCCGACGAATGGCAGGATCAGCCGGAAGAACAGGAACCGCGTCAGCGGGTTCTGGCCGCGAAAGCCGGCCACCTTCAGCTTCTGGAGCGTATTTTCGTCGGCAAGCGCGCGCCTGAGATCCAGCCGGTCGACGATGTTGCGCATGCCGATCGACTGTTCCTCGCGCAGGCCCTTGCGGCGGCGATCGGCTTCACTTGCCAGCCGTTGACGCTGCTTGGCGCGCAGTTCGTCGCGCTCGAGCGCCACGGTTTTCATGCGCGACTTCAGCGAACTGCCGCCGAGCGCCGGCATGAGGGTGAAGACGGTCGCAAACACGGCGATGCCGACCAGAAGCGCGATCAGGAAGGAAGGGTCGGTGAGGGTTTTGATGACCTGTTCTGTCATTGATCCGCGCCCTACACTTCGAAGTTCATCATCTTGCGCATCACCAGGATGCCGATCAACATCCAGACACCGGAGCAACCGAGGATGAGATTGCCGACGCTGGTGGTGAACAGCGGCATGATATAGTTCGGGCTCGACAGATAGACGAGAAAGGCGACGACGAAAGGCAAGGCGCCGATGATGACGGCGGATGCCTTGGCTTCCATCGACAGCGCCTGGACCTTGGCCTTCATCTTCTTGCGGTCGCGCAGGACGCGCGACAGATTGCCCAGCGCTTCGGACAGGTTGCCGCCGGCTTGCGACTGGATCTGGATGACGATGCCGAAAAAGCCCGCCTCGCTGCAGGGCATGGTCTCGGACATGCGCATGGCGGCGTCGGGCACGGACAGGCCGAGCTGCTGGGAATCGACGATACGGCGGAACTCGGCGCGGACCGGCTCGGGCGATTCGTTGGCGATCAGGCGGATCGCGTCGTTCAGCGGCAGGCCGGACTTGACCGCGCGCACGATGATGTCGAGCGCGTTCGGGAACTCTTCCAGGAAGGCCTTGACGCGGCGCGTGCGGCGAAACGAGACGAACCAGCGCGGCAGGCCGAGGCCGCCCACCAAAAGGGCGCCCGGCAGAGCCAGCATCGGCGCTCCAACGAAATAGAGCAGCGCCGTCAGCACGATGGCGCAGGCCGCCGAGTAGATGTAGAACCGCTCGAGCGAAACCTGCATGCCGGCCTGACGAATCTGGATCTTCAGCGGCGGCTTCCTGACATTGCGGTCAGTGGTTTTCTGCTTCTCGTCGAGCTGCTTGAGCGAATCCTGGAGGTTTTTACGTCGCTTGACCTGTTCGGCGGCGCGGTCGCGCGTGGCTTTGACCACGGACCGGTCGGTCTCGGCCGTCTTGATGAGTTGAAGACGCTTGCCGGCCTGCTTTTCGTTGTCGATGCGCGCAAACAAAAAAGCATAAGCCACCGCGCCGGCGCTAAAGCCGGCCAGTACGATGAAAGCCAGGACGGTAGTATCAATTCCGAACATCGACCGGGGTTCCCGAGCGCTTCGTCGTTTCACAGGAACCGACGAACCGCTCTATTTCTTTCAATTCACGCAATTCCGGACGGACGACTACGGGGAAGGCGCCGAGCCTGACCGTTTCACGCTTTCCCTGGAATTGCTCCGCACCTCCAGATGCATCAATCAGAGCGTTTCTCCATGGCCTCGAGCGCGCCGGCAAGACGGGCTTCCTCGCCGTAGTAACGGGCACGGTCCCAGAAATGCGGGCGGCCTATGCCTGTCGACACATGTTCGCCGACCAGCCGGCCGCTCGCATCCTCGCCCTTGATGTTGTAGAGGACGATATCCTGGGTAATGATGACGTCGCCTTCCATGCCGACCACCTCGGTGATGTGGGTGATGCGGCGCGAACCGTCGCGCAGGCGAGCCGCCTGGATAATCACGTCGATCGAGCCGACGACGATCTCGCGCACCGTTTTCTGCGGCAGCGAGTAGCCGCCCATGGCAATCATCGATTCGATACGGTTCAGACACTCGCGCGGGCTGTTGGAGTGGATGGTGCCCATCGAGCCGTCATGGCCGGTGTTCATGGCCTGCAGCAGGTCGAACACTTCAGGTCCGCGCACTTCGCCGACGATGATGCGCTCCGGCCGCATGCGCAGGCAGTTCTTGACCAGATCGCGCATGGTCACCTCGCCCTCGCCCTCGAGATTGGGCGGCCGGGTTTCGAGGCGAACCACATGCGGCTGCTGCAGTTGCAGTTCGGCCGAGTCCTCGCACGTGATGATACGCTCGTCGCGATCGATGTAGTTGGTCAGGCAGTTGAGCAGCGTCGTCTTGCCGGAGCCGGTGCCGCCGGAAATGACAATGTTGCAGCGGACGCGGCCGATGATCTTGAGGATCTCGGCGCCTTGCGGCGAGATGGCGCCGAACTTGACCAGTTGGTCGAGCGTCAGCTTGTCCTTCTTGAATTTGCGGATGGTGAGCGCGGCGCCGTCGATGGAAAGCGGTGGCGCGATCACGTTGACGCGCGAGCCGTCGGGGAGGCGTGCGTCGCAGATCGGGCTCGATTCATCGACGCGGCGGCCGACCTGGCTGACGATGCGCTGGCAGATGTTGAGCAGTTGCTGATTGTCGCGGAAGCGGATGCCGGTCTGTTCGACTTTGCCGTTGACTTCGATGTAGACGTTCTTCGACCCGTTGACCATGATGTCGGCGATGTCGTCGCGGGCCAGCAGCGGCTCCAGCGGTCCATAACCCAGAACGTCGTTGCAGATGTCTTCGAGCAGTTCCTCCTGCTCGGCGATCGACATCGCGAAGTTCTTGATCGCGATGATGTCGTTGACGATGTCGCGGATTTCCTCGCGTGCGCTCTCGGGATCGAGCTTGGCGAGCTGCGACAGGTCGATCGTATCGATGAGCGCCGAAAACACCTGGCTCTTGGTGTCGTAGTAGGTTTCGCTGCGTTCGCGCTGGACCTTTCGTGGCGGTTCGGGCGCCATTGGCGGCGCCTCGACCGGACGCCGGGCAGGCGGCGCAGCGGGCGCGCTTTGCGCTTGCGCCGGCGCCGGCGCCGCCGGACGCTCCGGCGCCAAGGTGCCGGCGGTCGGCGGAACTGCTGGAGCAGCTACTGGCGGACGGAGTTCGGGCGTTGCCCGGCTGCCGTCGTCGATGCCTCTTCTACCAAACATGATCGACTACCCGATGCCGCCCGATGAGCGTCATTTCTTGTTGCGCGAGAGCTTGCCCAGGATCGAGCCCAGGCCGGCCTTCTTCTTTGATTTGATTTCGCTGCGCCCGGTCAGCACATGCGCGATCTCATTGATCGTGGTGACAACCGGGCTCTTGGCATCCATTTCGCTCAACATGCGGCCATTGTTGGCGGCATTGCCGAACAGCAGCGGCTCAAAGTTTATCACCGCCATCGGCGTGATGCCGAGTGGCTCGGCGAAATCCGCTGACGCGATCTCGGGCCGTTTCGGCACGCCGGCCTGGTTGATGATCAGCTTCGGCGGCGGATCGTTCGGCCGCAGCCGCTTCAGCATGTCCACCATGTTCTTGGTGTTGCGAAGGTTGGCAAGCTCGGGCGTGGCCGTGATGACCACCTCGTCCGCCTTGATCAGCGTGGTCTTCGACCACCCGCTCCAGATATGGGGGACATCGAGCACGAGCAGCGGCGCGCTGCGCTGCGCCGTCTCGATGATCTGGGAAAAGGCTTCGGGGTCGAAATCATAAACGCGCTCGAGTGTCGAGGGGGCTGCCAGCAGCGACAGGTGCTCGGCGCATTGCGCCAGCAAACGGTCGAGATAGACCTCGTCGACGCGCTCCGGCGAAAACACTGCCTCGGCGATGCCTTGCGCCGGGTCCTGGTCGAAATTGATGTTGGCGGTGCCAAAGGCGAGGTCGAGGTCGGCGATAACGACCTCAGACTTGAACAGTGACGACATCGCCCAGGCGACATTGTGAGCGATGGTCGAGGAGCCGACGCCACCCTTGGCGCCGATAAAGGCGATCGAGCGGCCGATCGGCTCCGATTCCGGATCGACGAAAATCGACGACACGACGCTGACGATGTCGGTCATCGAGACCGGCGCAATGACATATTCGGAAATCCCGGAGCGGATCAGCTCGCGGTAGAGACCGACATCATTGTAATGGCCGATGACCACGACCTTGGAGGACGGATCGCAATATTCCGCGAGATGGGCGAGCTGCTCGAGCAGCTGCTTGGGTTCGCTGCGCGATTCCAGCATGATCAGGTTCGGTGTCGGCGCGGACTGATAGAACTCGATCGCGGTCGGTATGCCCCCCATGTGAACCTTGAGATGGGCTTTGGCCATGCGGCGATCCTCGCCGGCGCGCTCGATCGGGTTGGCCACGCCTTCGGTCTCGCAGAAGGCCTGGATCGATATGCGCGGCACCGGACGCAGCGCCTGCATGGCGGCGATATCCTGCTGGGATAGGTCGCCGGTGTCCGCAGGCGTGTCGTAGGCAAGATTGCTCATCGTCATGCTCTTTCCGTAACTGCGCGGCTCAGTACGATACTTCCGAATTGCCGAGGAACTCGTTTGAAATGCCTCGCGAGCGGTAGAGATCGATCACCGTGCCACGGTTCTCGGCGTCGATGTCGGACTGCTTGCGCGGGCCGAGCAGATCGTTGGGATTGGCGATCTGGGCGGCAAGATTGTTCTGATAGGAGCAGCCGAAATCGGCGTAGTGTTTGTTCTGCGAGGTCTCCAGCATATCTTCCGGCCAGCGTCCGCATTTGTCGGTCTGGGCGCGTACCGCGACGAAGGCGACGCGCACCGGCGCCGAAGCTTCGGGAACTTCCGACTGATAAGAGGTCATCACGATACGGCCGCGCTTCACTCCGGCAGCGTAGGCGACGCGGGCGAAATCACGGCCTGCCACCAATGCCGCCACTTCGTTGGCCGAGCCCCTCGGAATCGCTATGGTCAGCGAGGGGGCGGCGCTCTTGTCGTAGCCGTCCAGGAAGCCAAGCAGCGTATCGCGTTGCGCACCCGTCATGCCGCGGTCGCCAGCGCCGACCGGCAGGTCGATCTTCTGGTTCTTCTCGGCGATGACGATCGGATGGGTCGTGCGATAGTCGTCCGGGATCGACCCGACCGTCACACTGTCGCGGTTGGCGCAGCCGGCAAGCGACGCCGCAAGGGCTATCGCCAGGGCCGGGATCGCCGAGCGGCGGATCCTTTCGATGCCAGCCGGGCTCCGGAGCGTCACGACCTTGGATGGAGACTTCGACATATCCGCATTCCCGCTCATTTATAGATGAAGCCGACGACGCCGTGGTAGCGACCGGCCGGCCTGTCCGTCTGCATGGTGCCGTAGACGCGATTGACGCGGCCGAGGAACATGCCGGCGCCGTCGCTTGTCGGATTGAAATTGTCGTCCGGCTTGGCAAGATCGTTGCGCGCCACCGGTCGCGACAGATAGGGCGTGATGATGATGACGAGCTCGCTCTCGTTGCGCACGAAATCCTTGCTGCGGAACAGCGTGCCGAGCACGGGGATTTTCGAAAGGCCTGGCAGTCCAGCCACCGCCTGACGCACGTCGTCGCGAACCAGGCCAGCGATCATCATGGAGCCGCCCGAGGGCAATTCGACCGTGGTGTCCGCCAGGCGCTTGCGCAGCGACAGGATATTGGTGCCGGGGCTGGTTCCGCCAGATGAAAGCGACACCGATCCTTCAGTCGTCGGCTCGGAAACCGCGGTTCTGACTTTCAGGCTGATGCGGCCGGGAGACAGCACCACAGGCTGGAATTCCAACCCGATGCCATACTCGATCTTCTCGATGCTGAAGGTCTTCTGACCCGTCTGGTTATCGGTCGATACGTTGGTGGTGACCCCACCAACCATATTATACTCACCACCCACCTTGAATGTGGCCTTCTCGCCGGACACAGCGGTCAAGGTCGGTTCAGCCAGCGTCTTCATGACCCCCGACTGCTCCATGGCGTTGATGTAGGCCGTCAGGGACGAGCTGCCGATGTTCAAGCCGGAATTCGACAGCTGTTTGCCCAGGCCTGTGAAATTGTCGCTGAGCGCGCCATAGCTGATGCCATTGCTGCCGCCGTTGCCGACCATGTTGACGCCGAGCTGCTTCATAACCGAGCGGCTGACTTCGGCGACCGTCACCTTCAGCGTCACCTGATCGTCGCCGATGATCTGCAGAAGGTTGACGATCTTGGAGGTCCGCCGTTCCTGGTCGGGATTGTTGATGTCGACGCCGCCATTGACCGAGCCGCCGGCCGCGGTCTGCGAATATTGACCGGTGGTCGCTTCACCGCCGGACACGAAGATGGTCGCAAGGTCGACGGCGCGCTTGGCGTCGAGAGGCGTATCCACTGTGCCCGTGAGGACGACATTGTCGTTGAGAAGCTCGACCTTGATCTGTGAAGACGGGATGAAGCGTCTCAGATAGTCCTCCAGCCCGGCGACATCGCGCTCGACGGCCAGGTCGAGGCTGACGATCTGCTCGCCATTGGGGCCGAAGACGAAGATGTTGGTTTCGCCGACCGACTTGCCGAACAGATAGATGCGGCGCGCCGTCCTGGTGACGGCGTCGGCAACCGCCGGATTGGCGACAAGGATGTCATAGGCGTCGTTTGGCAGGTCGATGACGACCGATTTGTTGAGGCCAAGCTTGACGCGTTGCGTGGCGACGGAAGCCGACACGCCGGCGGTCGCCGATTTGGCTTCGGCGGAACCGGGCGCGCCGGTGCCGAGCAGCAGCAGGCCGATCGTCGCGGCTGCCAGCAAGGGCAGTTTGCCGTTTAGCCTCATTTCCTCGCTCCCACCTCGGATACCTCACCCGACTTGATCAACCGCACGGTGCCGCGCCGGCCATTGCCGCTGACCAGGTAGTCAGCCTCACTCAGATTTTTCTCATGAGCGTCCGTGATCGGGCGCAGCGCCAGCGTCAGCCGATCCGCCATCTGCTGCGCAACTGTAATGATCTCGGCCTGTTGCGGCGTCAGTTCCAGCGTCGCGGTCTGGCCGACCCTGGTCTTCTTGCCCTCCTCGTCTTCCTGGATGGTCTGGTCGATGGCCAGGACGCGAATGTTCTTGAGGATGGTTTCGGTGTTGAAGCCGCTGCCGCCGTTGCCGGTGTCGGCGCGACGGGTCATGATGACGTCGACGAAATCGTTGGGCAGGATGAAGCCGCCGGCCGATGTGTCGGCCGAAATCGCCGTCGCGACGGCGCGCGTGCCGGAAGGCAGGATCGAGGACATGAAGCTCTGCCCCTCGCCGACGAGCTTGGAGCGCCGCATCGGTTCGCCTGTGTACATCGCCATGCGTGCAACAGAGCCCTTGATCTTATCGATTGCGTCGGGTTCGGCTGCGCGGGTGATGAAGTTGGCATTGACGCCGTCGGACGGCCACTGCTGCCAACTGATGTTGTTGCCGATCGGGCTGCCCATCGCCACGTCGCCGGAAAGCACCAGCACGTCCTGCAGTGCGATCGCCGGCTGCTTGGGCGCGTCGACGATGACCTGCGGCGGCGGCGCCACAACCATGTTCTTTGCGACATAGCCGGCGCCCCCCGCGGCGACCGCGGCCACGCCCAGAATGATCAATCGGGATGCTGGCATTCGTCCGAAACCCTTCGCCTCGTGGCAAACCACCCTAAGCCAGGCCGGACTTTGCAACCGCAATCGTCAAAACAAGGTTAATGCAATGCTTACGATCGTGATTAATTTAAGGTTTACTCAAATTCGAAGGAACGTGCCGCTGTTAACAAAAAAAGCGGCCAAGACCGCCTTTGGAAACGTGTCGCGACAGAACCGATTTCAGCCGCTGGCGAGCCTCTCCAGCGCCCAGACCATCAGCGGCGAATCCGGGAAAGTGATCAGCCCGCCGAGCCCGAGCGCGACAGCGTATGGAACGCCGACGTTGTCGTCGGCGAAATGGCGCAGAAAGCGGCTATGGCCTGTTAGAGTCGATAGCGGCGATTTCCGGTACACCAGGATTGCGACGGTCAACAGACCGCCGATGAAAGTCGATGTGACCAGATATCCGATCAGGTTGACGTTGAGACCCATCCACACGGCGGTGGCGGCCAGAAGCTTGGCATCGCCACCCCCCATGCCGCCGAGCGCAAAAAGACCAAACGTCACGGCAAGCACCAGGGCACCCGCGGCGAAATGCAATCCAAAAGCTGCCCAATCCATGCCGGTGAGCGGCGCGACAATTGCAAAGGTCACCACCAACAGCACCGGGACACGGTTGGCTATCGTCATCGAGAGCATGTCCGAGATGGCGGCAAAAAGCATGCAGAAAGGAAAAACGACAAAGATGACGGCTTCAAGCATCGATGCGGCGCGCCCGTGGCAAGTTACCGGCGGCATCCTAGACGCGCCGAATTAACGATTGATGAGGCCGGACGTTCAAACCGGCCGACCGCAAGAAAAAGGGCCGCCCGGAGGCGGCCCTTTGTACTTCAGACAGAAACGATATCTGTTACGGAGCCGACGGCGAGTTGGTCACAGCCGTGGCGATGCCGGAGAACTTGGTGTTCAGCGCGGTGCCGAGCTGGCTAGCGCCGACCATGATGGCGAGCGCGATGAGAGCAGCGATCAGACCATATTCGATGGCGGTCGCGCCGGATTCGTCCTTCACAAAACGTGCAATGAGATTAGACATTCGAGAGCTCCTACTCCACGTGTTACAGCACTTCCGTCAACTTCTCTTGCGGTTGATCGGATGCTGCAAATCTAGGGAGAAGCCCTTTCAATCGGCTTAATAAACAGGCTTACCGATTCCTTTCCGGGGGCGAACACGCTGCGTGGTTAACCGTGGCCTAAGCACCCTCAGCCAGCCTGATGCCCCGGCAAAACAGCGGAAACCGGAGCCTATGCAATATCGCTAAAACGGCATGTTGGTTGGCGCATGAAGCACGAGGCGGGGCGGTTCCCTGCCGTTGGCCGGCAGGGCTTAACCGTTGGTTCACCAATCTCGTTCATGTTCCGTTGAAGAATCTGCCGCCCGGAGCGCCTTCATGAGCTTGTCGAGATCGCTGTTTCCAGTTGTCGCGTTGCTGGCAACTGCCGCTTTCGCGATGCCGGCCAAGAGCGAGGCGGGCATAGAAGTCACCATGAACCAGGCAAAGATCGTCAAACTGACACGCCCCGCCGATACCGTCGTCGTCGGCAATCCCGCGATTGCGGACGCCGCGGTGCAGGATGCCTCGACCATCGTTCTCACCGGCAAGGGCTTTGGCGTCACCAATCTGGTCGTGCTCGATTCGGACGGCAGCCCGATCATCGACGAACAGGTGACCGTCGTGCGACAGGCCGCCTCCTCGGTGCGCATCTACAGGCGCGCCGAAGTGCAGACCATGTCCTGCACCCCTTACTGCGAGAGCGCCTACAAGACCGACGCCGAGAAAGCCTCCGAAACCGAAATGAGCGCCGGCCATTGAGCCGCGGGATCTGCGGATATTAAAGGCAGGTTAAATCGCGTCCGGCGAATTTAACGATCATCCAAACCGGACCTCAATGGGTTTTCGCTATGTTGCTGCCGGTACCGCAAGGGGGATCGGCAGGAACGCAAATGAGCAACGACGCGACATCCGGCAACGGCATGGACAGCAAGACGCGCGCGAAATCCCGCCCCGGCTTCTTCAGCGACAAACGCGGCAGCACGGCGATCGAGTTCGCGATGCTGGCCATCCCCTTCGCGCTTCTCGTCTTCGCCATCCTCGAAAGTTGCATATCGTTTGCCGGTCAAGAGGTGATGGCCAACATCACCGACGATGTCGCCCGACAGTTGCGGACCGGACAACTCCAGAAGACAAATGTCACCGAAGCCTCGATCAAGCAGCTGATCTGCAGCCGGCTGGAGATCATGGTGGCCAAGAACTGTCCTGGATTGGTCGTTGATCTGCGCGAATATGCGAGTTTCGCGGACGCGGCCTCGGCCAGCTTCCAGATCGTGAACGGAGACATCGTGCTGACGCAAGGCACCAATTCGATGGCCTTCACCGTCTCGCCGGGATTGGCGGAGTCCATCAACATGCTGCGGGTTTTCTACAAATGGCCGGTGATGACCGACTTCCTGGCCAAGTCGATGGCCAATCTTAAGGATGGCAACACGCTGCATTTCGCATCCGTGACCTGGCAGAACGAACCGTTCGACGACAACTGAAGACTGCTCGACGGCTGAGGCCGCGGCCTGGAGGATAGGATAATATGTACCGTGCGGGGGCACATTGGGGGATTTCGGCCATTGCCGCGAAAGTCGAACGGTTTGGCCGCGACCGTCGCGGCGTCGCGGCGATCGAGTTTGCGTTCATCGTGCCGGTGCTGCTCGTCATGTATTTCATCACGATGGAAGCTTCGCAGGCCATCGAGACCAGCAAGAAGGTCAGCCGCATCGGCAGCATGGTGGCGGATCTCGTCACGCAGCAGCAGACAGTCGTGAAAGCCGACCTCGAGGCGATGATGAAGATCGGCACTTCGACGCTGCAGCCCTACAACCGCTCATCGCCGACAATCATCATCACGGGCATACAGATCACGGATGAAACGTCGCCGAGAGTGCTGGTGGCATGGTCGCGCAAGCTGGTCGGCACCACCTACAGCGCCGACGCGGCGGCGAACACCATCACCACGGTTCCGGCGACGCTGAGAATCCGCAATACCTTCCTGGTGCGCGTGGAAAGCGACCTCGGCTATAAGCCGATGATCACCTGGTCGGCCAGCAACGCGCAGACGCTTGGACTGACCTCGGTTTTCAACAACATATCGATGAGCGAGACCTATTACCTCAGGCCCCGCCGCAGCCCGACCATTCCCTGCAACGACTGCTAAAACACGTCGCGCCGAACGGATTCAGGTGACGCGCTTTAGGCCTTTGTTTCGATGCATGTCGTCGTCCCAGAACCGCCGCACACTTCTGAGCGATATGCATTGGAATTGCTCCGACGGATTATTCCCGTCCGGCCGATTCCCGCCGCACGATCGTAAGAGCCATCGCGTAGTCCTTCGGCGCGGCCAATGCAAAGCCGCCGGAATGGGTCGATTCCAGCAGGTCGTAGACGTCGGGCGTCATCGATCTGAGATTTGTCAGGAAGACAGTCAGCCGGCGCTTTGCCTCGGGATCGAGATCGCTGCGGACAGTGTGCGGGCCGTAGCGCAGCAGGCCCGAGGTCCACAGCACCCTTAGCGAGGTGTTTGGAATGCCGGCCGCCTCCAATCTTGCGACCGTCCCACCCGAATTGGTCGGCTGGCCATCCGCGTCGGCCGGCACCCAGCCGAACAGGCCGTCAGCTTCGCCATCGCCAAGCATCGCCTCGGCAGCAGTAGCCGTGGCAGCGCGAACCAGAAACGGCGATCCTTCCGCGATCTTGACGCCGTCCGCGGACAGCCCCGCCAGCGGCATCAGCGCGCCGCCTAGATTGTCGACGGGCGCGATTGCGACCCGGTGCGAGGCTATGGAAGCAAGGTCCGGCAGCCTGCCGTCACGCGTCACCAGGATGGACCTGATTCCGACCGCACCATCGGTGTCGACGGGTGAGACCAGCGGCTCGACACAACCGCAACGCTCGGATGCCGTGGCGTAGGCAAGTGCCGAATAGATCGCATATTGCACGCGGCCGCTCGCCTGTGCCTCGATCAGTGTCGCATAATCACGCGCGACGACGAACTCCACTTTCATGCCAAGCGCATTGGAGTAGGCCTCCGTCAGGCGCGCGAGGCCAGGTACAGTGTTGCCGCCGCCCGGCTCGGCGACGACGCCGATGCGAAAGACACCGATGTCGTCGCGCCAGTCGGCGTGCGCCGGCAAACAGCCAACGAGGACCGCAATTGCCGCCGCGCAGCCCTGTCTCGCCGCGGTTCCGCCGCGTCTCATCATCCGCTTGCCGCTCCAGCCCACGATCAGTTCCGCCTCTCCCGACTATGACGCCAAGCCATTGCGGTTTGGTTTCCGATTTGCCAATGCCGCCGACGAACCTTATGTCTGGCTGCTCAGAATGTCTGGCTGTTCAGATTGTCTGGCAGTCAGGACTGGCAACGACGACACCCATGGCCCGCGCTTTCCTGTTCGTTCTGGATTCCTTCGGCATCGGCGGCGCGGCCGATGCCGAGCGCTATGGCGATGCCGGCGCCGACACCTTCGGGCATATCCTGCAAGCCTGCGCCGAAGGCCGCGCCGATCGGGACGGTCTGCGCAACGGGCCGCTCACTGTCCCCAACATGATGTCGCTGGGGCTCGGCCGGGCAGGGCAAATCGCGACCGGATTGAAGCTCGGCATCGACCATGCGCTGCTTGCCTCATCCTTCCATGGCGCAGCGCAGGAGGTGTCGAGCGGCAAGGACACGCCGTCCGGCCACTGGGAGATCGCCGGCCTGCCGGTGCGTTTCGATTGGGGTTACTTTCCCGACACCGTGCCGGCCTTCCCCGCCGATCTGACCGAAGCGATCATCCGCGAGGGCAAGGTGCCGGCTATCCTCGGCAACTGCCATGCACCGGGAACCGAGATCATCGAGCGGCTCGGCGCGGAGCATATCCGAACGGGCAAGCCGATCTGCTACACCTCGGTCGATTCCGTGCTGCAGATCGCCGCGCATGAAACGCATTTCGGGCTCGACAGGCTGTATGAGCTCTGCCTCACCGTGCGCCGGCTGGTCGATCCGCTGAAGATCGGACGGGTGATCGCGCGGCCTTTCGTGGGCGAGACGCCAGCCACGTTCCAGCGCACCCACAACCGCCGCGACTATGCGGTCCCGCCGCCGGAGCCGACCTTGCTCGACCGGCTGACGAAGCGCGGCAGCAAGGTGATCGCCGTCGGCAAGATCGGCGACATCTTCGCCCATCGCGGCATCTCGCAGGTGCGCAAGGCGGGCGGCAACATGGCAATGTTCGACAAGGCGCTTGGCGCGATGGACGACGCCGGCGACGGCGATCTGGTTTTCGCCAATTTCGTCGATTTCGACACCGAGTTCGGCCATCGGCGCGATGTCGCCGGCTACGCCGCGGCGCTGGAAGCCTTCGACCGGCGGCTGCCCGAGGCGCTTGCCCGCGTCAAGCCAGGCGACCTTCTCATCCTCACCGCCGACCACGGCAACGATCCGACATGGCGGGGCACCGACCACACGCGCGAACGCATTCCGGTGATCGGCATCGCGCCCGGCCTGAAAGGCGGCAATATCGGGCTTCGGCCGAGCTTTACCGATATCGGTGAGACCGTCGCGGACCATCTCGGCCTGGCGCCCGGCCGCTACGGAAGCTCTTTCCTCGCGACGATTGGCGGCCATGCCTGAGCTGCCGGAAGTCGAGACGGTACGACGCGGACTGCAGCCGGTTCTGGAAGGCGCGCGGCTTGTCCATGTCGAGGCGCGCCGGCCCGACCTTCGTTTTCCCTTTCCGGAGCGGTTTTCAGAGCGGTTGACCGGCAGGACCGTGACGGCGCTCGGACGGCGGGCCAAATATCTGATCATGCACATAGACAACGGTCCGGTCCTGATCTGCCATCTCGGCATGTCGGGATCGTTCCGCATCGAGACGTCCGGCATCGACGACGTGCCCGGCGCCTTTCATCACGAACGCTCGAAAATCGCCGCGCATGACCATGTCGTGTTCGACGTCGTCTCGCCCCGGGGCGAACGCTCCCGCGTCATCTTCAACGATCCCCGCCGCTTCGGCTTCATGCTGTTTGCCGAAGGCGCCCCGGATACGCACCCAATGCTTGCCGGGCTCGGCGTCGAGCCGACCGGCAACGCGCTTGACGGTCCCCTGCTCGCTTCGCTGCTCAAAGGTCGCAGATCACCGCTCAAGGCGGCCCTGCTCGACCAGCGGCTCATCGCCGGGCTCGGCAACATATATGTCTCGGAGGCGCTGTGGCGCGCAGGCCTGTCACCGCTGCGCGAAGCCGGCACCATTGCCGGTCCGGGCAAGAGGGCGAAGGAACAAAGCGACCGCCTCGCCGCGGCGATCCGCTCGGTCATAGCCGATGCGATCGCCGCCGGGGGCTCTTCGCTGCGCGACTATGTCCAGGCTGACGGATCGCTCGGCTATTTCCAGCACTCCTTCGCGGTCTACGATCGCGAGGGCGAACCTTGCCCGACGCCGGGCTGCCGCGGCCATGTCGAACGTATCGTGCAATCGGGCCGCTCGACCTTCTATTGCCGGACCTGTCAGCGTTAGGCTAGAGCGTTTCACCGTTTCACGGAAACGGCGAACCGCTCTAACTCTTTGTTTTTAGGCAATTCCGGACGGAAAACCGCTCACACTTTTCCTGGAATTGCTCTAGGAACGATCATCCCGTTACCGGACAAGGAGGCGAAGCCGTGGCCTATGAAACCATCATCGTCGAGACGCGCGGCAAGGTCGGGTTGATCACGCTGAACCGGCCGCAGGCGCTCAATGCGCTGAATTCGCAGGTGCTGACCGAAATCGTCGCGGCGGCCAAAGACCTCAACGCCGATGCCGATATCGGCGCAATGGTGCTGACCGGTTCGGAAAAGGCCTTCGCGGCCGGCGCCGACATCAAGGAAATGCAGGCGATCTCTTTCGCCGATGCCTATACGCAGGACTTCTTCGTCGGCTGGGAAGAATTCACCAGGACGCGCAAGCCGATCATCGCCGCGGTGGCCGGCTACGCGCTCGGCGGCGGCTGCGAACTGGCGATGATGTGCGATTTCATCATTGCCGCCGACAACGCCAAATTTGGCCAGCCCGAAATCACGCTCGGCGTCATGCCGGGCATGGGCGGGTCGCAGCGGCTGACCCGTTTCGTCGGCAAGTCGAAGGCGATGGATATGTGCCTGACCGGCCGCATGATGGATGCCGCCGAAGCCGAACGCTGCGGGCTGGTTTCGCGGGTGGTGCCTGCCTCGGACCTGGTCGAGGAAGCGCTGAAGGCGGCGGCAAAGATCGCGGCGTTCTCGCTGCCATCCGTCATGATGACCAAGGAAGCGGTCAACCGCGCCTACGAGACAACACTTGCCGAGGGGCTGCGGTTCGAGCGCCGCTTGTTCCACTCGCTGTTCGCACTCGACGATCAGAAGGAAGGCATGGCCGCCTTTGTCGAAAAGCGGAAGCCGAATTTCAGCAATCGCTGAAGCGCGCCGTCCGGAAGCGGATTCGAGCGGGACATTTCAGCCGCTTCTCTCGAGGTATGGCGTTGCGCCGAGGCGCTTCGAGGCGACATGCATCCGGCGCCGCAAAAAGACCGTGACATAGCGTTGACGCGCCGGAAAAGCTGAACTATAAGCCGCACCAACCGAGGCGGCCCTGTGGCTGCCCGTTTGTTTTTTGCGCCCTGCGGCATACCGCTGGCGCCCACCAGATCAGAAGAGAGGCATCATGGCCAACACTTCCTCGGCCAAAAAGGCAACGCGCAAGATCGCCCGCCGCGCGGCGGTCAACAAGAACCGCCGTTCGCGCGTTCGCACCTATATCCGCCAGGTCGAAGAGGCGCTCGCCGCCGGCGACAAGACCGCGGCAGTGGCAGCCCTCAAGATCGCGGAGCCGGAATTGATGCGCGCCGCCACCAAGGGCGTCGTCCACAAGAATACGGCCTCCCGCAAGGTTTCGCGGCTTGCCCAGCGGGTCAAGACGCTGTCGGCTTAACCGACCTCCGCTTTCCGCTATCGCGTTTGAACCCGGCCGGACAGGCCGGGTTTTTTCGTTTGCCGGCAAGTACTTAAAAGAATGCCCACGATGGGCTCTTGCAGCTGAATTTCAACGGTGCGATTGTTTTGCCGGCATACACCGCGCCACGGATATCGGCGCGTCCTCGATGCGACAGCGGCCACAATATAGCCTGTCAAAAAATCTTTATATTTTTCAAAGTCTTACAGACAGTCGTCCACAGCTTGTTCAACTCAAAGTCGAGCGGCGGGGGACAAGTCGGTGTCAAGAGAATTATTTCAGAAAATTTCGTTTCAGGCTGCCCGTTTCATATTCTCGGCAAAAGGGTTTGAATCACAATGGGTTTGTCAAAACATGCCGTTGCGACATCTGCTTGCGGCCTCTCATCCGTAACCAGATTCCTTAAAAATCCGTTAGACGTGGCCTTGCTCTATCCGCAGCGATTTCGGTAATGTCCATTCATCGAAGGGACGGGCTTTTGCCCCTGACCCAAGCCTGGATCGGCCAGCACAAAATGGCGGAATTCATGACGTGGAGCAATTCCGCGCACGGTTTGGTTTGTCTCTTCGGTGCGGGTAGGGGACTGGCGTAATTGTACATGGCAGTCGACGTCGCGCCGGCGATTTTCGCCGGGCGGTATCGTATTGTCCTGACGTTGTCAGCAAGCTGGCTTATGCGGGCTGGCGCAGGTCCCTTGCGCGACGTTGCCAGCCACCGGCGGCGGTGGCGAAGCGACGAATAGGATCGTCGGACCAAGGGTGCAGGAGGCGCACTCCCGACGGAATGAAGGGTACGAGAGAGCGAAGGACTTGACATGCAAAGCGGCATTGAACGCGAGCTGACGGGCGAACTGCCATTTCCAGCAACTTTTGTCGGAGGGGACGACATGGTGGCATCCAACGACGCGGAACAGAAGTTCGAGCGGGTCAAGACCCAGCTGAAGGCGCGTCTTGGAGTCGAGGTTTATTCGAGCTGGTTTGGACGTATGAAGGTCTCAGAGGCCTCCCGCGGCGTCATCCGCATCTCCGTACCCACGGCCTTCCTGCGGTCGTGGATCAACGGCCACTATCTCGACTTGATCGCGGAGCTCTGGCGGCATGAGGATCCGAGCATCCTCAAGATCGAGATCGTCGTTCGCAATGCCACCCGCCAGGGCCGCAACCCGATCGAGCCGGAAGTGGCGCCGGCGCGCAAGATGACCAAGCAGACGCAGACCGCTTTGGCCGCCGGCACCGTGGCCGCCGGACGGGTGGAGCGGGCGCCGGCACCGCGCCCGGGTGCGCCGATCGAGCAGGAGTTCCGGCACAATGTGCTCGGATCGCCGCTCGACCCGCGCTACACCTTCGCGTCCTTCATCGAAGGTCCGTCGAACCGGGTCGCCTTCGCGGCTGCCAGGGCGGTGGCGGAATCGCAGTCGAGCGCGGTGCGTTTCAATCCGCTCTTCCTGCATGCGACCGTCGGGCTCGGCAAGACGCATCTTTTGCAGGCGATCGCGGCGGAATCGCTACGGCACAACCCGAAGTCGCGCGTCGTCTATCTGACGGCTGAATATTTCATGTGGCGCTTCGCCACCGCGATTCGCGACAACAACGCGCTGACGCTCAAGGAGCAGCTGCGCGACATCGATCTGTTGATCATCGACGACATGCAGTTCCTGCAGGGCAAGTCGATCCAGCACGAGTTCTGCCACCTGATCAACATGCTGCTCGACAGCGCCAAGCAGGTTGTGGTCGCGGCCGACCGGCCGCCTTCGGAACTGGAATCGCTGGAGCCGCGCGTGCGCTCTCGCCTCAATGGCGGCGTGGCGCTGGAAATGTCGGCGCCGGATTTCGCCATGCGGCTCGGCATGCTGAAGCTGCGCCGCGCCACCACCAAGACCGATGACACCTCGCTCGACATTTCGGACGAGATCCTCGACCATGTTGCGCGCACGGTGACGGGCAGCGGACGCGAGCTCGAAGGCGCCTTCAACCAGCTTTTGTTCCGCCAGTCGTTCGAGCCGCAGATCACCATCGACCGTATCGACGAGATCCTCGGCCACATCTACCGCTCCGGCGAGCCGAAGCGGGTGCGCATCGAGGACATCCAGCGTATCGTCGCACGTCACTACAACGTGTCGAAGACGGAGCTTCTGTCCAACCGGCGCACGCGCACCATCGTCAAGCCGCGGCAGGTGGCGATGTATCTGTCCAAGGTGATGACACCACGTTCGCTGCCGGAGATCGGGCGGCGCTTCGGCGGCCGTGACCACACGACCGTGCTCCATGCCGTGCGCAAGATCGAGGACCTCTCGGGCGCCGACAACACGCTGGCGCAGGAACTCGAACTGCTCAGAAGGCTGATCAACGACCAGGCCTGAGCCGCCCCTGAAATCCTGAAGCGCGTCGGCTCGCAACGGTTTTGGGCGACTCGCTTTAAGTGCTTGTTTTTATGCATGTCGTTTCACCAAAATCGCTGCGACATGCGCTCGACGCCGAACTCCACCGGCTTTATCCCCAGAAAGCCCGCGCAACCGGCCCGAACCGGTGCCGCGGGCTTGCGTTCGCAGGCTTTTTACTGTCAGCTTACAAAGATTCTGAAGCCTTTCAGAGCTTTCGCGGGATGCCGCCTACGGCGACCCGCTCATTCATTGAAGCGAGCCTGTTTCGTCATGCGTGTTATCCTGGAACGGTCTAATCTCCTGAAGTCCCTCAACCACGTCCACCGCGTGGTGGAGCGGCGCAACACCATACCGATCCTGTCCAACGTGCTGCTCAGCGCCGAGGGCGCCAGCCTCGAGATGAAAGCCACCGACCTCGACCTCGAAGTGACGGAAGCGACGCCTGCCAAGGTCGAACGCGGCGGCGCGACGACGGTGCCGGCGCATCTGCTCTACGACATCGTGCGCAAGCTTTCCGACGGCGCCGAGGTGATGCTGAAGACCGACGAAGACGGCAATGCGATGACCGTCACCTCCGGCCGTTCCAGCTTCCGCCTGCAGTGCCTGCCGCAATCCGACTTCCCGGAGCTTTCGGCCGGGTCGTTCTCGCATATCTTCCGGCTCGAATCCGCCGCGTTGAAGGGACTGATCGACAAGACCCAGTTTGCCATCTCCACCGAAGAGACGCGCTACTATCTCAACGGCATCTACCTGCACACACATGAATCCGGCGGCAAGCTGAAGCTGCGTTCGGTGGCGACCGACGGCCACCGCCTGGCGCGCGCCGAGATCGACGCACCGGCCGGATCCGAAGGCATGCCCGGCATCATCATTCCGCGCAAGACGGTGAGCGAGCTGCAGAAGCTGGTCGACGATCCGGATGTGGCGGTGACGACGGAATTGTCGGACACCAAGATCCGCTTCACCATCGGCAGCGTGATTTTGACCTCGAAGCTGATCGACGGCACCTTCCCCGACTATCAGCGCGTGATACCGACCGGCAACGACAAGAAGCTGATCATCGACCGCCAGAGTTTTGCTGCCGCCGTCGACCGCGTGTCGACGATTTCCTCCGAGCGCGGCCGCGCGGTGAAGCTTTCGATCAATGAAGGCCAGGTCACGCTTGCGGTCAACAATCCGGACTCCGGCAGCGCCACCGAGGAACTGGCGGCAGACTATTCATCCGACCCGATCGAAATCGGCTTCAACGCCAAATATCTGCTCGATGTCGCGGCGCAACTCACCGGTACGGAGGCGAAATTCATGCTCGCCGACGCCGGCTCGCCGACGCTGATCCACGACATGGCCGACGAGACCGCCCTCTACGTGCTGATGCCGATGCGTGTATAGGCCTGAGCAGGCTACCGTGTCGTCGTGACCGAGGATGCCAAACAGCTTCGGCAACAGAGCTACATAAGTAAGCTAACACTTACCAATTTTCGCAATTATGCGGCGCTGTCACTCGACCTTGCGCCTGGCGCGATTGTGCTGTCAGGCGACAATGGCGCCGGCAAGACCAATCTCCTGGAAGCGATCTCGTTGCTGACGCCAGGCCGCGGCTTGCGGCGCGCGCCTTATGGCGATGTGGCGCGCGAAGGCGGCGACGGCGGATTTGCCTTGCACGCCAGGATCGACGGGCCGGAAGGCGAGGTCGAGATCGGCACCGGCGTTTCCGGCGGCGACGCGGCTGGCGAAGGCGGCAGGCGCGTGCGTATCAACGGCGCGCCGGCGCGGTCAGTCGAGGAGATGCTGGAATGGCTGCGCGTGGTGTGGCTGACGCCGGCGATGGACGGGCTGTTTCCGGGTCCGGCCGCCGACCGTCGCCGCTTCCTCGACCGCCTGGTGCTGGCGATAGATCCCGGCCACGGCCAGCGCGCGCTTGATTATGAGAAAGCCATGCGCGGCCGTAACCGCTTGCTTACTGAAGGCTCGCGCGACGGCGCCTGGTTCGACGCCATCGAGACGCAGATGGCAGAGACCGGCGTTGCGATCGCCGCGGCGCGGGCCGAGCTGGTGCGGCTGCTTGCCGCCATGATCGACAAGCTGCCGAACAGCGGACCGTTTCCGCAGGCCGACATCAGCCTCTCCGGTGAGCTGGAAAGCGAGGTTGCCGTCGCTCCAGCCGTCGATGTCGAGGAGCGTTTCCGCCGTGCCCTTGCCAGCGGCCGCGAGCGCGATCGGGCCGCCGGCCGGACGCTGGACGGTCCGCACCGCTCCGACCTGGTGGTATGGCACCGGCCGAAGTCGATGCCGGCCGAGCTGTGCTCGACCGGTGAGCAGAAGGCGCTTCTGGTCGGCATCGTCCTGTCGCATGCGCGGTTGACCGGCGAAATGTCGGGCCTGACGCCGATCCTTCTGCTTGACGAGATCGCCGCGCATCTTGATGCAGGCCGCCGCGCCGCGCTATTTGCCATCCTCGAGGATCTGAACTGCCAGGCCTTCATGACCGGAACGGATGCAGCGCTGTTTTCCAGCCTTGAAGGGCGGGCGCTGTTCTTCACGGTCGATCACGGCAGCGTCGGGCCGACCGGCTGACAACGCGCCGCACCGGCGATATGGTCGCGCCATGACCAATGCAGTGCTGACCGACGAAGAACTCGAACGCTACGCCCGCCATATCGTGCTGCCCGAGATCGGCGGCCCCGGCCAGCAGAAGCTGAAACGGGCGCGGGTGCTGGTGATCGGCGCCGGCGGACTGGGCGCCCCGGTGCTTGAATATCTGGCCGCAGCCGGCGTCGGCACGCTCGGCATCGTCGACGACGACACGGTGTCGCTGTCCAATCTGCAACGCCAGGTGATCCATGGCAGCGATGCCATCGGCATGGCCAAGACCGACAGCGCCGCGGCGGCGATCAAGCGCATCAATCCAAATGTCGCGGTGGAATTGCATCGCCTCAGGCTGAGCGCCGAGAACGCCCCTGCCCTCGTCGCGCGCTACGACGTGGTCGTCGACGGCTCGGACAATTTCGAGACGCGCTACGCTGTGGCCGATGCATGCGAGGCGCAAGGCAAGCCGCTCGTGCATGCCGCCGTTGGCCGCTTCGACGGCTCGGTGACGGTGCTGAAGCCGTTCGAGGCCGGCACCGACGGCAAGCGCAATCCGAGCTACCGAGACCTGTTCCCGGAAGCCCCGCCGGAAGGCCTGGTGCCGTCTTGCGCCGTCGCTGGCATCGTCGGCGCGCTGACCGGTGTCATCGGCACCTTGCAGGCAATGGAAACGATCAAGCTCATCGCCTGCATCGGCGAACCGCTGATCGGCCGACTGTTGCTCTACGATGCGCTCGCCGCGCGATTTGAAACCATCCGCTACAAGGCGACCTGAGCCAAATGGATCAGAAAATTGGCATCTCGATTACCGGGCTTGCGCCGGATTTCGCCCAGTGGGACGAACTGCTGGCGCTTATCGTGCGCGCCTTCGCCTATATGGATGCCGTCATCGACCCGCCATCCTCGGCGCATCTTTTGACGCCCGGGAGCCTCCGCGAGAAAGCGAAGGCGGAAACCGTGTTCCTGGCCGTCGACAACAACCGGATCGTCGGCTGCGTGTTCGCGCTGGCGAGGGAGACCGATTTTTATGTCGGCAAGCTTGCCGTCGACCCGCAACGCCAGGGCCAGGGTATCGGCGCCCGGTTGATGCTAGCGGTGGAACGGCTTGCCCGTGCGGGCGGCAAAGACGCTATCGAACTGCAGACCCGTATCGAACTGACCGCAAACCACGCGGTCTTTGCCCGCCTCGGCTTTCGTGAGACGGAACGCACGGCGCATAGGGGCTATGCCCGCCCGACCTCGATCACCATGCGCAAGGAGCTCTCATGACCCTCACGCTCAGTGCCGAAGAACGGACAACCGCGGCCGGCCACGATGGCAAGGCGATGGCCATGCGCATCGTCGCCGAGAGCGCTCGCCTGCTCGGCGCGCCACGGCTGATCCAGATAGCTTCCACTCACATCGATGGCGCACTCTACCATGGCGATTCGGGCACGCTGTTTGCCGAAAGACTGGTCGAAGGCGGCGCCAAGGTCGCGGTGCGCTCGACACTCAACGTCGGCGCGCTCGACCTGATGGGCTGCTCGCGCATCCGCCTGGAAGAGCCGCAACGCGGCATGGCGCGGCGGATGATGGAGGCCTATCGCCAACTCGGCTGCGAACAGAGCTGGACCTGCGCGCCCTATCAGGCCGGGCACAGGCCGGCTCAAGGCAGCGACGTCGCCTGGGGCGAGTCCAACGCGGTGGTGTTCTGCAATTCGGTGCTTGGGGCGCGCACCAACCGCTACGGCGATTTTCTCGACATCGCCTGTGCCATCACGGGTCGCGCGCCGGACTACGGCCTGCACCGGCCGGAGAACCGGCATGCGCGGCTTGTCTTCGATGTCTCGGACCTGTCACCGTTCTTCCTGACCTCGGAGATCGCCTGGCCAGTGCTCGGCAGCCTCTATGGCCGCGAGGTCGGCAACGCGGTCGGCGTCGTCACCGGCATCGCCAGTCACCCCGGCGAGGATGCGTTGAAGGCGTTTGGCGCGGCCGCTGCATCCTCCGGTGCGGTCGGCCTCTTCCACATCGCCGGCGTGACGCCGGAAGCCCCCGACGCCGACACCATCCTGGCCGGGCAGGAACCGGAAGCGATGGTCCGGGTCACGCCGGACATGATAATGACGGCTCGTGCCAGGCTATCGACCGCCACGCAGGCGAAGGCCATAGATGCGGTGGCGATCGGCAGCCCGCATCTGTCGAATGCCGAGTTCGATCTGCTGGAGCGTCTGATCGCCGGGCGGCGGCTCGCCGTGCCGCTCTATGCCTGCACCGGCCGCCACGCACTTGTCGCGCTGGAACAAAACGGCCGACGCAAGGCACTGGAAGCCCGTGGCGTCGTCATCGTCGCCGACACCTGCGTGGTGGTGACGCCGATCATGCCGGAACTCAGCAACGGCGTGCTGATGACCAATTCGGGAAAATTCGCGCATTACGCGCCCGGCAACACAGGCTATGCCGTGCTCTACGGGTCGCTGGCCGACTGCGTCGAGAGCGCGGTGCTGGGCAGGCCCGTCTTTACGGATATCGCCGCATGAGCGCGGTGGCCGAAATCCTGGTCCAGGGCAAGGCAGGCGAAGGCGAGGCCCTGCTGCTGACGGCGCCGATCAGCTTCTGGGGCGGCGTGGACCCCAAGACCGGCCGCATCGCCGATGTGCGCCATCCGCAACATGGCGAGAGCATTTCCGGCCGGGTGCTGTTCCTGCCGGGCACGATTGGCTCGTCGTCGGCTTCGGCCGTGCTGATGGAGCTGGCGCATAACGGCCACGCACCGGCGGCCCTGGTGCTGCATGAGCCGGATGCCATCCTGCTCCTGGGACTGATCGTCGCCCGGGAGATGGGATGGGAAACGCCGATCGCTGTTCGCCTCGACCGCGAAAGGTTCGACGCCTATCGCGGACGGTCCGTCAACGTCGCTGAAAACGGCTCGCTTACCACCGCCTGAACGACTGTGAGTATTCAGGTCCTGAGCGGCAGCACACGATCCGGCGGCCGGTGGCCGTCGAAGAAGGCGCGGATGTTGATGATCACCTTCTCGCCCATATCGATGCGGCCCTCGAGCGTGGCCGAACCCATATGCGGCAAAAGCACGACCTTGCCTTTGGCCGCGAGCTTGAGGAGCTTGGTGTTTAGCGCCGGCTCGTGCTCGTAGACGTCGAGGCCGGCGCCGGCGATCTTGCCGTCCTGAATCAGCTTGACCAGCGATTCCTCATCGATGATGTCGCCGCGCGCGGTGTTGACGAGGTAGGCCGTGGGCTGCATCAGCGCCAGCCGCCGTGCCGACAACAGATGGAAAGTCGCCGGCGTCGACGGACAATTGACCGAGATGATGTCCATGCGGGCAAGCATCTGGTCGAGGCTTTCCCAATAGGTCGCCTCCAACTCGTCCTCGACCGCCGGCAGCACGCGGTGGCGGTTGTGGTAGTGGATCGACAAGCCGAAGGCCTTGGCGCGGCGGGCAACCGCCGTGCCGATGCGGCCCATGCCGACAATACCCAGACGTTTGCCCCAGATGCGCCGGCCGAGCATCCAGGTCGGCGACCAGCCGGCCCATTTCTTTTCGCCGGTCAGGATGTTGGCGCCCTCGGCCAAACGCCGCGGCGCGGCCAGCATCAGCGCCATGGTCATGTCGGCGGTGTCTTCGGTCAGCACATTCGGCGTGTTGGTGACGGTGATGCCCTTCTTGGCGGCGGCGGCGACATCGATCTTGTCGACGCCATTGCCGAAATTGGCGATCAGCTTGAGGTTCTCGCCGGCCTGGGCGATCAGCGCGGCATCGATATGGTCGGTGATTGTCGGCACCAGGACATCGGCTTCCTTGACCGCCGCGACCAGCTCCGGCTGTGTCATCGGGCGGTCCTCGACATTCAGCCGCGCGTCGAACAGCTCGCGCATGCGTGTCTCGACCGGATCGGGCAGCTTGCGCGTGATGACGACGAGGGGCCGTTTTTTGCCTGCCATTTTATCCCCGAAGCTTGCTAGATCAGAATGACGTTTCGTTCGATCGTCATCCTGATCCTACTCTTTTTTGGAGCACGATCTTTTCCGAAAACCGGTTCCCGCTTGTCGGGATCATGCTCTCGAAACCGATCTCGTTGAGACCTCTTTAACCAAGACAGGCGAAACTTGTAACCAGTCACGGTATCAGCCCACTCCTGTAACAAGCGGTGCCGCCGAAGACAAAGAAAAAGGGGCGCTCGTCCGGACGGAGGGGTGCCGAAAGGATAAGAAAGTGTCTGGTTTCGCGTCGCTTCGCCTGGCCCTCAGCGCGGCCGTTCTCGGCTCCCTGCTTTGCGCGCCGCTGGCGCTGGCGCAAAGTGCCGCCGCACCGGCGCAAACCATTACACTGGGCCCGAGCGGCTTGCCGCTGCCGCGTTTCGTCAGCCTGAAGCCTGCACGCGTCAACGCGCGCGTCGGTCCCGGCGCCAACTATTCCGTGAACTGGATGTACATGAAGGCCGGACTGCCTATGGAAATAATCCAGGAATTCGATACCTGGCGGCGCGTGCGCGACGCCGACGGATCGGAGGGCTGGATCAACCAGTCGCTGCTTTCGGGCCGGCGCACCGCGATCGTGGCGCCCTGGCAGCGGAGCAAGGGCGGGCGAATCAATCTGCTCAACGAGCCCGACAAGGATGCCGGCGTTGTCGCCATCATCGAGCCTGGCGTAATCGGCGCCATCAAGAAATGCGATGGCCAATGGTGCGAGATGACCTTCGAGGGTCATACCGGCTGGATGGCCCAGTCGCAGGTCTGGGGCGCCTATCCCGGCGAAAAGTTCAAGAATTAGGGTGTGTCAGCGCGCTCGCGACCGATGCGGCCGAGATGGGTATCCTGAAAGCATGTCGGCAACTTCAGGCCGTAGCCCAGAGCGCGATCGATGGCGATATGGGCGATCCAGATCAGCGCCACAGCGGTGGTGATCGGCCCGGCAAGCAGGACGCCCGCGATTCCAAGGACGAGTGGGGCAATAAGGATGTGCAAGGCATTGTAGGCGACAGCGCCGACACGCGGCCCGGCGAGATAGCCCAGCATCGACAGGTCCGGCGCCAGAATAAGCAGCGCAAACAGCCACCATGAGACGCCCGACATTGCATAGAAAACGATAGCCACCGCGGCGGCCGCGACCCATTCAAACCGGACAACCAGGTCAACGGGCCGCATCGCGAACCGGTCAGCCGGCGCGCTTCGGGCGCAGCCTCACGACGATGTCGACATTGGCGATTTCCATGCCTTCCGGAGGCGCCGGCAGGTTGGAGACGGTCACCGGCCCGCTTTCGATATCGAAGATGCGATTTTCGCCTTCGATGTAGAAATGATGGTGATCGGAAGTGTTGGTGTCGAAATAGGTCTTGGAACCCTCGACTGCCAGGATGCGCAGCAGGCCGGCCTGGGTGAACTGGTGGAGCGCGTTGTAGACGGTCGCCAGCGAAACCGGCACGCCGGCGGCGACTGCCTCTTCATGCAGTTCCTCGGCCGAAAGGTGGCGGTCGCCCTTGGCGAAAAGCAGATCGGCCAACGCGATGCGCTGGCGTGTCGGCCTCAGGCCGGCTTCGCGAACCCGCTTGTCCACAGCGACATTTTCCTTCCGGTAGCCCGTATCCATCTATGCGTCGAAGCTTATGGCCCAGCCCTTAAACAGGTCCGGAATGGCAAAAAGACGTCAAAAGCCAAACCCGGACATCGTTCGACATATATTCTGTAGTCCGAATGCGATCAATAGCGCGCATTGACCCGGGCAGGCGCACGGGTTAAGCGCAAACGCCGGTTTCCGGCCACAAACAGAGTGTGTTAGGAAACCAACGACGAGGGCGCCCGGCGCTTGCGAAGAACGATGGGGACAGAAATTTGATGGCGGGTCAAAAGTCCAGCTACGACTACGAGGAACTGCTTGCCTGCGCCCGCGGCGAGCTGTTCGGACCGGGCAATGCCCAGCTACCCTATCCGCCGATGCTGATGTTCGACCGCATCACCGAGATCAGCGAGACCGGCGGCGCCCACGACAAGGGCTTTATCCGCGCCGAATTCGACATCAAGCCGGACCTGTGGTTCTTCGCCTGCCACTTCATCGGCAACCCGATCATGCCGGGCTGTCTCGGCCTCGACGCCATGTGGCAGTTGACCGGTTTCTACCTCGGCTGGCTCGGCGAGCCCGGCAAGGGCATGGCGCTGTCGACCGGTGAAGTGAAGTTCAAGGGCATGGTGACGCCGTCGGTGAAGAAAGTGGAATACGGCATCGACTTCAAGCGCGTGATGCGCGGCCGCCTGGTGCTCGGCATCGCCGATGGCTGGCTCAAGGCGGATGGCGAACCCATATACGCCGCAACGGATCTGAAGGTCGGCCTGTCCAAACAGTCGGCCGTCTGATCGGTTTCGCCACGGCGTCCATGGTGTCCGGCGGACACGCAAGCGGCGTCGCAACAGTTTATTTTGCGTATGATCTTGGGAGAAAACCGACTAGGTTTTTCGCCAAATACGCCGGAAGGAGTTGCGAATGAGACGGGTCGTAGTGACGGGCCTCGGCATTGTGTCGTCGATCGGCAACAATGCCAATGAGGTGCAGAGCTCGCTTTACGATGCCAAATCCGGCATCAGTTTTTCCAATTCCTTCGCCGAACACGGCTTCCGCTGTCAGGTATGGGGCGCGCCGACGCTCGATCCGTCGGCGATGATCGATCGCCGCGCCATGCGCTTCCTGAGCCAGGGCGCGGCCTGGAACCACGTTGCCATGGATCAGGCGATCGCCGATGCCGGCTTAGGCGAAAGCGACATCACCAATGAGCGGACCGGCATCGTCATGGGCTCCGGCGGCCCGTCGACCCGCACCATCGTCGAGGCGGCGGAAACCACGCTCAAGAACAACAGCCCCAAGCGCATCGGCCCGTTCGCGGTGCCGAAGGCGATGTCGTCGACGGCGTCGGCCACTTTGGCCACCTGGTTCAAGATCCACGGCGTCAACTATTCGATCTCGTCGGCCTGTTCGACCTCCGCGCACTGCATCGGCAACGCCTATGAGCTCATCCAGTGGGGCAAGCAGGACGTGATGTTTGCCGGCGGCCACGAAGACCTCGACTGGACGATGTCGGACCTGTTCGATGCCATGGGCGCGATGTCGTCGAAATACAACGACAGGGCCTCGGCCGCGTCCCGCGCCTATGACGTCAACCGCGACGGCTTCGTCATCGCTGGTGGCGCGGGTGTCCTCATCCTGGAGGAACTTGAGCACGCCAAGGCGCGCGGCGCCAAGATCTATGCCGAGATCGTCGGCTACGGCGCGACCTCCGACGGCTACGACATGGTGGCGCCGTCGGGCGAAGGCGCCATGCGCTGCATGCGGCAGGCGCTTGCCACCGTGTCCTCGCCGGTCGACTACATCAACACCCACGGCACCTCGACGCCGGTCGGCGATTCCAAGGAAATGGGCGCCATCCGCGAGGTGTTCGGCGAAAAGATGCCTTACATCACATCGACCAAGTCGCTGACGGGCCATTCGCTGGGTGCGGCCGGCGTTCAGGAGTCGATCTACTCGATCCTGATGATGCAGGGCGGCTTCATCGGCGAGAGCGCCCATATCGAGGAACTCGATCCGGAATTCGAGGGCATGCCGATCGTGCGCAAGCGTATCGACAACGCCAAGATCGACACCGTCCTGTCCAATTCCTTCGGTTTCGGTGGCACCAACGCGACGCTGATTTTCCAGCGTTATTCCGCATAAGGCCGGCGTTTTTATAAGGATTGCCTTCTATGGACGGGTTGATGAAGGGCAAGCGCGGGCTTGTCATGGGTGTCGCCAACGATCATTCGATCGCCTGGGGCATCGCCAGGAAACTCTCCGAGCATGGAGCTGAACTCGCCTTCACCTATCAGGGCGACGCCTTCGGCCGGCGGGTCAAGCCGCTGGCCGAGAAGCTGGGAGCCTCGCTTGTCGTGCCTTGCGACGTCGAGGACAGCGCCTCCGTCACCGCGACCTTCGAGACGCTCGGCAAGGCCTGGGGCGGCCTGGATTTCGTGGTGCACGCCATCGGGTTTTCCGACAAGAACGAGCTCAAGGGCCTCTACGCCGACACCAGCCGCGACAATTTCGTGCGCACCATGGTGATCTCCTGCTATTCCTTCACCGAGATCGCCCGCAATGCCGCCGCGCTGATGACCGATGGCGGGTCGATGATCACGCTTACCTATGCCGGTTCGGTCAGGGTGATGCCGAACTACAATGTCATGGGCGTCGCCAAGGCCGGGCTCGAGGCCAGCGTGCGCTACCTTGCCAACGACTATGGTCCGCGCGGCATCAGGGTGAACGGCCTCTCGGCCGGACCGGTGCGGACGCTGGCCGGCTCGGGCATTTCCGACGCCCGCCACATGTTTTCCTACCAGCAGCGCAATTCGCCGCTCAGGCGCACCGTCACCATCGACGAGGTCGGCGGTTCGGCGCTTTATCTCCTGTCCGACCTGTCGTCGGGCGTCACCGGCGAAATCCACTATGTAGATTCCGGTTACCATATTGTTTCGATGCCGGCGCTTGAGGAATTGAAGCAGAACGACGGTGGCCGCGAGTAATCCACCGGGCAAATAGCGGCCTTCCGTTAAATTGGATGCATTGGCGGAAACTCATTTTAAGGAGATGTCCGCTAAAAGGTTCTGTAATCTAGGGACCTTGCATGCCTGCAGTCAGCAACCCGAAGCGAACACCGCTGTTCCGGCTGATCACCATCGCCAGTTCGGGCATGGGCAGTTTCATCCTTGGGCTGTGGGGTTTGCGCTTCGGCTTCGGCGACGGCATGGCCGGCATCCCGGCCGAAACGATGGCGGGCGTCATCGCCGCGCTCTGCGCGCTGGCTGCCGGGGGCGCCGCGCTCTCCTTCTTCGCGGGCGTCGATGAGTCCGCGGCCTATGTCTTCAAGGAAACCCATTTCGACAAGCTCACGGGTCTGCTGTCGCGTCCGGCCATGGTCGGCAGGATCGCCGATGCCGCCTCCCAGACAGTCAGGAGCGGCGAGCCGATGTTCTTGATCGACATCGACATCGACCGCTTCAAGCAGATCAACGATGCCATCGGCTACAGCCATGGTGACGAATTGATCCGGGGCTTCACCAGCAGGCTGAAGGAAAACCTGCCGAAGGATGTGGTGATCGGGCGCATCGGCGCCGGCGAATTCGCCGTGCTTTTGCCGGACCGCGAAATAAGAGGTTCGATCGAACGGCTTATCGAAAAGCTGATCAACGAGATGATGGAGCCCTACCAGCTGCAGACGCATCTGCAGTCGGTCAGCCTCTCGGTCGGCATCGTGGCGATGCCGAAGGACGGCGTCGATCCGGTCCTCATCCTGCGCCGTTCGAACCTTGCGCTGCAGAACGCGCGCGCCAGCGGCATCGGCAACTGGTCGGTGTTCCATGCCGATATGGGCCGCGTGGCGGACTATCGGCAATGGATCGAGTCCGAGCTGAAGACCGCTTTCGACCGCGGTGACTTCAGCCTCCACTACCAGCCGCAGCTCAACCTGCCGAGCGGCCGCATCGTCGGCTACGAGGCGCTGATCCGCTGGAAGCATCCTGAGCGCGGCATGATCCCGCCGATGGAGTTCATTCCGATCGCCGAGGAAACCGGCATGATCAACCCGATCGGCGAGTGGGTGCTGCGCAAGGCCTGCAACGACGCCCGCTATCTTCCGGAAGAGTGCTTCGTCGCCGTCAACATCTCGCCGGTACAGTTCATGACCAGGGACTTTGTCGGCATCGTGCGCGAGACGATGGAATCGACCGGCATCAAGCCGTCGCGGCTTGAGCTCGAGGTCACCGAAACGGCCATGATGCAGGACCGCGACCGCGCGGCCGCGATCCTGGAGCAGCTTGCCGAGATGGGGATTTCGGTGGCTGTCGACGATTTCGGCACCGGCTATTCCAATCTCAGCTATCTGATCGATTTCTCGTTCGGCAAGCTGAAGATCGACCGTTCCTTCGTCAGCCGCATCGACACCGATTCCAGCTCCGGCGCCATCGTCTCGACCATTGTCGGACTGTCGCGGGCGCTGGGCGTGAGCATCATCGCCGAGGGCGTCGAGACCGAGAACCAGGCGACCCTGCTCAGGGCCGCCGGCTGCGAGGTGGTGCAAGGCTATCTGTTCGGCCGGCCGGCGCCGCTCAAGATCGACCTCGGCGAGGCGCGCCCAGCCTTTGAAACGCGCGAGCCGGCACGCATCGTCAGCGTGCAGTAGAGCGGCGGTAAGCGACTCTAACTCTTTGTTTTGACGCAATTCCGGACGGAAAACCGCTCACATTTTTCCTGGAATTGCTTTAGCGGCGCGCTGAAAACACCTTGAACATGCCGTCGTGTGCGATCTCGGCATGGCTGGCAAAGCCCGCCGACAACACCTGCTCGTAAGGAAGCTGACGATTGGCGACCATGAACAGGCGTCCGCCGGGCTTCAGCGCCTTCGACGCTGCGCGGATCATGCCGGCGCCGATCTCAGGCTCGGTTGCGCGCCCGCTGTGGAAGGGCGGGTTCATGACCACCACGTCATAACGCCGCTCGACTGTTTCGCTGAGCAGGTCGGTCCAGAAAAAGCGAGGCGTCATTGAGCCACTTGCACTGTTGAGCTTCGCCACCTCCAGCGCTTCGAAATCCGCTTCGTATAGATCGAGGCTCGCGAGACGCGGCGAGCGCGCCGCGACCTCGGCGGCCAGGTAGCCCCAGCCGGCGCAGAAATCGGCGACATTGCCCCTCAGATCGCCGGGCAGGCTCGCGGCCAGCAGTTTCGATCCTGCATCGATCCGATCGAAGGAAAACATGCCGGGCGCGGTGTGAAAGCGGCCTTCGACGAGATGATCTGGATTGGCAGCGCGAAGTGCCGCTGCCGCGTTGGTGGCCATCGGGCGAAACCAGAAGACCAGGCCGTGATGCTTCGGCAAATGGCCTTCGAGCGGCGCCAGCGCGTTGATGCGCTTGCGCAGGCTGTCGATGCCGTCTTCCTTGCCGCCGGCGACGATGACCAGTCCGCCCGGCAGGAGACGCTCGATGGCATCGGCGATGCGCCGCTCGTTCTGGCCGCGGTGACGGTCGGCAAGCACCAGGGCCATGTCGAAGCCGGACCCCTCGGCTCGTGGTGTGACCGTCCGGCCCGACCCCTGCAAGGCGCGAAAATACGGCCGAAAACCTTGCACGAGATGCAGTGCCGCCTCGAACCCGTCGGGCAAGCGGAAACCGGGCTCGGCACCCAGGAACAGGACGCGGGCATCCTTTCGCGGCAGAGGCAATGCCTCGGCCTCGAAGGGATAGAACAGCGTCTTCAGCGGCTCCGCGGCCATCCATTCACCCTGAAACAAAACGGGCGCGACCTCGCGGCGCGCCCGTTTCGATTTACCTGGCCAGGCCAATCAGGCGGCGTTTTCTTCGCCCTCGGCCTTCTTGTCGCGGGCGATTTCCTTGCCGGTGGCCTGGTCGACAACCTTCATCGACAGGCGGACCTTGCCGCGCTCGTCGAAGCCCATCAGCTTGACCCAGACCTTGTCGCCTTCCTTGACCACGTCCGAGGTCTTGGCGACGCGGTCGTTGGCGAGCTGCGAGATGTGGACGAGGCCGTCACGCGGACCGAAGAAGTTGACGAAAGCGCCGAAGTCGGCGGTCTTGACGACCGTGCCTTCGTAGATCTCGCCGACTTCCGGCTCGGCAACGATGGTGTGGATCCACTTCTTGGCCGCCTCGATCTCCTTGGCGTTCGACGAAGCGATCTTGACCGTGCCGTCATCCTCGATGTTGATCTTGGCGCCGGTCTTCTCGACGATCTCGCGGATCACCTTGCCGCCGGAGCCGATGACGTCACGGATCTTGTCGGTCGGGATGTGCATGACCTCGATGCGCGGCGCGAACTCACCGAGTTCAGGACGGGCGCCCGTCAGAGCATGCGCCATCTCGCCGAGGATGTGCTGGCGGCCATCCTTGGCCTGGTCCAGCGCGATCTTCATGATCTCCTCGGTGATGCCCTCGATCTTGATGTCCATCTGCAGCGAGGTGATACCATTGGCAGTGCCGGCGACCTTGAAATCCATGTCGCCGAGATGGTCCTCGTCACCGAGGATGTCGGAGAGCACCGCGAAGCGCTCGCCTTCCTTGATCAGGCCCATGGCGATGCCGGCAACGGGCTTCGCCAGCGGCACGCCGGCATCCATCAGCGCCAGCGAGGTGCCGCAGACGGTGGCCATCGACGACGAGCCGTTGGACTCGGTGATCTCCGAGACGACGCGCAGCGTGTAGGGGAACTGGTCGGCGGAGGGCAGCATCGGACGGATGGCGCGCCAGGCGAGCTTGCCGTGGCCGATTTCGCGGCGGCCCGGCGAACCCATGCGGCCGGTTTCACCGACGGAGTAGGGAGGGAAGTTGTAGTGAAGGAGGAATTTCTCCTTGTACATGCCGGTCAGCGAATCGACATACTGCTCGTCCTCGCCGGTGCCCAGCGTGGCAACCACCAACGCCTGGGTCTCGCCGCGGGTGAACAGCGCCGAACCGTGGGTGCGCGGCAGGACGCCGACTTCCGAGACGATCTTGCGAACCGTCTTCAAATCGCGGCCATCGATGCGCGAGCCGGTGTCGAGGATGTTCCAGCGCACGACCTTGGCCTGGAGTTCCTTGAACACCGAACCGATCTGCTCGGAGGTGTACTTGGCCTCTTCGCCTTCGGCCGGAGCGAATGCTGCCTTGACCTTGGCCTTGACGGCGTCGACGGCGGCGTAACGCTTCTGCTTGTCGACGTTCTTGTAGGCATTGCTGAGTTCGTCGCCCACGATCTTCAGCATCTCGGCTTCAAGCGCGGAATAATCCGGCGCGGTGAAATCGCGCGGCTCCTTGGCAGCGACTTCGGCCAGCTTGATGATGGCGTCGATGACCGGCTGGAAACCCTTGTGGCCGAACATGACGGCGCCGAGCATCAGCGCTTCGTCAAGTTCCTTGGCTTCGGATTCGACCATCAGCACGGCGTCGGCGGTGCCGGCGACGACGAGGTCGAGCTTGGATTCCTGCATTTCGTCGATATGCGGGTTGAGCACATATTCGCCGTTGATGTAGCCGACGCGGGCGCCGCCGATCGGGCCCATGAAGGGCACGCCGGAAAGCGTAAGCGCAGCCGAGGTGGCGACGATCGACAGGATGTCCGGATCGTTCTCGAGATCATGCTGGACGACGGTGACGACGATCTGGGTGTCGTTCTTGTAGCCATCGGCGAAGAGCGGGCGGATCGGGCGGTCGATCAGGCGGGAAACCAGCGTTTCCTTCTCGCTCGGACGGCCCTCGCGCTTGAAATAGCCGCCCGGGATCTTGCCGGCGGCATAGGTCTTTTCCTGGTAGTTGACGGTGAGCGGGAAGAAATCGAGGCCGGGCTTCGGTTCCTTCATCGAAACGACGGTGGCAAGCACCACCGTCTCGCCATAGGTGGCGAGCACAGCGCCGTCAGCCTGACGTGCGATCTTGCCCGTCTCCAGGATGAGCGGACGGCCGCCCCATTCGATTTCGACTTTGTGTTGATTGAACATATCTTGTCCTTCATATGCGGAAAGGGCCGCGCCGCCTTAACGGTCACGGGTCATCCCTTCCCTGGCTTCCTTCGGGCAGCCACGGGCAAGACAACGGGAAGCTCGATGGATCCGGCATCGGCCGAGCGAGCATCCTGCAATCCTGCCCCATGACCGTCCATGGGCGGTTCCGAATGGCCCTCTGCGCGTCCGGAACCGGTTGGCCGACTGGTCGGCCGGCCTTTGCGCGCATGACGCCGAAAACCGTTGTTTCCGGAACGCGCCCTGCGCGGATGCAAATCAAGAGCGCGTCACGCTCCGGCATTGTCGCACCAGACCATCCGGTGCGCCAATGCGCGACCGGCGGGCCCTTGGGAGAGCCCGCCGGTCAATTCGTCAGCGACGCAGACCGAGCTTGTCGATCAGCGTCTGGTAGCGCGCGTCATCCTTGCGCTTGAGATAATCAAGCAGGCTGCGGCGCTGGGAGACGAGAGCAAGAAGACCACGGCGGGAATGGTTATCCTTCTTGTGGTCCTTGAAGTGCTCCGTCAGGTTCTTGATACGCTCGGAAAGGATGGCAACCTGGACTTCCGGAGAACCGGTGTCGCCCTTGGCGGTTGCGAATTCGGTCATCAATTCCTGTTTGCGTTCGGCAGTAACCGACATCGTGCTTTTCCTTATCTGTTGGAGGAAACGAGACGCCCACAGCCGGGATGTCGTCCAGCAGGGGCCAGTGCAAGCAACGCGTCAGGGCGCGAAGCTGCCGCGCATATAGTGCAATTCCCGAGAAAACACCAGCCTAATTGTCAAGCCGGCTTGTCGCAGGTTCCAGCCGCGGAAATGGGAGAATTCAAGACCTAAAGCGCGTCGCGCCGAAGCGGGTTGAGGCGACGCGCTTTAGGTGTTTGTTTGATGCATGTCGCAGTCCCAGAACCGCCGCACACTTCTGGGCGACATGCATTAGAGCCACTTCTTCCATTTGAAGAACGCAATCAGCCCGGCAGCCACCACCAGCATGAACAGAAGCGACACTGGATAGCCGTAATAGGCTTTCAGCTCCGGCATGTTCCAGGGCGAGCTATCCGGATCGAAATTCATGCCCCAGACACCGACGAGGAAGGTCAGCGGCATGAAGATCACCGAGACGATCGTCAGATAGGAGATGACGTCGTTGGTGCGCGCCTGGGTGAGCGACACGTGCATCTCGATCAGGCCGGTCAGCATGTCACGCTGGTTCTCGACCAGTTCTATCAGCCGCAGCGAATGGTCGAGCGTGTCGTTGAAGAAGATCTTGGTCTCGGCCTTCACGAAGGGCACGTCGTTGCGGATCAGCGTCGCCAGCGCATCGCGCATCGGCCACAGCACGCCCTTCAGCACATTGGCGTCCCGCCTCAATTCATGCAGCTGCTGCATCTGATGCTTATGCGGCACGTTGAGCATCTGGTCCTCGATGCCGTCGACCTGTTCGCTCGCCGCCTCGATCGGCGGGAAATAGCTGTCGACGATGGCATCGATCAGGGCATAGGCCAGATAATCGGAACCGCGCGAGCGCAGCCGGTTGGGCATTGCGCCCGCGATGCGCTTCCTTACGGGATCGAACGGATCGCCCTCGCGCTCCTGGAAGGTGACGACGAAATTCCTGCCGAAGAACAGCGATATCTGCTCGTAACGATGGGACGTCACTTCATCGATCATGCGCATGACGACGAAGGCATGATCCTCGAAGAAATCCACCTTCGGCCGCTGCCCGGTGTTGACCACATCTTCCAGCGCCAGCGGGTGCAGGTTGAAGATGCGGCCGATCTCCTCGATAAGCGGAATGTTGGCGAGCCCGGTGCAATCCAGCCAGACGACCGGCCATTTTTCGCAATGGGTGTTGAGGTCGTCGATAGAGGCATTGTCGATGGTCTTGAATTTTTCCGGCGCAATCAGCGTCAGCCTGAGCTCGCTGCGCCGTGCGGACGGATCGGCAATGAGCGTGCCCGGCGACGCGCCGACCGGTGGCCGCCGCATCTGCAGCGGCCCGCGTTTCCTGCCTGCGTCATCCTTTGCCATCGGAACCTCAGCCGTGAACCCGAACCGAAACTAGCTGAGAACCTTCACCCGACAAAGACCCGCTTGGGTTTGAACATACCCTGCTCGATGGCGCCGATGGCGACGAGCTTGCCGCGCGCCGTGGCGCAGGCTTCCTCGGCCTCGACCGGCGCATCGCGGCCGCGGATGATGACCGGGTTGCCGAGCCGGATTTTCGTCGCGGCGTCGTCGCTGACGGCGACCTGCGGCAGGCAGTCGAGCGCGACCGCGGTATCCACCAGGAGCGCGTCGATGGCGCTAAAATCGACGGGAGCCTCGGCGTCCTGCGAATTCTCGTCGGTCTTGCCATCAAAGCGGGCCGCCTCCAGCTCGGCGACGGTGACAAAATCCTCCGGCGTAAACGGCTCGACCTCGACGCGGCGCAATTCGGCTATGTGGCCGAAGCAACCGAGATCGCGGCCCATGTCGCGCGCCAGCGAGCGCACATAGGTGCCCTTGCCGCATTCGACCTCGAAGATGGTCTTGTCGGCGCCCTGTTCGATGATGTCCAAACGGCCGATCTCAATTTCGCGGGCGGGTATCTCGACGGTCTCGCCGTCGCGGGCAAGGTCATAGGCGCGCTCGCCGGCGATCTTGATGGCCGAGAATTGCGGCGGCGTCTGCATGATGACGCCGGTGTATTTCGGCAGCAGCGCCCTCACCTCGGCCTCGGCGGGGCGGCGCTCGGAGCTGTTGGTCACCGGGCCTTCGAGGTCGTCGGTCGAGCGCTCCTCGCCCCAGGCGACGGTGAAACGGTAGATCTTGGCGCCGTCCTGCACATAAGGCACTGTCTTGGTCGCCTCGCCCAAGGCGATCGGCAGCATGCCGGATGCCAGCGGATCGAGCGTGCCGGCATGGCCTGCCTTCTCCGCCTGAAACAACCATTTGATCTTGGAGACCGCCTCGGTCGAGCCCATGCCGACAGGCTTGTCCAGCACCACCCAGCCGGAAACCGGCCGGCCCTTCTTCTTACCGCGGCGCCCCACTATTCCTGGTCCTTGTCGTCTTTGTTCTGGCCATCGGGACCGAGATCGCGCGCGACTTCGGGCGACTTCAGCAGTTCGTTGATCTTGGCGAAATTGTCGAAGGAGGTATCCAGCCGGAAGCGGAACTCCGGCATGTACTTCATCTGCCGCAGCGCGCCGGAGACACGGCCACGCACGAATTTCGCATGTTTGTTGAGCGCCTCGATCACGGCATCGGCGTCACCGGCGCCGAGCAGCGAGACAAAGGCGGTGGCGATCTTGAGGTCCGGCGACATGCGCACTTCGGAGACCGAGACGACGCTGTTCTCGACCACCGGATCGAGGATCTCGCCGCGCTGCAAGGTTTCGGAGAGCGCATGGCGCACCTGTTCGCCAACGCGCAGCATGCGTTGGGAGGGGCCTGATGTGGTCGAACGGGGCATTTCTTCGGTCCTGAAATCGTGAAGCGCGGGATGGGACCACGCCACATGTCTCAATGAGTAAGAGTTGGGTCTCAATGAGCAAGGGTTGGGCGGCAGCCTTTCGGCTGCCGCCCGGATCATTTCGGCGATTATATCCGAATTTAGAGCGTCCGGGTTACCATCTCGATGCGGAAGCACTCGATGACGTCGCCGACGCGCATGTCCTCGTAGTTCTGGAAGGCCATGCCGCATTCCTGGCCGCCCGGCACTTCAGAGACTTCATCCTTGAAGCGCTTCAGCGTCTTCAGCGTGCCTTCGTGGATGACGACGTTGTCGCGGATCAGGCGCACGCCGGCACCGCGCTCGACCTTGCCTTCGGTGACACGGCAACCGGCGATCTTGCCGATCTTGGAGATGTCGAAGATCTCGAGGATCTCGGCATTGCCGATGAAGGTCTCGCGCCGTTCCGGCGAAAGCATGCCGGAAAGTGCCGCCTTCACGTCATCGACGAGATTGTAGATGATCGAGTAGTAGCGGATCTCGATACCGGCGGCGACCGCGGCCGCACGTGCCTGCGCATTGGCGCGGACGTTGAAGCCGATGATAGCCGCTCCGGACGTCTCGGCGAGCGAGACGTCGCTTTCGGTGATGCCGCCGGCGCCGGCGTGAACGATACGCGCGCGCACCTCGTCGTTGCCGAGCTTTTCAAGCGCGGCGTTGATTGCCTCGATCGAACCCTGCACGTCGCCCTTGATGACCAGCGGGAATTCCTTCAGTCCGCTCGTCTGCAATTGCGACATCATCTGCTCGAGCGAGCCGCGCTGGCCGGCATGCTTGGCCACCGCCATGTCTCGCGCCAGGCGCTGGCGATATTCGGTGATCTCACGGGCGCGCGCTTCGTTGTTGACGACGGCGAAGCGATCGCCCGCTTGCGGCGTGCCCTGGAGACCAAGCACTTCGACCGGCATGGCCGGCGGGGCCTCCTGCACATGCCCGCCACGATCGTCGACAAGCGCGCGCACACGGCCCCACTCGTTTCCGGCGACGATGATATCGCCCGGCATCAGTGTGCCGGTCTGCACCAGCACTGTGGCGACAGGGCCGCGGCCCTTGTCCAACTGGGCCTCGATGACCGCGCCTTCGGCGGTGCGGTCGGGATTGGCCTTGAGATCGAGGATTTCGGCCTGCAGCAGGATCGCTTCCAAGAGCTTGTCGAGATTGGTGCCCTTGGTCGCCGAAACCTCGACGTCCAGCACCTCGCCGCCCATCGATTCCACGAACACTTCGTGGCGCAGCAGCTCGGTCCGCACCTTCTGCGGGTCGGCGTCGTGCTTGTCGATCTTGTTGATGGCCACGATGATCGGCACGCCGGCCGCCTTGGCGTGGCTGATCGATTCGATCGTCTGCGGCATCACGCTGTCGTCGGCAGCCACCACCAGCACTGCGATGTCGGTGACCTGCGCGCCACGGGCGCGCATCGCTGTGAAGGCGGCGTGGCCGGGCGTGTCGATGAAGGTGATCTTGTGGCCGTTCTTCTCGATCTGGTAGGCGCCGATATGCTGGGTGATGCCGCCGGCCTCGCCGGAGACAACATTGGCGTTGCGGATGGCGTCGAGCAGCGAGGTCTTGCCGTGATCGACATGGCCCATGATGGTGACCACGGGCGGACGCGACACCAGGTCTTCCGCATGATCGGCGATGTTGAACAGGCCTTCCTCGATGTCGGACTCGGCAACGCGGCGGACCGTGTGACCGAATTCGGTGGCGACCAGTTCGGCCGTGTCGGCGTCGATGACGTCGCCCGGCTTCAGGATCTGGCCCTGCTTCATGAAGAACTTGACCACGTCGACGGCGCGCTCGGACATGCGCTGCGCCAGTTCCTGGATGGTGATGGTTTCGGGCAGGATCACTTCGCGCATGACTTTCTCGCGCGGCTCATTATGCATCGCGCGCTTGAATTTTTCCTGGCGACGACGCATCGACGACAGCGAGCGGGCCCGCGCATCTTCATCAGACAGCGCCGAATTCAGCGTCAGCTTGCCGCGACGACGGTCTTCCTCGCCCTTGGTGGGCTTGGCCGGCCGTGCGACTTCCGGCGTGGCCAGACGGCGCACCGGCGTGCTGGCGGCGGCGCCACCAGGACGCCGCGGCTTGGTCTCTTCCTCGTCGTCGACCGTGACCAGCTCGGCGGCTTGCGGGGCGCGACGGCGTGCCTCTTCCTCGGCGCGGCGGCGGGACTCGGCCTCGGTTTGCAAGCGGGCTTCTTCCTCGGCCTGACGGCGCGCGGATTCCTCGCGCTCGCGCTTGCGGCGTTCTTCTTCCTCGGCGCGGCGCTTGGCATCCTCCTGGGCGCGCTGACGGTCCTCGACCTCGCGCGCCTTGGAGCCCTCGAGCGCCTTGCGGCGCGCTTCCATCTCGCCGCGAGACAATTCATTGAGCACCATGCCCGAGCGCTCCGACTGGAGCGGCGGCGCCTTCGGCGCTTCGCGCACGGCCGGCGCGGGTGCGGCAACAACAGGGGCGGGCTTCGGCGTGAAGACAGGCGCCGCCACCGGCTCCGGCTTGTCGCCAGGCATCGAGAACTTGCGCTTCTTGATCTCGACCTGGACCTGCTTGGTGCGGCCATGCGAGAAATTCTGGCGCACGGTACCCTGCTCGGTACCCGGGCGCTTCAGCGTCAAGGTCTTCTTCGGCGTAACGCTCAACGTCTTATCGTCGCCCGATTTCGTATCGCTCATTCCATATCCTCTGCGGCATCATCTTCGTCAGCAACGGCCGCAAGCATTGCCAGATCGTCCGGGGTTCCGCCCCGATATCGGTCGAGCGCAACCATGCGCTTCTCAACCGCCTTGCCCGCGTCTCCCGCGAGAACGGCAGCATGTATCACATTTGTACCCCCCAATGCCAAGCTCAACTCAGCCTCGGAGAAAAGTTTGTAGGCAAGGACCGCAGGGCCACCGAGATGGACGGTTGCCCGCCGAGCCTGGCTGATCTTGCGCACGCCGTCATCGGACGCTTCGGTCGCGTGAAGCACGAAAAGCGCCAGTCCGCTGCGCACCGCGCTCTCGACCTTGGTGGCTCCGAGAGCAATCGCGCCGGCCTTGCGAGCAAGACCAAGCATGCCCAGAGCGGACCTGGAAAGCAGTCCGTCGACCATACCGCCGAGATCGGGAGGAACGGCAACCTGCGCCTTGAAGGCGCGGGCAAACAGATTTTTCGCCGCCGCCTTGTCGATATGTAGGCGGTCGGCGGTGACCCAGCAACCGCGGCCAGGCAGATTTCTCTTGAGATCGGGAACGACGGCCGAATCCGGGCCGACGACGAACCGGATCAGTTCATCCGGTTCGGCCTGCTTGCGGGTGACGATGCAGGTGCGATCGTTCATCTCGTCCTGGGGCGGGTTGTGTGCGATGCGGTTTCACCTCACGCACCAACGGCTTCGTCAGCCGATGTCTCTTCGGCCGCAAGCTCGTCTTCGGTGATCCAGCCGGCCTTCTTGCGGGCGGCAAGCACCATCTCTTCGGCGTCGGCGCGCGAGACGCCGTGAGAGGCGAGCACGCCGGGATAAACCTTGGTCTCGCCGTCCTTGCGTTCCTTCCAGCCGACCAGATCATCGGCGGCATAGCCGGCGAAGTCCTCGACGGTCTTCACACCATCCTCGCCAAGCGTCACCATCATGGCGGTGGTGACACCGGGGATCTCGCGCAGCTCGTCCTGGACGCCGAGCGCCTTGCGCTTCTCGTCATGCTCGGCCTCGATCTTTTCCAGATATTCGCGGGCGCGGGTCTGGATCTCCGAAGCGGTGTCCTCGTCGAAGCCATCGATCGAGGAGATTTCGCCGGAGTCGACATAGGCGACTTCCTCGACACTGGTGAAGCCTTCGGAGGCCAGCACCTGGCCGACCATCTCGTCGACGTCGAGGGCTTCCATGAAGAGCGCCGAGCGCTCGACGAATTCCTTCTGGCGGCGCTCGGATTCCTCGGCTTCGGTCAGGATGTCGATATCCCAGCCGGTGAGCTGCGAGGCTAGACGCACGTTCTGGCCGCGGCGGCCGATGGCCAGCGACAGCTGGTCGTCAGGTACCACGACCTCGATGCGCTCGGCATCCTCGTCGAGCACCACCTTGGCGACTTCGGCCGGCTGCAGTGCGTTGACGATGAAGGAGGCGGCCGACGGCGACCACGGAATAATGTCGATCTTTTCGCCCTGCAATTCGCCGACCACCGCCTGAACGCGGCTGCCGCGCATGCCGACGCAGGCGCCGACCGGGTCGATCGAAGAGTCGCGCGAGATGACGGCGATCTTGGCGCGCGAGCCCGGATCGCGGGCGACCGACTTGATCTCGATGATGCCGTCATAGATCTCCGGCACTTCCATGGTGAAAAGCTTGGCCATGAACTGCGGATGGGTGCGCGACAGGAATATCTGCGGGCCGCGCTGCTCGCGGCGCACGTCATAGACATAGGCGCGGACGCGGTCGCCATACTTGTAGTTCTCGCGCGGGATCAGCTCGTCGCGGCGGATGATCGCTTCGCCACGGCCGAGATCGACGATGACGTTGCCGTATTCGACGCGCTTGACGGTGCCGTTGACGATCTCGCCGATGCGGTCCTTGTATTCGTCAAACTGGCGGTCGCGCTCGGCCTCGCGCACCTTCTGGACAATGACCTGCTTGGCCGACTGGGCGGCGATGCGGCCGAAATCCATCGGCGGCAGCTGCTCGGCGATGAAGTCGCCGACCTGGGCGTCGGGGTTGCGCTCGCGGGCGGTGGAAAGCGCGATCTGCGTCGCGTAATCCTCGACCTTCTCGACCACTTCCATCAGCCGCTGCAGCTTCATCTCGCCGGTGTTCGGGTTGATGTCGGCGCGGATGTTGGTCTCCTGGCCGTAACGCGAGCGCGCCGCCTTCTGGATCGCATCGGCCATGGCGGCGATGACGATCGACTTGTCGATTGACTTTTCACGCGCGACCGCATCGGCGATCTGCAGCAGTTCAAGCCTGTTGGCGCTTACAACCATTGTCTTTCTCCCGATTTCGCCCCGGACACGCGGCCCGGCAGGCGCTATCAACTTTCCTGTTCGGTTTCGTTTTCCTCGGCGGCGTCTTCCGCTTCGCCTCGGCGTTTCTTGGCTTCCTTGCGCGCCCGGTTGTCCTTCGACAGGGCATCGCGGATGAGATCGTCGGTCAGCACCAGCCTGGCCTCGGCAATCGCGTCATAAGGCACGCGCACCGTCGGCTCTTCGCCATAGGCCGCCTTGTCGCGCTCCAACAGGATGCCGTCGGCATCGGCCTCGGCGATCTTGCCCTTGAAGCGCTTGCGATCGCTGACCAGAACCGACGTTTCCAGCTTGACCAGATGACCGGTCCAGGTGGTGAAATCGGATTTGCGCACCAGCGGCCGGTCGATGCCGGGCGAGGAGACTTCCAGATGATACGCCTTTTCGATCGGATCATCGACATCGAGCGCCGGCGACACCGCGCGGCTGACCTCTTCGCAATCCTCGACAGTCATGGTGCTGTCTTCACGCTCGGCCATGATCTGCAGCGTCAGCCCGTTCTGGCCGGTCAAATGCACGCGCACGAGGCGGAAACCGATGGCTTTAAGCACCGGCTGAACGATCAGCGCAATGCGCGCATCGACACCGCTTTCGCGGATGATACGGTCGTCGGCTTCGCTTGCCGCTGCAGTCATTAGAATCCTGTCGCTTTGTCGCTTCCGGCCGGCAGGTAATAAAAAAGAGCGGGACCGGGTGGACCCACTCTTCGTCATACCGACCAAGAATTTGAGGCTGATATAGACGATACCGAACTGTGTTTCAAGCCTGCAGGCAAGCTGGGGCGAAGTTCAGGGCCGGAGCGAGGTCCAGGCAGGGTTGCGCGCCGAGCATGGCCGCCATGCGGCGGGCGGCCTTGCGGACAAAGGGCCGAGGCACCCATTTATCCTCTGATGCTAAAGAGAAAGGACGCGCGCGGTGGCGCGTGGGATGGTTTTGTCATGGACCGTGGATTGTTTTTCGTCATCGGTGACTTTTTCAGCACATTCGGCAGCGCCGCATCCGCCTCGCGCGCCGTCGAAGCCGGCCGCAAGCCGCGCCCGAGTGACCTTAAGAAGCTCGGCATCGATCCGGCCGCGTTCGACAGGACTGGCCGGTTCTGAGGCAGAGCGTTCAGCGCAATGCCTTGGACTATTTCCGGATGAACGTCAGATAGGCCGGACGCCGTCCCTCGCGGATGGCCTTTGCCTCATAACGCGTGCCGGGCCAGCCCTCATAGGGATGGTGCCAATCGGTTGCGTCCCGCGCTTGCCAATCAAAGGCGCCATGATCGCGGCAGGCGAGCAGTGCCCAGTTGACGTAGCTGTCTATATCGGAAGCAAAACGGAACCTGCCGCCCGGCTTCAAGACGCGGGCAAAGCGGCCGAGATTGGCCGGGCCGACGAAGCGCCGCTTCCAGTGCTTTTTCTTCGGCCAGGGATCGGGATAGAGCAAGTCGATGCCGTCGAGCGAGGCCTGCGGCAGCCAGTCGAGCAAGCGCGTGGCGTCGTCGTCATAGACCCTGAGATTAGCGAGCGGCGTCTTGCCGAGCGCCGCCATCATCTTGGCCATGCCGTTGACGAAAGGCTCGACACCGATGAAGCCGGTCGCCGGCGCTTCGGTCGCGCGATGCAAAAGATGCTCGCCACCACCGAAGCCGATTTCCAGTTGAATCGCTGAAACATTGGCCTTGAACAGGTCCGCAAGGTCCGCCGAGGGCGGGACCGCCAGATCGATTCCATGAGCACGGAGCCCGCTTTCGAGGGCAATCGCCTGCTGTGGCCGGATGGTCTTGCCGTGCCGGCGGCCGAAGAATCCTTCGGTCGCGCGGCTCGGGCGATCTTTGTGGTCCTCCGGCGTCAGGCGGCGACAGCGTCCTTGAGCGCCTTGGCGAGATCGGTCTTCTCCCAGGAGAAGGAGCCGTCACGGCCGGCCTTGCGGCCGAAATGGCCGTAGGACGAGGTCTTGGCGTAGATCGGCTTGTTGAGGTCGAGATGACGGCGGATGCCCGACGGCGACAAATCCATCACCTTGCGCAGCGCCTCTTCCAGCTTCGACTCGTCGACCTTGCCGGTGCCGTGCAGGTCGACATAGACCGACAGCGGTTGAGCGACGCCGATGGCGTAGGAGAGCTGGATGGTGCAGCGGTCGGCGAGCTTGGCCGCGACCACGTTCTTGGCGAGGTAGCGCGCCGCGTAAGCCGCCGAACGGTCGACCTTGGTGGTGTCCTTGCCGGAGAAGGCGCCGCCGCCGTGAGGTGCCGCGCCGCCATAGGTGTCGACGATGATCTTGCGGCCGGTGAGGCCGGCGTCGCCGTCAGGCCCACCGATGACGAATTTGCCGGTCGGGTTGATATACCACATGCAATCGTCGGCGATCTTGAGATCGCCCAGCGCCTCGCGAATGTAGGGTTCGACGACCTTGCGGACCTTCTTGGAATCCCAGCTTGAATCCAGATGCTGGGTCGACAGCACGATCTGCGTCGCTTCGGCGGCCTTGCCGTCGATGTAGCGGACAGTGACCTGGCTCTTGGCATCCGGTCCGAGCTTGCCGGCCTCGCCGTTGTTTTCGTGACGGGCAGCGGCCAGCAATTCGAGGATCTTGTGGCTGTAGTAGATCGGCGCCGGCATCAGGTCCGGCGTTTCGCGACAGGCATAGCCGAACATGATGCCCTGGTCACCGGCACCTTCCTCGCCCTGGCGATCGGCGGCGTTGTCGACGCCCTGGCCGATGTCGGGCGACTGGCCGTGCAGCAGCACCTCGATCTTGGCCGTCTTCCAGTGGAAGCCCGCCTGCTCGTAGCCGATCTCACGGATCGCCTTGCGGGCGACGGACTTGAACTTCGCCGGGTTGACGACAGGGTGGCCAGCGGCATCCTTGAGGATGTTACCGGCCTTGTCCTTCTTCAAAAGCGTTTCGGGAACGCGGACCTCGCCGGCGATGACGACGCGGTTGGTGGTCGCCAAGGTCTCGCACGCGACGCGGACCTTCCACGGGTCCATGCCGGTCTTCTTGGCTTCGCGATAGACCAGATCGACGATTTCGTCGGAGATGCGGTCACAGACTTTGTCGGGATGGCCCTCGGCAACGGATTCCGAGGTGAAGAAATAATTCTGCCGCGTCACGGGTGTCCCCTCTTGAAAGCATCGGCAGGTTGCCGATTTTGGCGCGCCACGTGTTAGCGGTGCCGGGCGCTGCTCGTCAAGCGGCGCGACGGATCTGGCATGAATGTCGGCATTGGCGGCTTATGCCACCGGCGGCGGGGCGCTACCGGTGACATCAGTCGAGGAGATGGGCCGAAATCAATCGGCCTCGTCGGCAGCGAGCGCCTTCACCAGATCGATGATCCTGCGTCGCACCTTGACATCGGCTATCTTGACGAAAGCCCGATTGAGCTGAAGTCCTTCCGGGCTGCCGCAGAATTCGATGGCGAAGGACATGGAGGAATCCTCGGCAAATCCCCGGTTGACGCCGCCGGCCTCCTCGCCCGGGGCATCCTCGAAGAAGAACGCGACGGGAACGCTCAGAATGGAGGCGATCGCCTGCAAACGGCTTGCGCCAACCCTGTTTGTCCCCTTTTCGTACTTCTGGATCTGTTGGAACGTGATGCCGAGGTTTTCACCCAGCTTTTCCTGGCTCATGCCAAGCATGTTGCGACGCAGCCGAATACGACTGCCGACATGGATGTCGATCGGATTCGGCTTCTTCTTGTTCTCTTCTGTCATTTTTTCCTCGCCGAATTTTTCCGGCTTTTTCTATTTTTCCCGCCCATACGAAACCGGAGCCACCTGCCCCAACAGAAACCCCAACCGACTTCGAGAAAATTTTAGGCGTTACAGTATGAGTTTCTAATGTGCCGACTGTCAATTCACCCGTAGCCGTTGCCTTACATTCAATGTGAAGGCCGTCAGGGCAAACAGCAACATGATCAGCAATCCGTTAATTCGCCGCTGATCGGCCGAGAAGAAAGCTTGGCCCGCGATCGGCACACGCGCATCGATGGCGCCGCGCGCGTTGACGGCCAGGGCATCGACAATGCGCCCGCGCGAATCGACCACGGCGGAAATGCCATTGTTAGCCGCGCGCAACAAAGGCCTGCCATTTTCCACCGCACGGATCTGCGCCTGCCTGAAGTGTTGATAAGGGCCTGGCGTGTCGCCAAACCAGGCATCGTTGGTGACGTTCACAATAAGATCGGATGACGCAGCGTCAACTGCCACGAGGTCGGGAAAGATCACCTCGTAGCAAATGAACGGAGCGGCGCGCAGGCCATTCGGCAGGGCGATCGGATGGCGCTCGTTGCCGGCGGCGAAATTCATCGGTCCGGCAACGAGCTGGCCGATGCCGAAGCGCTGGAACAATTCGGCGAAAGGCACGTATTCGCCGAACGGCACCAGATGAACCTTGTCGACGGCGTCGACGATCTCGCCCTTGTCGTTGATCGCCACCACGGAATTGTAATAGCGGCTGTCGGCGTTGGCGACTGCGCCGCCCTCCTCGCGCACGACACCGGCGATCAGCAACTGGCCGTCGGTGAGCATGTCGCCGAGCGCCGTCAGCGCGTCCGGCCGCTCGGTGAACAGGAACGGCACCGAGGTTTCAGGCCACAGGATCAACTGCGGCTTGGTATGACCTTCCGCGGGAGCCTTTGCCGATATACCGAGCAGTGTCGCGAAGATGCGATCGCGCACCGAAGCGTCCCATTTCTCGCTGAGATCGACGGCCGGCTGCACGATGCGAACCTCGATCGCGCGGCTCGATTTAACCGGCACGGCAAGCCTGACATAGCCAAAGCCGACATGACCGGCGATGAGGATGACGAGCAGGGCGAAGCCCAGCCTGAGATGGCGTCGCGCGGCTAGCAGCGCAGGCAGCGAAAAGACAAAGACCGCGAGCGCGTTCATGCCGATCATGCCGGTCACCGATACGCTCTGCATCAAGAGCGGCACCGGCATTGCGGCATAGCCGACGGCATTCCAGGGAAAGCCGGTGAACAGGAAATCGCGCAGCCATTCGGTCAGGCCGAAGCCGAACGCCAACGCCGCGATACGACCGATATCGCTGCTCCAGAACAGCCGGGCCACGACGGTGGCGAAACCGTAGAAAAAGGCGAGCGCGAAGGGGATGCCGACGACGGCGAAGGGCAAGGCCCAGGCAAAGCTATCGGCCTCGACCAGCAGCGCCTGTCCGATCCACCAGAGACCCGCGAGAAAATATCCGAAACCGAACCACCAGCCGGTGGCAAAGGCCGGCTTCAGGCGTTTCAGCCATCCATCGGAGGCTTCGCCGGTGGCGCCGTCGAGCAGCCATACGAGCACCGGAAACGAGATGAAGCAGACGGCGAAGAAGTCGTAGGGCGCCTGGGCAAGAACGGCGAGCGCGCCGGCGACAAACGCTACCAGCGCCCGCCGCCACCCCCACAGCAGAATTATCCGGCCGGTCAGGCGCTCCATGCAGACGTCCCAAGTCGCGCGAATCAGTTGCGAAGGTTTAACAGGCTGCGCGGCCTGCTCCAAACCCAGATCAGCCGGGCCTAATTCACGGCTGCGCGATAGCGGGAACGGGCATTGTGCTATCGTTCTTTGGGTAGCGGCACTTCCGCGGCACCAGGCGATTCCGCTAGTGACAAAATGTTCAGCGATGCCAGCCTTCGATGCGCAGGCCGCTCAGTTGCTCGGCCTCCTCGCGCGAAACAATGCGGATGGACTGGCTGAACGTCCAGACATGGCCTTCGAGGTCGCGCGCCCGGTATTGGCGCTCGCCATAGAACTGGTCGGCAGGTTGCTGGACGATCTCGGCGCCGGCCGCCCGCGCCCGCTCGCAATGGGCGTCGATGCCATCCTTCAGACGGATATAGACGGCCTGGGTGTTCCTGCCGCCGACCGATGCCGGGCTGGCGACGTGATCGGCCCATTCGGAATCGACAATGATGTAGCCGTCGCCGAAACGCATTTCGGCATGGACGAGGCGCCCGTCGGCGTCGCTCACCAGCATGGACGGCTCGAAGCCGAAAGCGGCCTGGAGCCAGATCAATGCGGCGCGCGGATCTTTGTAGAAGACACCTGAACCAAGCACGGCGTGCTTGAACGGGTCGTCGACCGGCATAGGCGACAATATCAGGCCTGCTCGGTGCGCGCGGCGCGGCGGCGCTGGCGCTCGCCCTTCTGGCTCTGGACGATGCGCACGCGCTTGACACGGCGCGGGTCGGCGTCGAGCACATGGAATTCGAAGCCGGGGATGGCTTGAACCACTTCGCCGCGCGCCGGGACGCGTCCCAGTGTGTTGAAGATCATGCCGCCGATGGTGTCGACATATTCGCCATGCTCGCCGGCGGCGAAATCCTCGCCGATCATCTTGGCGACCTCGTCGATCTCGGCTTTGCCGTCGACCACAAACACGCCGTCGCCGGTCTGGGTGATCATCGGCTCGTCATCGTCATGCTCGTCCTCGATGTCGCCGACGACCATCTCGACGATGTCTTCCAGCGAGGCGAGGCCATCGGTGCCGCCATATTCATCGATGACCAGCGCCATCTGGGTGCGGTTGGTCTGCATGCGCCCCATCAGGTCGGAGGCGAGCATCGACGGCGGCACGAACAGCACCGGACGGATCAGGCTGAGATCGCCGATGGTGCGCGCCAGGTCGACCTGGGCAAGGTCGAGCGCGGTCGCCACCGGGGTCTTTGCTCTGGCGCGGCCCTTCTTGACGCGGGCGACCTTGGTGATGTGGGCAAGCACGTCGCGGATGTGGACCATGCCGCGAGGGTCGTCGAGCGTCTCGGAATAGACCGGCATGCGCGAATGGCCGGACTGCTCGAACAGGCCAAGCAGATCGCCAAGCGTGGTGTTGATCTCGACGGCCTCGATATCGGCGCGCGGCACCATCACGTCCTCGACGCGCACTTCGCGCAGCCGCAGGATGTTGTTGAGCATGGCGCGTTCGCCGGGCGAGAACGACTCGACATCGCTCGCCGTCTCGGCAAGCGCGTCGGCGATCTCCTCGCGCAAATTGGTGCCATTGCGGTGCCTGAACAGGCCGAGCACGCGTTCGACAAGGGAAGGACCGGCGACAACGGAAGGACCGGCGACGAGGGAAGGACCGGCATGCTGCGGCTCGGCGGCCGCGCTGCCGGTCGGAATACTCGGACTGGAGCCCTCTTCCGACTTTTCGGAAGGCTTGGCAGCACTGCCGGCGTCCGGACGGGCGGCAGTTTCTGGTTTATCGTTCATGGCCATCAGGTCAATTGAGCTTTTTTGTTACGCGTAGGGATCGGGAATGGCAAGCCTCGCAAGCGCCCTGCGCTCGATCGCTTCCATCTCCTCGGCCTCGGCTTCGGTCTCGTGATCGTGGCCAAGAAGATGCAGCAGGCCATGGATGACGAGATGGGTGATATGGTTCGCCAGGGGCTTGTCTTCCAGGGCGGCCTCGCGCGAAACCGTCTCCGCCGCCAGCACGATGTCGCCCAGCATCGGCGGCAGCGGACCGCCTTTGGCGAACGAAAAAGCAGGGAAAGACAAGACGTTGGTGGGCTTGTCCTTGCCGCGCCATTGCGCGTTCAGCGTCTGGATATGGGCGTCGTCCGAAAAAACGATGCTGAGCTCGGAGGCGCCGCTGGCGCCGGTTTCGGCAAAGGCCATTGCCACGGCGCGATCGACCAGCCGTGTCAGCTCGACTTCCGCCGGCCAATCGCCGGCCTCGACGAAAACATCGATATCGACCGGCGTTTTGCCAGCTGGTTTGGCGGCTTCAGCCATGCGGCCTTGTCAGCTTTCCGCGCCCAGGCCTCTGGCCAGCTTGGTGTCGCGGTCATAGGCCCTGACGATTTCCGCCACCAGCGGATGGCGGACGACGTCGACATCGTTGAAGCGCACGGTTACCGCGCCGGCCACGCCGTCGAGGACGCGCAAGGCTTCGACCAGGCCGGATTTGGTGCTCGGGGGCAAGTCGATCTGGGTCGGATCGCCGGTGACGATCATGCGCGAGTTCTCGCCGAGGCGGGTCAAGAACATCTTCATCTGCATCGGCGTGGTGTTCTGCGCTTCGTCGAGGATGACGGCGGCGTGCGCCAGCGTGCGACCGCGCATGAAGGCAAGCGGGGCGATTTCAATGACTTCGGCGGCAATGGCGCGCTCGACCTTGTCGGCCGGCATCATGTCGTAAAGCGCGTCGTAGAGCGGCCGCAGATAGGGATCGACCTTCTCTTTCATGTCGCCGGGCAGGAAGCCCAGCCGCTCGCCGGCTTCCACCGCCGGGCGCGACAAGACGATGCGCTCGACCATGCCGCGCTCGAGCAGCATCGCCGCATGCGCCACCGCCAGATAGGTCTTGCCGGTGCCGGCCGGACCAATGCCGAACACCAGTTCCGAGCGCTCCAGCGCCCGCATATAGGCGTCCTGGTTGAGCGAGCGGGCGTAGATCGTCTTCTTGCGCGTGGCGATCTGGGCGGCGGAAACCTTGCCTTTGCGCTCCAGCGTCGGCAGCGTCAGCTGGTCGTCGGCGGCGACCGCCATGCGCACGGCGCCGTCGACGTCGGACTGAGCGATGTCGACGCCCTTCTGCAGGATGCCGTAGAGACTATCCAGCGCGCGCCGCGCCTGCTCCGCGGCCGAAGCCGACCCCTTGATGGTCAACTGGTTGCCGCGCGAGCGGATGTCGACACCGAGCTTCTGCTCGAGCCGGGCGAGGTTCTCATCGAACTGACCGTAAAGGGCGCTGGCAAGCTTGTTGTTGTCGAAGGTCAGTACGATGTGCGCCATGTCGGAAGCCCCGGACGCCTGGTTCTGGGGCGGATTCTTCAGTTCAGCAGCGCTCAACCGTCTCTCCTCATCTGCCGAGGCTTGTGGCTATGCATGTCGTTGTCCCAAAACCGCGGGCACTTTTGAGCGACATGCATCAGACCAACTCGGCGAACAGGCTGTTGTAGCCCGTCCTTGTGATTCGTACGTCGATAATGTCACCGATTCCACCGGCCTTGTCGTCAACAATAACCGGTTGCAGCCACGGAGAGCGGCCGACTTTCTGGCCAGCCTGGCGGCCCGGCTTCTCGATCAGCGTGCCGATGGTCTTGCCGACCAGGCTCAGGCCGAAATCCTGCTGCTGCTTCAAAAGCAGGGCCTGCAGCCGCTGCAGACGCTCATCCTTGACCGCCTCGGACACGTGGTCGCTCATTTCGGCGCCCGGCGTGCCAGGGCGCGGCGAATATTTGAACGAGAAGGCCGAGGCGTAGTTGACCTCGCGCACCAGTTCCATCGTCGCCTCGAAATCTTCATCCGTCTCGCCCGGGAAGCCGACGATGAAGTCGCCGGAGATGGCGATGTCGGCGCGGGCAGCGCGGATGCGGTCGATGAGCGCCAGGTAGTCGCGCGCCGTATGCCGGCGGTTCATCGTCTTCAGGATGCGGTCTGAACCGGATTGCACCGGCAAATGCAGATAAGGCATCAACGCCGGCAGGTCCCGGTGCGCGGCGATCAACTCATCGTCCATGTCGCGCGGATGGCTGGTGGTGTAACGCAGCCGCGCCAGTCCAGGAATTTCCGCCAGCCGGAACAGCAGGCGGCCAAGGCCCCATTCCACGCCGTTTTCGCCGACGCCATGCCAAGCGTTGACGTTCTGGCCGAGCAGCGTCACCTCGCGCACGCCGGCCTCGGCCAGGCGCTCGGCCTCGGCGACGATCTGCGCCACCGGCCGCGACACTTCGGAGCCACGCGTGTAAGGCACGACGCAGAAGGTGCAGAACTTGTCGCAGCCTTCCTGCACAGTGAGGAAGGCGGTGACGCCGCGTTTGGCCAGTTCGGCGCGCTTGGGCTGCGGCAGATGCTCGAACTTGTCCTCGATGGCGTATTCGGTCTCGACGATCTTCTCGCCGCCGCGCACCCTTGCCAGCACGTCGGGCAGGCGGTGATAGGTCTGCGGACCGATGACGAGATCGACGGCCGGCGCGCGGCGGATGATCTCGGCACCCTCGGCCTGCGCCACGCAACCGGCGACGCCGATCAAGAGCTCGCGGCCGGCGCTGGCACGCTCGGCTTTCATGTCGCGGATGCGGCCGAGCTCGGAATAAACTTTTTCGGCCGCCTTTTCTCGAATATGGCAGGTGTTGAGCAGCACCAGATCTGCATCGTCGATCACGTCGGTGGCGACATAGCCGTCGGCGGCCAGCGCATCGGTCATGCGCTGGGAATCGTAGACATTCATCTGGCAGCCATAGGTCTTGACGAAGATCTTTTTCGTCGCCGGGACAATACTGGCCGAATGCTCGGCCGCAATGCCGATGTCGTGGCTTTCAATCGCGTTCAATTCCATCGGGCGGCTTCTAACGCCTTTCCGTGACAAAAAACAGACGATTCTACCCAAAGCACGACGACTGCGGGGATTCAGTCATTGTCCCGACCCCATGCAGTTTGGGCGCTATGCAGGGTTTACCGGCTTGGAGCCGGGTTCGCCAGGGCCGCCTGCATCATTTCGCGTACTTTGCCTTCCATCAACCGCGCGGTTTCCTTGCGGTTCGAACCCTTGGAGAAAGCCACTGGATCGCCGAAATGCACTTCGGCGTCGAGCGCGCCTTCGGCAAGCAGCACTTTTAGATGCGGCATCAGATCCTGATCGCCGATCCATGCGGAAATCGGCCGATGGCGACGACCCATCGGCACACCGTGCAGGCGCGTATAGGCGATCGCCACCGGCTGGATGAAGACCGTGTCCGTCGCGCCTTCCGAAATTGCCATCGAGGCCGCGCCAAACAAGGTGCTCTTGAACGGCAGCACCAGATTGCCGTCGCTGGTGGAGCCCTCGGGAAACAGCACCATCGTATCGCCCTTGGCCATGCGCCCGCCGATCTCGCTCGCCTGGTCGCCGGAGGTTCGCTTGCGCTCGCGTTCGATGAAGACTGTGCGCTGCAATTTGGACAGCATGCCGATCAGCGGCCAGCCTTCCATGTCGGCCCTGGCGATGAACTTCACGTCGGCAAAAGAGCCGAGCACCATGATGTCGGTCCAGGAAATGTGGTTGGCCGCAACCAGCAACGGGCGTTCGCGGGCCAGCGCGCCTTTGACGTGGACGCGAATGCCGAGCGCCCTCAGGATCATGCGGTGCCAGATTTTCAGGATGACCGTTTCGGGCCACAGCCCGGTCTTCATCGACAATATCTGCAGGGGCACCAGCACCAGCGAGCAAACGACAACGTAGCCGAGCGCCAGGAAAATCCGCAATTTCTTGATCATTCGCTCCGGCCCTGCCAGCCCGTTGAGCTAGCGAAGATCGCGGCGCATGACAAGCGCGCCGGTCGGGCCGTGCTCGGTCGAGCGATAGTAGTTGGGCCGTTGGCCGACCTGGCGGAAACCCAGCCGGCGATAAAGCGCGATGGCCGGCGCATTGGTCTCGTCGACTTCGAGGAAAAGCGCGTCGGCGCGCTGCGCGTGCAATTCGCGCAGCACCGCGTCCATCAACTGCCAGCCAAGGCCTTGACGGCGATGCGCGCGGGCAACCGCGACAGTCAGGATCTCGCCCTCGCCGGCCGCGAGCCGCGCCAGCACGAAGCCGACCGGAGGCTTCGCCCCTTGCCCGGTCTCACGTGCCGCGTAGCCGAACACGGTGTCCTGCCCGAGCAATGACGCGAACTCGCCATCGGTCCAGGGCCGCACGAAATCCTCGCGGTGCAGCACCGAGACGGCGGCACTGTCGCCAACCGTCAGCGGCTCAAGCGCGTAGTCCCTGCGGCGCGGTTGAAAGAACGGTATGCGCATCAGGGCTGTTTTCCCTTTGGGTCCTGTCTTGGCAAAATGAACCCGGCCTGCGGCTTGGCGTCGGCGCCACGCAGATAGAGCGGCTTCGGCTTCTCGCCCGGTCCTTTGGCGGCAGCCAGTCTGGCGTAGGTCGCAATGTCGGCGGTGGAAGTGACCGGTCCGGTGTCCAGGACATGTCCCGCCGCCGTTGCGATCAACGGCGCGGCGGTGCCGGCCAGCACCGCGTCGGCGCGCTCAGCCATGGCAGTCGTCTCAACAAGGTTGGTCACGGCAGGTCCGTAAGCTAAAGCTAACGCTTCGTCATAGAGCGCTGCGTGGATTTCCTCGCGGCCGGCATCGAGCGCGGCCAGCACGGCGCGGCCGGCGAAAATCGCGGCAGCCTCGGCCGCCAGTGCCTCCAGCGTCGTCACGCCGATGGCGGGGATTTTCAGCGCCAGCGCCAGCCCACGCGCCGCCGAGACGCCGACGCGCAAGCCCGTGAAGGAACCCGGCCCGATCGACACGGCAATGGCGTTCAGGTCGCGATAGCCTATCCCACTGGCTTTAAGGGCAGCCTCGATGACAGCCATCAGATGCTCGGCATGGCCCTTGCCAAGGTCCAGCACCTGCCGGCCAAGCTCATTGCCCGCAGCCGCGTCATAGACGCAGGCGGCACAGAGACTGGCGGCACAGTCGATGGCAAGCAGTTTCATACGAGGAGCTTCATACAGGCAGCTTCATTTTAGCCGGTCAACGAACAGGATCGAACGATATTCCCTCTGCCCGCCAAGGCCTGCCGCCGCAAGGGCCACGGTCGAGAAAGTTAAACGGCTTGGCTTCCGCGCAACACCAGGACTCTTTGTTTTGACGCAATCCCGGACGGAAAACCGCTTCACACTTTTCCTGGAATTGCTTTTTTGTTTGACGCAATCCCGGACGGAAAACCGCTTCACACTTTTTCCTGGAATTGCTTTTTTTGTTTGACGCAATCCCGAACGGAAAACCGCCTCATACTTTTCCTGGAATTGCTTCGGCGGGCCGTCAGGCCGTGGCCGAGATGCGCAGCATGTGGTTGTCCCAGACGTAATCGGGCTCGGAACGGGTCGCGCCGGCGCCGCCGATGATCTCACCGGCCCCGGTCGTCGCCATGAATCCGGCGTCATCGGGCGCGAGGCCGCAGACTTCGACGAGCGATCTGGTCGTGACGACCCGGCCGCTGGCCGTATCGATCACCGCCAGCGCGTTTCCCTCCGGCGAGGTGACGGCGACGGTGCCGGTGCCGGGATTGGCGGCGACGGAGCCGATATAGTTGCGGAAGCTGGAGAGCACGTCTTGCGGCATCTCCAAAAGTTCAAGGTCCTTGCCGCGAACCGCCCGCCCGATCAGCGCCGGACGGTCGGTTGCCGGTCCCCTATACTGGCAGCCGAACCAGACGGTGCCTGCCTTGTCGGTGTCCATATGGCGGATCGACAGCTGGTGCAGCGACGGCGGCAATTCGTGCTTTTCGATCAGGTCGCCGGTGATGCGGTCGACCAGCGTATAGGACGGCTTCATGGTCGCGATGTTGAGCTCGGCGCGGCCGAAATCGGGATGGGTCTCGATGCCGCCATTGGCAATCGCTAAAGTCCGGCCATCGCTGAGCAGCAAGAGTTCATGCGGGCCCATGCCGTGGGTCGGAAACTCGCCGATGCGGTTGAATTTCGCGCGCGCGTCATAGATGCCGACGACGCCGGCGGCGTTGTCGAAGTCGTTCTCCGTCGCATAGAGCAGGGCGCCATCGGGCGAGAACACGCCATGGCCGAAGAAGTGCCGGCCGGCGATGCTGGGGATCGTCAGAGGCGGCTCGCGGCCGGCATGGTCGAAAACGACGGCGAAGGTTCCAGGCTGGCGGGCAAAGACGACCGAGCGCTTCGACACCGGATCGAAAGTGACATCGTGGCCGCGCTCCGGCAGATCGACCGTGTGCAGGATCTTGCCCGCCTCGGACAGCACGGCGGCGCCAAAACTGCCGTCGCGCTTGACGAACGCCGTGGCGAAGACGGCGTCCGCTGCCAGCGTGTCCGCCCAGGCGCGTGGCGCCAGAGCGGCGGCGAAGGTGACGCCGGCCGCACGCAGGAAATCGCGGCGGTCGATGAGTACGGTGCCCGACCAAGTCATCGCTCAATCCCCGTCCAACGAGGAAAAACCGGCGGTCAGGCCGAACTCGGCCGTCATCCTGGTGCCGATCAAGGTCGAAAGGCTGGAGGTGATCAGCGCGAAATGCTCGAGCTTGTCGCGCAAGGCCGGATCGGCGAGCGCCTTGTCGATGGGTCCAGTGACCGATTTTGCCGTCGCCACGCCATTGGTGAGCTGGATGTGGATGGATTGCGCCATCCATTGCGCGTCGGCGGGCAGCGCATCGCCAAGCTTGGAAGCCTGGAAGAGGCGGTCGATACCGGATAGATTTCCGGCCAGCGAAGCGGCCGTATTCTGCGAGCGCCAATAGATCGCCTGTTTCGGCTTGTCTGCATCGGGCTTGGCGCCGAGAAACCCCTTGAGCCGCACGTCACGGATCATGTCCAGTTCGTTGATGAAGACGCCGACCAGTTCCGTCACCGCTTCGGTGCCGTCGCGATAGAGCGGGTTTTTCGGTCCCGGATCGGCCCACAGCGAAGCAAAGCCGTCGGGCTTTTGCCAGGCATCGCGCACCTCGCCAGCGATCGTCTTGATGTTGCCGGCCACCGCCGAGCCATAAGAACAGCGATATGCGTCGTCCTTTTTGGCAAGCGTTTCGGCGCCGTCGCCGTAGAGCACATATTCGAGCGCGCCCAGTCCCTGCATAGCGACGCTCTTGCCCGCCAGTTGCGCCGGATCGGTCGATGTCGGGTCCTTCGCGGCCAGCGTCGCCTGCACCTGTCTGAGGCCAATGCTTTTGCGGTCGGGCCAATAGAGCATGCGCTCCAGCCGGTTGTTTTCCTTGACCGGGCCAAAGCCGATGACCTCGGCCACCGACCAGGCCTCGACCGTGCCGGAAAACTCAGAACGCGCCGCTTCGAGATTTTGCTCGGACGGCGCTTCGCAAAGCTGGTGCATCGCCTTGGTCAGGCTTTCGGCATGCTGGTCGAGGCTGGCATAGGCCGGGCGGACGAAACCGTCGATCGCGCGCTCGATGACATCGGAGGCCTTGACGGCGGCCGATGCCGGTAAGGCGGCGGTGAGAAGAAGCGCAGGAGCGAGCGCAGCGGCCAGGCGTTTCGACATCAGAGCGACTCCAGGAATTTGATCAGCGCATCACGATCGGCAACGGCCGCGCCGGCAAAGCGGTCGCGCGCCTTCCGGGCCTCGCCGCCATGCCACAAGATTGCCTCGCCAAGGCTGCGGGCGCGCCCGTCATGCAGGTAGAAACTGTTGCCGTTGACGGTCGCCGTGAGACCGATGCCCCACAGCGGCGGCGTGCGCCATTCGCTGCCGCTGGCTTCGCCGACGCGCTGTCCGTCGGCCAAGCCTTCGCCCATGTCATGCAGAAGAAAATCGGAATAAGGCCAGATCAACTGGAAGGCCTGCGCCTTGTTGGGCGTGCCGCGCATGGTGACGAATTTCGGCGTATGGCAGGCAATACAGCCCATCTCGTAGAATTGCTTCTTGCCGGCGAGCACGTCGGGCCTATCGAGATCGCGGCGCGCCGGCACCGCCAGGTTCTGCGAATAGAAGGTGACGAGGTCCATCACCGGCGGCGGCGCCTCCGCGATGCCGAGGCGCTTCTGAACGCCATTGGGCAAGCCAAGGCAATCTTTCTCAGCCTCCGTGCAATCACCCCAATGCTTCGGCATTTCAGGCGTCGAGATGCCGATGTCGCCGGCAAAGGCGTCGGCGGCCTGCTGGCGGATCGAGGCGGTCTGCGCCTTCCAGCCGAAGCGGCCAAGAGTTATCTGGCCGCTCAGCTCATCACGCACGATGTTGAGCCGGCCCGAGATACCGTCGCCATCGTGGTCGTCCGGATCGGCATGGGCGAGGATATCGGCCGGAGCGATCTGCTCGATCAGGCCAAGCCCGATCATCGGCGGCGTCAGGCGCGGCGACAGCGTTGTGCGCGGATCGAGCGGGCCGTAGCCCGGATTTTCGACCGCATAACTTGGCTTGCTCAACGAGACAATGGTGCCATCGGCGAGTGTCACCTTTACTTCGGAATAGTCGATGCGCATGCGGCCTTCGCCCTTGAGGCCGGGAACCGCCAGCTCCTGCAATTGCGTGCCGTAAACCGGATCGGGGAAGTTCAGCACCTTGTGGTCGGCAAGTGCTGCTTCTTCTTCAGCGCTGCCGGCGTCGCGTGCGAGCCTGAGCAACATCGAGGTTGAGCCCGCGCCTTCCGGCGGACGGCCGCGGCCATCCTTCAGATGGCAGTTCTGGCAGGCGCGCTCGTTGAACAGCGGGCCGAGGCCATCGGAGGCCTGCGTCGAGGACGGCGATGACACCCAATTCTTGCGGAAAAGCGCATTGCCGAGCTTGAAGGTGCCCTCTTCCTCGAAAGTGATGTTGGCGGAGGATTGCGAGAAGGCGTCGCGGTTGACATCCTTGCGCGAGGTACCGGCGCCGCCCTGCATGCGTTCGAAGGGCTCGGGTTTGGAAAAGTCGGTGGTCGGCCGGGTGACGGCCAGCACCCTCGCCTGGTCTTTCGGCGACAAGTCGGTTCGGCTGGTGGGCAGATCGGCCGGTTCGCCAGCCAAAGCGGATGTGGAAAGCACGATCGCCAGCAGAAACGAAGCCCCGCGATGGGTTTGGTATCGCGGGTCCTTCAAGGGTGGCAGGCCGCTGGCTGCGGCCCGCGGGCGGCGCGAAAAATCTACGGTGCGCCGCATTCCCACATGTCCTTACTCCGCCTCGTTGGCCGAGTCGGCGTTGAGCTGGCCGTACTTTTCCTCGCCGATCGAGGCAAGCAGGTCGAGTTGCGTCTCGAGGAAGTCGATGTGACCCTCTTCGTCCGACAGCAGATCCTCGAACAGCTTCATCGACACATAGTCTCCGGTGTCGTGGCAAATCTCGCGCGAGCGCTTGTAGGCGGTGCGTGCGTCATATTCGCCGGCCAGATCGGATTCGAGCACTTCCTTGACGTTCTGGCCGATGCGCAGCGGCGCGACCGATTGCAGGTTCGGGTGGCCTTCGAGGAAGATGATGCGAGCAATCAGCCGGTCGGCGTGATGCATTTCCTCGATCGATTCGGCGCGCTCCTTTTTGGCCAGCTTGGTGTAGCCCCAGTCCTCGAGCAGACGATAGTGGACCCAGTACTGATTGACGGCTCCAAGCTCCAGGAAGAGAGCCTCGTTAAGCCGCTCGATGATCTGCGGTTCGCCTTTCATGGGTTCTGCTCCCGTATTGGATGCGCAAGCCTCTTACGCGGTCCAGGTGTGAAACGATGTCCACGCCGCCCACCTCTGAGCGGGTGTGGTAATTCTCGGTGACCCGAATGATCGTTTCCACCACATTTGGGAAGCACCCGCAACAGCGGCCGCGCTTGCGCATCGCATGATAGACCTTCGCCGGCACGATAAGCTGCCAGGGGTCCTCGTCCAGCAAGCCAATGATGGCCTGCTCTATCTCCTTCTCGGTGATGATGTTGCAATGGCAGATCAGCATTTGTTTGCTCTGGCTGACGGCGCCGCCCCGGCGCCGTTTGGCTTGTTCCTAGTCGGGCATGATCTTGTCCAAAAATCGGCTTCCATTTTTTGGGATCATGCCGCCCCGAAGACCTATTTGAAAACCTTATCGGGTGCGTCGAGGCTGTCTGAGCCTTCGAAGGCGATGGCATTCAGCTTCAACGAGCCGACGGCGCGTTCGATCGACTTGGTCTGGTCGACCAGCGCGTCGATCGCCGCCTGCACAGTGGCGTTGCCTTCGACATTGCCCTCGGCGATCTGCTGGTCGTAAGCCTCGCCGCCGAGCGCACGCTTCTGGATGGCTTCCATCTTGGCGACGGTGATGTCGAGCTTGCCGGACAGTTCCTTGTCGATCGCCGGATCGGCAACCTTCACCATGTCGGACACCGACGGGCCCGAAACCACGGAGCCGTCGAGCCGCTTGTAACTGGCATGGTAGGTGTCGCGGATGCCGACGGCATCATAGAGATGGGAGATATAGGTGTTGTCGGAGAAGCAATCATGCTCCTCTTCCGGATCGTGCAGCAGCAGACCGAGCTTCATGCGCTCGCCCGCCAGCTCGCCATAGGACAGCGAACCCATGCCGGTGAAGATGGTGGAGATAGCCGCATTGGTGTCACCGTCGATGAGCGTCTTGCGCGCGGCGCCATCTACCTTCCAGTTGTTGACCATCTCCTGCAGGTCGGACACCAGAAGGTCGCTCGCCGATTTCAGATATTCCGCGCGGCGGTCGCAATTGCCGTTGGTGCAGTTCTTGAGGTCGTAGTCGGTGAAGGGACGCTCGCCGGCGCCAGGTCCGGTGCCGTGCAGGTCCTGGCCCCAGAGCAGGAATTCGATAGCGTGATAGCCGGTCGCGACGTTGGCTTCGACGCCGCCGGCTTCCTGCAGCTTGCCGGACAGGAATTCGGGCGTCAGCTTCGAGGCATCGACCTTCTTGCCGTTGATCTCGATTTCCTTGTTGGCGATGACATTGGCCGTATAGAGCGCGTTCTCGTCCGACTCGGTGCCGTAACTTTTGGCGACATAGTCGATCAGGCCTTCGTCCAGCGGCCAGGAGTTCACCTTGCCTTCCCAGTCATCGACGATCTTGTTGCCGAACCGGTAGACCTCGGTCTGCTGGTAAGGGATGCGCGCCGCCTTCCAGGCGTCGCGAGCGGCGTTCAGCGTGTCGGCGGAAGGCTTGGCGAGGAACCCGTCGACAGCCTTGTCTAGCGCCTGGGCGGTGGTCAGCGAATCCTCGTATTTGGACAGCGCGATGTCCGAATAAGTCTTGATCACCGCCTTCGCGTCGGTTTCGGCTTTGGCGGGCAGCACGAACACCGCTGCGGTCAATGCAGCCGTGGCGCAGATCGCCGCCAGCCTGCTGCCAATACGTGCCGTCATTATCTTTCTCCGGTTCCTTGGAAATTCAACAAAAGCCGCACGCGTCCACCCGCGCCGAGGCATAAGCATGCCCGATAAAATGTGGGCCGCGCCGATGCGCGGTTCGCGATAAAAAGTCACCGGTAGCCTCCAATCGAAAGGGTTCAAGGCCCCGACATCAAAGGAATGCGCTTTTGCGCGCAGGCCTTCATAAAACGATGGAGCGGCTAGAAGTCAACTGGCGCGGCAGAGAAAATTCAATTGAAACAATAGTTTAGAATTATTCTAAACTACGATTATCAACTTTAAGACCTCAAGCCCGCCTAAGGAATTCAACCGGTGGCGCAATTGACAGAGAGCCGTTCTGGGTGCGACGGCGACGCCCACTCCTGCGACGGCGGCAGACAATCGCCGCCTGGCGCAAGAGCCTAAATTTCTAAAAACAAAAAGGATTGCGATGACGAACGGGATTGTGATTGTCGGTGCGGGCCATGCCGGCGTGCAGGCAGCCGCGAGCCTGCGCGAAGAGGGCTATGACGGTCCGGTCATCCTGATCGGCGATGAGCAGGAACTGCCCTATCACAAGCCGCCGCTGTCCAAGACCTTCATCAAGGACGCCGCGGCCAAGCCGCAGCCCTTGCGCGGCGAGGCCTTCTATACGGGCAGCAGCATCGATTTCCGGCCAGGCACGCGCATCGACAGCATCGACGCCCGAGCAGGCCGGTTGGATGTCGCGGGCGGCAGCCCACTTGCCTTCGACCGGCTGATCCTGGCCACAGGTTCACGGCCGCGCGTGCTCAAGCTCGATGGAGCAGAGCTCGCCGGCGTGGTCTCGCTACGCTCTATCGCCGACGCACGCCTGATCCGTGAGCTTAGCGCTAAAACCGAGGATGTCGTGATCCTCGGCGGCGGCTTCATCGGCCTCGAGATCGCGGCGACATTGCGCGCCGCCGCCCGCAATGTCACCGTCGTCGAAGCCGTGGACAGACTGCTCGGCCGCGCCGTGGCGCCGGTGATCGCGAGCCATGTGCGCCAGCGCCTGGAGGCGATCGGCGTGCGCATCCTGACCGAAACAACTGTTGCCCGCCTCGAAGGCGAAAACGGCCGTGTCTCGGCGGCGATCATGTCGACCGGCGAACGCCTGCCGGCGCAGATGGTGATCATCGGCATCGGCGTCGTGCCCAATGTCGAACTGGCGCAAGGCGCGGGCTTAGCGATCGCCAACGGCATCCGCGTCGATCAGCATATGCAGAGTTCGATAGCGGAAATCCTCGCCATCGGCGACGCGGCGTCCTACCGGCATTGGTTCACCGGCGGCGACGTGCGACTGGAATCGGTGCAGAACGCCACCGACCAGGCAAGGCTTGCCGCGCGCACCATCGGTGGCCATGCCGAACCTTTCTCCGCCGTGCCGTGGTTCTGGTCGGACATCGGCGACATGAAGCTGCAGATGGTCGGCCTGACGCAGGGCGGCGATCACCATGTCGTTCTCGGTGACCTCGCCGACAACAAATTCTCGATCTACCACTATGCCGGCAACCGGCTGCTCGGCATCGAATCCGTCAACCGCCCGGCCGACCACATGCTCGGCCGCAAGATGCTCGGCGCCGGTTTTTCGCCGACGCCGCAGATGGTGGCCACGGGTCCCGAGGGGCTGAAGGCGGCATTTGCCGCGTTCAGTCAAGGCGAACCGGCAAGAGCCGCAGGTTAAGCCGCCCTCGCGTCGCGGATCGAGGTCTCCAGAATATCCAACGCCTCGGTCATGACGCCGTCCTGGATGGTGATCGGCGCCAGGAAGCGGATGACGTTGCCGTAAACGCCGCAGGTAAGCAGGATCAGGCCCTTGTCGAGCGCCTTCAGCCTGACCGCGTTGGCGAATTCGGCCGAAGGCAGGGCCTTCTTCACGTCGTTGAACTCGACGGCGTTCATGAAGCCCGGGCCGCGGATATCGACGATCTCCGGCACGTCGTCGCGGAACGAGTCGAGGCGCTGCTTCAGCCTGGCGCCGAGCGCATTGGCGCGGTCGCAGAGCTTTTCCTCGTCGATGACGTCGAGCACGGCATGCGCCGCGGCGACGCCGATCGGGCTGCCGCCATAGGTGCCGCCGAGACCGCCGGGGCCAGGCGCATCCATGATCTCGGCGCGACCGGTGACGGCCGACAGCGGGAAGCCGCCGGCGAGGCTCTTGGCCATGGTGGTGAGATCGGGCGCGACGTCATGGTGGTCCATCGCGAACATCTTGCCGGTGCGGGCAAAGCCGGTCTGCACCTCGTCGGCGATGAGCAGGATGCCGTGCTGGTCGCAGATCTTGCGCAGCGCCGCCATGAAATCGCGCGGCGCCTCGTAGAAGCCGCCCTCGCCCTGGACCGGCTCGAGAATGATCGCGGCGACGCGGTTCGGATCGACGTCGGCCTTGAACAGCTTGTCGAGCGCGGCTAGCGAGTCCGCCACCGAAACGCCATGCAGCGCGACCGGGAACGGCGCGTGGAAGACATCGCCCGGCATGGCGCCGAAGCCGACCTTGTAAGGCACGACCTTGCCGGTCAGCGCCATGCCCATGAAGGTGCGGCCGTGGAAGCCGCCGGAAAAGGCGATGACGGCCTGGCGTCCAGTGGCGTTGCGGGCAATCTTGATAGCGTTCTCGACCGCTTCGGCGCCGGTGGTGACGAAGACGGTTTTCTTGTCGAATTTGCCGGGCAGCATGCCGTTCAGCCGTTCGGCGAGATGCACATAGCTTTCATAGGGCACGACCTGATGGCAGGTGTGGGTGAAGCGATCGAGCTGCGCCTTGACCGCCTCGATTACCTTGGGGTGGCGATGGCCGGTGTTGACGACCGCAATGCCCGACGAAAAGTCGATGTAGCGGCGGCCCTCGACGTCCCAGATTTCCGAATTTTCGGCGCGATCGGCATAGATCTGCGTCGTCATGCCGACGCCGCGCGAAATCGACTGGTTCTTGCGCTCGGAAATCGCTGAATTCTTCATCTCGTCCCTCATCGGGCCAAAAGCCCGCTCCCTTTGATCGAATTCCTTCTGGCCTTATTTCACGTTTTCCTCAAGTCGGCACCATGGCCCGGTCGATTGGGCCTGCCCGAGGTGCTCTTCCGATCTTAACCAGGCCGCCGACGGATGCCGCGGAAACAGTTTTCTTTTCCGGGCGATCGATTATCCTCTCCCTTATCCGCCGCCGTCAGGAGCGGCCCCTACGGACCGAGGGGAACCATGAGCAGGAACGCGACATCGTCCGCCTTGCCATCTTCGTTATCCCGCCATTCGTCTCACCCATCCGTGCTTTTGCTAGTGGCCTGCGCCGCGCTCGCCGCCGCCGGCTGCCAGAAGCAACAGGCGGCGGAAAAGAAGCTGCCGGTGATGGTGACGACACAGACGGTGGCGCTTGCCGATTATGCGCCGCGAACCTCGCTCACCGGCGTGATTGCGGCGCGCACGCTGAACAATCTCTCCTTCCGCGTCGGCGGCCGCGTCGCCGAAAGGCTGGTCGATGTCGGCCAGCATGTCGACCCAGGCGCGGTGCTGGCGCGCATCGATCCGCAGGAGCAGGAATCCGACCTGCGCTCGGCGCAGGCCGATCTCGACGCCGCGCAGGCGCAACAGACGCAAGCCGCGGCGGCCTTCCAGCGGCAGAAGACGCTGCTTCTGCAAGGCTATACGACAAGGCGCGATTTCGACAGCGCCGACCAGGCGCTGAAGGTGGCGCAAGGTAGCGTCGACGCGGCAAACAGCGCTCTGGCCAACGCCAAGGAAAACCTCTCCTACACCGAACTCAAGGCGGGCGCCGCCGGTGTCATCACGGCGCGCCAGGTCGAGGCGGGGCAAGTGGTGCAGGCGGCGCAGACCGTCTTCACCGTCGCCGAGGACGGCGATCGCGACGCGGTGTTCAACGTCCAGGAGACGCTGGTCGCCCAGACGGCTCCTTCCCCGGCGGTAACGATCACCCTGCTTGCCGACCCGCAGATCAGGGCTGTGGGCAAAGTGCGCGAAATCTCGCCGGCCGTCGATACCGCATCGGGCTCGATCCGGGTCAAGATCGGCATTCCCGATACGCCCGCCGGCATGCCGCTGGGCGCCGCCGTTATCGGCACCGTCAGCGCCCGGCCGGTGAAAGCTATTCTGTTGCCCTGGCAGGCGCTGACCTCGGCCGCCGGCAAACCCGCCGTCTGGGTGGTCGACCCGTCGAGCAAGGCGGTGGCAGCGGCGCCGGTCGACGTGCTCGCCTTCGATTCCGGCGTGGTCGCCGTCGACAACGGCTTGCAGGAGGGCCAGAGCGTCGTCACCGCCGGCGGACAATTGCTCAGCCCGGGACAGACCGTGGACATCGCGGGCGCCAGCCAATGAGACGTTTGCCCGGCATTTCCATCCTGCTCGTCGTTGCAACGCTTGGCGCCTGCTCGCGCTCGGAAGAGAAGCCGCCGGAAGTCATCCGGCCGGTGTTGTCGATGGTGATCGAGCCGAAGACCGTCGAGACCTTCGGCTTCGCCGGCACGGTGCAGCCGCAATACAGCGCCGACCTCGCCTTCCGCCTGCTCGGCCGCGTCGTCTCGCGCGACGTCAAGGTCGGCGACCTCGTGACCAAGGGCACGACGATCGCCGCGCTCGATCCGACGGCGCTGGAGCTAGCCGTTCAGGTCTCGAAAGCGGACCTGTCGAATGCCCAGGCGCAATTCGCCAATGCCGCTGCAAGCGAGGATCGCCAGCGGCAGTTGCTTGCCTCCGCAAACACGCCGCAAGCCACCTTCGATACCGCGCAACAGGCCAGGCAGTCCGCGCAAGCCGGGGTCGAGCGCGCCAACGCCGCTCTGGCCAAGTCGCAAGAGCAGCTTGGTTACGCCCGGCTGTTTTCCGACTTCGACGGCGTCGTCACCGCTACCGGCGCCGAGGTCGGCCAGACGGTGTCGCCCGGCCAGACTGTCGTCACCGTGGCGCGTACCGACCCGCGCGAGGCGGTGGTCGACATTCCCGACCGGCTGATCGGCGATCTCACCGTCGGCACACCGTTCGACATCATCCTGCAATCGCTGCCGACCATCAAGACCGAAGCCAAGCTGCGCGAGATCGCGCCGCAGTCGGAAGGCGCGACGCGCAGCCGCCGTGTCAAACTGACGCTCGTCAATCCGCCGACAGCGTTCCGGCTCGGCTCGACGATCACGGCGACGCGCATGACCAAGGTGACGCCGACAATCGAACTGCCGATGTCGGCGCTGCTTGAGAAGGACGGTGCCGCCAAGGTATGGGTCGTCGATCCGCAGTCCTCCAGCGTCGCCACGCGCGAGATCAGAATAGCGTCCAAGAATGGCGCCACCTTCACCGTTGCCGAAGGCCTTGAGGCCGGCATGCGCGTGGTTACCGCCGGCGTGCACAGCCTGAACGAAGGCCAGAAGGTCAAAGTGCTGGAGGGAGGCGTCTGATGAAGGGCTTCAACCTCTCCGACTGGGCGCTCAGCCATCGCTCGATGGTCTGGTATTTCATGCTGGTCTTCGTGGTGGCCGGCGTGTTCTCCTATCTCAATCTCGGCCGCGAGGAAGATCCCAACTTCACCATCAAGACCATGATCGTCCAGGCCAACTGGCCGGGCGCCTCGGTCAAGGAAACCGTGCAGCAGGTCACCGACCGAATCGAGAAGAAGCTCGAGGAGCTCGACAGCCTCGACTTCACCCGGTCCGTCACCACTGCCGGCCAGACCGTCATCTTCGTCAACCTGAAGGACACCACCAAGGCGCGCGACGTCGTGCCGAACTGGATTCAGGTGCGCAACATGGTCAACGACATCACGGCACAATTGCCGCAAGGCGTGCAGGGACCGTTCTTCAACGATCGCTTCGGCGACGTCTACGGCAACATCTATGCCTTCACCTCGGACGGACTGACGCCGCGCCAGCTGCGCGACTATGTCGAGGATGTGCGGACCAAGATCCTGACTGTGCCGAATGCCGGCAAGGTCGATCTGGTCGGCGCGCAGGACGAGGCGATCTATCTCGAATTCTCGACCCGCCAGATCGCGGCACTTGGCCTCAACCAGCAGCAGATCGTCGCCAGCCTGCAGGCGCAGAACGCGATCACGCCGTCGGGCGTCATCCAGTCCGGCCCGGAGCGGATCAGCGTGCGCGTCGGCGGCCAGTTCGCCTCCGAGGAAAGCCTGCGCGCCATCAATCTGCGCGTCAACGACCGCTTCTTCCGGCTGAGCGACGTGGCGACGATCACGCGCGGCTATGCCGATCCGCCGACGGCGCTGTTCCGCTTCAACGGCCAGGACGCGATCGGGCTTGCCATCGGCATGAAGCCCAACGCCAATCTGCTCAAGTTCGGCGAGGCGCTGCATGAGGAGATGAACAAGGTGCTGGCCGATCTGCCGGTCGGCGTCGGCGTGCATCTGGTGGCCGATCAGCCGGTCATCGTCGAGGAAGCGGTTTCGGGCTTCACGCGCGCGCTGTTCGAAGCGGTGGCGATCGTGCTTGCGGTGTCCTTCATCAGCCTCGGCATGCGCGCCGGCTTCGTGGTCGCGCTGTCGATCCCGCTGGTGCTGGCCATCACCTTCACCGTCATGGAATATCTCGGCATATCGCTGCAGCGCATTTCGCTCGGCGCGCTGATCATCGCGCTCGGCCTGCTGGTCGACGACGCGATGATCGCGGTCGAGATGATGGTGGCGCGGCTGGAGGTTGGCGACAATCTGCGCAAGGCGGCGACCTATGTCTACACCTCGACCGCCTTCCCGATGCTGACCGGAACGCTGGTGACGGTCGCCGGCTTCATTCCGATCGGCCTCAATTCGAGCGCCGCTGGGGAATACACCTTCACGCTGTTCGTCGTCATCGCCGTGTCGCTGCTCGTGTCATGGATCGTGGCGGTGCTGTTTGCGCCACTGCTTGGCGTCACCATCCTGCCGGCGACGATGAAGACCAAGCATCACGACCAGCCAGGACGCTTCACCTCGCTGTTCCGGCGGGTGCTTGTCGGCTCGGTGCGCCATCACTGGCTGACCATCATCGTCACGGTTTTGTTGTTTGCCGGCTCGATCGCCGGCTTCGGGCTTGTCCAGCAGCAGTTCTTCCCGCCGTCGGACCGGCCGGAACTGATCGTCGACTGGAACCTGCCGCAGAATTCCTCGATCGCCGAGACGCGCGACCAGATGCAGCGCTTCGAACAGCGCGCACTGGTCAACAATCCCGACATCGATCATTTCAGTTCCTATATCGGCCAGGGCGCGGTGCGCTTCGTGCTGGCCTATGACGTGCAACCGGCAAACCCCTATTTCGGCCAGACCGTCATCGTCACCAAGAGCATCGAGGCGCGCAACCGGGTGAAGCCGGCGCTGGAGAAACTGCTGCGCGCGGAGTTCGTCGGTACCGACGCTTTCGTCAAGCCGCTCGAGCTTGGACCGCCGGTCGGGCGTCCGGTGCAGTACCGCGTCGGTGGTCCCGACATCCAGACGGTTCGGGAGCTGGCGCAACAGTTCGCCGGCGTCATCTCGGCCAATCCGAAGCTTGCGGCGCCAACCTTCGACTGGAACGAGCCGCAGCGCGTGCTGAGGGTCGAGGTGCTGCAGGACAAGGCGCGCCAGCTCGGCATCACCTCGTCCGACATCGCCAGCACGCTGAACAGCACGGTCGGCGGCGCGACGATCACGCAGGTGCGTGACGCGACCTACCTGATCAATGTCGTGGCGCGCTCGCGCGAGGCCGAGCGCGGCTCGATCGAGACGCTGCAGAACATCCAGCTGCCGACCGGAAATGGCGAGGCAATCCCGCTCGCCGCGGTCGCCAACTTCCGCTACGACCTCGAGCAGCCGACGGTGTGGCGGCGCAACCGCACGCCGACGATCACCGTGCGGGCCGGGCTGGTCGGCGACGTGCTGCCGGCGACCGTCGTCAACGAACTCAAACCCTCCGTCGAGGCCTTCATCGCCAAGCTGCCGCCGGGCTACTCGGTCGAGACCGCGGGCTCTGTCGAGGAAAGCGCCAAGAGCCAGGGACCGATCGCTGCCGTGGTGCCATTGATGCTGTTCGTCATGGCGACCATACTGATGATCCAGTTGCAGAGCTTCCAGCGCCTGTTCCTGGTGGTGGCGGTGGCGCCGCTCGGCCTGATCGGCGTGGTGGCGGCCCTGGTGCCGAGCGGCGCGCCGCTCGGCTTCGTCGCCATTCTCGGCGTGCTGGCGCTGATCGGCATCCTGATCCGCAACTCGGTTATCCTGATCGTGCAGATCGAGGATCTCGTCAAGGAGGGCAAGGATCGCTGGGCGGCCGTGATCGAGGCGACCGAGCATCGCATGCGGCCGATCGCGCTGACGGCGGCGGCGGCCAGCCTGGCGCTGATCCCGATCGCGCGCGAAGTGTTCTGGGGACCGATGGCCTACGCCATGATGGGCGGCATCATCGCCGGCACGGCGATCACGCTGCTGTTCCTGCCGGCGCTTTATGTGACGTGGTTCAGGATCAAGGAGCCGAAGGAGGGGGCGCAGAGCGAAGCGCTGCCGGAGGGTGGAGCGGCGGCAACATAAGTTTCGCTAGGGCGTTTCACCGTTTCACGGAAACGGCGAGCCGCCCTAACTCTTTGTTTTGACGCAATTCCGGACGGAAAACCGTGTCACACTTTTCCTGGAATTGCTCTAGGGCGTTTCACCGTTTCACGGAAACGGCGAACCGCTCTATCTCTTTGTTTTTACACAATTCCGGACGGAAAACCGATCACACTTTTCCTGGAATTGCTCTAGCTACGGAGCTATACCCGCACGAACCCCTCGCTCGCCCTGAGCAGGTTGCGCGTATAATCCGCGCTCACGCGATGGCCAATCAGCTGGCTCGCCGTCAGCTTCTCGACCGTTTCGCCATTCTGCATCACCATCAGCCGCTCGCACATATGGGTGATGATGGCGAGGTCGTGGCTGACCATCAGGAAGGTGAGCTTGCGGCGCCGACGGACCTCTTCCAAAAGGTTGAGCACTTCCGCCTGGACCGAGGCGTCGAGCGCCGAGGTCGGCTCGTCGAGCAACAGGATCGACGGTTCGAGGATCAACGCGCGAGCGATCGCGACGCGCTGGCGCTGGCCGCCGGATAGCTGATGCGCGTAGCGGAAGCGGAAGCCAGTTCCGAGGCCGACCTCGTCCAACGCGCGCTCAATACGCTTTTCGCCGTCGGTAAATCCATGGATCGCCAGCGGCTCCTGCAGCAGGCGATCGACGGTCTGGCGCGGATGCAGCGAGCCATACGGATCCTGGAAGACCATCTGCACCTCGCGATAGAAGGCCTTGTCGCGGGTCCCGCCGAGTTTCTTGCCGTTGACGGTAATGGTGCCGGACGCAACCGGCGCCAGGCCGGTGATCGCCCGCAGCAGCGTCGACTTGCCGGAGCCGCTTTCGCCGACCAGTCCATAGGATTCGCCTTCTCCGACTTCCAGGCTGACACCCTTCAAGGCGCGAAAACGGTCGAAGACCACTTCCAGCTTCTCGACAGCGATCGCGGCCGTCATGCCGCCCACTCGGGCTTGCGGTCGAGAACCGGCAGCGGATGACGCTCGAAGCCGATCCGCGGCATGCAGTCGAGCAGGCCGCGCGTATAGGGATGCTGGGCGTCGCGCAGTTCGGAGGCCTTGAGCTGCTCGACCACCTTGCCGGCATACATGACGACGACGCGGTCGCAAAAGGAGGAAACCAGGCGCAGGTCGTGTGAGATGAAGATCAGGCCCATGCCGCGCTCGCTGACCAATTTGTCGAGGATGCCCAGCACATCGAGCTGCACGGTGACATCGAGCGCCGAGGTCGGCTCGTCGGCGATCATCAGCTCGGGTCCGGCGATCAGCATCATGGCGATCATGGCGCGCTGGCCCATGCCGCCCGAGACTTCATGCGGGTATAGGTCGAAAACGCGCTTAGGGTCGCGGATCTGCACCGCTTCCAGCATCGCCAGCGCGCGCTCACGCGCCTCGGCCTTGGAAACCTTTTCATGCGTGCGCAGCGTTTCGACGATCTGGCGGCCGATGCTCATCACCGGATCGAGCGAGTATTTCGGATCCTGCAGGATCATTGCGATGCGATTGCCGCGCAGCGCCCGACGCTCACGCGGCGATATCGAAAGCAGATCCATGCCGTCGAAACAGAGCTTCTTCGCTGAAACCTCGGCCTGCGGCGGGGTCAGGCCCATGATGGCGCGGCCGGTCTGCGACTTGCCGGAACCGCTCTCGCCGACGATGCCCAGCCGCTCGCGGCCAAGCGAGAACGACACACCGCGCACGGCCTGGACGAGACCGGTTCGGGTCGGAAAATTGACACGCAGATCGTCGACGTCGAGAAGCGTGTCGCTGCTCATTGGCCACCACTCATTGATCACCGCTCCGGGGGTCAAGCGCGTCGCGCAGGCCGTCGCCGAGCAGGTTGAAGCCAAGGCTGACGATGAGGATGGCGACCCCAGGTGCGGCGGCAACCCACCACTGGTCGAGGATGAAGCGTCGGCCGGACGCAATCATCGCGCCCCATTCGGGCAGCGGCGGCTGCGCGCCGAGACCGAGGAAGCCGAGGCCGGCGGCGATGAGGATGATGCCGGCCATATCGAGCGTCACGCGGATGATCAGCGAGGAGATGCAAAGCGGCATGATGTGACGCAGCACGATGCGGAAGGATGAGGCGCCCATCAGTTCCACGGCCTTGATGTAGTCGGAGTTGCGCACAGTCAGCGTCTCGGCGCGGGCGATACGCGCATAAGGCGGCCAGGAGGTGATGGCGATCGCGATTATCGCGTTTTCGATGCCTGGGCCAAGCGCAGCGACGAAAGCCAGCGCCAGGACCAGCTTGGGGAAGGCCAGAAAAATATCGGTGACGCGCATCAGGATGGCATCGGTCCAGCCGCCGGCATAGCCGGCGACCGTGCCGACCAGCAGCCCGATGGGTGCCGCTATGATGGCGACGAGGATCACGACATAGAGCGTCCATCGCGTGCCGTAGACAACGCGCGAATAGATGTCGCGGCCAAGGTCGTCAGTGCCGAACCAATGCGCGGCGCCAGGCGGCAGCAGGCGGGCATTCTTGAGGTCGCCGAAGGTCGGCGAGTAAGGCGCCAGCACACCGGCAAGGGCCGCGACCGCCACAAGCGCGATAATGATGAACAGCCCGACCAACGCCAGCCGGTTGGCGGAGAAGCGCCGCCAGGCGACATAGGCCCGGCCGAGCCTTGCCTGCAGGCGCGAGGCCGGCCGCTCGGTGAGCAGCCACGCGCGCCGGGATTGGAGGGTTTCGACGCTCATCCGACCTTGGTCCTCGGATCGAGAAGCCGGTAGAGTAGATCGGAGAAGAGGTTGATGCCTATGAAGACCGAGCCGATGGCGATGGTGCCGCCAAGCACGGCGTTCATGTCTGCATTCTGCAGCGAATTGGTGATGTAGAGGCCGATGCCGGGCCACGAGAAGACGGTCTCGGTCAACACCGAGCCCTCGAGCAGGTTGGCGTAGGAGAGCGCGATCACCGTCACCATCGGCACTGCGGCGTTGCGCAGCGCGTGGCCCCAGATGATGCGGCTTTCCGACAGACCCTTGGCGCGCGCGGCGACGATATATTCCTGCGCCAGCTCGTTCAGCATGAAGGAGCGGGTCATGCGGCTGATATAGGCGAGCGACAGATAGCCGAGCAGTGCTGCCGGCAGGACGATATGGCGCCAGGCGTCGTGGAAGACGTCCCACTGCCCCTGGATCGCGGCATCGAGCAAATAGAAGCCGGTGATCGGCGTGAAGGTGTATTCGTAGACGACGTCGAGCCGCGCCGGAAAGGCGATCCACTGCAGCTTGGCGTAGAACAGCACCAGGCCGAGCAGCCCCAGCCAGAAGATCGGCACCGAATAGCCGATGAGGCCGACGATGCGCGCGACCTGGTCGACCAGGCTGCCGCGTTTGACGGCGGCCAGCACGCCGAGCGGCACGCCGATGATGGCGCCGATCAGCGTGCCCAGCGTCGCCAATTCGATGGTGGCAGGAAAGACGCGGCGGATATCGGACATCACCGGATTTGTGGTCAGCACCGACGTGCCGAAATCACCGCTCAGAGCGTGTTTGACATAGATGTAGAACTGCTCGATCCAGGGCAGGTCGAGCCCCATCTCACGGCGCGTGCGCTCCACCACCGCCGTAGGCGCCCGGTCGCCGAGGACGGCCAGAACCGGATCGATCGGGATGACGCGGCCGATGAAAAATGTCACCGCGAGCAGGCCGAGATAGGTCGTCACCGCGATGATCAAAAAGCGGCCGAGCGACGATAGAATGGCGACGGCACGGACGCTTCCACGCCCTGCCGCCGCCTGGTTTTCAGCCACGCTCACGCGTCGCGTCCGCCGCTTCTATTCCTTCGAAACCGGACCGACGAAGTTGGTGTCGAAGCTCGGGCCGAGCGCGAAGCCCTTGAGGTTCTTGCGCAGCCCGGCCACTTCCAGTTGCTGGTGGATGATGACGAAGGGGCTGGTGTCGAGGATCTTCTTCTCGAGATCCTTGTATATATCGGCGCGCTTGCCAGCATCCTTCTCCAGAAGTGCTGCTTCCGTTTCCTTGGTCAGGTCCGGAATATCCCAGCTGTTGCGCCAGGCGAGCGTGTGAGACTTGCCGGCATCCGAATTGTCGGGATTAGAGGCGAAGGTCTGGGCGTTGGAGTTCGGATCGAAATAATCCTGACCCCAATTGCCGATATAGATATCGTGGTTGCGGGCACGATACTTGGTCAGCGTCTGCTTACCATCACCCGGGATGATCTCCAGCTGAATGCCGGCCTGCCCGAGCGTCTGCTGGATCGATTCCGCCATGCCGGTGGTCGGCTGTCCTGTGCGAACGTCCATGGTCACCTTGAAACCATCCGGCAGGCCGGCCTTGGCCAGCAATTCCTTGGCCTTGGCGACGTCGAGCTTGAACGGGTTCTCGTCCAGTTCACCCAGAACGCCCTTGGGCAGGAAGGTCTGGTGGATCTCGCCGATGCCCTTGAGGATGGTCGTGCTCAGCGCATCATAGTCGACCAGATATTTGAACGCCTGGCGGACCTCGGGCTTGGCAAGCGTCGGGTTCTTCTGATTGAGGCTGATGTAATAGACCGTGCCCTTCGGCGCGCTGGTGGTGACGAGGTCGGCGTTCTTGGCAATGGCGTCGAGATCGTTCGGCTCGAGGTTGCGGGCAACGTCGATGTCGCCGGCTTCGAGCGCCAAACGCTGCGCCGAGCTTTCCTTCATGTTGCGGTAGATGACGCGGGCGAGCTTGGCCTTCTCGCCATTGTAATTGTCATTGCGCTCCAGAACGACGGCCTCGTTGGCGCGCCATTCACGCAGCTTGTAGGCGCCGGAGCCGGCATAGCCGGTCTTCAGCCAGGCGTTGCCGAAGTCATTGTCCCATTTGTAGTCGGCGCTCGGCGTCACGGCGGCGACATGTTCCTTCACCAGCTTGGCGTCGACCACCGAGGCGACGGTGGCCGAGAGGCAGTTCAGCACGAAGCTCGGTGCGTAGGCTTTGTCGACGGTGAACTGGAACGTAGCGTCGTCGACGGCCTTGGCCTTTTCAGTGACATTGTCGCCGCTGATGCCAAACTGGCCGATGATGAAGGCCGGGCTCTTGTCCAGCTTGACGGCGCGTTCGAAGGAATAGGCGACATCGGCCGCGGTGATCGGATTGCCCGAGGCGAATTTGAGGCCCGGCTTCAGCTTGAAGGTGTAGGTCAGGCCATCGTCGGAGACGGTCCAGCTCGCAGCGAGATCCGGCTTGACCTTGGAAGTGTCGCTCAAATCGAGCCGGACCAGGAGATCATAGGTGTTGCCGGTGACCTCGGCGGTCGACAGCTCGAACGCCTCGCCAGGATCCATCGTGATGATGTCGTCGATGGCAAAACCCTCGACCAGCGTGTCGGCGGGGGTAACCGCGAAAGCGGGTGCGGCGCACAGCGCCGACAGCGCCACGCCTACGAGCAGGCCGCGCGAGCGGAAACCAAACTTTTCCAGCATCATGGTGATCGTTCCCTGTTTTGTTGATTATTGACCTGAGTTCCCGGCTCAGGATTGCAGCGTTCTTTTGAAGCCGCATGGCGGCCTCTGACTCTCGTAACGTCGTGGTTTTTGTCCAATTGGTCAACAGCATATAAGGCGACTTTAGAGCCGGCAACGCGGATTTGCATGACAAATGGCCAGGCAGGGCTGATGGCCTCAAGCGAACCCTCCAATCAGGAAAGCACTGCCTGCTCAGTTACTTGATTGCGGCGACAAGGCTTGCATCGGGAAAGCAGGTGGCGGGTTTGCCGTTCTTGGCCTGCCACACGCCGATCGAGCGGCGCGTCTTGAAGCCGGGCAGCCCGTCGGCGCTGCCGACATCATAGCCCTTGGCCTCCAGCGCCCTCTGCAGCGCGGCGATATCGGATCGATGGAGGTCGCCGACCGGGCCCCAACTGCCGGAGAAGGTGTAATCGCCCTTGGCGATGCGGTCGGCGGCATGGCCGATGAACAGGCCGTAGAGGTCGCTGTTGTTGTATTCTTTGATCACATAGAAGTTCGGCGTGACGAGGAAAGCCGGACCACTGCGTCCGGCCGGCATCAGCAAAGAGCTTTGCGCCTTCATCTCGCTTGCCTGAAACGCCTTGTTGTCGGCGCGCCGGATGCCCATGGCCACCCAATCCGAAATCTTCTTGCCCTGGTCGGGGCCTTCGCGCGCACAGGAGACATTTGCCGGCACGGTCACCTCGACACCCCATCCCCGGCCTTTCACCCAGCCATAGTGGACGAAGTAGTTGGCGATCGAGGCGAGCACGTCGGGCGTCGAGTTCCAGATGTCGGGCTTTCCGTCGCCGTCGAAATCGACGGCATGCTTGAGGAAGGATGTCGGCATGAATTGCGGCTGGCCGAGCGCGCCGGCCCAGGACGATTTCATGGCATTGACCGGCGCCAGTCCGCGCTGGACGATGTCGAGCGCCGCCAGCAACTCGGTGCGGAAGAAATCCTTCTTGGTCGACATGAACGCCTTGGTGCCAAGCACCTCGAAAGCGTCGTAAGGCATCTTGGCGGCGCCGAAGCCGGTCTCGCGGCCCCAGATCGCCAGCACGATCTCGCCCGGCACGCCGTAGCGCTTCTCGATGAGCCCGAGCACCCTGGAATTCGCGCTCTCGCGCGTGCGCCCGCCTGACGTGACGGCGCGGACGATCTTCTCGGCGAAATAGTTGGCAGGCGGGCCGAACTCGGCCTGATGCTGCTTCTGCGGCGTTGTCGGTTCCTCGCCGGGCATGACGAGGTCGGGCAGTTTCAGGTTCGGCTTCACGCCGAGAAAGGCCTCGTCAAAGGTCTTCTTGGAGATGCCTTTGGCTTTGGCTTCCGGCCAGAGGTCGGTCTGCAGCCAGGCGCGGAACTGGTCGTCGATGGGGGCGGCGTGGGTGGGGAGGGCGAAAAGTGTTGCCAAGAAAAATGCGAGCAGACTTAGGCCGCGTAATGCCGTCATTTTCAAGTCCCCCGATCTAGAACGCTGTCCTCGACTTGAGCGCAGCGGCCAGCGTGCCTTCATCGAGATAGTCCAGCTCGCCGCCGACCGGCACACCGTGGGCCAGCCTGGTCACCTTGATCTCGAACCCGGACAGCTGGTCGGTCAGATAATGCGCCGTCGTCTGCCCCTCGACCGTGGCGTTGACGGCCAGGATCACCTCCTTGACCTCGCCGCCGGCGACGCGATCGACCAGCGAGCGGATGTTGAGCTGATCAGGCCCGATGCCATCGAGCGGCGACAGCGTGCCGCCGAGTACATGGTAGCGCACATTCATGGCCGCCGCGCGCTCCAGCGCCCAGAGGTCGGAAACGTCCTCGACCACGATCAGCGTGCCGGCGTCGCGGCGCGGATCGGTGCAAATCATGCAAGGGTCGGAGGTATCGACATTGCCGCAAGTCGAGCAGATGCGCACCGTGTCGACTGCTTCGGCCATGGCGGCGGCCAAAGGCGCGAGCAGTTGCTCCTTCTTCTTGATGAGATGCAGCGCGGCGCGCCGTGCCGACCGCGGCCCGAGCCCCGGCACCTTGGCCAGGAGCTGGATCAGGCGTTCGATTTCGGGACCGGCGATTCTTTTCGACATCGCTCTGATCTAGGAGGTTTCCGTGCTGTTTGGAACAGCCGCAACGACACAAGGGCCGCCATGCTGCCATGGCAGGCCTTGTGTCGTTGAATGAGATTAGCTCAGTTGGCTTCGAGCGGCCGGTCCTGGCTGACGATCATCGCGCCGATGGCATCGGTGTTGTCAGGCGTCGACTGGAAGCCCATCGCCGCTTCCTGCGGCGCGTTCGGCACCGAAGTGATGTAGCGGGCGTTGACGGCGCCACCGAAACGCGAGGCGTCCGGCTCGGCCATCGGCTCCTGCATCGCGACCATGATCTGCTTCTGCGCGACACGGCCGGACTTTTGCGACGGAGCCACCGAAGCGGTCATATAGGTCTGATCGGCGGGTACGATTTTGATCTTCCTGGTCGGCGATGCCGGCGCCACAGCCGCGGTCATATAGGTCTGCTTGGTCGGATCGGGGCGCACGATCGTCTTCACCACAGGCTCGGCGGAGGCGACCAGCACCGGCGCTGCAGGCACCGGCTTCTGCGGCTGGTCCGAATTCATGGCGACCATCGGCTCATCGGGCAGCGGCTGCCAGTTGCGGCCACGCTTCTCATAGAAGGCGTTGCCACCGGCCACCATCGTGTAGTGCATGTTCTTGTAGGGGAAGCGCAGGCCGGCGGTGTGGAAATACATGGTGTTCTTAAGCTTGCCCTTGCGCTCGCCGCGCAGCACCGCATCGGCCGCTTCCTCGACATCCGGCAGTGCCCTTGAGTTCATCGGCCGCGTCAGCACGCCGGGCGCGAACTGGCCCTGCTCGCCGACGACCTCGCAGATGGTGCTGCCGTGCTGGCCAGAACGCAGCCGGTTCATGACCACCGTGCCAACGGCGATCATGCCGTCGCGGCTCGACCGGTTGGATTCGAAGAACATCGCCCTTTCCAGGCACTCCCTGTCCTTCAGCGAGTGGCTGGTGCGCGTGGTGAGGAAGCTCGGCGTGAGCGCGTCAGTCAGGCCCGACACCGACATGCCATGGGAAGAAGTCGTCTGGCTGCAACCGGCCAGGAGCAAGGGGGAAATGACGATGCCGACAAGCAGCAGCGGCGTCTTCCATCGCGTCGCGATCAACAAAAAAGCCTCATGTCCAGATGCCAGCCCGCCCCGAGATGTGGCAAGAATGAGACTCTTTCAGGCAAAAAGATGGCTAGAAGGTTAGCAACTTCTCGACATAGGTAAAACTTTATGAATGGAGCGATATGAGCGCGTGAGCATCACCGGGGAATTGGTTAATAACGCCGTTCGCGCTCAATTTTCGTTCATAATCAATTAACTGGCACAAGCCGTCTCAGAACGGCAATTTCATTCCTGGGGGAATCGGCAGGCCCGCGGTGAGCGCCTTGGTCTTCTCCTGCATGATGGCCTCGACCTTATTTTTGGCGTCATTGTGGGCAGCCAAAATGAGGTCCTCGAGAATCTCGGCCTCGGCCGGCTTGATCAGCGACGGATCGATCTTCAGCGTCTTCATCTCGAACTTGCCGGTCAGCGTGATGCTGACCAGCCCTCCGCCCGACTGTCCGGTCGCTTCCAGCGTGGCGATCTCATCCTGCATGGCCTGGAACTTGGCCTGCATTTCCTTCGCCTTGCCCATCAGGCCGAGAAGATCTTTCATCCGTTTGGTCCTCTTGTTCTATTGGTCCGCGGGCATGACCCGAGCGAACCCTGTGTGCTGGATCTAGATTTCATCATCGTCGGTAGCGGGTTCGACCGGCACTTCGGCCTCGGCCTCTTCCACATCCGGCACGTCCGGAATGCGCACATCGATGATCTTGGCGCCGGGAAAACGCGCCAGGATGGCGGCGACCGTGGGGTCGGCCTTGGCGTCGGAGAAGGCGTTCTCGCGCTTGGTCGATTCCATCTCGGCCAGCGTCTGGCCGCCCTCGTCCTTCGACAACGACACCAGCCAGTTGCGACCGGTCCAGGCCCGCAGCTTGGAGGTCAGGTCGTTGAGCAGCATCTTCGGCGCATCGTCGGTCAAGGTGACGTCGATACGGCCGGGTTCGAAACGGACCGGCCGCACGCAGCGCTTCATCAGCACCTTGAAGGCCATGTCGCGATTGGCGTCAGCCAGCGCGACGATGTCGGCCAGCGATTTGACCGGCACGGCCGGTGCTTCGGCAACGGGCTCCGGCGCCGGCACGAAGGCTACTGGCGCCGGCTGCGCCTCGACCAATCGCATGGTCTGCGCGCCGCCGTTGGCGGCGGGGACACGCGTCTGCGCCACGGCGCTGGCGCCGCCGCCGTTGCCGGGACTGGCCGGCGCGCCGTTCGGGCGTGGCGCGCCACTCGACACAGGCCCCGCCCCGTCCAGCGACTTCAGCGCCTCGTCCAGCGTCGGCAGGTCGGCGGCGTGCGCCAGTCGGATCAGCACCATCTCGCCGGCGCTGACCGGGCGGTTGGACGATTGCACCTCGGGAATGCCCTTCAACAGCATCTGCCAGGTCCGCGACAGCACGCGAACCGACAGCGTGTTGGCGAAATCCGCGCCGCGCCGACGCTCATCCTCGGAAAGCGTGGCGTCGTCGGCCGCCGAGGGCACGAAACGCAAGCGGGTGACCAGGTGGTTGAACTCGGCAAGGTCGGTGAGCACGGCCGCCGGGTCGGCGCCGGTATCGTATTGGGCGCGGAACTCGGCCAACGCCGCCGCCACGTCACCCTTCATGACAGTTTCGAAAAGGTCGATGATGCGGGCGCGGTCGGCGAGCCCCAGCATGGCGCGTACGGCCTCGGCGCTGACCGTGCCGCTGCCATGGGCAATCGCCTGGTCAAGGATGGAAAGCGAATCGCGCGCCGAGCCTTCGGCGGCGCGCGCAATCATCGCCAGCGCCTCGTCGTCGACGGCAATGCCTTCCTTGCCGGCTATCGAGGACAGATGTCCAACCAGCGCGCCGGCGTCGATGCGCCTCAAGTCAAAACGCTGGCAGCGCGACAGGACGGTGATCGGAACCTTGCGGATCTCGGTGGTGGCGAAGATGAATTTCACATGCGGCGGCGGCTCTTCCAGCGTCTTCAGCAGGCCGTTGAAGGCCTGGGTGGAGAGCATGTGCACTTCGTCGATGATGTAGACCTTGTAGCGGGCAGAGACCGGCGCGTAGCGCACGCGCTCGATGATGTCCCTGATGTCGTCGATGCCGGTATGCGAGGCGGCGTCCATCTCGATGACGTCGACATGACGGCCTTCCATGATCGCCTGGCAGTGCTCGCCCAAAACGGCAAGGTCCACGGACGGCTGGTCGACGGTCGCTGTCTTGTAGTTCAGAGCCCGCGCCAGGATACGCGCCGTGGTCGTCTTGCCGACCCCGCGCACGCCGGTCAGCATCCAGGCCTGGGCGATGCGGCCGGTCGCAAACGCATTGGTCAGCGTACGCACCATCGGCTCCTGGCCGATCAGCTCGGAAAAATTCGACGGACGGTATTTGCGCGCCAGCACGCGATAGGCAGCGGCCTTTTGCTTCTCCAGGTTTTCTGGGCCCGAATTTCCGGCTTCGCTCATTCGCCCGTGGAGCTCCAAAGGCCAACATCCGAGGGTGGCCGATTCCTGTTAGAGCGTTTCACCGTTTCTGGAAACGGCGAACCGCTCTATCTCTTTGCTTTAACGCAATTCCGGGCGGGAAACCGCTCACACTTTCCCCGGAATTGCTCCAATAGTCTCGCCCGCGCTGCAATGCGTCGTCAATGTCGCGAGAGGGTCCGATGAGGTGGGAGGCTGGAACAATGACCCGTTCCGGGCTCGTTAGGGCTGCTTCCTTCCGGACCTGACCCGGTTGGCGAGTGGATCGTCCACCACCAACCTCCCGCGTCCCATATCGGCAATTCAGCGACGAAATGCAAGGGCAGAGCAGGCACCTTGGCCATATCGAGCTGGGAAAGCCCTTCAAATCGATACAGCGGTCAACGAATCGCTTGCAGCCACCTTGCCGCCGCTCTAGCGTTTGCGGGTTTGGAAAATGCCCACAAAATAACAAAAGTGAAGGAAACGCCGATGCTGCCTGGCCTGAAGGCCGGATTCACGCTGGACGCCCGGCTGGAGGCGGACAGCGAGCAGCTCATGTGGCTTGGCCTGTGCGAACTCAGGGTGATGAACGACCAGCGCTGGCCCTGGCTGGTGCTGGTGCCGCAACGCCCAGGCATGGAAGAAATCCACGAGATGACGCCGCTCGACCAGGCGATGCTGACCTTCGAGACCAACATGGTGGCGCAGGCGCTGAAGCGGGTGACCGGCTGCACGAAGATCAACACCGGCGCGCTCGGCAACATCGTGCGGCAGCTGCATGTCCATGTCGTGGCCCGCTCGGAGGGCGATCCCGGCTGGCCAGGGCCGGTGTGGGGGCATGGCATGCGCGAACCCTACCGGCGCTCCGACATCCGCCGGTTTGCCGAAACGATCAAGGCGGCGCTATAAGCTGACGTCCTTGTCCATTTTTGCAGCCTTGCCCTTGAGTCTCCCATGAGCTTTCACCTGTTTGACGCGCCATTGCGCGAACCCAGCCAGTTTGTCGGTTTCGCCGGCAATCAGATCGACCGGCAGTCGGAGAACCGGGCCGACGATTCGGTCGAAAAAGCGCTGGCGGACCCCGCGGCGCGGCTAATGCTGATGCATGCCGGCCGGCTCTACCTTAAACTGGACGACGGCAAATTCGACCCCTGGTTCAACACCAGTGAAAGCGAGCCCTTCGAGGCTTCCCTCGACCGTGGCGTGCTGCTCGGCTTTTCCGCCGACGGGCCGGTGCTGGCCATTCCCGCCGGCGTCGACCCGGAAAAGCTTCCCGAGACCATCAAGGCGATCGACTATCGCTCGGTCTACATGCAAGGCCTGATCGACGAGGCGGCGGCCGGCGCGCTGGCGCAAGGGGCGGCGCTGCTTGCCTGGCACGCCAGCCACGCCTTCTGCTCGAAATGCGGCAATCGCTCGGACATGCGCGCCGGCGGCTACAAGCGGCATTGCCCGGCCTGCGGTACCGAACATTTCCCGCGCACCGACCCGGTGGCGATCATGCTGACGGCGACGCGCGAAAAATGCCTGCTCGGACGCGGCCGGCATTTCGCGCCGGGCATGTATTCGGCTCTTGCCGGCTTCATCGAGCCCGGCGAGACGATCGAGGCGGCGGTGCGGCGCGAGACGCTGGAGGAGGCCGGCATCCGGCTCGGCCGCGTCGTCTACCACGCCAGCCAACCATGGCCGTTTCCTTATTCGCTGATGATCGGCTGCTTCGGCGAGCCGCTCAACGAGGACATCCAGGCTGACCTCAACGAGCTGGAAGACTGCCGCTGGTTTTTTCGCGATGAAGTGCGCACGATGCTGGAGAGAACGCATACTGGCGGCTTGATCACGCCGCCAAAAGGCGCGATTGCCCACCACCTCATCCGCGCCTGGGTCGACAGCGAGTAGGAGCACAAGAATGATCCGTCACACCGTGGTGTTCACGTTGAAGCATGAACAGCATTCGCTTGAGACCAAGCGCTTCCTGCACGATGCGCGCAAGATCCTGTCCGCCATCAAGGGCGTCACGCATTTCGAGCAGTTGCGGCAGGTCAGCCCCAAGAACGATTTTCAGTACGGCTTCTCGATGGAGTTCGCCGATCAGGCCGCCTACACGCGCTACAATGAGCACCCCGATCATGTCGCTTTTGTCCGCGACCGCTGGGTGCCGGAGGTCGAGACGTTCTTGGAGATCGACTACGTGCCGCTCGGCTTTGGTTGAAATTCAGGTGAGGCCGGCCTGCAAATGGCGGCTTCCTGCGCTTCCGGTGCTCACGTACTTTAAGTACGCTCCGCTCCGGTTCTCGGAAACCACCATTTTCGACTCGGCCTGACCTGAATTTAGGCGCCGCTCAGTCGGCGACCTTCCACTGTTCGCGCGAAGCGGCGGCCGGGTAGACGCCCAGTATCCGCACCTCGCGTGAGAAGAAGCGCAGCTCGTCGAGCGCCAGCTTGACCAGCGGATCGTCCGGGTGGCCCTCGATGTCGGCGTAGAACAGCGTCGCGGTGAAGGCGCCTAACTGATAGCTCTCCAGCTTGGTCATGTTGATGCCGTTGGTGGCGAAGCCGCCCATGGCTTTGTAGAGCGCGGCCGGCACGTTGCGGACGCGGAACATGAAGGTAGTCATCATCTTGGCGTCGGCCGAAGGGCGTTCAACCCACTGCTTGTTCTTGGTCAGGACGACGAAGCGGGTGACGTTGGAATCGGTGTCCTCGACATTCTTCTCGATGATGTCGAGGCCATAGAGCTCGGCGGCTAAAGCCGGCGCCAGCGAGGCCATGGTGCGGTCCTTGACCTCGGAGACCATCTTGGCCGAGCCTGCCGTGTCGCCGGCGATCACCGGCTTCCAGCCGTTCTTGCGGATGTATTTGCGGCACTGTCCGAGTGCATGGATGTGGCTGTGCACGCTCTGGATCTCGTCGCGTTTGACGCCCGGCAGCACCATCAGCTGAAAATGGATCGGCAGGAAATATTCGCCGACGATGTTGAGCTTCGATTCCGGCAAGAGGTGATGGATGTCGGCGACGCGGCCGGCGATCGTGTTCTCGATCGGGATCATGGCGAGTTCGGCCTTGCCGGTCTCGACCGCGTTGAACGCGTCCTCGAAGGTCGGGCACGGCAGCGGTTCCATCGACGGGAACATGTTGCGGCAGGCGGTGTCGGAATTGGCGCCGGGCTCGCCCTGGAAGGAAATTCTGTTGGTGTTGGCGGTCATATGGATGGTCTCAGCTTGAAAGGATTTGCCGGGCTCGGTCGAGGTCGTGCGGCGTGTCGACCCCGAGCGGTAGCGATTGGACGATCTCGGCATCGATGCGCATTCCCGCTTCCAAGGCCCGCAACTGCTCCAGCCGCTCGCGCCGTTCCAGCGGCGACGGTTTCAGCGCCACGAAGCGCTCGAGTGCGGCGCGGCGATAGGCATAGAGGCCGATGTGGTGATAGAGCGGCCCGTCGCCCCACGGCGCGGTGGCGCGGGTGAAGTAGAGCGCTTTCAGCCGCGTTGCCGAGAGCGGCGAGCCGACGATCTTGACGACGTTGGGATTGGTCTTTTCCTCGTCGCGCACGATTTCGACGCCGAGCGTGGCGATATCGACCGACCTGTCCTCGAATGGGCGCAGCGAGGCGCCGATGATGTCGGGATCGATGGTCGGCAGGTCGCCCTGTACATTGACGATGGTTTCGACCTTTTTGTCCGGATCGAGGGCGCAAAGCGCCTCGAAAATGCGGTCGGAGCCGGATTCGTGATCCATGCGGGTCATGACCGCCTCGAAACCATGCGCGCGCACCGCTTCGGCGACCGTTTGCGTATCGGTCGCCACCACCACGCGGCCGAGCCCGGCCTCGGCGCCGCGGCGCGCGACATGGACGATCATCGGCATGCCCGCGATATCGGCCAGCGGCTTGCCCGGCAGACGCGTCGAGGCCATGCGGGCGGGGATCAGGATCAAGGTCGACATCGGATTCTTGGGCGGCCGGAAAAAGCGGATCGAAAAGTGGCAAAAGGTCTCACTGGAAGCGCCCTTATAGGTGTTGCAACGCCGAAGCAAAAGACCTAGTTTCCGCCCGATTTGACTGGCCTTTCGGGGCTGTTCGCGATACCGACGGACGGAGTGGACGGGACGGTCCGCCGGAAAAGGGAGCAAGGGGCGCATGGATTCCAACGAAGTCAACAAGCTGCTCGGCGGATTTCTGGGAACCTGCTTCGTCCTCTTCTCGGTGGGCCTGATCTCCGACGGGCTTTACGCTTCGCCGGCGCCGGAAAAGCCCGGCTTCATCATCGAAGCCCAGGAGCCGACCGAAGGCGGTCCGGCCGCGCCCGCCGCCGAAGCCAAGCCGATTGCCGATCGGCTCACCACGGCCAGCGCGGATGCGGGCGCCGCCATCTTCAAGAAATGCCAGGCCTGCCATTCCGGCGAGAAGGGCGGCCCGAACAAGGTCGGCCCCGATCTCTGGGACATTGTCGACCGCCCCGTGGCCGAGCATGAGGGTTTCGCCTATTCAGCCGGCATGAAGGATTTTTCGAAGGGCGGCGCGGAGCACTGGACCTACGACAATCTGGACCACTTCATCACCTCGCCGAAGAAGTTCGTGAAGGGCACGGCGATGGGCTTCGCCGGCCTGCCCAAGGACGAGGATCGCGCCAACGTGATCGCCTATCTGCGCACACTGTCGGACAATCCGAAGCCGCTGCCGACGCCGGGTGCTGCCGCCGACGCTTCGGCAAAGCCGGCGGATGCGGCCGCCAAGCCCGCCGCAGGCGCCGCGCCGGCCAAGCCGGCCGAGGGCGCAGCGCCGGCAAAGCCTGCGGCGCCGGCCAAGTAACCGATTTGTAATCTCGACCATCTCAAAAAAGCCGGGTTCAGCCCGGCTTTTTCATTGGGAAACCCGCCTGTGCGGCGACAAAGCCGGCGCGACGCGGTTTCCACCGGCGTCAAATGGTCTAGATTGCGGGTGGGTGAAGTTCGCGACGAGGAGAACGCATGAGGGTTGGCCGCTTCGGGACAGTTTTCGCATCGGTGCTCGCGCTCGGCTTCGCCGCCAGCCTGCAGGCCAGCTTCGCCGATGAGTGGCGCACAACCTCGTCCCTGATCGGCCCGTCGAAATATGGCGAGAATTTTCAGCACTACGACTACGTCAATCCGGATGCGCCCAAGGGCGGCACCTATAATTCGGTCGTTCCCGGCAGTTTCGATAGCTTCAACCCCTATATCGTGGCGGGATCGCCGGCTGCGGGGCTGGTCGGGTTCGGTGGCGGGCTGCTTTACGACACGCTGATGGACCAAGCGCAGGACGAAGGCAGCGTCAGCCATCCGTTGGTCGCGGATGCCTACAAATATCCGTCCGACTATTCCTCCGCGACCTACAGGCTGGATCCGCGCGCGAAATGGCATGACGGCCAACCGATCACCGTCGATGACGTCGTCTGGTCCTTCCAGGTGCTCAAGGCCAACAGCCCGCAATACAGCCGCTATTTCGAGAACGTCACCGACGCTGTGGCGATCTCGGATCGTGAGGTCGAATTCCATTTCAACCAGAAGGGTAACCGCGAGCTACCCAAGATCCTCGGCGATCTCGTCGTTTTGCCGAAGCATTGGTGGGAAGGCACCGACGCGAGCGGCAAGAAGCGTGACATCACCAGGCCGACTCTGGAGCCGCCGCTGGGCTCCGCCGCCTATAAAATCGCCAGCTTCAAGCCGGGTTCCGAGATCGTCTGGGAGCGCGTGCCCGACTATTGGGGCGCCAAGCTGCCGGTGAAGATCGGCCGTGAGAATTTCGACACGCAGCGCTTCACCTACATCCTCGACGACAATGCCGCCTGGCAGGCCTTCACCAAGGGCGGGCTCGACGACATCAAACCGGAAAACAGCTCGAGGCGTTGGGCGACGTCTTACAACTTTCCGGCCATCAGCGCCGGCGACGTGATCAAAAAGGAATTCAAGACGACCTCGCCCGAGCCGATGCAGGCTTTCATGCTCAACCAGCGCCGGCCGCTCTTTCAGGATCGCCGGGTACGCGAGGCGCTGACCTATCCCTACGATTTCGAGACGATGAACCGCACGCTGTTCTTCGGCTTCAACACCCGCACCCACAGCTATTTTCAAGGTACCGAGCTGGCGTCGAGCGGCCTGCCGCAAGGCAAGGAACTCGAAATCCTCGAGAAATATCGCGACAAGCTGCCGCCGGAACTGTTCACCCAGGAATTCAAGCTGCCGGTCTATGACTCGCCGCAGGCGGAACGGAAGTATCTGAAGCAGGCGGTAGACCTCTTCGCCCAGGCTGGCTGGGTGATCAAGGGCGGCAAGATGGTGAATGCCAAAACCGGCGCGCCGTTCAAATTCGAAATCCTCGGCACGTCCGACACGGACCAGATCCTCTCTGGCAACTACATCGCCAATTTGCGCAAGATCGGCGTCGATGCGACGCTGCGCATCATCGATACCAGCCAGTACGTCAACCGTGTCAACAATTTCGACTACGACGTCATCACCAACCTGCTGCAGCAATCGGAATCGCCGGGCAACGAGCAGCGCGATTTCTGGAGCTCGAAGGCCGCCGACGCTCCGGGATCGCGCAACTATTCCGGCATCAAGGACCCGGTTGTCGACGCATTGGTCGACCGCATCATTTTCGCCACCGACCGGGACGATCTGGTCGCAGTCACCCATGCGCTCGATCGGGTGCTTTTGTGGAACTATTACGTCGTGCCGCAATATTACCGTGCTGTGGTGTGGCTCGCCTATTGGAACAAGTTCGGCGTGCCGGACAAGCAGCCCACCTACCGGGGCGCCGACATTGATTCCTGGTGGATCGACACGGCGAAGGAAAAGGCGCTGGCAGCCAAATACAAGGGCCTCAATTGATGGGGCGGCAGGCGGCGCTTCCTCGTCGTGACTTCCTGGCGCTCGGCGCCGCTGCCGCTGCCGCCGCGCTGCTGCCGGGCCGCGCTTTCGCCGAGACCCAGACCGGTGTCAAACTGCATGGCCTGTCGGCCTTCGGCGAGCTGAAATACAAGCCCGACTTCACGCATTTCGACTATGTCAATGTCGATGCGCCGAAGGGCGGCCAGATGAATTTCGCACCGCCGAACGGCACCCTGAATCAGAGCTTCCTGACTTTCAACACGTTGAATTCCTTCGTGCTGAAAGGCGATTCGCCGCCGCGCACCGAACTCTGCTTCGATACGCTGATGACAAGCGCGCTCGACGAACCGGACTCGGTCTACGGCTTGCTCGCCGAGTCCGTTACCTTGTCGTCTGACCGCAACGGCTTCCGCTTCACGCTGCGGCCGCAAGCACGTTTCCACGATGGCACACCTTTGACCGCCGACGACGTCGCCTTCGCATTGAAGCTGTACAAGGACCAGGGCCACCCGAACCTGTCCAAGGCGCTGCGCTATATGACGGAGGCGGTTGCCGTCGATGCCACCACCGTCAATCTCACCTTCAACGGCCAGCAATCGGCGCAGAACATTCTTTCGGTCGTAGCCATGCCGATCGTGTCGAAGGCCTACTATACGGTCAATGTCTTCGACGCCTCGACGATGACGCCGCCGCTCGGTTCAGGAGCCTACAAGATAGGACGCGTCGTGGCCGGACAGACCGTCGAATACGAACGCGTCGCCGACTATTGGGGCCGCGAGCTTGCGGTGAACCGCGGCCTCCACAATTTCGACCGCATTCGCATCGACTTCTATCTCGATCGCCAGGCGGCGTTTGAAGCTTTCAAGAAAGGCGACACGCATTTCCGCGAGGAATTCACCTCGCGGGTGTGGGCGACCGGTTATGACTTCCCGGCGTTGAAGGAGGGCAAGGTCGTCAAGCGAGAGTTTCCCGGGGAGAAGTCGCCGGACATGCAGGCCTTCGCGCTGAACCAGCGCCGTCCGCAATTCCGCGATGCGCGCGTGAGGCGAGCGATCGCCTATTGCTTCGATTTCGAGTGGATCAGGCGGGCTTTGTTCTTCGGCTCCTATGAGCGCTCGCAATCAAATTTCGAACGATCGGACTATAAGGCCGAAGGATTGCCATCGCCGCAGGAACTAGCCCTGTTGGAGCCTTTTCGGGCCGAATTGCCGCCGGAGACTTTCGGCGAACCGGTGATGCAGCCTACCTCCGACGGTTCGGGCCACGACCGCAAGCTGCTCGGCGCGGCGTCAAAACTGCTTGCCGAAGCCGGCTGGAAGCGGGCGGGCAACTTTGTCGTCAACGAAAAGGGCGAGCGGCTGCAAGTGGAAATGCTGGGTGAGGATGACAGCATCATTCGCATCTTCACGCCATGGGCCGAGAATATGAAAGCCATTGGGATCGACGCCTCGATCCGGCAGGTCGATTCAACACAATATGAGCAGCGGCAGAGCAATTTCGATTTCGATCTCAACATGCTGCATTGGTCGATCGGCGCGACGCCCACTGCCGACGGCCTGGAGATACTCTACGATTCCCGCATGGCGAAAACCCCCGGGCAGCGCAACTATCCAGGCACCGAGAGCCGCGCCATCGACGCCCTGATCGTCGCAGCCGGCAAGGCCAACAGTCGGGTAGATCTCGTTACGGCGCTCAGAGCGCTCGACCGGGTCTTGCGCGCGCGACTGGATTGGATTCCAAGTTGGTATTTGGCGAATCACCGTGTCGCCTATTGGGATATGTTCGGCTTTCCCGAACAGAAACCCGATTTCGGCTTTCCGGTCGAAACGTCGTGGTGGTTCGACAAGGGCAAGGCGGCAAAGATTGGCAAGGCCTGACATGATCGTTCGCGCGGGATCGGCCGCCTGATGGGCGCCTATATCCTGCGTCGCATTCTTTTGATGATCCCGACGCTGTTCGGCATCATGGCGATCTCTTTCGCCGTTATCCAGTTCGCGCCGGGCGGACCGGTCGAACAGGTGATCGCCCGACTGACCAACCAGGGCGGCAATGATCGCCTCGGCGGTGGTGGTGGGGATGTCCAGGGCAGCGGCAATTTCGACGTCGCCGGCGATGTCGGTTCGAAATATCGCGGCGCGCAGGGTCTCGACCCCGAGTTCATCAAGAAGCTGGAAAAGCAGTTCGGCTTCGACAAGCCACCGCTCGAGCGCTTCGGCATGATGCTGTGGAATTATATCCGCTTCGATTTCGGCGACAGCTATTTCCGCGACATCTCGGTGCTGGACCTGGTCCTGGAGAAAATGCCTGTCTCGATCTCGATCGGCCTGTGGATCACGCTTTTATCCTATCTGATCTCGATTCCGCTCGGCATCCGCAAGGCGGTGAAGGATGGCTCGACCTTCGACGTCTGGACCAGCGGCGTCGTCATCGTCGGCTATGCCATTCCCGGATTCCTGTTCGGCATCATGCTGATGGTGCTGTTCGCCGGCGGTTCGTTCTGGGACTGGTTTCCGCTGCGTGGCATTGTTTCCGACAATTGGGACCAGCTGTCGTGGCCGGGCAAGATCGCTGACTATTTCTGGCACATGACGCTGCCGTTGACGGCGCTCGTCCTGTCGGCCTTCGCCACGACGACGCTCCTCACCAAGAACTCCTTCCTTGAAGAAATCCGCAAGCAATATGTGGTGACGGCGCGCGCCAAGGGCCTGTCCGAACGCAAGGTTCTCTATGGCCACGTGTTCCGCAACGCCATGCTGATCGTCATTGCCGGCTTTCCCGGCGCCTTCATCTCGGCCTTCTTCACCGGCTCGCTGTTGATCGAGAACATATTCTCGCTCGACGGCCTCGGCCTCCTTGGCTTCAAGTCGGTGATCGACCGGGACTATCCGGTGGTGTTTGCCACCCTTTACATCTTCTCCCTGCTTGGCCTGTTCGTCGGCCTGTTGTCGGACCTGATCTACACCTGGGTCGACCCGCGCATCGATTTCGAGCGGAGAGACATCTGATGGCGGAAGCCGCGATCGAAAGCGCGCCGGTGCGCCCTCGCAGGCCTTGGCTGTCGCCACTCAACCAGCGACGATTGCAGAATTTCAAGGCGAACCGGCGTGGCTACTGGTCGCTGTGGATCTTCCTTGTCCTGTTCGTGCTGTCGCTGTTTTCCGAGCTGATCGCCAACGACAAGCCGATCATCGCCTCCTACAAGGGCGAGATCCTGTTTCCGGTTCTGGTCGCCTATCCAGAGGAAAAGTTCGGCGGCTTCTATGCCGTTACCGATTATCGCGATCCGGTCATCCAGGACGAGATCAATGCCAATGGCTGGATGGTCTGGCCGCCGGTTCGCTATTCCTATCAGACCGTCAACAACGCCGTTCCGGAACCGGCGCCGGCAAAACCATCCTGGCTCTACGACAAGAAGACGCGCTGCAACCAGTATCCGCAGGGTGAGGCAGACCCGAACTGTAACGTCGGCAACTGGAATTGGCTGGGCACTGACGACCAGGCCCGCGATGTGCTGGCACGCGTGCTGTACGGCTTCCGGATCTCGGTTCTGTTCGGCCTGATCCTGACGCTCGGTTCCTCGCTGATCGGCGTGGCAGCGGGTGCGCTGCAAGGCTATTTCGGCGGCTGGACCGACCTTCTCTTCCAGCGTTTCATCGAGATCTGGTCGGCAATACCGGTGCTCTATCTCCTGCTGATCGTCTCAGCCATCCTGCCGCCGGGTTTCTTCATTCTGCTCGGATTGATGCTGCTGTTTTCCTGGGTGGCGCTGGTCGGCGTGGTGCGGGCCGAATTCCTGCGCGCCCGCAACTTCGAATATGTCAACGCGGCGCGCGCGCTCGGCGTGCCCAACCTCACCATCATGTTCCGGCATCTGCTGCCGAACGCCATGGTGGCGACGCTGACCTTCCTGCCTTTCATACTCAGCGGTTCGATCTCGACCCTGACATCGCTCGATTATCTCGGCTTCGGTCTGCCGCCGGGTTCGGCTTCGCTTGGCGAGTTGCTGAAACAGGCGCAGCGCAACCTCAATGCACCTTGGCTCGGCATTTCGGGTTTCATCGTCATATCGCTGATGCTGTCGCTGCTCGTCTTCGTCGGCGAAGCGACGCGCGATGCCTTCGACCCGCGCAAGACGTTCAAATGACCGAAGACCTGCTGTCCGTCCAAGACTTGAGCGTCGCCTTCGTGCAAGGCGGCAAGCAATCCGTGGCCGTCGACCACATCTCCTTCGACATCGCCAAAGGCGAGACGGTCGCGCTTGTTGGCGAATCCGGTTCCGGCAAGTCGGTCTCGGCGCTGTCGGTGCTGAAGCTCCTGCCCTACCCCGCGGCCAGCCATCCGTCAGGCAAGATCCTGTTCCAGGGCGCCGATCTGCTCGCCATGAACGAGAAGCAGTTGCGCCAGGTGCGCGGCAACAAGATCACCATGATCTTCCAGGAGCCGATGACCTCGCTCAACCCGCTGCACACGATCGAACAGCAGATCGTCGAGGTGCTGCAGCTGCATCAAGGCATGCGCGACCAAGCCGCCCGCGCGCGAACGCTGGAGTTGCTCAACGAAGTCGGCATCCGCGATCCGCAAAAACGCCTCGACGCCTATCCGCACCAGCTCTCCGGCGGCCAGCGCCAGCGCGTCATGATCGCCATGGCCTTGGCCAACGAGCCGGAGCTCTTGATCGCTGACGAACCGACGACGGCGCTCGACGTCACCGTGCAGGCGCAGATCCTGGAATTGCTGGCGGGGCTGAAGTCCCGCAAAGGCATGTCGTTGCTGTTCATCACCCACGACCTCGGCATCGTGCGGCGGATTGCCGATCGCGTCTGCGTGATGACCAAGGGCAAGATCGTCGAAAGCGGGCCGACCAGGGACATCTTCGCCAACCCGCAGCACGCCTACACCAAGCACCTCTTGGCCGCCGAGCCGAAGGGCAAGCCGCCGGCGGCCAACCCGGACGCCAAGGCGGTGATGGCGGGCCGGGATATCAAGGTATGGTTCCCGATCAAGAAGGGTTTCTTCCGCACCACGGTCGATCATGTGAAGGCGGTGGACGGCATCGACGTCACCGTGCGCGCCGGCCAGACGCTCGGCGTCGTCGGCGAATCCGGTTCCGGCAAGACGACGCTCGGCCTGGCGCTGGCCCGGATGATTTCGTCCACCGGCACGATCAATTTCGACGGACGCGACATCAACCAGCTCTCTTTCAACGCCATGCGGCCGCTCCGGCGCGAGCTGCAGATCGTCTTCCAGGACCCGTTCGGCTCACTCAGCCCGCGCCTGTCGGTCTCGGAGATCATCGAGGAAGGCCTGAAGATCCACGCGCCGAAGCTGTCGGCCGACGAGCGCGACGACAAGGTCGTCGACGTGCTCAAGGAAGTCGGCCTCGATCCGGAAACGCGCCACCGCTATCCGCATGAATTCTCAGGCGGCCAGCGCCAGCGCGTCGCCATCGCGCGGGCCATGGTGCTCAACCCGCGCTTCGTCATGCTCGACGAGCCGACCTCGGCGCTCGACATGAGCGTGCAGGCGCAGGTCGTCGACCTTTTGCGCAGCCTGCAGGCCAAGCACAACCTCGCCTATCTCTTCATCAGCCACGACTTGAAAGTCGTCCGCGCGCTTGCCAATGACGTCATCGTCATGCGCAATGGCCAGATCGTCGAGGCCGGGTCGTCCGAACAGATTTTCATGAGCCCGCAAACCGACTATACGCGGGCGCTGATGGCGGCCGCCTTCAAGATCGAGACGGCGCCGACCGGCGTGGTCAGTGAGTAATCAAGCCGAGCAGGCATAACAGGGAAAATCCGCGAATGGAAAAAGGCAAAATCCTGCTTGCCGTCACCGGCTTCCACCCGCAGCGCTGGCACGAGTTGCTGGCGGCCGAGCGCGAGGTCGTGCTGGAGCCGAACGGCCCGAGCGATCCCTCGATCACCTACGCCGTGGTGTGGAAGCAGAAACCCAATCTTCTGTCGTCGTTGCCCAATTTGCGCGCCATCTTTTCGATCGGCGCCGGCGTCGACCATATCTTTGCCGATCCCGGCCTGCCCGATGTGCCGATCGTCAAGGTCGTCGCCGACAATCTGACGCAATATATGACCGAATATGTCGTCTGGCGGGTGCTCGACCACCATCGCCAAGGCATGCTCTACCGGGCGCAGCAGCCGAAGAAGACATGGCACGAGCCGCCGCAGCGCCCCGCCGGCGACATCTCCGTCGGCATCATGGGTCTCGGCCATCTTGGCCGCGCCGCGGCCTCGGTGCTGCTCTCGCTCGGCTTCGCCGTCAATGGCTGGTCGCGCACCGACCGGCCGATGAAGGGCGTTTCAAATTATTCCGGCGAGTCCGGATTGATCCCGTTCCTCAACGCCACCGATATCCTGGTGGTGCTTTTGCCGCTGACGCCGCAAACCCAGGGCATCGTCAATTATGGCCTGCTCAAGGAATTGCGCCGGCGCAACGGCCTCGGCGGCGCGGTGCTGATCAATGCCGGCCGTGGACGGCTGCAGAAGGATGCCGACATCCTGCGGGCGCTGGACGACGGCACCTTGAAAGAAGCGAGCCTCGACGTTTTCGAGGTCGAGCCGCTGCCGAAGACCAGCCCGCTGTGGAGCCATGCGAAGGTGTTCGTCACACCGCATGCGGCGGCAACATCGGACCCGGCCCATCTGGTGCCGACCATGCTTCGCCAGATGGCGGCCTTCGAGCGCGGCGAAAAGCTTGAGAACCTGGTCGACCGCAAGGCCGGATATTAGCTAAGCGTCAAACCCCATTCGCGGAAGCACTGCTTGATTGCCCTCACGGAGGATAGTTGCAGCTTCGGCAGGTCGAGCTCGTCGAACATGGCGCGGTAGCGCTTGCGATTCTTCGGCTGGACCACGGCAATATGGTGGATCATGTCCCATTTGACGCTGTCGCGCCCGCCTTCCAGGGCACCGAGCCTGCCGGTCTCGAACAGCGTCCGGCGAAAGTAACGCAGCAGACTCGCAGGCGTGGAGATATCCAGCAGGATCAGGCCCGTCGCTCGCCGGAGGCGCTGTGGCATGCAAATCGAGTAATTTCCCTCCATCACCCAGCGCTCGCCGGCGATCGCGGCATCGTGGAGGGCAATGAATTCGCCTTTCGGACGCGGCTCCCAGTCCGTGTTGGGCAGATGATGCAGCACATCGAGGTGAATGGCTTCTGAGCCGAGCTTGCGGCCAATCGCGTTGGCGAGCGTCGACTTGCCGCTGTTGGATGGCCCCAGGATGCAGATGCGGCTGCCGAGATCCAAGAGGTTCATCGGTTGGGCTTTCAAGCGCGGCACGCAGCTCGGCGATCAGTCGATTGCAAAAGCCGGGTATCGCATATCAAATTCTCAGGCGGGCTTCGAGCCAGGCAGCCCGAAACTCTCTTTTTTCTTCGGCTTGCCGCAGTCGCGACGCTCGATCGAGCGGTTCATGGCGTCGATCTCGCCGCTCGCCTTGTCGGTATCGCGCTGAGCCTTCGACCGCATGTCCGGCGTGAACGGGCCGAGGCCCATCGCCGGATTGGAGAAGCTCGCCTTGGCGGTAACCGGCAGACTGCTCTGCTGCGCGAGCGTGTTGCGGTTGGCGATGAGCTGATCGCACGGCACGTCGTCATATTGCAGCGAGGATTGGACGTTCTCGTCCTGGCGCTCGGACATCGAGGTGCCGCCGACGCAGCCGGCAACGGTGAGGCACGACACCAATACGACCATGTTCCAGCGCATGGATCCCTCCTTAGAGCAATTCCGTCCGGAATTGCGCACACAAAGACTGGTGTCCGCCCCGCGCAACCCCGATCATGCAATTTCGGCTTTTTCGCAGCAAGGTCAGGGTTCAGACCCCCGTTCTCTCAGCCACGATGGCCAAGCCATCTACAGGCGCGCCACGATCCAGGCGAATGATCGTGGGATCGAGCGACAGGATAGCCAACCCATTCGCGGCAAGAACGCGGCGCATATAGTTCTCGGAATGCGCATAACGCCGCGACGGCTGCAAGGCGAAGTCATCGCTGCCGCCGGCAAGCAGTTCGAGCGAGAACGCAAACACGCCTTTGCCGGCCAGGCTCGCGGCAGCAGCAGCAACGATGCCTTCCAGCGCACCGATATAGATGAACACGTCGGCCGCCACCACGAGGTCGACCCTGACGCCATCGCAAGCAAAATGCTGGAGATCGGCTTTCGAGAGGCGGTCGTAGATGTTCTTGGCGCGCGCCTTCTTCAGCATAGCAGCTGAGATGTCATAGCCCTCCAGGCGGTCGACGAAGGGGCGCAGCCTTTCACCCATCAGGCCAGTGCCGCAACCGAGGTCGAGCGCCAACCGGAAACGACCCGGCCTTGCCTTGGCGATCGCCTGGCGTAGAACATCCGGAAGCCCGTAGCCGAGCTTTTGTACCAGCGATTCCTCGAAACTGTCGGCGTAGTGGTCGAACAGGGTTTCGACGAAAGCGCTGGGTGGCGCGGCGGCGACCGGTGCATGGCCGATCAGTTGCAGTTTCAGCGCAGCACCCAACCGGTCCGCGGGGTCGAGCTTCAACGCCATCGCCCAGGCCTGCGCCGCCTGATCGGGAAGGCTGGCCGCCTCCTGCATCTCGCCGAGGCGGAACCAGCCGGCGGCCCATTGCGGCGCCAGGTCCAGCGCGCCAAGCAGAAGCTCAGCCGCCTGCGCCGGCTCGCCGGAGGCAAGCAGCATCTCGGCGAAATCGGCGCGACGGTCGGCATTCAAGTCGCCGGACAAGGCCTGAAGCGGTTTCATGCGTGAGGATCCGGCCGGCGAGGCGAGCCGGCGGTCGGCTTTAAAACATGATCCCGAAAAGTGGGAACCGGTTTTCGGAGAGAGATCATGCTCCAACAAAGAGATCGTTGTGGCGTTTCAGCGAAACGCCACAACGATCTAGGACGAGTCAGCAGTCTCGCGCAACAGGCTTCCCGCGCGGGAATTAGCCACTATCTTTGCACGATGCGCGCCAGCGATCTTCTCAAATCCCGGCCGGAAGGCCTTTATTGTCCGCCCGGCGACTTCTTCATCGATCCCGTGCGTCCAGTGGAACGGGCATTGATCACGCATGGCCATTCCGACCACGCGCGCTCCGGCCATCAATCGGTGCTCGCCACGCAAGAAACACTCGACATCATGGGCCTGCGCTACGGCGAGGATTTTGCCGGCACGACGCAGACAGCGGCTCTTGGCGAGACCGTCGATATCAACGGCGTCGCGGTCACTTTCCATCCGGCGGGGCACGTTCTGGGCTCGGCCCAGATCGCGGTCGAGCATCGCGGCATGCGCATTGTCGCCTCCGGCGACTACAAGCGGCAGAAGGACGCCACCTGCCTGCCCTTCGAACCGATCCGATGCGATGTGTTCATCACCGAGGCGACGTTCGGCCTGCCGGTGTTCCGCCATCCGCCGGATCATGAGGAAATCGCGCGCGTGCTGAAATCGGCGGCGCAGTTTCCCGAGCGCTCGCATCTGATCGGCGCTTACGCTTTGGGCAAAGCGCAACGGGTGATGCGGCTGTTGCGAGATGCCGGTTACGACCGGCCGATCTATATCCATGGCGCGCTGACCAGGCTCAGCGAATATTATGAGAGCCAGGGCATCGATCTGGGTCAGTTGGAGCCGGGGACGGTGGAAAGCGGCAGCAAGTCCGATTTCGCGGGCGCCATCGTCGTCGGTCCGCCCTCGGCCTTCGCCGACCGCTGGGCGCGGCGCTTTCCCGACCCGATCTCCTGCTTCGCGTCCGGCTGGATGCGCATCCGCCAGCGCGCCAAGCAGGGCGGCGTCGAGCTGCCGCTGATCATTTCCGACCACGCCGACTGGGACGAGCTGATCATCACCATCAAGGAAACCGGCGCCGGCGAGATCTGGGTGACGCATGGCCGCGAGGAAGCGCTGGTGCGCTGGTGCGAGCTGGAGGGGATAGCGGCACGGCCACTGCATCTGGTGGGATATGAGGACGAGGGCGATTGATGGCTTACGTGTGTGAGACAATCGCCACCGCCGTGCTCTACGGCCCCCCTCTCTGTCCTGCCGGACATCTCCCCCTCAAGGGGGGAGATTGGCAGCTTTTGCGCCGGCGCATCTCTTTCGGCGTCGGAGATTGGCGAAGGCCGGCACGAGGGCTGATCTCCCCCCTTGAGGGGGAGATGGCCGGCAGGCCAGAGAGGGGGGCTTCGCGCCAGCTTCCGCAATTGGCGTGCGCCCGCCCATGAACCGTTTCGCCGAGCTCCTCGACCGCCTGGTGCTTACACCATCGCGCAACGGCAAGCTGACACTGCTCACCGACTATTTCCGCAGCGTCGAGGACCCCGATCGCGGGCTGGCGCTGGCGGCGATCACCGGCGATCTCAACATCGCCGCGGTGAAGCCGGCAATGCTGCGCGCGCTGGTGGTCGAGCGCATGGACCCGGTGCTGTTCGGCTATTCCTACGACTATGTCGGCGACCTTGCCGAAACGGTGTCGCTGGTCTGGCCGCAGCCGGCCGGGCACATCCCCAATCACGTGCCGACACTGGCCGACGTCGTCGGCAGGCTGCAGGCGGCGAGCCGCTCCGACGGACCGAAGGTGCTGGCGCGATTGCTCGACGACGCCACCATCTCGGCGCGCTTCGCCATCATCAAGCTGGTGACCGGCGGCCTGCGCATCGGCGTGTCGGCCAGGCTCGCCAAGCAGGCGCTGGCCGACTTTGGCAAGGTCGACGTTGCCGAGATCGAGGAGCTCTGGCACGGGCTGACGCCGCCCTACACCGAGCTTTTCGCCTGGCTGGAAGGCAAGGCGGACAAGCCGACGAGCGCGGCACTCGCGCTGTTCCGCCCGGTGATGCTTGCCAACGCCGTCGACGACAGCGATCTCGCAAAGCTCGCTCCGGCCGACTATGCGGCGGAGTGGAAATGGGACGGCATCCGCGTGCAGGCGGTCTGCGAAGGCGGTGTGCGCCGGCTCTATTCGCGCACCGGCGACGATGTGTCCGGCGCCTTCCCGGACCTTGCCGCGGCCATGCATTTCGAAGCCGCGCTCGATGGCGAGTTGCTGGTCGGCGATCCACGCGAGGCGACGGGCACGTTTTCGGACCTGCAGCAGCGCCTGAACCGCAAGAGCGTGTCGCCGAAGATCCAGCAGCAGTACCCGGCCTTCATGCGCTGCTACGACGCGCTGCAGATCAACGGCGAGGATTTGCGCGCGCTGCCTTTCGCCGAGCGCCGCAAGCGGCTCGAAACCTTCATCGACACGCTCGATCCCGGCCGCTTCGACCTGTCGCCGTTTGTGACGTTTGCCGACTGGGAAACGCTGGAGCGGCTGCGCGCTGCGCCGCCGCATCCAATCATCGAAGGCGTGATGCTGAAGCGCTGGGACTCGCCCTATCTCGCTGGACGGCCGAAAGGCCCGTGGTTCAAGTGGAAACGCGACCCGCACACGGTCGACGCGGTGCTGATGTACGCGCAGCGCGGCCATGGCAAGCGCTCCAGCTTCTATTCCGACTACACGTTCGGCGTCTGGTCGGGCCCGGAGGGCGCCGAAGAGCTGGTGCCGGTCGGCAAGGCCTATTTCGGCTTCACCGACGAGGAGCTGAAAGAAATCGACAAATATGTCCGCGACAACACCATCGAGCGTTTCGGGCCGGTGCGCTCGGTGCGCGCCGACCGCAACAACGGGCTGGTGCTGGAAGTGGCCTTCGAAGGGCTCAACCGCTCGACCCGGCACAAATCCGGCGTCGCGATGCGCTTTCCCCGCATCTCGCGGCTGCGCTGGGACAAGCCCGCGGCCGAGGCAGATCGTATCGAGACGCTGCAGGCGATGTTGGACTAGGGCGTTTCACCGTTCACGGAAACGACGAGCCGCCCTAACGCTTTGTTTTGACGCAATTCCGGACGGAAAACCGTGTCACACTTTTCCTGGAATTGCTCTAGAAATCCGACGCCGGCGCCTCATCCCACCCGGCGCTTCGCGCCGACCTCCCCATCGAGGGGAGGTAGAAGGTCGCGCTACCCCCTTACCTCCCCTTGATGGGGAGGTCGCGCCGAAGGCGCGGGTTGGGTGGAGCGCCGACGTCAGTTATGAAAAGACCCGTCACTCCGCGATCGAAACGCGTATCTCGTAGATGTCGACGGACTTGCCCTGCTTGTCGAAGTCCGAATTGACGGCGATCGTGCCGGCTGCGCCCGGGTGCATGTCCGGGAACTGGACGTCGAACAGATACTCGTTGCGCTCGTGGCCGACCGCGTAGCGCTTGCGGCCGCAATCGCCGAGATTGCCGAAATTGCAGTCGACCGAGATCTGCGTCTCCTTGCCCTCTTCGGAACGGGCGACGATGTCGAACATGGCATGCTTGCCGGCGAGCTTTTCCAGCACGCCCTGGCCGACATCGAAAGCAATCGCCGAGCCCGACGCGCCCGAGCGGATGCGCAGGAACTGTCCGGTGTCGTCCTTCATGACGTCGGCACTGGCATCCGAGGGCGTGCTGACATGGGTCGGGTCGCTCGGCAAGAAGACATTGATCCAGTTCTTGGACTGGTCAGCCTCGCCCGGCTTCTGCGGCGAGCCGGCGACCGGTGGTGAGGAATCCTCGCTGTCGAGCGACGGCGTCGGTTCCGGCGGGCCGGTGTCGAGCTGCGCGGCAGTCTTGAAGACACCGGTCTGAAACGCGAAATAGCCGCCGATGCCGATGGCGGCCAGCAGCGTCGCGACGACGAAGATCGCCGTCAGCGGCAGGCGCCGGCCCCTGATGCGCCGCTCGTCGCGATCGGGGCTCACCTCGGCGCCATTGCCGACCGGAGCGCCCGGCGCTTCATCCAAAGAAGGCGCGTCGGGCAGCGCCGTCTCGTCCGGCATGATGTCGGGGACCACAGGCAGCACGCGCGAGCGCGGCTGGTCGGAGGCGTCCGGCTGCACCGGACCGTCAACGGTAATCGAGGGTGACGTCGCGGCCGGCGCCGGTGGCCGCGGCGCGTCGACCGACGGCGCGGCGGATACGGCCGGCGCTTCGACGCGGGGGGCCGGCGCGGCATTCCCCGCGGGCGCCACGTTTTCCGGCGGCAGCGTCACATCGGGCACGGCTTGTATGAATTCGGATTCGATCTCGGCGATCTTGGCCTGGACCGCCTTGCGGCGGCTGATGGCGGCTTCGACCGTGATGTTGGGATTTGCCTGCAGCACGCGGTCGAGCGCGGCAAAGGCGGATCGATAGACCCTCTCGCGAAACGCCCGGTCCTCGGCATTGCCTTTCTCGAAGGCATTGCGGATCGCTTTCTCGATGGCGTCCAAGCGAGCTCCCTCTGCGCGTTCGCCCCTTGATCGTTAGCCGCAGCCGACCAATCAATCAACGGGCGGCTGGCTACCTTGCCGGCGCTTCCCAAGCCATTTCGGCATTTTTTGCTTGATAATCAACACTTTTCGTCGCCCGGACCCAATCGGGCCACCGCAGGCGGCAGACGGCGAGCTGCCCTGCGCGACAGTCGCGGACAGGAATTGCCGATCACACGGCCGGAATTAACCGCCACCCATCTTGAATTAGCGGCCGGTTGAGTCTATCACGCAGCCCATTCTGGAAGCTCAACGCTTCCCGGGCCGCTTTAGCTCAGTTGGTAGAGCACATCATTCGTAATGATGGGGTCAGGTGTTCGAGTCACCTAAGCGGCACCACTATTTCAACACCTTGGCTGATGACCCCGCCGGTTGGGCCGCGAATATGCGCCCGGCATTTTCACTCGCTTGCCTGCCCGGCGGGCCGTTATGCGTTTACAGCCCGGGCAACACTTCTTAGGTTGCACATATGGTGCTCAAACGCATGGACAATATGGGAATCGTCGTCGAGGACCTCGACGAGACGATCGATTTCTTTCGCGAGCTCGGCCTTGAGCTCGAAGGTCGAGGCACGATCGAGGGCGAATGGGCCGGACGTGTCACCGGGCTGGGCGATCAGCACGTCGAGGTTGCCATGATGCGCACGCCGGACGGCCACAGCCGACTCGAGCTATCCCGCTTCCTCACGCCACCTGTCGTGGAGGATCACCGCAACGCCCCGGTCAACGCTCTGGGCTATCTGCGCGTCATGTTCGCCGTGGACGATGTCGACGACACGCTTGCAAGGCTCCGCAAGCGCGGCGCGCAGCTCGTGGGCGACGTGGTCCAGTATAAAAACGCGTATCGGCTCTGCTACATCCGCGGTCCGGGAGGGCTGCTCATCGGACTTGCCCAGGAACTTAGCTGAGCGCGATGCGAGGCGGCGACCGCCACCAGCCGTCCACGCCGACCTGCAAGCTTCGGATCAAACCTCGTAGAATTCCCGGTACCATTCCACGAACCGCGGCACGCCGATCTCGATCGGGATCTTCGGCCTGAAGCCGGTCGCCTGCTCGAGCGAGCTGACATCGGCGAAGGTCGCCGGCACGTCGCCCGGCTGGAACGGCATCAGATTGCGAATTGCCTTCTTGCCCAGCGCGTCTTCCAGCACCTCGATCAGCCGATTCAGCTCGACAGGCGCGCTGCCGCCGATGTTGTGGATCCGGTAGGGCGCGTTGCTGGTCGCCGGATCGGGTGCAGCGCTTGACCATTGCGGGTTGGCCGTCGCGGGTTGCCGCATCACGCGGATGATGCCTTCGACGATGTCGTCGACATAGGTGAAGTCGCGCTGCATGTTGCCGTGGTTGAAGACGTCGATCGGCTCGCCGGCAAGGATCGCCTTGGCGAAGATGAACAGCGCCATGTCGGGCCGCCCCCACGGACCGTAGACGGTGAAGAAGCGCAATCCCGTCGTCGGCAACGCGAAGAGGTGGCTGTAGGTGTGCGCCATCAGCTCGTTCGCCTTCTTGCTGGCGGCATAGAGGCTGAGCGGGTGGTCGGCCGAATCGTGCACGGAAAACGGCATGCGCGTGCTGCCGCCATAGATCGAGCTCGACGAGGCATAGACCAGATGGCCGACCGAGGCGTGTCGGCATCCTTCCAGGATGTTGAGGAAGCCGCTGAGATTGCTTTCCGCATAGGCGTGCGGATTGGTCAGCGAATACCGCACGCCGGCCTGGGCCGCGAGATTGACGACGATTTCCGGCGCGGCCGACTGAAAAAGCGCCGAGATACGGTCGCGCTCGGCGAGATCGACATGCTCGAAGTCAAAATTGGGAAATGCCTTCAGCCGTTCGAGCCGAGCCCGCTTCAGGTTGACGTCGTAATACTCGTTCATGGAATCGAGGCCGACGACCGTCCGGCCCTCGGCAAGCAGCCTTTGGCAAAGATGAAAACCGATGAAACCGGCCGCGCCGGTGACCAGAACAGGCCTGCTTGATGTCACGGTATGTCCCTCTCAGGCTCCGACGCTTGACCCGATGTCGTCCCTTTTAGCTGATTGTGTGGCGTGTGTTGCCAATTTCGATATCCCTGCCGACGAGAACAGTTTCTCCCACCCTCCCTTCCCTCGGATACTGCCGCCTGCGCCAAACGGTGGAAGCATATCGACCATTGTCGAATTCAAGGTTTGGTGGAAAACTCCCCTGATCAGCATGGGAGGTCGAAATGCCCAATACTTTCAAGACCGGAGAAGTGGTCAGGCTGAAGTCCGGAGGGCCGCAGATGACGGTGAGCGACGGCGCGGCCTCGGGCATGTATCTGTGCCACTGGTTCAACCGCGACGGCGACGTCTGGACCCCGCAGCACGCGGGCTTCAAGCCGGATCAACTGGTGGCGGTCGACCACCCGAAATAGTCGCCACAATCTTTCGCTGGGGACGGCACCGATCCGGCCGCGCCGGATTTGATTGTCTGTTGTCTTGTCGAAAGGTACCGACGGATTTCGCTCATGACTGCGTTTAACGGCTGAAGCGCGGCCGCCAATGGCCGCGCGCAACCGGAGACGAAAGCATGATCCGCCGTTCGATATTTGCCGTTGCCCTTGGTTTGCTGACCGCCGGCGCCGCGGTTGCCCAGACGACGACGCCAACCCCTGCCCCCGCGCCGGTTCAAGCCACACCCGACAGCTCAGCCGCCGGCGGCGGCAAGACCGGCCTGACGCTGGAAAAGTTCGAGGCACGGCGGGAAAAGGCCTTCATGCGGGCCGACACCGACAATGACGGCAAGGTGAGCCTCGCCGAATGGACCGCCTTCCAGGCCGAGCGCAAGGCCAAGGGCGATCCGGCGAAGTCCTTCGCGCGCATGGATGCCAACAAGGACGGTTTCGTCGACAAGGGCGAACTCGACGCCTTCCTGGCCAAGCGTTTCGCCAAGCTCGACAAGAACAGCGACGGCTTGCTCAGCGCCGACGAGCGGCCAGGCCACAAAACCGCTCCCAATCAGGAGCAATGACCACGAGGTTATGCAGCGCGATGACACCTTTGAGCGCCCCGGCTGATGGGCGCCGATACCGACGAGGAACTGGTACGCCGCATCGGCGCCGGCGACCCCGCCGCCGTGCAGGCGATCGTGGCGCGAAAGCTGCCGCGCATCCTGGCTCTGGCCGCCCGGATGCTCGGGGACGCGGCCGAGGCGGAGGACGTCGCGCAGGAGACCTTTATGCGCATCTGGCGCCACGCCTCGGGCTGGCGCCAGGAACGCGCACGCTTCGACACCTGGGTCCATCGCGTGGCGCTGAACCTCTGCTACGACCGGCTGCGAAAGCGGCGCGAATGGACGACGGACGAATTGCCGGAGGTGGCCGATGAGGCGCCGCTTCCCGACGCATTGCCCGGCGACGAAGAGCGGCGGGTCCAAGACGCGCTGCAGCGCATCGCGCCGCGCCAGCGCGAGGCGATCGTGCTGGTGTATTATCAGGAGCTGTCCAACAGCGAGGCGGCCGATGCCATGCAGGTCAGCGTCGATGCGCTGGAAAGTCTGCTCGCGCGGGGTCGTCGTTCCTTGCAGGGCCTACTCGTCGGAGACGATGGCAATGATTGAGACAGTGAAGGAGTTGCCGATCCTGCGAGACGCAGCGTGGGGGGCCACGCGGAAAAAGTGGAAGGGGGAACGAAATGGCTGATGAGAAGAAGACCGCTGGCGTGCCGGTGGATGCCAAGCGCTTTGCCGCGCTGGCCGATGCCTATGGCAGTGCGTTGCACCGCTGGCCTCAAGCCGAACAGGCCGGGGCGCGGTTGTTTGCCGAGACCGAGCAAGGCCGCGCCATCCTTGCGGCCGCCGGCACGCTCGACGGGGTGCTCGATCAACACCGCGTCAAGGCGCCGAGCCGGGCGCTGCATGGCGCGATCCTCGCCAAGGCGGCGGCCGAAGTCAGGCAAGGACGGCGCAGCCGGCTCTGGTGGTTCGGCTTCGGGCTAGCCGGCGTGGGACTAGCGGGCGCGGTGGCAGGCCTGGCGCTGGTGACCGTGGTCAGCCCGGACATGCCTTCCGACCACTACGTGATGGATGCCAATGCGACGTCGTTCGGCGATACCAGCCCCGACGCCGACCAGACCGAGGAGGATCTATGAACCCCCGTCTTGTCGCGGCATCCCTGGTGCTCAATGTGTTTCTGATCGGCGCGGTGGCAGGCGGCGCCGGCTGGCTGATCGGCAAGTCCAACCCGGTCTATTCGCTGGAATCGGCCGGCGGAAGATTGCCTGCCGCGGACCGAAAGATGTTCCGCCAAGCGCTTAGGGAAGTCCGTCGAGAATCCCGCGCGGTCATCCTCGACGGCCAGGCCGCCAGGCGCGAAGCGGCCGACCTTCTGCAGCAGCCAACCCTCGACACGGCAGCGCTCGCGGCGGCGCTCGAGCGGGCGCGCAATGCCGACGCCATCGTGCGCACGCGGCTGGAACAGCGCATCGTCGAGTTCGCCGCCTCGAGCTCACCGGAGGATCGTCAGTTGCTGGCGGACGCATTGTTGCGGCGCGCCGGCAGGCCGCTGCCTGTCCCCACAAAAAAATCGCCATAGGCAGCGACGGAAAAAACGAACCCGTCCCGTTCAAGGAGAAGAGGGACAGGCCTGGCGCCGCGTGAGGCGGACAGGTTCTCTTCAACTTCGAACCTTCGGGAGTCTCCCATGAACGGTCTGACGAAATATTCCATTGCGGCTGCGCTCGCCATCGGCGGTACAGTCGCGGCAAGTGCGGCTTCGGCCATGCCGATCGCGCCGGTCACCGCGCCGGCAGTGATCGAGCATGTCGCCTACGGCTGCGGTCCGGGCTGGCATCCCAACCCCTGGGGCCGCTGCGTTCCCTACCGCCGCGTGATCTATCCCGGCCATTACTATTGGGGTGGACCAAGGGTCTATATCGGCCCGGTCTGGCATCCGTATCACCGCTGGCACCACTGGCGCCGCTGGTAAGAGCCGCCTCACGATGCCGGTGCTGCGGCCGGCATTGTGAATAGTCTAGCGATCGATGAACATGCCGGCCGAAGCGATCGGCATCGGCTCCAGACGGAGGCTCTGTTGGCCGCACCCGTTTCAAACCCCGTTTCGCTGGATCCGGCCCTGGTCGCGCTCAACCGTTTTGGCCTCGGCGCAAAACCCGGCGACGACCTCGGCAGGATAGCCGCCGATCCGCACGGTTATCTCAAGGCTGAGCTTGAGCAGCAAGACATCGCGCTTATTCCCCCTGACGATCCGAGGAATGCCGGGTTGCTGGACAGCACCGCGGCGATCCAGGCCAGCATGGCGGCGGCCATGGAGCGCAAAGCAACGCGGGACGAGAAGGCGGCGCCCGCCATGCAGCCGACTGCAGCGGAAGAGCCCGCCGGCATGGCCGAGACAAAATCCAAACCCTCGGTGCCACGCGTCGAGGCCGATATCTACCGCGACGAAGCGCAGGCTCGTTTCGACAAGGCGCTGGCCGCGGCGCCGGGCTTCGTCGAGAGGCTGGTCGGCTTCTGGTCGAACCATTTCTGCGTTTCCGTCGCCAAGGCCCAAATCGTGCGGGCAAGCGCCGGCGCTTTCGAACGCGAGGCGATCCGGCCTTTCGTGCTCGGCCGCTTCGCCGACATGCTGCTTGCGGTCGAGCACCATCCGGCGATGCTGTTTTATCTCGACAACCAGCAGTCGATCGGGCCGGACTCGCGCGCCGGCAAAAGGCGCGGCCGCGGCCTCAACGAAAACCTCGCCCGCGAGATCATGGAACTGCATACGCTCGGCGTCGGCAGCGGCTACAGCCAGGCCGACGTGACCAGCTTTGCCGGCATGCTGACCGGCTGGACGATGGCCGGGCGCGAGGGGCGCCTGGGCGAGCCCGGTGCATTCGTCTTCAACGCCAATGCGCATCAACCCGGAAAGGCGGTGCTGCTCGGCAAGACCTATCCGGACGGCGGCATGGGCCAGGCGGAAGCCGCGCTCAACGACATTGCCGGCCAGCCGGCGACCGCGAAGCATATCGCGACCAAGCTGGCGCGCCATTTCATAGCGGACGATCCGCCACCGGCGGCGGTCGCCCGCCTCGCCACGGTCTTTGCCAAGACGGGCGGCGACCTCAGGGCAGTGGCGATGACGCTGATCGACATGCCGGAGGCCTGGTCGACGCCTTTGGCCAAGCTGCGCTCGCCGCTCGACTTCGTCGTTGCGCTGCGCCGCGCGGTCGGTGCCTCCCCCGGCAATGAGCCACAACGAACGCTTCGCTGGCTGATGGCGCTCGGCCAGCCGCTCTGGCAGCCGCCCGGGCCGAACGGCTTTCCCGACCGGACCGACGCCTGGGCATCCCCCGAGGGACTGAAGACGCGGCTCGACATCGCCTGGCAGGCAGCGAAGCAGGCCGACACGATCGGCGATCCCAACGAGATGCTGGCATCGCTGACCGGCACGTCTGTTTCGGCCGAAACCAGGCAGGCGATTTCGCGCGCCGAATCCAAGCAGCAGGGCCTGGCGCTGCTGCTGATGGCGCCGGAATTCCAGCGCCGGTGAGCTGGCGCAATTCCAGGAAAAGTGGGCGGCGGTTTTCCGTCTGGAATTGCGTAAAAACAAAGAGTTAGTGGAGATGTGGCAATGAGCTTGCTTTGCGAAACCCCCAGCCTATCGCGCCGCGCCGTGCTGATGACCGGCGGCGCATTGTTCGCCTGGGCCCACCTGCCGCGCTTTGCCCGCGCGGCCGACAATCGCGACCCGCGCCTGATCGTCATCGTCCTGCGCGGCGCGCTCGACGGGCTGTCCACGGTCGGGCCGGTCGGCGATCCGGACTATGCCGGACTGCATGGCGACATCGCGCTTTCGCTCTCGGGCGCCAACCCGGCATTTCCGCTCGACGGTTTCTTCGCCGTCAACCCGGCAATGCCGGTGTTTGCCCGCCTGTTCAAGGCGGGCCAGGCTGCGGTCGTGCATGCGGCGGCCACCGGCTATCGCGACCGCTCGCATTTCGACGGCCAGGACGTGCTGGAAAGCGGCCTGCCGGGACCCGGCAACGCCACCACCGGCTGGCTGAACCGGGCGCTTGCAAGCTTGCCGGCAGGCGACAGGATTGCCAAGGCGGGCGGCCTGGCGGTCGGGCCGTCGACGCCGCTGGTGATCCGAGGTGCTGCCCCCGTGCTCGGCTGGGCGCCGCAATTCCTGCCGACACCTGGCGACGTTTTGGCCGAGCGCGTGCTCGATCTCTACAACCATCGCGACCCGGTGCTGGCGGCGGCGCTTCAAAAAGGCCTCGATGCCGACCGGATGGCAATGAGCGACCAGATCGGCGGCAAGACGATGAAGCCGAAAGGCGGCCTCGACGCCGGCATGCGCCAGTCGGCGCAAGGTGCTGCCAAGCTGATGGCGGCGGACGACGGACCGCGCATCGCCGCGCTTGCCTTCGACGGCTGGGACACGCATGTCAATGAAGGCGGCGCCACAGGGCGGCTCGCCAATCTGCTCGGCGGCCTCGACGGCGCCTTCGAGGCGTTCGAGACGGGTCTCGGCGCGCGTTGGAAAGACACCGCGATCGTCGCCATTACCGAATTCGGACGCACCGCCCGCATCAACGGCACGGTCGGCACCGACCACGGCACCGGCACTGTGGTGCTGCTTGCCGGCGGCGCGATCAAGGGCGGCCGCGTCATCGCCGACTGGCCGGGGCTGAAGCCCGCGCAACTCTACGAACAGCGTGACCTCGCGCCAACAAGCGATGTGCGCGCCGTGCTGAAGGGATTGCTCGCCAACCAGTTCGGTTTGTCGGCCGCTGTGCTCGGCGACAAGGTGTTTCCGGAGTCGGCGGCGGTCAGGCCGATGCGGGATTTGGTGGTGTGAAATGAAAACGCCCGCGCCGTTTCCGGGGCGGGCGTCGGCGGCGATCCGAAAGCGATCACCAGCTCCAAAAACCGGCATGCCAGCGGCCGTGATACCAGAAGCCGGGATGCCAATGACGTGCATGGATCGGGCGGATGATCACCCGACCATTCGGCACGCATCGGCGCCAGCGGTTCATGTGCCAGCCGGGACCGCAGCGCCAGCCGACGGTTTCGATGGGCGAGGTCGCGCTGGGCTTGGCCATCGGCATGGCCTGCGAGCCGGCGCCGGACAGCACCAATGTGCCGGCGGCCAAAGCGAAAGGCAGCAAGTATTTTGCAAACATGCGTTGTCTCCGAGATTTATCCCTACCCGATTGAAACGGAGGAGAGGGGCGAATTCCGTCGGAGCGGAACGGATCACATGTTCGTTATCGCGTGACGTCGTCGAGCGTCGCCACGGTCTTCAGCGCCCCATCCAGCATGTCGCCCTTTTCGTCCTTCAGCGCTGCTTCGCGCAGCCGGCGGATCCAGTCGGCGGCGTCTTCTCGGCCCTTAAGCATCGGCAGCGCCGAGAGCACGCGGTCGAATTTCGACTGGGCGCGGACATGGGTGTCGCTGTAGCCCTTGATCAGGCGGCGGCAGTTGAGAATTTCGGTGGCCAGAGCGTAGTCTTCGCGCGCATGGCCGAGCGCCAGGTCGTACCAGCGCTCCAGATGTGCGACCTCGACCTTGTGGCGCAGCAGGCCACGGCGCCAGCGGCGCAGGCCGCCGATGAACCACAGCATGGCGAAGCCGGTGAAACTGTCGGTGCGGATGTGACGGCCGCGATTGATGCGGCGGTCTAGGAAGGCGGCAAGCTTGGGGCGGCTCTCGATGTAGCTGCCGAGGCCGGCCGGCAGCGTGCCGCAGAATTCCTCGATGCGCGGATGGAAATATTCGGTGACCTGCAGGACCGAGCCTTGCTTGACGCCGACCTCCTTGCGTACGCGCCTGTCGCGGGTCGAACGCGCCTTCAGGTCCGCGACGCGGATCATGTCGTCATAGCACATGGCGTTGGCGAGATGTTTCGCCGCCGCGATCGACAGCGTATGGCCGCGCTCCGAACTGTCCAGCGCGACCGCCTTGTCCAGCCGGTCGAGATAGTCGCCGCCATAGGCGATGTCCTGGTAGTCGACGACTTTTTTCAGCCCGCGTTCGGCCATGTCGCGCAGCGGTTCGGGCAGTGACGCGACGCGCGCCGCGAGACCTTGCCAGCCCTTCAACAGTGTCTCCGGTCCGCTGACCGTCGGGCGGGGTTCAGGAGCCGTTGGCTTCGTCGCAACAGCCTCAGCCGACGGAGCCGCCGCGATGCCCCGCGTCCGATCAAAGGCGGCGCCGAAGGCGGCAAGGCTGGCCTTGACGCCGCGACCGCCGGCGCTGATCGCCTGCTCGTAGTTTTCGCGCGCGAACGGCAGCGCGTCGGAGCCGGCCAGCGCGCCAAGCAGGCTGGCCGAAATCATGGTGCCGTTGTCGGCGGCGATCTTTTCCATATCGAAAGCGATGAAGCGCTTGGCCGCGGCCTGTGCCGTCGCATGCACCTTCTCGGACGAGGCGCGACCGTCGCCCGGCTCGATCTTTTCCGAGACGGCGGCGATGCGGTGCGAGGAGGTGATCAGCGTCGTGCGCTCGGGCGTGACGAAACCACGGATGATGGCGCGACCGGCTTCCATCAGTTCGGCGGCGATCAATACGTCGACATCACCCTGCGAGGGCGACAGCGCAAAGACCGGCAGCCGGCCGGTGTCGCGCGCCATCTCGATATAGTAGATCGTGGCGCCGGTGCGCTGGGCGACGCCGGCGACCGACGTCGACTGGGCGATGTAGCCGCTGCGCTCGGCGACGTCGGTGATCCAGTCGGCAAGCACACCGCCGCCCTGGCCGCCGACGGCAAGCACGGCGAGTTTGATCACCTGCTCATCGTCATGGGCGCCCGCCTTCGGGCGCAGCGCTGAATTGTGGTCAAGCATCGGCGAACATCAAGCGGCGGCTTTCGCGGCGGCGCTGCAAGAGGCTGATTGTGGCGCGGCGCGCCGATTCCAGGAAACGGTCCCAGCGGCTCGGATTGTGCACCACGTCGGCGCGGTAGAAGGATGGGCAGAGCACGGCGGCGTCCGCCACCTCGCCGCAATTGCCGCAGCCGACACAGCTCTGGTCGATCGATGCCACCGGATCGTCGCGCAGCGGATCGTCGAGCGACTTCACCGACAGCGACGGACAACCCGACAGCCGCATGCAGGCATGGTCGCCGGTGCAGATGTCCTCATCGACGCCGAATTTCGGCTTGACGACACGCGTCCCGCCCTTGATCGCCTTGTCGACCAGCGGTTTCTCGCGACGCTGTCGGTTGAGCATGCATTCCGACGAGGCGACGATGACTTTCGGACCCTTCTCCTCCGTCGTCAGCGCCTCGCGCAGCGTGTCCTGCATCTTGCCGACGTCATAGGTGCGGTCGATATGGCGCAGCCATTTGACGCCCATGCCCTTCACCGCCTCGGTGATCGGATGCTTGGTCGACTTGGTGCGGTTCGACGCGCGCGAGGACAGGATGTCCTGGCCGCCGGTGGCGGCCGAATAGAAATTGTCGACGATGACGATGACGCCATCGTTCTTGTTGAACACCGCGTTGCCGATCGAGGAGGTCAGGCCGTTGTGCCAAAAACCGCCATCGCCGACGAAGGAGATGGAACGGCGCTTGGCATCGGGCGAATTGAACGCCGAGGCCGAGGCCGGCCCCAGCCCATAGCCCATGGTGGTGGCGCCGAGTTCGAAGGGCGGCATGATCGAGAACAGATGGCAGCCGATGTCGGAGGCGATGTGGTGCTTGCCAAGTTCCTGCTCGACAAGCTTGGTCGCGGCGAAGATCGGTCGCTCCGGGCAGCCGATGCAGAAGCCCGGCGGACGTCCAGGAACGACGTTGATGAGATCGGCCGTATCGACGCCCTCGCCCAGCTTGTTCGGCGCGCGCACCTCGCCCGGCAGGAGATGCGGGGCATGGGCGCGCAGGAAGGAGCCGATGCCGTCGAGCATTACCTGCCCGGTGTATTCGCCGGCCATCGGCAGATGCTCCTTGCCGACCAGCTTGGTGCCGCGACTGGCCTTGTGCAGCATGGCGGCAAAAGCCTGCTCGATGTAGTTGGGCTGGCCTTCCTCGACGACCAGCACCGCCTGCTTGCCTTCGCAGAAGGCGAGGAACTCGTCGTCGACCAGCGGATAGACGGCGTTCAACACATAAAGCGGCACATCGGTGTCGCCATAGGTATCGGCGAGGCCAAGCCGCTGCAGCGCGCGAATGACGGAATTGTACATGCCGCCCTGCATGACGACGCCGACAGAGCCGTGGTCCGGCCCGAACATCTCGTTGATCTTGCGGCTCCGGATGAAGTCCACCGCCGCCGGCCAGCGTTTGGCGACCTTCTCCTTCTCATGCAGGAAGGAGGCCGGTGGCAGCACGATGCGGCCGGTGTCGCGGCGTGGCGCCGACAGCGCGTCGGCCACCGTCATCGGCGGCCGCTTGTTGTCCTTGGCGATGAAATGGCCGTGGACATGGCAGCAGCGGATGCGCACCTGCAGCATGACCGGCGTGTTGGAGACCTCGGACAATTCGAAGCCGTCCTCGACCGCCTTGACGATCGAGGGCAGGTTCGGGCGCGGATCGAGCAGCCAGACCTGGCTCTTCATGGCAAAGGCATGGCTGCGCTCCTGCATGATGGAAGAGCCTTCGCCATAGTCCTCGCCGACGATGATCAGCGCACCGCCGGTGACACCACCCGAGGCAAGGTTGGCGAGCGCGTCGGACGCGACATTGGTGCCGACCGTCGACTTGAAGGTGGCGGCACCCCGGATCGGATAATGCACGGAAGCGGCGAGCATGGCGGTGGCGGTCGCTTCCGAGGCGCTGGCCTCGAAATGCACGCCGAGCTCGCCCAGAATGTCCTGCGCGTCGGCCAGCACGTCCATCAGATGGCTGATCGGCGCACCTTGGTAGCCGCCGACATAGCCGACACCGCATTGCAGAAGCGCCTTGGTGATGGCGAGGATGCCCTCGCCGGCGAATTCCTCGCCGGCACCCAGTCTCAGCTTTTCGACTTCCTTGGCAAAAGACCGTTCGGCCATGTCTGCCTCCTTCCGTTGCCGCCAAGAAGCGGCGCGTACATCTAGATCTCGTGCTTGCGGATGTTCTTCAGCATCTTCTGCAACGTTGCGATGAGCGCCGCGTATTCGGCATCGTCGACATCATCGAACATCGCCTCGAAAGCATCATGCATGGCCGGCCAGGCGCGGGTGAACAGCGCGCGGCCATCATCGGTCAGGAAGACGTGGCGGATGCGACTGTCGGTAACGCCCTGCTCGCGCCGCACCAGGCCTTGGCCCTCTAGCGTGTCGAGGGTGCGGCTCAAGGTCGACTGTTCTATGACGGTGTAGACCGAAAGGTCGTTGACGGTGACGCCGTCGGTGACCGACAGCACCGCCAGCGTGCGCACCTGCGGGATGGTCAAACCCTGCTTGCGGAAATCCTCGCGCAGCGTGGCGTTGTAGCGGCCCATGATGCGGTTCATCAGATAGGGCGCGAATTGCTGCAGGCCGATCTGGCCGAGGGTCGAGATGCGGTGGCGTTTTTCGGGGGCCTTCTGATCCATCAGAGCCTCTCCGCCAGCAGGAAGCCGGAGCCGCCGCCAAGGCCGGCGCCCGGATGGGTGGAAGCGCCGATATGGTAGAGGCCCTTGATGCCGGTCTGGTGGTTGCGGCTCGTCTTGAACGGCCGCCACAGGAAGGACTGATCGATTGTCGAGGAGCCGCCGTAGGGGTCGCCGCCGACCAGGTTTATGTTCATCGCTTCGAGATCGGCCGGCGAATAGGCGCGGCGCGCGATCACGGTGTCGCGGAAGCCGTCGATGTGCTGGGCCAGGATCGCTTCCGCGCGATCGGCATAGGCTTCGCGCAGCGGCTCGCTCCAGCGCCCGTCGGCCGGGGCTTCCAGCTTGCCGGCGGCATCGCCTTTGATATGGCGTGGCGCTTCCGGCAGTTGCAGCCACAGGATCGCCTTGCCGTCCGGACAGCGCGACGGGTCGAGCGCATGCGGCTGGCCGACGCAGATGGTCGGCACCTCAGGCAGCAGGCCGCGCGCCGCCTCGTTGCAGGCCTTCGAGACACCGTCGAGGCCCGGCGTCAGATGCAACAGTGCGACCTTGTCCAGCCCCTCGCCGCGCCATGCCGGCGGCTTGTCGAGGGCGTAGTGGATCTGGAAATTGCCCTTGCCATAGCGATAGGCCTTTGTGGCTTTCTCGGCCGCTTCCGGTGCGTCCTTGCCGAGTAATCGGCCGTAAAGCTGCGTCGGCGTGACCGAACAGATGACGCTCTTCGTCGGGTTCAACGTCTCGCCCGACGCCAGCCGAACGCCGGTGGCGCGGCCGCCGCTCTGGACGATCGAGGCGACATCGGTATTGACGCGGATTTCGCCGCCGCGTTCCTTGATCAGCGCCTCGAAAGCGGCGAGCAGGTTCTTCGCGCCGCCCTTGACGATCGGCGCGCCGGCCGCCTCGAGCGCAAAGGCGATGACCTTGGCGATCTGGCCGGAGAAGGCGTCTTCGGGTCCGAGCCCGGCATGAAGGACCCAGGGCGCCCAGAGCGCGCGGACAACGTCCGAGCTGTAAGTGGTTTCCAGCCAACCCCGCGCCGGCACCAGCGCTTCGCCGAGAAAGGCGGCAAGGCCGCGCGGACCACGCCGCCAGGCATCGCCGGCCAACAGTTTCGCCGTTGGATAGGACCACAGGCTGCCACCGAGCAGGCCGAACAGCAGGCCGGCATTGCGCTCGATGCCGCCGACATCGTCCGCATGCCGGTCGCCGTCGCCAGCGGCGATCGCGTTGATTGCCGCGACATTGGCGGCGCGATCGGTGCTGAGCACGGCATGGCTGCCGTCCGGGCGCAGCACGCCGGTCGGCGTGCCGGTGTGGCAGAACTCGAGCCCGTGCCGGGCGAGGTCGCCGCCCAATGCCGCAAAGGCCGGTGAGGTGATGAACAGCACGAAGGTCGTCGCCATCACGTCATGGATGAAACCAGGCGCGGTGATTTCCTCGGTGCGCATGCAGCCGCCGATGCGATCGTTGCGCTCGAGCACGAGCACTTTTGCGCCCTTGGCGCCAAGCATCGCCGCGCAGACCAGCGCGTTGATGCCGCTGCCGACGATGATGTGATCCGGCTGGCTCACTTCAGCGTGCTTTCGCTCAGCCTTTCGCCACCAGCGCCAGAGCGCGAATCGGGCTGCCGGTGCCGTGCTCGATCTTGAGCGGGGCGGCGATCAGGATGGCGCCTTTCGGCGGCAGCTGGTCGAGGTTGCAGAGGCTGGCCAGGCCATAGCGGTTGGCCTTGTGCATCAGCGTGTGCGCCGGGAACGGCGGCTCCATGCCGCCGGCCTTGCCGGCATCGGTGCCGATCGTCTCGGAACCCCAGCCTTTGATGTCCTTGGCGATCAGGAACTGGATGGCTTCGGCCGTCGGTCCAGGCGTATGCGGGCCGGTCTCGTTGGCGTTGAGGAACTCGGCCTCGGAGCCGTTGCGCTTGTACCAGTCGGTGCGCATCACCACCCACTCGCCCGCGTTGATCGCGCCATGCTTGGCTTCCCAGGCCTTGATGTGGTCGACGGTGAGCAGGAAATCGTGGTCGGCGGCTGCCTCTTTCGAGCAGTCGATGACATTGACCGGACCGACGAAATTCTGCGCCGGAATGGTGTCGGTGGCGCCGTCCGGATAGTCCTTGCCGGTGATCCAATGCTGCGGCGCGTCGAAATGCGTGCCCGAATGCTCGCCGAGCTTCAGCCAGTTCCAGGCCCACCACGGACCGTTCTTGTCGTATTTGGAGATCTGATGGATCTCGACCTTCGGCGTGTCGACGGCAAGCTCCGGCGGCAGCTTGATCAGCGGGGTGTCCGGCCCGAGCGGCGCCGACAGGTCGACCACCTTGATGCCGCCCGAGAGCAGCTGGCCGGCGACCTCGCCGAGGAGTTTTTGCGTGTCCATGGTCTCAGTTCCCTCTTTTCGCGTGATGATCAAGGCTCGTTGCGGCCCTTAATATCCTACTAGACGAAAACATATGCATCTGCAATTATCTTTAAGCATAAAGGAAATGGGTTGGGGCGGCGTGAGCGAGTTTGACGCCATATTCGTCGGGGCGGGCCACAACAGTCTGGCATGCGCCGCGCATCTGGCGCTCAAGGGTTGGAAAACCGGGATTTTCGAACGCAGCGCGACAATCGGCGGCGCCGTCCAGACCCGCGAGTTCACGCTTCCCGGCTTCCGGCACGATTTCGGCGCGATGAATCTGAGCCTGTTTGCCGGCTCGGCCTTCCACCGGAAATATGCAAATGAATTGAAAACCCACGGACTGGAGTTCGCTCCGGTGGCGGACTGTTTCGCCAGCGCCTTCCCGGACGGGAAATGGTTCGGCGTCAGCAGTGATATCGAAAGGACGGCAGCGCGGCTGGCCGCCTTCTCATCCGCGGATGCCGCGGCATGGCGGCGGCTGGTCGCCGGCTTCCTGCCCGAGGCCGACCATCTGTTCCGGTTGCTCGGATCGCCGATGAGCGCAAAAGCGCTTGCCGGCACGGCCTGGAACCTCTGGCGCATGAAAGGCCTGTCCGGCGCGCTCGACACTGGACGGCTGCTTTTGTCCTCGCCGCGCGCGTGGCTGGAAGAGACTTTCGAGACGCCGCATGTGCGCACGACGCTCGCCGCCTGGGGCATGCATCTCGACTTCGCGCCCGACATCGCCGGGGGCGCCGTGTTCCCCTATCTGGAATCAATGGCCAACCAGAGCTTCGGCATGGTGCTCGGCAAGGGCGGCGCCGACACCGTCATCCGCGCGCTGGCCGGCATGGTGACCGCTGCCGGCGGCAAGATCACCACCGGGGCGGATGTCGCGGAGATTCTGATTTCAGGCGGCAGGGCCTCGGGCGTTCGCCTGGCATCGGGCGAAACCCATGTCGCGCGCAAGGCCGTCATCGCCGGCGTCGCGCCCAAGGCACTTGCCGGCAAGCTTCTGCCGAACGGCTCCGGCGATGTGGGCTTCGACACGGCGATGAAGAAATTCCGCTATGCGCCGGGCACGATGATGATCCATCTGGCGCTGGACGATTTGCCGGACTGGAGCGCCGGGGCTGAGCTACGGAATTTCGCTTACGTGCATCTGGCGCCTTCGCTCGACGTGATGTCGCGCACCTACCAGCAAGCGATGGCCGGCATGCTGCCCGACCAGCCCGTGCTGGTCGTCGGCCAGCCGACCGCCGTCGACCCCTCGCGTGCGCCTTCGGGCAAGCATGTGCTGTGGGTGCAGGTGCGCATGCTGCCGGCGCAAATCCTCGGCGACGCCGCCGGCAAGATCGCGCCGGCACATTGGGATCAAGTCAAGGACGCCTATGCCGAACGCGTGCTCGACGTCATCGAAACTTACGCGCCCGGCTTGCGGGGGAAGATCCTGGGACGCGCCGTGTTTTCGCCACTCGACCTCGAGCGCGAGGATCCAAACCTCGTCGGTGGCGACCAGATCTGCGGCAGCCACCATTTGGCGCAGAATTTTTTGTTCCGCCCGGCGCGCGGCTATGCCGGCTGGAACACACCGGTCGCCAATCTGCATCTTACGGGTGCCGCGACCTGGCCCGGAGCCGGCACCGGTGCGGCCTCGGGCTTCATGCTCGCGCAACAGCTTGGCGGGAGGTAGGCTCCGACGATTTTATCGAGGCGACGAGAAGGCAAGGCGCTGCTGCCCACGAAGCCTGAACCAATGAACGGATAGTGCCGCGCAAAGACAATAACCAACAAGGGGAACGACCATGACAATCAACAGACGCGAATTGCTCGGATACAGTGCCGCGGCACTCGGTGTGGCCGCCATTGGCCTGCCGCAGATCGCCAAGGCTGCCGACGAACTCACCATCGCCTACAACGTCAATTTGCCATCCTGGGACCCGACCACCGGACCCTCGGCGGTGAACCCGACCATCCAGGGGCTCTACCAGTCGGTGTTCGACCAGATCATCGGCCAGAAGCCGGACCTTTCCTTCACGCCCGGACTGCTCACCGAATGGGGCTGGAACGACGACCGCACCAAGGTGACGATGACCGTGCGCGACGGCGTGAAATGGCATGACGGCTCGCCCTTCACCGCGGAGGACGTGGTGTGGTCGCTGACCCGCGCCGGCGACGAAAAGACCGGCAACCCGATCCAGTTCGTGTGGAAGAATGTCAACAACTTCAAGATCGACGGCAACAAGATCACCGGCGACGTCGTCCAGTTCGACCCGGTCTATTTCAAGTGGATGTCGTTCCTGACCGGCTACTTCCTGCCCAAGGCCTACTACGAGAAGGTCGGCGCCGAAGGCTTCGAGAAAGCGCCGATCGGCACCGGCCCCTATATGGTCGACAAGTTCGAACGCAACGCCTTCCTGCGGCTCAAGGCCAATCCGCACTATTGGGGCACGAAGCCGGCCTTCGAGAATGTGACGATCAAGTTCGTCACCGACGCGGCCAGCCGTGTCGCCGAGATCGAGTCCGGCTCCTCGCAGGTGACGCTTGAAATCCCCTATGAGGAATACGACCGCCTCATCAAGAAGGACGGGCTCGCCGGTTCGGTCAAGAACGTCTCCGACATCGGCATGATCTTCTTCAACGACATCGAGGCGATGCTGGACAAGAACGTCCGGCTGGCGGCCGTGATGGCGGTGGACAAGGAGCTCTTGGTCAAGCGGCTGCTGCGCGGCTACGGCCAGCCGATCGCAACGCTGGAGACGCCGGAATACGCGGCCTTCGATCCGTCGATCAAGGTCGAGCACAATCCGGACAAGGCCAAGGAACTGCTCGCCGCTTCCGGCTATTCGACCAAGAAGCCGGTGAAATTCACTATACAGACCACCAAGGGCTTCAAGCCCAAGGACTATGAGATGATTCAGGCGATCGTCGGCATGTGGCGCAAGGTCGGCATCGAGGCCAATATCGAGGTCTACGAGATCGCCAAGCATTACGAGCTGCGAGCCGCCGACAAGCTGGCGCCGGCCGCCTTCTACAACTGGGGCAACTCCATCGGCGACCCGACTACCTCGACAGGCTTCGCCATGTACGGCCCGAGCCCGCATTCGGTGTGGGACAGCCAGGACCTGATCGACATGATCAACCCGCTATGGGGCGAAAAGGACGAGGCCAAGCGCATCGCCGGCTGGAAGGCCGTCGACAAGTACATCGCCGAGCAGGCCTATGTGCTGCCGCTGATGCAATATGCGCAGCCGATCGTGCACTCGAAGAAGGTCAATGTCGTCCAGCACGTGTCCGGCGCGCTGTTGCCGGCGCTGATGACTCCGGCCGCCTGATCGTCGGCCTTGGGCCTGCCGGTCTTCGCCCGGCAGGCCCCCTCATCCGGCCGCTTCCGGCCACCTTCTCCCCGGTGGGAGAAGAGACCGGCTCAGCCGTCCGCGACCTCTTCTCCCCTCGGGGAGAAGGTGGCCCGAAGGGCCGGATGAGGGGGAGTCCATTCAGAGTGATTAGGCGCTCATGCTGCTGCAGAGATTCTTCGTTCGGCTGTTGACGATGCTGGTGACGCTGTTCGGCGTCGCCATCGTCGTCTTCGTCGTCATCCGCGTCGCGCCCGGCGACCCGATCGCCATGATGCTGCCGCCGGGCGCGACCCAGGAGGACATCGACCGGCTGCGCGCGCTCTACGGACTGGACCGGACCATCGTGCAGCAATTCTTCATATGGCTCGGCGGCGTGCTGCACGGCGATTTCGGCACATCGATCTCGCTGCGCCAGGACGTATTGGGCCTTGTCTTCAATCGGCTGCCGGCGACGCTGGAGTTGGCGACGTTCGCGCTGCTGATGGCGATCGGGATTGGCGTGCCCGCCGCAATCCTCGGCGCCCGCAATCGCGGCACGGCGGTCGAGGCCGGCATCGATATCGCCAGCGGCGCGACGCTCTCCATCCCGGATTTCCTTTGGGGTCTGGTGCTGATCCTGTTGTTCGGCGTGCTGGTGCCGGTCTTCGACATTTCCGGCCGCGTGTCGCCACAGCTCGACCTGCCCTTCGTCACCCAGTTCTATCTCGTCGAGAGCATCCTTCGCCTGCGCTTCGATCTCACCTGGGATCTGCTGAAACACATGCTGATGCCGGCCGTGGCCTTGGCGCTGCCGCTAGCGGCGATCGTCGCGCAATTGCTCAAACAGTCGCTGAGGGAAGTGCTCGACCTCGACTATGTCGTGCTGGCGCGGGTCAAGGGATTTTCCGAAACGCAGGTGATCCTGCGCGAAGCACTGAAGAACGCGGCGCTGCCGACGCTGACGCTGGTCGGCGTGCAGTTCACCTTCCTCATCGGCGGCACGGTCATCGTCGAGCGGCTGTTTTCCTACGAAGGCCTCGGCAACATGGCGATCGATGCCGTCATCAACCGCGACCTGCCGCTGATCCAGGGCATCGTGCTGGTCTTCGCGCTGCTCTTCGTGCTGATCAATCTCGTCGTCGACATGATGTATGCGCTGCTCAATCCGAGGCTGCGCCATGGATGACGCGCGGACCTCCCGCCGCGGCCTGAGCCCGCGGCTGTGGCTCGCCGGCGGCTGGCTGCTGATTGCGCTCGCCGCCGCCATCTTCGCGCCGCTGGTGGCGCCGCAAGATCCGCTGGCGCAGGATTTGATGCTGGAGCGCCTGCCGCCCTTCTGGCTCGACGGCACTGAGCCCGGCTATTGGCTGGGCACCGACAGCCTCGGACGGGACTTGCTGTCACGGCTGATCTTCGGTGGCCGCATCGCCTTTATCGTCGCCTTCGTGGCAGCAATATCCGCCTGCCTCATCGGGTCGACACTCGGCCTGATTGCCGGCTATTTCGGCGGCTGGGCCGACCGCATCATCTCGCGCATCGTCGACATCTGGATGGCGTTCCCGCCGGTGCTGTTCGCCATCCTTCTCGTCGCCGTGCTCGGCACGGGCTTGAGCTCCGTGATCCTGGCGATTGCGATCATCGACTGGACGCGTTTCTGCCGGGTGATCCGCGCCGAGGCGATGGGCCAGTCGCGCATGGACTATGTCGAGAATGCCCGCATCGCCGGCTATGGCCGCATTGGCATCATGTTGCGCGAGGTGCTGCCCAACGTGTTGCCTTCGGTGGTAGCGCTTCTGTCACTGGAAATGGGCATCGCCGTCATCGTCGAAGCCATCCTCTCCTTCGTCAATCTGTCGATCTCGACCGACGATCCGACCTGGGGAAGCATCATCGCCGAGGGCCGGCTGTCGGTCCATCAGGCCTGGTGGGTGCTGGTGTTCCCGCTGATCACGCTGATCCTCACCGTGCTCTCCTTCAGCCAGTTCGGCGAGGCGCTGAAGGCGCGCTTCGATCCGGTGCTGCGATGAGCGCCTGCCTCGACATTCGCTCCTTGAGCGCGGTGCTGGCCAACGGCCACCGCGTGCTGCGCTCGGTCTCGCTTACCGTTGAGCCCGGCGAAGTGCGCGCGCTGGTCGGCGAAAGCGGCGCCGGCAAGACGATGATCGGCAAGGCGGTGCTCGGCGTTTTGCCGAAGAGCGTGCGCATCGTCGAAGGCGAGATGCTGATCGAGGGCGAAGACCTTGGCCGGCTCGATGCCAAGGAGCGGCGGACCTTGATCGGCGCCCGCACGGCGCTGATCCCGCAGGATCCGCTGACCGCGCTCAACCCGTCGCGCCGCATCGGCCCGCAAATGACCGACCGGCTGGTGCGCATCCTTGGCTGGAGCAGCGAGAAGGCCGACAGGCGCATCCGGCAATTGCTCGACGAGGTGCAGATCCGCGACCCGGGGCGTGTGCTGAAATGCTATCCGCATGAGCTCAGCGGTGGCATGCGCCAGCGCGTGCTGATCGCCGCCGCTTTTGCCGCGGAGCCCAGGCTGATCGTCGCCGACGAGCCGACGACGGCACTCGATGTCACCGTGCAGAAGCAGATCCTGCGGCTTATCGCGCAGTTGCAGCGCGACCACGGCACGGCGATCCTGTTCGTCACCCACGACCTCGGCGTCGTCGCCAAGATCAGCCAGAAGGTGTCGGTGCTCTATGCCGGCAAGGTGGTCGAGGAAGCCGAGACCGCGGCGTTGTTTGCAGCACCGCAGCATCCTTATACGCGGGCGTTGATGGCGGCGACGCCGCGTTACACCGACCCATACGCCTCGCTGAAGCCGGTGGACGACACCGTGCTCGCCGGGCTTGCGGCGGAAATCGCGGCGACCGACCAGGCGTGGAGGCCCGGCCATGGCTGAACCGCTGTTTTCCGTGCGCGGGCTGAAGGTGGCGCTGCCCGACATGACGCGCAAGCCGCTGATAGGCCGCGCGCCGCTGGCCGAGATCCTGAAGGGATTGGACTTCGACCTGCCGAAAGGATCGGTGACCGGCATCGTCGGCGAATCCGGCTCGGGCAAGTCGACGCTTGGACGCACGCTGGTGCGATTGATCGAGCCAAGCGCCGGCGCGATCCATTTCGAGGGCCGCGACATCGGCCATCTTTCGGAAGCAGGGCTGCGGCCGCTGCGCCGCGACCTGCAGATGATCTTCCAGGATCCGATGTCGTCGCTCAATCCGCGGCATACGATCTTCACCATCATCGCTGCACCGCTCAAGCAGAACGGCCTCGGCGACCGGCTGAAGGAACGCGTCGCGGAGGCCTTGCAGCGCGTCGGCCTGCCGCAGAATTTCGCCAGCCGCTACCGGCATGAATTGTCGGGCGGCCAGCGCCAGCGCGTCGGCATAGCTCGCGCATTGGCGCTATCGCCGAAATTCGTGCTGGCCGACGAGATCGTCTCCGGCCTCGATGTCTCGACACAGGCGCAGATCCTGACGCTGCTTGAAAAGCTTGCGGCCGAGATGGGTCTGACGGTCGCCTTCATCAGCCACGATCTGTCGGTGATCCGAAGACTCTGCCAGCAGGTGATCGTCATGCGCGAAGGCCGGATCGTCGAGATGAGCGCGACCGATGCGCTCTTCGAAAACCCGAAGGAAGCCTACACGCGCGACCTGCTCGCAGCGATCCCGCTTCCGGAGATCGACGCGGACTGGCTGCGGCCGGCGGCCAGCGCGCCGGCGTGAGGAGAGCTTGACCATCCGCACGCCGAACAGCGGGCTTCGGACGTGCGCGATCGCAAATCAGCCTGCCAATGGAGGGTGACATGACATACGCAGTTCGGACCGCGATTCTCGCGGGCGCTTTGTTCGGCGCAATGGGAGCAGCTTCAGCGGACTCGATCCCCGGCATGCGCGGGCATGACCACACCGGCATCACGGTGCCCGACATGAAGCAGGCCATCGACTTCTTCATCAATGTCGTCGGCTGCAAGAAGGCGATGTCGTTCGGGCCGTTCGCCGACGACAAGGGCACCTTCATGCAGGACCTGCTCGGCGTCGATCCGAAAGCGGTGATCGAGGAGATCACCCTGGTCCGCTGCGGCTATGGATCGAACATCGAGCTGTTCAAATACACCGCGCCCGACCAGAAGGACCTGACGCCGAAGAACAGCGACATCGGCGGCTTTCACATCGCGCTTTATGTCGACGACGTTGCCGCCGCGAAAACCTATCTTGACGCCAAGGGCGTGAAGACCAGGATGGGGCCGCTGCCGGTCAAGGAAGGGCCAGCCGCGGGCCAAACGATCCTCTATTTCCAGGCGCCCTGGGGACTGCAGCTCGAAGCCATCAGCTACCCTCAAGGCATGGCATACGAAAAGGGCGCGGAGACCGTGCTGTGGAGCCCGAAGGATCCGGCCAAGTGAGCGGATCGATTGGGTTCAACCAACCGCGCCCAGCCAACATTCAATCCTAAAACTTTAAGCTTGAAATAATTGCCTTCAGGCGCAATACTGACGAATGGGATCGCCGGCCTTGCCGGCGACTCCTGACGCGAAGAGGAGATCGCAAGACATGAAGGTTGCGGTTCTCGGCGGCGGACCGGCCGGACTCTACTTTGCCATCTCGCTGAAGCTGCGCGACGCCGCGCATGAGGTGACGGTCTATGAGCGCAACCGCGCGGACGACACGTTCGGCTGGGGCGTCGTGCTGTCGGCCGAAACGCTTGAGAACCTGACCAAAAACGATCCAGTGAGCGCCGTCTGGATCAAGAAGCACTTTGCCTATTGGGACGATATCGCCGTGATCCATGACGGCGTGCGCACCGTCTCTTCCGGTCACGGCTTCTGCGGCATCGGCCGCAAGCGGCTACTGACCCTGTTGCAGCGCCGCGCCCGCGAGCTCGGCATCAAGCTGAGCTTCGAGACCGACATCGCCGATCCCCGGCCGTTCATGGAAACGCATGATCTGGTGGTGGCATCGGATGGATTGAACTCGAAATCCCGCGCCACCTTCGCCGATGTCTTCAAGCCCGACATCGACACGCGCAAATGCAAGTTCGTCTGGCTGGGCACGACGCAGAAATTCGACGACGCCTTCACCTTCGTCTTCGAAAAGACCGAACATGGCTGGGTGTGGGCGCATGCCTACCAGTTCGACAGCGAGACGGCGACCTTCATCGTCGAATGCAGCGAAGAGACCTGGGCCGCTTTCGGCTTCGGCGCCATGACGCAGCAGGAGTCCATCGCGGTCTGCGAGCGCATTTTCGCAAAGCATCTCGGCGGCCATGCGCTGATGACCAATGCCAACCACATCAGGGGTTCGGCGTGGATCAACTTCCCGCGCGTGCTATGCGAGCGTTGGTCGTACAAGAATTTGGCGCTGATGGGCGATGCGGCGGCATCGGCGCATTTCTCGATCGGCTCCGGCACCAAGCTGGCGCTCGAAAGCGCCGTGGCGCTGGCCGAGTATGTCGAAACCGAGCCGGATCTCGACGCCGCCTTCCGCAAATATGAGGATGCGCGGCGCACCGAGGTGCTGAAGCTGCAATCGGCGGCGCGCAATTCGCTCGAATGGTTCGAAGAAGTTGAACGATATCTCGGTTTAGATCCAGTTCAGTTCAACTATTCGCTGCTCACCCGCTCGCAGCGCATCAGCCATGAGAACCTTCGCCTGCGCGATGCCGAATGGCTCGCAGGCGCCGAGGAATGGTTCCAGCGCAAGGCCGGCGCCGGCGGCAACAGCTTGCGCCGCGCACCGATGTTCGCGCCGTTCAAGCTGCGCGACATGGCGCTCAGCAACCGCATCGTCGTTTCGCCGATGGCGCAATACAAAGCCGTCGACGGCTGCCCGACCGATTGGCATTTTTCCCACTATGCCGAGCGCGCCAAGGGCGGCGCGGGGCTCCTCTATATCGAGATGACCTGCGTCAGCCCGGAAGGGCGCATCACACCCGGGTGCCCCGGCTTCTACAAGGCCGAACACGAGGTGGCGTGGAAGCGGCTGGTCGATTTCGTCCATGCCGAGACGGAAGCGAAAATCTGCGCGCAAATCGGCCATTCCGGCGCCAAGGGTTCGACCCGTGTCGGCTGGGAAGGAACGGACGTTCCGCTGTCGGACGGCAACTGGCCGGTGATGGCGCCTTCAGCTGTCGCGTGGTCGCCGAAGAACCAGGTGCCGAAGGCGATGGACCGCGCCGACATGGACGCTGTACGCGATCAGTTCGTCGCCTCGGCCGAAATGGCCGAGCGCTGCGGCTTCGACATGCTGGAGATCCATGCAGCACACGGCTATCTGCTGTCGGCCTTCATCACGCCGCTGACCAACCGGCGCACCGACGACTATGGCGGCTCGCTGGAAAACCGCATGCGCTATCCGTTGGAGATCTTCCGCGCGGTGCGCGCCGTGTGGCCGGCGCACAAGCCGATCTCGATGCGCATCTCGGCCAATGACTGGGTCGGCATCGAAGGCGTCACACCTTCGGATGCCGTCGAGATCGCCAGGATGCTACATGCCGCGGGCATCGATCTTTGCGATGTCTCGGCAGGCCAGACGTCGATTGCCGCCAAGCCGGTTTATGGGCGCATGTTCCAGACGCCGTTTTCCGACCGCATCCGCAACGAGGTCGGCATGGCGACGATGGCGGTCGGCAACATCTATGAACCCGACCATGCCAATTCGATCCTGATGGCCGGACGCGCCGATCTGGTGGCGTTGGCGCGACCGCATCTTTCCGATCCCTACTGGACGCTGCATGCCGCGGTGACGCTCGGCGATCGCGGCGTCAGATGGCCCGATCCCTATCTGCCCGGACGCGACCAGCTCTATCGCCTGGCCGAGCGCGATGCAGCGGCGGGGCTCAAAGTATGAGCGCCACACAAGCAATTGCCGGCAAGCATGCGCTGGTGACCGGCGGTGGCTCCGGTGTCGGCCGGGCGATCGCGCTGGCGCTGGCAGAGGCCGGCGTCGACGTCACCATCTGCGGGCGGCGTGAGGCGGAACTCGCCAAGGTGGCCGGCGAAAGCGATCGCGTCTTCGGCATCGTCGCGGACGTCACCGATGAAGCCTCGATGGCGGCTCTCTATCAGAAAGCAGAGACAGCGCGTGGGCCGTTCGACATCGTCATTGCCAATGCCGGCATGGCCGGCAGCGCCCCGACGCACAAGACGACGCTCGCCGACTGGCAGAAGACGCTCGACGTCAACCTGACCGGCGCCTTCCTGACGGTGCAGCCGGCGCTGGCGGGCATGCTCGAGCGGAAGACAGGCCGCATCATATTTGTCGCCTCGACCGCCGGACTGAAAGGCTATGCCTATGTCGCGCCCTATGTGGCGGCCAAGCACGGCGTCGTCGGGCTGATGCGGGCGCTGGCCGCGGAGACGGCAAAGTCGGGCGTCACGGTCAATGCTGTCTGCCCGGGCTTCGTCGAGACCGACATGCTGGAAGCGTCCATCCAGCGCATCGTCGAGAAGACCGGCCGCTCCGTGACGGACGCCCGACAGAGCCTGTCGGCGACAAATCCGCAAGGACGTTTCATCCAGCCGGGAGAAGTCGCCGATGCAGTGTTGTGGCTGTGCGGCGATGCCGCGCGATCGATTACCGGGCAAGCAATCTCTATCTCCGGAGGCGAGACATGGTAGCGGGACCGACATCCGCCGGACCGGGCAAGGACAGGCTGCGGCTTTGGATACGCCTGCTGCGCGCCTCGCGCACCATCGAGGCCGAACTGCGCGAGCGGTTGAAGAAGGAGTTCGACACGACGCTGCCGCGCTTCGATGTGATGGCCGCGCTCTACCGGTCGCCAGAAGGCATGCTGATGAGCGACCTGTCGCGCTTCCTGCTGGTGTCGAACGGCAACGTCACCGGCATCGTCGACCGGCTGGTTTCGGAAGGACTGGTCGCGCGCGCACGCCGCAATGGCGACCGTCGCACCTCGATGGTGCGGCTGACCGAGGAAGGCTCGACATCGTTCGCGGCCATCGCAGCCGCGCATGAAAGCTGGGTCGGCGAATTGCTCGGCAATGTCAGCGAGGACGAGGCGCGGCGGCTGACCGGCATGCTGAAATCGTTCCGCAGCAATTGGGAGGGACGCGAATGAGCGCGATGTCCAAGCTGAAGCCAAAACACTTTCTCTGGCAGGTCGAAGGCCGGGTCGCGAAAATCCGCCTCGACCGTCCCGAGCGCAAGAACCCGCTGACCTTCGACAGCTATACGGAGCTGCGCGACACATTTCGCGACCTCGTCTATGCCGACGATGTCGACGCTGTCGTGTTCCTGCCCAATGGCGGTAATTTCTGCTCGGGCGGCGATGTCCACGACATCATCGGGCCGCTGGTCAAGATGGACATGAAGCAGCTCTTGGCCTTCACCCGCATGACCGGCGATTTCGTCAAGGCGATGCTCAACTGCGGCAAGCCGATCATTGCCGCCGTCGACGGAGTCGCGGTCGGCGCCGGCGCGATCATCGCGATGAGCTCCGATATCCGCATCGCCACGCCGGAAGCCAAGACCGCCTTCCTGTTCACCCGCGTCGGCCTTGCCGGCTGCGACATGGGCGCCTGCGCGATCCTGCCGCGCATCATCGGCCAGGGCCGCGCCGCCGAATTGCTCTACACCGGCCGCACCATGACGGCGGCGGAGGGTGAGCGCTGGGGGTTCTACAACCGGCTGGTCGATGCGGCCGCGTTGGAAGCCGACGCGCTCGATCTGGCGGCGCGCATCGTTTCGGGACCGACCTTCGCGCACGGCATCACCAAGACGCAGCTCAACCAGGAATGGTCGATGGGGCTGGATCAGGCGATCGAGGCGGAGGCCCAGGCGCAGGCGATCTGCATGCAGACCGGCGATTTCGAGCGGGCGTACAAGGCGTTCGCGGCGAAGGAGAAGCCGGTGTTCGAGGGGAATTGAGGATGGGTGGATCGTTGGAGACGTTGGCTGGACAGCGCCCCCCTCTGTCCTGCCGGACATCTCCCCCACAAGGGGGGAGATCAGCCGTCATCTCTGCTTTCGCTAATCGCCAAAGTCGCAAAGACGAGCGGGGCGCGGAAACAGCCAATCTCCCCCCTCGTGGGGGAGATGTCCGGCAGGACAGAGGGGGGCGCCGTAGAGCGCAACGCCTCGAGAGCGGAGGTAGTCATGCCTGACCGTTCCTTCCTCAACTGGCCGTTCTTCGAAGACCGCCACCGCGAGCTGGCCGACCGCCTCGAAACCTGGTGCGCGAAAAACCTTCCCGTCGATCACCACGACGTCGATGCCGCCTGTCGCGAGCTCGTGCAAAAACTCGGCCGCGATGGCTGGCTGAAGCCAACGGCGCTCGATCCCGACAATCCCGCACCGCTCGACGTCCGCACTTTGTGCATCACGCGCGAGACGCTGGCGCGCCATGACGGGCTCGCTGATTTCGCCTTCGCCATGCAGGGGCTCGGCACCGGCGCGCTCAGCCTGTTCGGCACGCCGGAGCAGCAGCAATGGCTGGCGAAGACACGGGCCGGTCAGGCGATCTCGGCCTTCGCGCTGTCGGAGCCACGCTCGGGATCCGATGTCGCCAACATGGAAATGACGGCCACGCGCGACGGCGACGCCTATGTCTTGTCGGGCGAAAAAACCTGGATCTCCAATGGCGGCATCGCCGACCTCTACATCGTCTTTACCCGCACCGGCGAAGCGCCCGGCGCCAAAGGGCTATCCGCCTTCATCGTGCCGGCCGATGTAAAAGGCCTCGGCATCGCCGAACGGCTCGAAGTGATTGCCCCGCATCCGCTGGCGCGGCTTTCCTTCGACAAGGCGCGCGTTCCAGCCGCGTCCCTGATCGGCAAACCCGGGGACGGTTTTCGCATCGCCATGTCGGTGCTCGACGTGTTCCGCTCGACGGTGGGCGCGGCGGCGCTCGGCTTCGCGCGGCGCGCGCTGGATGAAAGCATCAAACGGGTGGCCGAGCGCAAACTGTTCGGCGCGCCGATGGGCGACCTGCAGATGGTGCAAGGTCACATCGCCGACATGGCGCTCGATGTCGACGCGGCCGCTCTCCTCGTCTATCGCGCCGCCTGGACCAAGGACATGGGTGCTGCCCGCGTCACCCGCGAGGCGGCGATGGCGAAGCTCTTCGCCACCGACAAGGCGCAGGAGGTGATCGACAAGGCGGTGCAGCTGCATGGCGGCGACGGCGTGCGCAAGGGCCACATCGTCGAAAGCCTTTACCGCGAGATTCGCGCGCTGCGCATCTATGAGGGCGCGTCCGACGTGCAGAAGGTGGTGATCGCCCGACAAATGATGGGGGCGGCGTGAGCCGGACGATCTCGTGAATTTTTCGAGCGGCGTTATTGCAGGCAGTATCTGATTTGGGGAGGCTAGACATGCACACCATTCTGCAGCCGGAGGGCTGGGCCAAACCCATCGGTTACGCCAACGGTGTCGCGGCGCGCGGACGGCTGGTGTTCGTTGGCGGGCAGGTCGGCTGGAACGGGCAGTGCCAGTTCGAGACCGACGATTTCGTCGGCCAAGTGCGGCAGACGCTCGCCAACATCGTCGCGGTGCTGGCCGAAGCCGGGGGCGAACCGCAGCACATCACCTCGATGACCTGGTACTTCACCGACAAGGCCGAATATCTCGGCAACCTCAAAGGCATCGGCGAGGCCTATCGCGACGTGATCGGCCGGCATTTCCCGGCGATGGCGGCGATGCAGGTGGTGGCGCTGGTCGAGGACCGCGCCAAGATCGAGATCCAGGCGACCGCCGTCATTCCGGAGTGATTACTGGCGAAGCCCGGCCTGCCTGAGCAGCGGCAGAACATGGTCGCAGAAATAGGGCAGTTCCTGCGTGTAGTTGACGAAGGACAGCGCGATGCCCTGGTAGCCATGCCCGGCAATCGCGGCCATGTCTGCGGCAATCGTTTCCGGCGTGCCGATCAACGGGTAGGTGCCGGCGCCGCCGGCGAAGCGCTGCCGGTAGCGGTCATAGGCATGCGGGTCGTGCGACTGCGAGAATTCCTTCTTGCCGGCCATATGCGCGTCGACCGCTTCGTGGTCGGCCAGATCGACGGCATAGCGCGCGTAGTAGGCCTGCGCCTCTTCCATGGTCGGACGGCAGACGACATGCGCGACGGTATAGACGCCGACATCGCGGCCGACCTTCGCGGCCCGCTCGCCGATGTCGGCGACATGCTTGCCGGCGTCGCTCATTTCCGAGAATGTCGTGAACAGGTAATCGCATCGGGAGGCGGCGAAATCACGGCCGGGGCCGCCAAAGGCCGCGTTCATGGTCACCGGTCGCGGAACCTGCAGGCTGGCCGGCCGGCTCACCGCCTCCTTCAGCCGATAATAGGCGCCCTCATAGTCCAGCGGCTCGCTCGAGGCATAAAGCCGCTCGAGTATCTCGATCCACTCGGCTGCCTGGTCATAGCCCTTCTCGACCAGCGGCGTGCCGAACATGCCGAATTCCTTCGGGTTCCAGCCGCAGACGATGTTGAGCCCCGCCCTGCCCTGGCTGATGTGGTCGACCGTCGCCAGCGCCTTGGCGGCGTAGAGCGGGTGCACCAGCGGCACATGCACCGTCATGAACAGGCCGATCTGCTCGGTGGCCGCGGCAAGTGCCGCCGCCCATGTGAAGGTCTCGAACGACCATTCGCGCACCTTGTTGCGGCCGCCGAAGCCGCGCCAGCGGGCGATCGGCAGCATGAATTCGAGACCGGCGCGGTCGGCGATCTGCGCCGCCGTCAGATTGTCCCGCCAGCTCGCCATCCAGCGCTCCGGCACATCGGTGATGGCAAGCCCGCCATCGGCGTTGGTCGAAAAGACGCCTAGCTTCAATCTGTTCGGGCCGTGCAGGGGATGGGCGTTGATCATGCTGGAAACTCGCGGCGAAAGAGCCACACGCTAGGCCCGCGCAAAAATATTTCAAGCCTGAAATAGCTTCGCCTCGCCGCCGTTTGCGGGTATGAAATGAGCAGCCTGAAAAAGGGGATGCAGATGAACGAATTCCGCAAGAAATGCATCGGCAAGGCCGGACTCATCGGTTCCTTTGCCGCCATCCCGCATCCCGTCGCGGTCGAGGTGATGGCGTCGTCCGGTCTCGATTTCCTCTGCATCGACTGGGAGCACGCGCAGATCGCGCGCGACATGATCGAGACCATGATACGCGCTGCCGACGTGCATCGCGTGCCGGCCATGGTGCGCGTTCCGGGCCATGCTCCCGAAGCGATCCAGGCAGCACTGGACAGCGGCGCGGAAGGCGTGCTGATCCCGCGTGTTTCGACCGCCGCCCAGGCTGAGGCAGCGGTGAAGGCCTCGCGCTATCCGCCGCTCGGCGAACGCGGCGTCGGCCCCGGGCGGGCCGCCGGCTATGGCTATCGCATCCCCGAATATCTGGCCTCCGCCAATGAGCGGATCGTCGTCGCGGTCCAGGTCGAGACGGCGGAGGGGCTGGCCAATATCGGCGCGATCGCCGCCGTCGACGGTGTCGACGTGATCTTTGTCGGCCCTGGCGATCTTTCAGTGTCGATCGATGCGATCGGACCGAAAGGCGCCGACAGGCTCAACGACGCGATCCGGACCATCATTATGGCTACGATCAAACACAACAAAACCGCCGGCATATTTTGCGCCAGCCCGCAGGCCATCAGCCGCTGGGCGATGATGGGCGCGAGCTTCTTCGTGCTGGCCAGCGACACGATGTTTCTCGGCGCCGGCGCCGCCGCCAATTGCGCCGCCGCGCGGGACGAATTGGCCTAGGCGGGTGCGGCTGAAAAGGCGTACCGGCTGAGCAACAGGCCGACCAAACTTTTTAAGCTTAAAACTTTTGCCTTGAAAAGCGCGGCACTTTGGATAGCATCCGAAGTCGATAGCGACTGCCGTGCCGGAGGGGGCTTTTCGGGCAGTCCACCATTGTGCTCCGGGTGGGAGGGGTTCAGTCCTTGTCGTTCATACCGTCCCAGTCATCGTCCAGCGCGCGCTATGCCTTCGATGGCGTGCGCGCCCAGATCCGCGATCTGCATACAGAAAACATCGCCAACCTCGCCGTTCGCGCGCGCGAATTGGGCGACGTCATCGCGCTCTGGTACGGCGAGGGCGATATGGTGACGCCCGCCTTCATCCGCGACGCGGCAAAGGCCGCCTTCGATGAAGGCCAGACTTTCTACGTTCCCAACATGCGCGGGCTCGGGGCGCTCAACGAAGCGCTGTCGGACTACCAGACGCGCATCCATGGCCGTTCCATCCCCATCGCGCGCACCACGGTCACGCCGGGCGGCATGCAGGCGTTGTACCTGGCGCTGGAGCTGCTGGTCGATACCGGCACCAATGTCGTCTATGTCGCGCCGCAATGGCCGAACATCCACAATGCCATCCATCTGATCGGTGGCGAGCCGCGGCCGTTTTCGCTCGACTTCAAGGGCGACTGGCAGCTCGATCTCGACCGGCTGTTTGGGACCTGCGACGCGCGCACCCGTGCCATCTTCCTGTCGACGCCGTCCAACCCGACCGGCTGGACCGCGTCGCGCGCGGAAATGCAGGCGCTGCTCGACTTCAGCCGCCGCACCGGCATCTGGATCATCTCCGACGAGGTCTATGGTCGGCTCTATTTCGACGGCGATGTCGCCCCTTCCATCCTGCAGATCGCCGAGGACGGCGACCGGGTGCTGTCGGTCAACAGTTTCTCCAAAGCCTGGGCGATGACCGGATGGCGCATCGGCTGGCTGACGCATCCGTCAGGCGTGGCCGACCAGCTCGGCGCGATGACGCAATATGTCAACAGTGGCACCGCGGCCCCGATCCAGGCCGGCGCGGTCGCCGCGATCCGCCAGGGCGAGCCCCTGGTGGCAGAAATCAGGCAACGGATCAGGACCGGCCTCGACCTTGCCTATGACCGGCTGGCGCGGATTCCGGGCGTGATCCTGCCGACCAAACCGCGCGGCGGCATGTACGCCTTCTTCGCCCTGGAGGGCGAGGACGACGCCAGGAAGGCCTGCGCCCGAATCCTGGAGACGGCGCGAGTGGGACTTGCGCCAGGCCATCTGTTTGGACATTCGGCGGCGGCATTCCTGCGCATGTGCGTGTGCCGCGACAGCAGCCAGATTGAAACGGCGCTCGAGCGCATGAGCGCCGCCATGAATTGACGCCTTGCCGGAAGCGAGGCGGCAAAAACCGTGGCGGGCCAACCCGCCCGTTCAACAACAGAGGGAACAAAAATGAGCTTTACGCGTCGCAACCTGCTTCTCCTGGCCGCTGCCATCGGCATCGCCGCCGGTCCTGCCACCGCCTATGCCGCCGATGTGCTCAATGTCGGCGCCTACCCGACCAATCCGCCCTTCGAATACAAGAACGAGAGCGGCACCTTCGAGGGCTTTGAGGTCGATATCATCAACGAGGCGGCCAAGCGCATCGGCATGACCACCGATATCGCGGACCTCGGCTTCCAGGCGCTGTTCGCGGCTGTCAGTTCGAACCGCATCGATGTCGCGATCTCCTCGATCACCATCACACCGGAGCGGCTGAAAACGCTGTCGTTCACCCAGCCCTACTACGATTCCGACATGGGCATCGCGACCAAGACCGACAGCGCCGTCAACACCGAGGCCGATCTCAAGGGCAAGATCGTCGGCGTGCTCTCAGGCTCGACCGGCGAGACCTGGGTCAAGGCGCACCAGGAAGCCGACGGATACAGCGACGTGAAGGGCTACGACACGCAGCAGAACCTGCTGCTCGACCTCAGCGCCGGCCGTGTCGACGCCGCCGTCAGCGACATTCCCGGCATGCAGTATTCCTTTACCAAGATGAAGGATCTGGTCGTCAAGCAGCGCATCAAGACCGGCGAACAGTACGGCCTGATGATGAGCAAGGACCACCCGCTGCTCGGCAAGCTGAACGACGCGCTGACGGCGATGAAGAAGGACGGCACGCTGGCCGCGATCCACAAGAAGTGGTTCGGCTCCGATGCGCCGGCCGACTCCTCGACGGTCAAGGAAATGCCGCTGCCGAAGGGCTGAGCAAACTGACCAGAAGCGAGCCGTGCCGGCTTTCCAGGCCTGCACGGCTCTTTTCCTTTCTCCCGGAACCGCACGCAGACCTGAGTTGATGTTTCGGGCCTCTATCCTTGGTCTTACGCAATTGCGGACGGAAAACCGCTTCACACTTTTCCTGGAATTGCTCTAGCACGGTTCGGGAACGCTCCCATGTCGCTGATCGACACCTTCTTCAATCCCGACGTCATCATGTCCAGCCTGCCGGCGCTGCTGCGCGGCTTCCTGAACACGCTGCTGCTCGGCGTGATGAGCATCGCCATCGGCGTCGCCGCGGGGCTGGCGATCAGCCTGGTCCGGCTCTATGCGCCCAAGCCGTTGCGCTGGCTGGCCATCGGCTACACCGACATCTTCCGCGCCCTGCCCGTGCTGGTGGTGCTGATCCTGATCTACTACGCGCTGCCTTTCCTCGGCATACGGCTTTCGTCCTGGGCTTCGGCCGTGACGGCGTTCGCCATCATCATGTCTGCCTATTCGGCCGAGGTTTTCCGCTCCGGTATCGAGAGCATACCGAAGGGCCAGTTCGAGGCGGCGCAGGCGCTCGGCCTGCCGTTCATGCTCACCCTGCGCAAGGTCGTGCTGCCGCAGGCGATCCGCGTGGTGATCCCACCGATGACCAGCAACTGCGTCTCGATGTTCAAGGACACCTCGCTTGCCTCGACGGTGGCGCTGCCGGAACTCTTGAAGGAAGCGACCAACGCGCAGTCGCTCTACGCCAACCCCTCACCGCTGATCGGCGCAGCGCTGGTCTATCTCATCTTCCTCTGGCCGATGGTCCGCCTGGTCAGCCTGCTCGAGCGCCGCTTCCAGACCGAAAAGACGCGTTGAGCTCACCAACCGATCCCAACTCCCCGCAGGAGCGTACCCCGTGAACAAGCATCAAACCGACAATACGAACGCCGCCGCGTTCCCGGTCGAAAAAATCCGCGCCATGTTTCCCGCGCTACAGCGCGCCGGGGATTTCATCTTCCTGGACAACGCCGCCGGCGCGCAGATCCCGCAGAGTGTGCTCGACGCGGTGACCAACCATCTGGTCAGCCACAATGTGCAGCGCGGCGGCCGCTATGGGCGCAGCGTCACCGTCGACCAGTCGGTTGCCGAAGCACGCGAGAGTGTGGCGCTGCTGATCAACGCCTACAGCCCGTCAGAAATCTGCTTCGGCATGAACGCTACGTCGTTCATCCGTCTGGTCAGCCTCGGCATCGGCCAGATGCTTCAGGAGCGCGACGAGATCGTCATCACCGACATGGACCACGACGCCAACATCGCCACCTGGCTGGCTCTGGAATCAGCCGGCGCCAAGTTCAAATGGTGGCGCATGCGCGAGGACGGCAACCTCCATGTCGACGACCTAAAGCCGCTCGTCTCGGGACGCACCCGGCTCGTCGCCTGCACGGTGACGGCGCATTCGATCGGCTCGATCGTCGATGTCGCTTCGGTGGCAAAGATCGCGCATGCCGCCGGCGCCGAAGTGTTCCTCGACTGCGTGCATTACGGCCCGCACGGGCTGATCGACGTGCAGGCCTGGAGCTGCGATTACCTGGTCTGCTCCGGCTACAAGAATTTCTCGCCGCATATGGGCTTCCTCTGGGGCCGCTTCGACACGCTGAAGCGGTTGCCGACCTTCCGCGAGGACTTCATTCCCGACGAACCGCCCTACAAGGTCGAGGCCGGCACGTTCATCTACGAGAACGTCTCCGGCATGGACGCGGCGGTGCGCTATCTGGAATCGATCGGCCGCAATTTTCTCCCAGAAAACAACCGCTCGCGCCGCGACAACATCGTCGCCGGCATGAACGCCATCCGCGACTACGAGCTGCTGCTGGCGCGCGAAATGATGAAGGTGCTGAAAGATTGCGGCGCGACGATCTACGGCGTTGCTGACGAAGGGCGCATCATTGAGCGCGTGCCGACCTTCTGCTTCAACATCGGCAAGCTCTCGCCGCAACGGATCGTCGAGGAAATGGCCGCCCTGCAGATCGGCATCCGCGACGGCCACATGTACGCGCCGCGGCTGATGAAGCGGCTCAACCTGTCTATGGACAGCGGCGCCATCCGCGCTTCGCTGGTGCACTACAACACGGTGGCGGAAGTGCATCGCTTCGGCGAAGCGCTGCGGGCGATTATCGCCAAGCTGTCGTGAGCTGCTAGTCTAGGAACGCGCCAGTCTGGCCGGCCTCAGCGATCGAGCGGCGCGACTGTCAGATCGATCAGCCGGCCAAGGCCTTTGCTGTCCAGGCTATCGAAGGACAGGGCCATCGCCTCCATCTCGTTGGCCCGGTCCTTGCTGATCAGCCCGTCGGTGAACGCCGCATATTTCTGGTGGAACTCTTCGTCGCTCATCGGGTTGTCGCGATCGCCTTTCGGCGTGCGCGGCTCGGACATGATTTCGCGTCCGTCCTGCAAGTAGAGCGTCACATCGGCCCAGCGCTTGCCGACGCTGATGCGGGTGTAGTGCTCGGTCTCGACCAATTCGGTGGCGTTGGAAATCCGACGGATCTCCTCGTCCTGCAGAACCTGCGGCAGCAGCTCCTGCGGTCCGATCTTGCCCCGCACGATCATCGTCGCGACCGGGAAGGCGATCGAATAACTCATTTCGTCCAGCGTCTTCGGATTGTGGCCGGCAAGCCGCACCGCATAGTGAAAGGTCTGGATGCGCAGGCGCGCGATATCCTTGCTGGAAAGCTTGTTGTCGCGCATCAGGTCGCGTGCTGCATCGATCGATGGATGGGCCCAGCGGCACACGGGATAGGGTTTGTATGACGTGTCTTCGACGACACGCCAGGCCTTTCCAAGATCGCTCCACCACGGCGCGGCGAGTTCGCCTTCGGCGGTGATCGCGGGTGCCCCGGTGAAGCCGAGTTGCGCCATATAGGCGGCCATGACGCCCGACGGCGCGCCCCAGCCGACGCCGTCGCGCAACATGGTCGGAAAATCGATGCAGCGCATCATCTGGCTGCGCGGACCGTGATATTCGGCGATGCCGGCAGCATGACGCGTCTGCTCCTGGCTGAGCCCGAGGAGTCGGGAAACACCGGCCGCCACGCCGACCGCGGTCCACGCCCCGGAGGTGTGATAGTCGGAAACGGTGCCGTGCAGGGTCAGCCCGGCGCGATAGGAAACCTCATAAGCGATGGCCAGCGCGACCATTAGTTCTTCGCCGGAAATGGCGGTCCCCGAGGCCCGAAGCGAATCCGCAACGGCGAGCAGGGCTGGAAACACCGCTGAGCCTGCGTGGCCTTTGCAAGGGCTGGTGGAGTCGTGACCGTCGATCGAGTCGATGGTGAAGGCGCCGGCAAAGGCTGCTCCGGCCGGGGGCTTACGGGACGCCCGTCGAAAATCATCCGCGCTGCGATTTCGGGCGAGGAGCGCCATAGCCGATCGGCAATTGTCCTGGTGATCGACGAGAGCTCCGTTGTCGAGCCCACCGCCGCCACGCCAAGCGTATCGGCAAAACTGCGCCTGAGGATGGCGCGCATCTCTTCGGGAATGGCGTCCATGGTCAGGCTGCCGGCAAACTCGGAAAAGCTGGTCACGTCAAATCCTCCACGCATTCAAGTCGACAGGCACAGCCTCACGGTGCGCCGGCTGTTCAAGACCGACACGCCAAGGTGATCAGGGCTTAAATAGATGACCGCGCCGCCCCGGTGACAATCGAAGTTTGCTAGTAAGTCGCGAGGGTCGCCTCGGCAGATGCAGGCCGCCCTTAATAAAACTCGGTCCTTTAGGGTACCCGGGTTTTCACTCTAGGCCGCTTTCTTCTTCGCCAGCCTCGCCTTGATCGAGGCCACGTCGGCGCGCGGCGTCGCGGCGAACAGCGTCTTGGTGTAGGCGTGCTTGGGGTCGGAAAAGACCGCCTCGCGCGAGCCGTATTCGACCGCTTCGCCGAAATACATCACCATCACGTCGTCGGCAATGTAGCGCACCACTGACAGGTCGTGGCTGATGAAAACGTAGGTCAGCTGGAACTCGTCCTGCAGGTCGGCGAGCAGGTTGAGCACCTGCGCCTGCACCGAGAGATCGAGCGCCGAGACCGGCTCGTCGAGCACCAGCAGGCTCGGGTTCAACATCAGCGCGCGGGCAATGGCGATGCGCTGCCGCTGGCCGCCCGAGAACATGTGCGGATAACGGTTGTAGTGCTCCGGTCCGAGGCCGACCTTCTTCAACATCTTCATCGCCAGGTCGCGCCGCTCCTCGGCCGACTTGTCGGTGTTGATCAGAAGCGGCTCGCCGAGAACGTCGCCGATCTTCTGGCGCGGGTTCAGCGATCCATAAGGGTTCTGGAAGACGATCTGCACCTTGCGGCGCATCTCCTTGGAGAGCCCGTGTTTGGCGATGTCGACCTTGTTGCCGTCGATGAAGAGTTCACCGGAGGTCGCCGGATCGATCAGCGTGATGATGCGGGCGAGCGTGGACTTGCCGCAGCCCGATTCGCCGACGATGGCGAGCGTCTTGCCCTTCTCGACACTGAAGGATACGCCCTTCACCGCATGCACGGTGCGCGCGCCGCGGAACAGCCCGCCGCCGACATGGTAGTCGCGCTTGATGTTCTTGCCTTCGACAACAATGGTCATGCGCTGGCTCCGGAGGGCGCCGGCTCGAACAGCATGTCGGAGACGGTCGGCAGACGGTCGCCGACGGCATTTTCCGGCAGCGCCGAGAGCAGTGCGCGCGTATAATTGCTTTTCGGCGATTCGAACAGCGACAGCACGTCGGCCTCTTCCATCTTGCGGCCCTTGTACTGGACGATGACGCGGTCAGCGGTTTCAGCCACCACGCCCATATTGTGGGTGATCATGATCAGGCCCATGCCGTATTTGGCCTGCAGCGACACAAGCAGATCGAGGATCTGCTTCTGGATGGTGACATCCAATGCCGTTGTCGGCTCGTCGGCGATCAGGAGCTTTGGATTGCAGGCGATGGCGATGGCGATCATGACGCGCTGGCACTGGCCGCCCGACATCTGATGCGGGAAAGAGTTCAGCCGCTCGGCCGGCTCAGGAATGCCGACCTGCTGCAACAACTCGATGGCGCGAGCCCGGCGCTGGGTCTTGTCCATGCCCATGTGGAAGCGCAGCACTTCCTCGATCTGGAAGCCGACCGCGAAGCACGGATTGAGGCTGGCCATCGGCTCCTGGAAGATCATCGACATGTCCTTGCCGACGATCTTGCGCCGCTCGGCAGGGCCTAGCTTCAGGAGATCGCGTCCGCCAAAGCTCATCTTGTCGGCGGTGACCTTGGCTGTCCACGGCAACAGGCCCATCACGGCCAGCATCGACACCGACTTGCCGGAGCCGGACTCGCCAACGATTGCCAGCACCTCGCGTTCGTCGACATGCAGCGAGACGCCATCGACGGCGCGGAACGGACCGGACGCGGTCTGGAATTCGACGACGAGGTTCTGGATGTCGAGCAACGCCATCACGACCTCCTGAGCTTGGGATCGAGCGCATCGCGCAGGCCGTCGCCGACCAGGTTGATGGCAAGCACGGTGATCAGGATGGCGAGACCCGGGAACGTCACGACCCACCAGGCGCGCAGGATGAATTCGCGCGCCGTAGCAAGCATGGTGCCCCATTCGGGTGTGGGCGGCTGGGCGCCCAGGCCGAGGAAGCCGAGCGCTGCCGCTTCGAGAATGGCGTTGGAGAACGACAAGGTCGCCTGGACGATGAGCGGTGCCAGGCAATTGGGCAGGATGGTGCGCAGCATCAACCTGGTGTGGCCGGCGCCGGCGACCTTGGCGGCGACGACATATTCACGGCTTTTCTCCGCCATGACGGCGGCGCGCACCAGCCGGGCGAAATGCGGCTGCAGGACGAGCGCGATGGCCAGCATCGCATTGAACAGGCCAGGGCCGAGGATAGTGACCATGACCAGCGCCAGCAACAGTGACGGGAAGGCCAGGATGAGGTCCATGACGCGCATGATCGCCACGTCGACCCAGCCGCGGAAATAGCCAGCCAGCAGGCCGAGCGTGATGCCGCCGGTGAGTGCCAGCGTGACCACGACCGCGCCGATCAGCAGCGAGAAGCGCGCGCCATAGAGCAGACGCGAGAGGATGTCGCGGCCGACTGGATCGGTGCCGAGCAGATATTGCGCCGAGCCGCCGTCCTGCCAGGCCGGGGGCCTTAAGAAGGCGGTCTTATCCTGGACGTCGGGTGCATAGGGCGCCAGCAGCGGCGCAAACAGCGCCGCCAGCACCAGCAGGATGAAGACGAACAGGCCGATGACGGCGCCGCGGTTCACCGAGAAATAATACCAGAAGGTCTTGAGACCGGTGAGGCGATCCGGGCTGCCGGCGGCCATCGGGGCGATTTCGGTCGACTGGCTCATCACGCCGCCCTTATGCGTGGGTTGATAACGGCATAGAGCACGTCGACGATCAGGTTCACGGCCATGACGATAAGGGCGATCAACAGCAGGCCGGACTGCACGACGACATAGTCGCGCTTGGATATGGATTCGACCATCCACCTGCCGATGCCCGGCCAGGAGAAGATCGTTTCGGTAAGAATGGCGCCGGCGAGCAGCGTGCTGACCTGCAGGCCGATGGTGGTGACCACCGGAATGAGCGCATTGCGCAGAGCATGCACGCCGATGACTCGCGCCGACGAAAGCCCTTTGGCCCGGGCAGTCCGCACATAGTCTTCGCCCAGCACCTCGAGCATGGCGGAGCGCGTCTGGCGCGCTATCACCGCCAGCGGAATGGTGCCGAGCACGATTGTCGGCAGCACCAGATGGCGCAATACCGAGCGAAAAGCATCCCATTTGCCGTAGAGCAAAGTGTCGATGGTCATGAAGCCGGTGATCGGCTTGAAGAAGTACTGCAGGTCGATGCGGCCGTTGACCGGTGTCCAGCCGAGATAGCCGGAGAAAAAGATGATCAGCAGCAGGCCCCACCAGAAGATCGGCATGGAGTAGCCGACAAGCGCCGTGCCCATCAGCGACTGGTCGAACCATGAGCCGCGCTTGATGGCCGCGAAGATGCCGGCCGGAATGCCGAGCAGCATGGCGAAAATCATGGCGAAGAATGATAGCTCCAGCGTCGCCGGGAACAGCGTCTTGAACTCTTCGAGCACCGGGCGCTTGGACGAAATCGAAACGCCGAAATCGCCGGTCACGACCTCGCCGACATAGCGCGTATATTGCTGCCAGATCGGCAGATTATAGCCGAACTGCTCCTTGAGCTCCTCGTAGCGCGCCGGCGCCACGCCGTGTTCGCCGGCCATGGCCAGGATAGGATCGCCGGGCAGCAGCCTGACAAACGCAAAGGCGCAGATCGTGATGCCGACAAGCGTCGGGATCAAAAGTGCAATTCGGTGGAGGATATATTTTAGCATGATGTAGGGGGGCGGCGCTTCATTGCGCCGCCCCGCTCTATAGTCTTATTCGGCCTTGTCAACGCCGTCGAAGCGGTGAATGCCGAGCGGATCCATCTTGAAACCGCTGACATTGTTGCGCACGACCGCATAGACCTGGCTATGGACCAGCAGGAAGGCGGGCGCTTCCTTGGCGAAGATCACCTGCGCCTGCTCATAGAGCTTGGAACGCTCGGCCTGGTCGCTGGTCTTCTTGGCTTTCTGGATCAGATCCTCGAAGTCCTTGTCGCACCAGCTCGAGTAGTTCGACACGCCGATCGCCGAGCAGGCGAACAGGGTGGCGAAGAAGTTGTCCGGATCGCCATTGTCGCCGGTCCAACCGATCTGGAAGGCGCCGGGACGGTCCTTCTTCTTGCCTTCCGAGCGATACTTGGTCCACTCGTAGTTGACGATCTCCGCCTTGACGCCGACCTTGGCCCAGTCGGCCTGGATCAGTTCGGCGGCGCGCTGGAAGTTCGGATTGTACGGGCGAACGCGGTCGGATGCCCAGAGCTGGATGTCCTTCAGCCCGGCAGCCTCGAGCACCTTCTTGGCCTCGTCCGGATTGTAGGCGTCGGTTTTCACATCCTTGTTCCACGACCACATGGTCGGCGGGATCAGGTTTTCCGCCGGCGTTGCGCCCGCATCCTGGAACAGCGACTTGATCAGCGCCTGCCGGTCGATCGCCTGGTTGAGCGCATGGCGCACCTCAGGCTTGTCGAGCGGCGGGATGGTGGTGTTGTAGCTCATATAGCCGATGTTCAGGCCGGCCTGATCCATCAGGGTCACGTCCTTGTTGGCCTTGATGGTGGCGATGTCGGCCGGGTTCGGATAGGGCGCGATGTCGCATTCGCCGGCAAGCACCTTCTGGATGCGGGCGGTGGCGTCAGGCGTGATGGCGAAGACGAGATCGTCGATCTTCTCCTTGCCCTTGAAGTAGTCGGGGTTGGCCGCATAGCGAATGACCGAATCCAGCTGGTAGTCGACGAACTGGAACGGGCCGGTGCCGATCGGCTTGGTCGAGAAGTCGGCCATCTTGCCGTCCTTCTGGAGCTGGTCGGCATATTCCTTCGACACGATCGAGGCAAAGTCCATGCCGAGGTTAGCCAGCATCGGCGAGTTCGGCTCGGTCAGCGTCAGCTTGACGGTCAGGTCGTCGACCTTCTCCCACTTGGCGACGTATTTCGGCATGTCCATGCCGGTGTAATAGTCCCAGGTCAGGTTCGGCAGATACTTGTCGCCGTTCCACGGATTCTCTTTGTTGAACTGACGATCGAAGGAAAAGACGACGTCATCGGCATTGAGGTCGCGCGTCGGCTTGAAATAATCGGTGGTCTGGAACTTCACGCCCGGATGCAGATGGAAAGTATAGACCAGGCCGTCGTCGGAGATTTCCCACTTGTCGGCGAGGCCGGGCTCGACCTCGGTGCCGCCGTGCTTGAACTCGACCAGACGCGAATAGACGGTACGCGACGAGGCGTCGAAGTCGTTGCCGCCTGTCGTGGTGCCCGGGTCGAAATTGGCCGGCGAGGCCTCCGAGCAATAAACCAGCGTCTTGGCATTGGCCATGCCGCCGAGGACGCTTGCAGCCAGCAACGCGGCTGCAAAAGTCAGTTTCTTTTTCATTGAGCACTCCCTGATTTTTCTCCCAAGCCCCTCTATCAGGCTCGCGAAGGGCGCATATAAGCACCGTTTCTTCGCCTTTGGAACACCCCGTTTGCGTACCCCACGGGAAGCAGGAAAAGAATCTACGTTTTACTCTCGATGCAGAAAAAATTAGCAGTTTTTTCTGCTCACGACATTGTTAACGACTGCATTTTTTTATTGATCGGCCTTCTTTCGAAATGAGCGTTTGAGACGCCAATAGCCGAGCTCCGCCTATGCCCGCGCACGCGCCGCAGGCGGTCGAACAGTGGGATTTCGACGGCAAATCTTTCCCCGCCCTTGCCGCAGGGGCAAGGCTTGCACCGCCGCCGATAGAGGCAATACATAGATGCCGGGCCGGATTTCCTCACGCAATCCGGGACCGGCGTGGAGGACGCTTCTTGGAAGCGAGCGCCCATATCGAAGGCGACAGGGAGAGACAGGTGGCAAAAGCAGCAAAGACGACAGCCTCGGCGAAAGCAAAGGCCAAGCCTGCCGCCGGGAGCGATGCGCCGAAGCCTGCCAAGACCGCCGCGCCGAAGGCGAAAGCTGCCGCCAAGTCAGCCCCGGCAAAGCCGGCTGCCGCCAAACCCGCGGCGCCAAAGGCCAAGGTTGCGGCCGCGAAGGCGGACAAGCCGGCAGTCGGGAAAGCACCTGTCAAATCGGCCAAGGCGGCGCCGGCGAAGGACGCGGCGAAACCGGCCGCCAAACACCTGCCAAAGGCGATCACCGAGCTCACCGCCGGTCTACCGGAAAAGCCGTGGCTGAAAAGCTATCCGAAGAACATGCCGGCCGAGATCGGCGCCCTGCCCTACAATTCGATCGGCGACTTCCTCGTCGGCGCCTGCAAGCAGTTCGCCGGCCAGCCGGCCTTCGTGTGCATGGGCAAGTCGATCACCTATGCCGAGGTCGAACGGCTGTCGGCTGCCTTCGGCGCTTACCTGCAGTCGAAGGGATTGCAGAAAGGCGCGCGCGTGGCGCTGATGATGCCCAACGTGCTGCAATATCCGGTGGCGATGATGGCTGTGCTGCGCGCCGGCTACACAGTGGTCAACATCAACCCGCTGTATACGCCGCGCGAGCTCGAACACCAGCTCAAGGATTGCGGTGCGCAAGCCATCGTCATCCTGGAAAACTTCGCCGGCACGCTACAGGCGGTGATCGCCAGGACACAGGTCAAGCACGTCGTGGTCGCGGCGATGGGCGACATGCTGGGCGGGCTGAAAGGCACGATCGTCAACCTCGTCGTGCGGCGGGTGAAGAAGATGGTGCCGGCCTGGTCGCTGCCCGGTCATGTCAAGTTCAACGCGGCGCTGAAAACCGGCGCCACGATCGCTTTCAAGCCGGCAGCGGTTTCGGGTGACGACATCGCCTTCCTGCAATATACCGGCGGCACGACCGGCATCTCGAAGGGTGCGACGCTGCTGCATCGCAACGTGCTGTCGAACGTCGCGCAGAATTCGCTGTGGGTGGAAGACGCCTACACGATCAAGCCGAAGCCGGCGCATCTCAATTTCATCTGCGCGCTGCCGCTCTATCATATCTTCGCGCTGACGGTGAACGCGCTGATGGGCATGCAGCAGGGCGCGCAGAACGTGCTCATCCCGAACCCGCGCGACATTCCAGGCTTCGTCAAGGAGCTTGCGAAATATCCAGCCCACATCTTCCCCGGCCTCAACACGCTGTTCAATGCGCTGCTCAACAATGAGGAGTTCCGCAAGCTGGACTTCAAGCCGCTGATCCTGACGCTGGGCGGCGGCATGGCGGTGCAGAAGGGCGTGGCCGAACGCTGGAAAGCGCTGACCGGCTGCCCGGTCTCAGAAGGCTACGGGCTGTCGGAAACCTCGCCGGTGGCGACCGCCAACAAATTCAGCTCGCCCGATTTCACCGGCACGATCGGCCTGCCGCTGCCTTCGACCGAGATCGCCATTCGCGATGACGACGGCAACAACGTGCCGCTCGGCGAAGTCGGCGAGATCTGCATCCGCGGCCCGCAGGTGATGGCGGGCTATTGGAACCGGCCGGACGAAACCGCCAAGGTGATGACCAAGGACGGCTTCTTCAAGTCCGGCGACATGGGCTTCATGGACGAACGCGGCTACACCAAGATCGTCGACCGCAAGAAGGACATGATCCTGGTCTCGGGCTTCAACGTCTATCCGAACGAACTGGAAGAAGTGGTGGCGCATCACCCAGGCGTGCTCGAAGTGGCGGCGATCGGCGTGCCGGACGAGCATTCCGGCGAAGTGCCTAAATTGTTCGTGGTGAAGAAGGATCCGGCACTCACCGTCGAGACATTGATGGCGTATTGCCGCGAGAACCTGACCGGCTACAAGCGGCCGAGATACATCGAGTTCCGCACCGAACTGCCGAAAACGCCGGTCGGCAAGATCCTGCGGCGCGCGCTGCGGGACCAGGTTTGAGCGAAGCACGCGAGGCCGCGACGCGGGAGCTGCCCAAAAAACTCGACCCAGCGGCATTCATCCAGGCAAACATGCGGCTTGCGCCCGTGCCCTCGCTGCCGGAAATCCGCCTTTACCTCGCCCATCCCGGGACCGGCCTGAGGCGGTTGCTCGAACGGGATAACGACGGCCCGGATGACAACGGGCCTGAGCCGCAGCCGCCTTACTGGGCCTATGCCTGGGCCGGCGGCGCGGTGCTGGCGCGCTACATTCTCGACAATCCCTCGATCGTTGCCGGAAAGCGGGTACTCGATCTCGGCGCCGGGTCAGGGCTGGTCGGCATCGCCGCGGCGAAAGCCGGCGCGCGGGACGTTTTGGCGGCTGAGATCGATCGCAACGGGGTTGTGGCGCTTCGCCTCAACGCGGCAGCCAACGGCGTGGCCATCGCGATTGTGGGCGATGACATCACCGGCAGTCCGCCGCCGGAGGTCGATCTGGTGCTGGCCGGCGATGTGTTCTACGGGCAAGAGGTGGGGCAGCGAATTATGCCCTTCCTCGACCGCTGCCTGGCAGCCGGCATTGAGGTGCTGGTAGGCGATCCCGGGCGCGCCTGGCTGCCCAGGTCGCGGCTTCGCCAGCTTGCCGAATATCAGGTGCCCGATTTCGGCGGAAACGGCGCCTGCGAACCGAAGCCGAGCGCGGTCTTCGCGTTCATCGCGGATCGCGTGGGTTAACCCGCAGGCACGCTCACCCTTGCCGCGAGAAAATCCGGCAGATCGGCAACCGAATCCAGCACCACATCGGCCATCGGTGCCAGCGAGTCGCGCGTGCCGGTGCCCGACAGCACGCCCACCGCCAGGCCACAGCCGCCGGCGCGCGCCATTTCGAGATCGTGGCGGTTGTCGCCGACCATGGCGATCTCGCTCGGCTTCAGCCCGGTCAGATCGCAGAAAGCCACCACAGTGTCGGGCGCCGGCTTGGAATTGGCCACGGCGTCGTAGCCGAAGGCGGCATCGAAGAGCTGCGCGATGCCGAGCGTGGCAAGTGTCCTTTCGGCGCCGCTGGTCGAATCGTTGGTGGCAACGCCCATGCGAATGGAGCGCTTGTGCAAGGTCCGCAGCGCCGCGATGACGCCCGGCAGTGCTACCGCCATCGCCGAGCCCTGCACCGAGGTGATCTCGTTGAAGCGCGATACGGCATGCATCTGGTCCTCGTCGGACAGGCGCGGGAACCAGAGCTCGACAACGTCCATGTTCGAGCCGGAGGCAAAGATCGAATCCGGCTTGAAGCGTTTGGTGACGAAATCGAAACCGGCGGCGGCAAGCAGGCGATCGGCCTTCCAGCGATCACCTTCGGCGGCGTCCATCGCCATAAAGTCGGCAACGCCGAGCCAGGTTGTATTGAAGTCGACAAGCGTGCCGTCCTTGTCGAACAGAATTCCCTTGATATCCGCCAACCGTTTTACTCCGCGCTGCGCAATTGGTGGATGTGTCCCACCAGTCCGGCAGTCGAGGCGTCGCGTTTTGCGGCAGTCTCCTTGCCCTCAACGACAGGCAGCAGGCCTGTCGCCAATTCCTTGCCGAGTTCGACGCCCCATTGGTCGAACGAATTGATGTTGAACAGCGTGCCTTCGACGAAGACGCGGTGCTCGTAAAGCGCGATCAGCCGGCCGAGCGTGCGCGGATCGAGCTTTCTGTAAAGAATGGTCAGCGAGGGACGGTTGCCCGAAAAGACGCGGTGCGGCGCTATCTTGTCGACCTCGGCCGGCTTCATGCCCTTGGCCAGCATCTGCGCGCGCGCCTCCTCCAGCGTGCGGCCCTTCATAAAAGCCTCCGACTGCGCCAGGCAGTTTGCGAGCAAGAGATCGTGCTGGTGCTTCAGTTCAGGCTCGTGGCCGACAGCGGCGGCGAGAAATTCGACCGGGATGAAATCGGTGCCCTGGTGCAAAAGCTGGAAGAAAGCGTGCTGGCCGTTGGTGCCGGGCTCGCCCCAGACCAGCGGTCCGGTCGGCGTGGTGACGGCGGTGCCGTCGAGCGTCACGCTCTTGCCGTTCGATTCCATGTCGAGCTGCTGCAGATAGGCCGGCAGGCGCGACAGGCGCTGGTCGTAAGGGATGACGGCGCGGGCCGGATATTTGCAGACGACGCGGTGCCACCAGCCGATCAGCCCGAGCAGCACCGGCAGGTTCTTCTGCATCGGCGCCGAGCGGAAATGCTCGTCCATCTCATGGGCGCCGTCGAGGAAAGCGCGGAAGTTGCGCGGGCCGATGGAAATCATCACCGGCAGGCCGATGGCGCTCCAGACCGAATAGCGGCCGCCGACCCAGTCCCAGAAGCCGAAGACGCGGTCCTGTTCGATGCCGAACTTCGCCACCAGATCGAGTGCCGTCGAGACCGCGGCGAAGTGCTTGCCGACCGCCTCCTTGCCGAGCGCCTTCTGCACCCAGTCGCGCGCCGTTTGCGCGTTGGTCATCGTCTCGACCGTGGTGAAGGTTTTCGAGGCGATGATGAAGAGCGTCGTCTCCGGGGAGAGCCCCTTCAGCGTGTCATGGATGTGGGCGCCATCGACATTGGAAACGTAATGTGCGCGCGGCCCGTCGTGATAAGGCGCGAGCGCCAGCGTCACCATCGCTGGGCCGAGGTCAGAACCGCCGATGCCGATGTTGACGATGTCGGTGATCTTCTTGCCGGTGGCGCCTGCCGCCTTGCCCGAGCGGACGGCGTCGGCGAAGGCGCCCATGGCGTCGAGAACGGCAATCACGTCGGCCTTGGTGTCCTGGCCGTCGACCACGACGCTCTTCCCGGTCAGGTTGCGAAGTGCTGTGTGCAGCACGGCGCGGTTTTCGGTGATGTTGATCTTCTTGCCTTCGAACATGGCGGCGCGGCGACCCGCCAGGTCAGCGGCGGCGGCGAGCTTCTCCAGCATCGCCATGGTGTCGGCGTCGACGGCGCATTTTGACCAGTCGAGCAACAGGTCACCATCGGTGGCGGAGAATTTCTCAAAGCGCTTGGGATCGGCGGCGAAAACCTCGCGCATTGTGCCCTTGGCGACCGCGCGGTGCTCGCGCAGGACGGCAAGTTGCTTGTCGAAAGATGACTGGTCCACTGGCGAGCTCCTGGCGGGTTTTTAGACCATTTTAACAGGCCGGATGTTTCCGGCGCGTGTCGGCGCGTCATTCTATTGAGCCGATTTGCATTTCATTCAAGCGCGGCTTTGCCGCACCGCATCACGCTTTGATGAGGCATGGTATTGGGCGGTGAGGATGAGAGAATTCGCCGCGACGATGTTGCGCGGCGTGGTGGACGATGCTGGTGCATCGCGCTTGGAGGGATGCCGCGACGATGCTGCGCATCGCGCTTAAAGCGCTGCGACGATGCTGCGCATCGCGCTTGGGTGGTGCCGCGACGATGCTGCGCATCGCGCCTGATAGATCACTGGCATAAATCCCAGCGATCAGAAAAATTGATTGGCGCAACCCCTTATGCCACCCATACACTCCACTGGTCCAGCCAAGCAAAAAAGGCTGACCATCCGAGGATGATTCCCATGCCACAGCGCAATGACACGGCCATATGGTCCGGCCTGTTCCGTATTTCGGCCGAATCCGGCCAGACCCTCCAGGCGCAGATCCGCCAGGCGATCGTCGCGGCCATTCTCGACCGACAAATCGCCGCTTCGATGCCGTTGCCGTCCTGCCGAATTCTGGCCGAAAAACTTGGCGTTGCCCGCGGCACGGTGGTGCTGGCGTTCCAACAGCTTGTCGACCAGGGGTTCCTGGTGGCGCGCGAGCGGCGCGGCCATTTCGTCAATCCCGACGTTTTGGCCACCCCCGCCAAGCCGCATCAGAAGGCGCCGGACCAGCAGAATGAGATCGACTGGAAGGCACGCCGGCAGATCGCGGCCAGCGATATGCCGCCGCCGGCCAAGCACGACAACTGGATCAAGTCGTCCTACCCGTTCGTCTACGGCCAGTTCGACCCGGCGCTGTTCCCGACCGCCGAATGGCGCGAATGCAACCGCATGGCGCTGGCGGTGCTGGAGATCCGCAACTGGGCGTCGGACATGGTCGACCGCGACGATCCGCTGCTGATCGAACAGATCCAGGCCAGGCTTTTGCCGCGCCGCGGCATCTTCGCCAACCCGGATGAGATCATCGTGACGCTGGGCGCGCAGAACGCGCTTTATATGCTCGCCACGCTCTTGATGACCAAGGGTTCGAAGGTGGCGATGGAGGATCCGGGCTACCCGGATGCCCGCTCGATCTTCCGGTTGGCCGGCGCCGATATCCAGCCGGTTCCGGTGGACCAGTCGGGTATCGTCACCTCCGCAATTCCCAGCGATTCCGGCTTTGTCTTTGTCACGCCGAGTCACCATTGCCCGACAATGGTGCCGCTGTCGGCGGAGCGCAGGCAGGATCTTCTGGCGCGGGCCAACCGCAACAACCAGATCATCATCGAGGACGGCTATGACAGCCAGCTCCTCGACGAGGCGCCGCAACAGGCGCTGAAGAGCCTCGATCGCTCCGGCCGCGTCGTCTATGTCGGCTCGATGTCGAAGACACTGGCTCCCGGCTTGCGGCTCGGCTACATCGTGGCCTCAGCTGGACTGATCGCAGAACTGCGCGCGCTGCGCCGCTTCATGCTGCGGCATCCGCCGGCAAACAACCAGCGTGCGGTGGCGCTGTTCTTGTCGCTCGGCCATCACGAGGCGCTGGTGCGCAGGCTTTCCGCCGCCTTCGATGAACGGCGCAAGCGTCTGGTCCATGCGATTTCCGCGTTCCTGCCAGAATGGCGCTCGACCGACTCGGCCGGCGGCACTTCGCTCTGGCTGGAAGGACCGCGCGGCACTGACTCGCGTGGCCTTGCCGAAGCCGCTGCCTCGCGCAGCGTCATCATCGAACCCGGCGACCGCTTCTTTGATCGCAGCGAAAAGCCCTCGCGTTTCATGCGCTTGGGCATCTCCTCGATCTCGCTGCAGCATATCGAGCCCGGCATCCGCGAACTGGCGACAGCGGCAGGACGCAGACCGGCCGCGGCCTGATCACCAATCGAACTGCCTGAAGGAGCCGGCACGCGCCGGCTCCTTTTGTTTTGGCGTCGCGCTCTCTTTAGCGCTCTGGCATATTCGACGGGAATCCCTGGCCCATAGGCTGTGCCAATGCCGGCGGCATAGTCGAGCCATAAAGGGGATGCGGCAGGCCGATGGTGGACCAATCATCACGCGCCCTGCCCATGAAAAAACCAAAGGTGGAGTGTCTTCCATGTCAGTGGCTCTTGAGAAGCAGGAAGCAGCGGCGGACCAGCGTTCGCGGCGGTCCGGCGGGCGCGAAGCGCGTCGCGCGATGCGGGCGGCGCCTTTAGCCGACGATGTCCGTCCGATCCGGGCAGGCCTCGAGGGCGGCAGCTATGGTCCATTGAGCCAGAACGATCGCGAGCGCATCCACGAAGCTGTGCTGACACTCTTGGAAACGGTCGGCTTCGCCAACGCCATCCCATCCTGCATCGAGGCCATGACGAGAGCCGGCGCCACTTATGGCGATGACGGCCGCATCCGCCTGCCGCAGGCGCTGGTGCTGGACACGATCAAGAAGGCTGCGCGCAATTTCACGCTGCACGGCCAGGACCCCAAGCACGATATGCTGATCCAGGGCAAACGCGTGCATTACGGCACGGCGGGCGCCGCCGTGCATCTGGTCGATGTCGAGAAGCGCGAATATCGCGAATCGCTGCTGCAGGATCTTTATGACGCCGCCCGTCTCGTCGAGGGGCTGGACAACATCCACTTCTTCCAGCGCACCATGGTGCCGCGCGACATCCCCGATCCGCTCGATATGGATTTCAACACGCTCTACGCCTGCGTGATGGGGACGTCCAAGCATGTCGGCACCTCGTTTACCGTGCGCGAGAACGTCAAGCCGGCCCTGGAGATGCTTTACGCAATCGCCGGCGGCGAGGAGAATTTCCGCGCCCGTCCCTTCGTCTCCAACTCGAACTGCTTCGTCGTGCCGCCGATGAAGTTCGCCGAGGATGCCTGCGGCGTGCTCGAGGCCTGCGTCGAAGGCGGCATCCCGATCCTGCTTCTGTCGGCCGGCCAGGCCGGCGCCACGGCGCCCGCGGCAATCGCCGGCGCCGTCGTGCAAGCGGTGGCCGAAGTGCTGATGGGCCTGGTCTATGTCAACGCCATCAAGCCCGGACATCCTGCGATCTTCGGCACCTGGCCGTTCGTCTCCGATCTGAGGACCGGCGCCATGTCCGGCGGCTCTGCCGAGCAGGCTGTGCTGACCGCGGCCTGCGCGCAGATGGCGCAGTATTACGACCTGCCGGGCGGCTCTGCCGCCGGCATGACGGATTCGAAACTGCCCGACATCCAGTCCGGCTATGAAAAGGGCATCACCGACGTGATGGCCGGTCTTGCCGGCCTCAACCTCGTCTATGAATCGGCCGGCATGCATGCCTCGCTGCTCGGCTTCTGCCTGGAAAGCCTGATCATCGACAACGACATGCTCGGACATTGCCTGCGCTGCGTGCGCGGCATCGAGGTGACCGACGAGGCGCTGTCGATCGACACCATCGCCGAAGTCTGCATCAAAGGTCCGGGGCACTACCTCGGCAACGAGCAGACGCTGAGGCTGATGCAGACCGAGTATTTCTACCCGGCCGTCGGCGATCGTTTCTCGCCCAAGGAATGGAACGAGAAAGGCCGGCCCGATATCCTGTCGCGGGCGATCGCGGAGAAGAAGCGCGTGCTGGCCGAGCGCTTCCCGCGCCATGTGCCACGCACGCTCGACGACAAACTGCGAGCCCGCTTCGGCGAGATGATCAAGTTGCCGCGCTCTGGCATGGGCGGCTAGGAGGCGCTGATATTTCGGTGAGGCCGGCCTGCAAATGGCGGCTTCCTGCGCTTCCGGTGCTCACGTACTTAAGTACGCTCCGCTCCGGTTCTCGGAAGTCACCATTTTCGGCTCGGCCTGACCGAAATCTCAACACCTCCTACCCAAGTCACTCTGCGATCAATCCATAGCGCTCGACAACTTCGGTGTTGATAAGCTTGGCATGCAGCGTCATCAGCACGATCTGCGCGTCGAGGCTGTCGCCGGCCTCGAGCGCTGCCTCGACGCGGCGTTCCACGTCCAGCGTCCGCTCCTTGCCATTGGCCTGCTCGAACACTTCCGACCCGGCGACGCAATAGCCGCAAAGCTGCGCCACCGATGAATAGGCGTCGGCCGGCGGCTCGTCCGGCCAGCGGTCGTTCATCAGATTGACGATGGTGAGCTTGACGCCTTCAGGCACCAGCGCCGGATGCAGGTCCGCCTGGCGTAAAGCGTCATCGAGCTGACGCAAATCGCCGGAGCGGCCGAACATGCCGAGGAAGCCTAAGGAAGAGCGCCGTTTCGCCAAGATCATCTCTCTCCTTCGCAACCTGCCGGATCGAGCATATCTGTGGGTTATGCGGGGCCGAAACAAGGGCATGCGAAAGGGCGGCCCGCTCTTCGCAAGCCGCCCTTTTTGATTTAGCCGGGTTCAGTGATTGTCGCGCGGCACGCCGCTCTTATGCGCCACGTCGAGATATTTCACCGCGGGCTTGAGCACCATGCCCTCCGAGAACTGGTCGACCATGGAGCGCTGGATCTCCTGCCACGGCGTCTGGTGCTTCGGGTAGTGGTAGCCGCCATTGGCTTCGAGCTCGGCCCGCCTCTTGGCGATCTCCTCATCGCCGACCAGGATGTTGGCCGTGCCCTTCTTCAAATCGATGCGGACGCGATCGCCGGTCTTGAGCAGCGCCAGCCCGCCGCCGATCGCGGCTTCCGGCGAGGCGTTGAGGATCGAAGGCGAGCCCGATGTGCCGGACTGGCGACCGTCGCCGATACAGGCCAGCGCATGGATGCCCTTCTTGATAAGGTAGGCCGGCGGCTGCATGTTGACGACCTCGGCGCCGCCCGGATAGCCGATCGGGCCGGCGCCGCGCATGAACAGGATGGTGTGCTCGTCGATGCCTTGCGCCGGATCGTCGATACGAGCGTGGTAGTCCTCCGGTCCGTCAAAGACGATGGCCTTGCCTTCGAAGGCGTCGGGATCCTTCGGATTGGACAGATAGCGCTCGCGGAACTCCGGCGAGATGCCGCTCATCTTCATGATGGCGGAATCGAACAGATTGCCCTTGAAGTTGATGAAGCCGGCATTGGCCTTCAGCGGTTCGGCAACGGTGCGGATAACATCGGTGTTCTCGTTGGCGACCCCCTTGCAATTGTCGCCGATCGACTTGCCATTGACGGTCATGGCTTCGGGATAAGGCAGCAGTCCCGCCTTCATGAGCTCGGCGACCACCGCCGGCACGCCGCCGGCATGGTGGTAATCCTCGCCGAGATATTCGCCTGACGGCTGCAAATTGACAATGAGCGGCACGTTGAGGCCAACCGACTGCCAGTCGTCATTGTTGAGCGGCACGCCGAGATGGCGGGCAATCGCATTGAGGTGGATGGGCGCATTGGTCGAGCCGCCGATGGCGGAGTTGACGACGATGGCATTCTCGAAGGCCTGGCGCGTCATGATGTCGGACGGTTTTAGATCCTCATGCACCATGTCGACGATGCGCTTGCCCGTCTCGTAGGCGATCTGGCCGCGCTCGCGGTAGGGCGCGGGAATGGCCGCCGAGCCCGGCAATTGCATGCCGAGCGCCTCGGCCAGCGAATTCATCGTGGTGGCGGTGCCCATGGTGTTGCAGTAGCCGGTCGACGGCGCCGACGAGGCGACGATGTCCATGAACTCGTCATAGTCGATCTCGCCGGCCGACAGGCGCTGGCGCGATTCCCACACGATGGTGCCGGAGCCGGTGCGCTTGCCCTTGTGCCAGCCATTGAGCATCGGCCCGACCGACAGCGCGATGGCCGGAATGTTGACGGTGGCCGCCGCCATCAGCAGCGCCGGCGTGGTCTTGTCGCAGCCGATGGTCAGCACCACGCCGTCGAGCGGATAGCCGTAGAGCACCTCGACGAGGCTGAGATAGGCAAGGTTGCGGTCGAGCGCGGCGGTCGGCCGCTTGCCGGTCTCCTGGATCGGGTGGCAGGGGAACTCGAAGGGAATGCCGCCCATCGAGACGATGCCTTCGCGAACGCGCTTGGCGAGCTCGATGTGATGGCGATTGCAGGGCGAGAGGTCGGAGCCGGTCTGGGCGATGCCGATCAGCGGCTTGCCCGACATCAGCTCGGCGCGGGTCAGGCCGTAGTTCAGGTAGCGTTCGAGATAGAGCGCGGTCATGCCCGGATTGTCGGGATTGTCGAACCACTCCTGCGAGCGAAATTTCTTCTTGCTGGTGGGGGCGCCTGCCATCGTGGTCTCCGTATTTGTATGACAAATCCCTATGACAACGCGCGAATGCAGGCAAGAGGAGGTGCTGCCCAAATCAGGACTTTGGTGCGGATGGACATGCGTGCGACCCCGCGTTACCCCTTTTTCGAATAACGCCTGGGAGGTCTCGATGGCACTGGTGATGGAAGGCGAGGAACGCATCGCGGCCCCTATCCAGAAGGTCTGGGAAGCCCTCAATGATCCGGAGATCCTGAAACAGGCCATTCCAGGATGCCAAGGCCTGGAGATGAAATCGCCGACCGAGATGGCGGCAATAGTCGTGCTCAAAATCGGGCCGATCAAGGCGACCTTCAACGGCGCGGTGACGCTGAAGAACCTCAAGCCGCCGCACGCCTACACGATCCAGGGCGAAGGCAAGGGCGGCATCGCCGGCTTCGCCAAGGGCGGCGCCGACGTGACGCTGACCGCCGACGGCGCGGACGCAACGGTGCTGAAATACGCCGCCAAAGCGGAAGTCGGCGGCAAGATCGCGCAGCTTGGCAGCCGTTTGATCGAATCGACGTCGAAGAAACTCGCCGGGCAGTTTTTCTCGACGTTCGGCGAGAAGGTGGGTGGCTGAGCGGTCCTCAGCCGTCAAGCGGGAGGGATATCCGCGCTATTCGAACACGATGCTCGGCACCGCGGCTTCGGCGGCGCCGCGTTCTTCGTTGACCCGGTCCCAGACTTTTGTCGCGATATCGCGATAGATCTTCGCCTCGGCACTATCGGGCTTCGACACGACCACCGGCGCGCCGGCGTCGGAGCTTTCGCGGATGCCCATTTCCAGCGGCACCTCGCCGAGGAACGTGACGCCGAGACGCTCAGCCTCGCGGCGCGCGCCGCCATGGCCGAAAATGTCGTAGCGCTTGCCGGTGTCGGGCGCCAGGAAGTAGCTCATGTTCTCGATGATGCCGAGCAGCGGCACGTCGACCTTCTTGAACATGTTGAGGCCCTTGCGGGCATCGATCAGCGCCAGGTCCTGGGGTGTCGAGACGATGACCGCGCCGGCGAGCGGCACCTGCTGCGCCATGGTGAGCTGGGCGTCGCCGGTGCCGGGCGGCATGTCGACCACCAGCACGTCGAGCGAACCCCACTCGACCTCGCGCAGCATCTGCGTCAGCGCCGACATGACCATCGGGCCGCGCCAGATCATCGGTGTCTCCTCATCGACGAGGAAGCCCATCGACATCACCTTGAGGCCGTAATTTTCCATCGGCTTCAGGATCTTGCCGTCGACCGTCTGCGGCCGGCCATGAATATCGAGCAGCCTCGGCATCGACGGCCCGTAGATGTCGGCGTCGAGCACGCCGACCTTCAAACCGTTGGCGGCCAGGCCGAGCGCAAGGTTGACGGCGGTGGTGGACTTGCCGACGCCGCCCTTGCCGGAAGCGACCGCGATGATGGCGTCGATGCCGGGCACACCGCGCTTGCCATGGCTTTGCGAGGCCGGCGCCTGCGGTGCGGCGCGCTGCGGCGCCGGCTGCGGTGCAGCGGCGGGCCTGGGCGCGGCCGGGCGCGGTGGCACGGGCGCTTCCATGCCGCCGCCTTTCTTCTCGGCCGTCAGCGCGACCATCGCGCTCGCAACGCCCGGAATGGCCTTGACCACCCGCTCGGCGGCCGCGCGCAGCGGCTCCATCTCCTGTGCCCGCGCCGCGGGGACGGTGATGGAGAAAAACACTTTGGAATCGGCGATGAAGATATCGGAGACCATGCCGAGGTCGACGATGTTGCCGGTGAAATCCGGCCCATTGACCGTCTTCAGCCGCTCGATGACATTTTCCTTGCTGACGGACATGATCTTCTCCTTGGCGTTCGGCGTCTCAGATAGTGCAGTTTCCGGACGGAACCAAGCCGTGGCGCAATCGCTTGACCGATGTGCTCCCGAAAGCGACGGATGGCGTCGGACTTGCCGGAGAAAGACGTCCCAGGGTCCCACGGTCCCCGATGCCATGGCCAAACGGTCCACACGCCCTATTTTCGGATGCCTGAGCGAGGACAATGACAATCCGGGAAGGAAACGGTCATGCTCGAAAACAGCAACGCAACAGCCAATCTCGCGGTCAAGGACCTGGCGAAGGCCAGGACCTTCTATGAAGGCACGCTGGGTCTCAAGCAGGTAGACGAGATGGGCGGCGAACTGGTCGTCTATAAAAGCGGCGACACGGTCATCAACGTCTATCATTCGCAATTCGCCGGCACCAACAAGGCAACGGCAGTGACTTGGATGGTCGGCGATGAGATCGAACCCATCGTCAAGTCGCTGAAGTCGAAGGGCGTCGCCTTCGAGCACTATGAGATGCCGGGCCTGTCGCTCAACGGCGACATCCATGTCGGCGACGGTATGAAAATTGCCTGGTTCAAAGATCCCGACGGCAATATTCTGAGCCTGGTTGGATAGGCCGGCATCCTAGAGCAATTCCAGGAAAAGTGTGAGCGGTTTTCCGTCCGGAATTGCCTAAAAACAAAGAGTTAGAGCGGTTCGCCGTTTCCGTGAAACGGTGAAACGCTCTGGGTTGCCTTCGAGAAAGCTCTGTCGCAACGGCCCCATCTGGCGCAGGCGTGTTGCGCCCGATAGTTTGCGCCGATGATCGACAAGCTCGAATTCTTCATCGCTCTCGCCAAGGAGGAGCATTTCGGCCGCGCGGCGGAAGCCTGCGGGGTCACCCAACCGACCTTGTCGGCCGGCATCAAGCAGCTCGAGGGCCAGCTCGGCGTCATGCTGGTCAATCGCGGCTCACGCTTCCAGGGGCTGACGCCGGAAGGCGTGCAGGTGCTGGGCTGGGCGCGCCGCATCGTCGGCGATACACGCACGATGCGCGAGGAGATGCGCGCGGCGCGCCATGGCCTGTCCGGCCGCATCCGCATTGCCGCCATCCCCACCGCCTTGGCCATGGTGGCGCGGCTGACGACGCCGTTCCGCGAAAAGCACCCGGGCGTGACCTTCTCGATCCTGTCGCGCACCTCGATCGAAGTGCTGACGCTCCTCGGCAATCTCGATGTCGATGCCGGCATCACCTATCTCGACAACGAGCCGCTTGGACGCGTGACCAGCGTGCCGCTTTATGATGAGCGCTACCAGTTGATCACCGCGATCGGGACCCCCTTTTCCGACCGCGACAAAGTGACGTGGGCCGAGATCAGCCAGCTGCCGCTCTGCCTGCTGACGCCGGACATGCAGAACCGGCGCATCATCGACCAGCATCTGTCCGAGGCTGGCGTGCAGGTGCGGCCGACGCTGGAATCCAATTCCATGATCGTCCTGTTCTCGCATATACGGACCGGCAAATGGTCGTCGATCATGCCGCTCAACCTTGCGGAAACATTCGGCTTTTCCGAGCCGATCCGCGCCATTCCGATCGTCGAGCCGGACGCCAGCCACACCGTCGGGCTGGTCGCCGCGCCGCGCGAACCGCATACGCCTCTGGTGCAGGCGCTGCTGGACGAGGCAATGGCGCTGGCGGACGATTTTCGCGCCCACCGCTAGGCTAGACAATGCAGGTCGGTCGAGTTCGATAGAAATTTTCTATCGAACAACGGGACAGCTTTATTGATTTCCGAGGTTTCCTCTGGTTTCGTAAGGACTTAGCGATAATGCGTCCTATGCATGTCGTTGTCCCAAAACCGCTTTTATTTTGGGGTGACATAGATGGGTCGCCACGACAAGGGAGGGCGCTGCTTGACGATGCAGCCCGCAAGTACCGAGATCGCGTCGCGCACGGCGGCGATCATTGACGAGATGAAGGGCCTCGAAGGCCCGCTGCTGCCGATCCTGCACAGCATCCAGGAAGAGTTCGGGCACGTTCCGAAGGACGCGCTGCCGGTCATCGCCGATGGGCTGAACCTCTCGCGGGCCGAGGTGCACGGCGTGGTCAGCTTCTATCACGATTTCCGGGCCAAGCCGGCCGGACGGCACGTGCTGAAGCTCTGCCAGGCGGAAGCCTGCCAGTCGATGGGCTCGGACGCCGTCGCGGCCAAGGTCAAGCAACTGCTCGGCATCGATTTCCATGAGACCACGCGCGACGGATCGGTTACGCTGGAGCCGGTCTACTGCCTCGGGCTTTGCGCCTGCTCGCCATCGGCGATGCTCGACGGCGAAGTGATCGGCCGGCTCGATGACGAGAAGATCGAAGAGATCGTCGTGGAGGTGCGTTCATGATCCCGCGCATCTATGTCCCCTGCGATTCCGGCGCCATAGCGCTGGGCGCCGAAAAGGTCGCCAAGGCAATCGAGGCTGAGCTCAAGGAGCGTGGCGTCGAGGCCAAGATCGTGCGCAACGGATCGCGCGGCGCCTATTTCCTGGAACCGTTGGTGGAAGTCGCGACCGACAAGGGCCGCGTTGCTTACGGGTCGGTCAAGCCGTCCGACGTCAAGAGCCTGTTTGACTCGGGCTTCCTGACCGGCGGCCATCACAAGCGCTGGCTCGGCGCGCCTGATAAAATTCCGTTCTTCGCAAAGCAGACACGGCTGACCTTCGCGCGCTGCGGCATCAACGATCCGCTGTCGCTCGATGCCTACAAGTCGCTGGGCGGCTTGCGCGGCCTGCAGAACGCGGTTGCGATGGCGCCGGCCGACATCGTCAAGCAGGTCACCGAATCCGGCCTGCGCGGCCGCGGCGGCGCCGGCTTCCCGACCGGCATCAAGTGGAAGACGGTGCTCGACACGGCGGACGAGCGCAAATACATCGTCTGCAACGCCGACGAGGGCGACAGCGCTACTTTCGCCGACCGCATGATCATGGAGGGTGACCCCTTCGTGCTGATCGAAGGCATGGCGATCGCCGGCATCGCCACCGGCGCGAGCAAGGGTTTCGTCTATATCCGCTCGGAATATCCGCATGCGGTTGCGACGATGAACAAGGCCGTCGCGATCGCCCGCAAGGCCGGCGTGCTCGGCGTCAATGTGCTTGGATCAGCCAATGGTTTCGACATGGAAATCCGTGTCGGCGCCGGCGCCTATGTCTGCGGCGAGGAGACCTCGCTGTTGAACAGCCTGGAAGGCAAGCGCGGCGTGGTGCGCGCCAAGCCGCCGCTGCCGGCAATCCAGGGCCTGTTCGGCAAGCCGACGGTGATCAACAATGTGATCAGCCTGGCCTCGGTGCCTGTCATCATGGACAAGGGGGCGGCCTTCTACAAGGATTTCGGCATGGGCCGCTCGCGCGGCACGATCCCGATCCAGATCGCCGGCAACGTCAAGCATGGCGGCCTGTTCGAGACGGCCTTCGGCCTGACGCTGGGCGAGATCGTCGACGAGATCGGCGGCGGCACCGCCACTGGACGTCCGGTGAAAGCGGTGCAGGTCGGCGGGCCGCTCGGCGCATATTTCCCTCGCGCGCTGTTCGATACGCCGTTCGACTACGAGGAATTCGCCAAGCGTGACGGCCTGATCGGCCATGCCGGCATCACCGTTTTCGACGACACCGCCGACATGCTGAAGCAGGCACGCTTTGCCATGGAATTCTGCGCCATCGAAAGCTGCGGCAAGTGCACGCCATGCCGCATCGGCTCGACGCGCGGTGTCGAGACGCTCGACAAGCTTGCCGCCGGCATCGAGCCGGAAAAGAGCCTCGCGCTGGTAACCGACCTCTGCAACACGATGAAGTTCGGCTCGCTCTGCGCGCTGGGCGGCTTCACGCCCTATCCGGTGATGAGCTCGATCACGCATTTCCCTGACGATTTCAAGCCCGCGCCGCAGCGCGTGGCGGCTGAATAGGAGCTGGCAGATGAACATCAAGGCCGACTTCCCGGCACTCATCGAAGAGATCGACTTCGGCACGCCGGAGTCGAGGTCTCAGAAGCAGATCACGCTGACCGTCGACGGCCGCAGCATCAGCGTGCCGGAAGGCACCTCGATCATGCGCGCGGCGATGGAAGGCGGGGTCGAGATCCCTAAACTCTGCGCCACCGACATGCTGGACTCGTTCGGTTCCTGCCGCGTCTGCCTGGTCGAGATCGAGGGGCGCGGCGGCACGCCGGCCTCGTGCACGACGCCGGTCGGCGAAGGCATGGTGGTGCGCACGCAGTCCGACCGGCTCGACGCCATCCGCCGCGGTGTCATGGAACTTTATGTTTCCGATCACCCGACCGGCTGGAACGAGAAGGCCGGAACCGGCGCCTCCGAGTTCGACGTTGTGGCGAAGTCGGTCGGCCTGACGGAGAATCGCTACGGTGTCGAAGGACGTAACCACGTCAAGGAAGAGAATGGAGTCGCGCCGGGCCATGGCTCGCTGGCGGTCGACTACATCGCCCGTGACGAATCCAACCCCTATTTCACCTACGATCCGGCGCAGTGCATCGTCTGCTCGCGCTGCGTGCGAGCCTGCGAAGAGGTGCAAGGCACTTTCGCGCTGACCATCGAAGGCCGCGGTTTCGAATCGCGCATGGTCGCCGGCATGCATGAGGACTTCATCGCTTCCGAATGCGTCTCCTGCGGCGCCTGCGTGCAGGCCTGCCCGACCGACGCGCTGCGCGAGAAGACCGTTCTTGAAAAGGGCATGCCGGAGCGCTCGGCCGTCACCACCTGCGCCTATTGCGGCGTCGGCTGCTCGTTCAAGGCCGAGGTCAAGGACGACGAAGTCATCCGCATGATGCCTTACAAGGACGGCAAGGCGAACCACGGCCATTCCTGCGTCAAGGGCCGTTTCGCCTATGGCTACGCCACCCACACGGATCGCATCCTGTCGCCGATGATCCGCGAGAAGATTTCCGATCCGTGGCGCGAAGTGAGCTGGGAAGAGGCGATCGCCCATACGGCGAAGGAATTCCGCCGCATCCAGTATCAGTATGGACGCACCGCGATCGGCGGCATTACCTCGTCCCGCTGCACCAACGAGGAGACCTACCTCGTGCAGAAGCTGGTGCGGCAGGGCTTCCGCAACAACAATGTCGACACCTGCGCCCGCGTCTGCCATTCGCCGACCGGCTACGGGCTCGGCCAGACCTACGGCACCTCGGCCGGCACGCAGGATTTCGATTCGGTCGAATTCACCGACGTTGCCGTCATCATCGGCGCCAATCCGGCTTCCGCTCACCCCGTCTTTGCCTCGCGGCTGAAGAAGCGGCTGCGCCAGGGCGCCAAGCTGATCGTGCTCGATCCGCGCCGCACCGAGATGGTCAAGTCGGCGCATGTCGAGGCCGACTATCACCTGCCGCTGAAGCCCGGCACCAATGTGGCGGTGCTGACGGCGCTGGCGCATGTCATCGTCACCGAGGGCCTGTTCGACGAAGCCTTCATCCGTGAGCGCTGCGACTGGGCCGAGTTCCAGGACTGGGCGTCCTTCGTCGCCCTGCCGGAGAACAGCCCCGAGGTGGTCGGCGAACTGTCCGGCGTCGACCCCGAGCTGATCCGGGGCGCCGCGCGCATGTATGCCAAGGGCGGCAACGGCGCGATCTATTACGGCCTCGGCGTGACCGAGCACAGCCAGGGCTCGACGACGGTGATCGCGATCGCCAACCTCGCCATGGCCACCGGCAATATCGGCCGCCCAGGCGTCGGCGTGAACCCGCTGCGCGGCCAGAACAATGTGCAGGGCTCCTGCGACATGGGCTCGTTCCCGCATGAGCTGCCGGGGTACCGCCACATCTCGGGCGAGGCGGTGCGCGACATCTATGAGAGCCTGTGGGGCGTGAAGCTGGACGACGAGCCGGGTCTGCGCATCCCCAACATGCTCGACGCCGCCGTCGACGGCACCTTCAAGGGCATCTACATCCAGGGCGAGGATATCCTGCAGTCCGATCCCGACACCAAGCATGTCGCCGGCGGCCTCGCCGCGATGGAATGCGTGGTCGTGCACGATCTCTTCCTCAACGAGACGGCGAACTACGCGCATGTCTTCCTGCCGGGCTCGACCTTCCTCGAGAAGGACGGCACCTTCACCAATGCCGAACGCCGCATCAACATGGTGCGCAAGGTAATCGAGCCAAAGGCGCGCTACGCCGACTGGGAAGCGACGCAGGAGCTTGCCCGCGCCATCGGGCTCGACTGGAATTATACGCACCCGTCGCAGATCATGGACGAGATCGCCCAGACGACGCCAAGCTTCGCCAATGTCTCGTTCGAGCTGCTCGACCGTGTCGGCTCGGTGCAGTGGCCCTGCAACGACAAGGCGCCAATGGGCACGCCGATCATGCATGTCGACGGCTTCGTGCGCGGCAAGGGCAAGTTCATCCGTACCGAATATGTGGCGACGGACGAACGGACCGGCCCGCGTTATCCGCTGCTGCTCACCACCGGCCGGATCCTGTCGCAATACAATGTCGGCGCGCAGACCAGGCGCACCGAGAACGTCATGTGGCATGCCGAGGACCGGCTTGAGATCCATCCGCACGACGCCGAAGTACGCGGCGTCCGCGATGGCGACTGGGTGCGGCTGGCAAGCCGCTCCGGCGAAACCACGCTGCGCTCGCTGATCACCGACCGGGTTTCGCCGGGCGTCGTCTATACGACCTTCCACCATCCAGACACCCAGGCCAACGTCATCACCACCGACTTCTCGGACTGGGCGACGAACTGTCCGGAATACAAGGTCACGGCCGTGCAGGTGGCGCCGTCCAACGGCCCGACCGACTGGCAGAAGGACTATAACGAGCAGGCTGAGCGGAGCCGCCGCATCGCCCCGCTGCAGGCGGCAGAGTAGTCTTGGCCGCGCGCCGCAAAGCGACGACGCAGATATCGCGGCTGGCGCATCGCGCCAGCGGCACCGCCGCCGCGAACCGCATGGTGCCGGAAGAGACGCCGGTGGCATTCTCCTTTGCCGGCACCACGCATGCGGTGATGATGGCGAGCCCCGCCGATTTCGAGGATTTCGCGCTCGGCTTCTCGCTGACCGAAGGCATCATTGCCAAGCCCGACGAAATCGAAGCCATCGAGGTCGAAGATCATGGCGCGGGTATCGACATACAAATAAGGCTGAAGGATCAGGCCAATACACGCTTCGAGGCGCGGCGCAGGCGTTTGGCCGGTCCGGTCGGCTGCGGCCTGTGCGGCATCGAATCCATCGAGGAAGCGATGCGCTCGGTCGACGCCGTCGGTGCGTCAAAGCTTACGCTTGGCGCCGACGACATTGCAAGTGCGGTCCGGCTGTTGTCGAAAGTGCAGCCGCTGCATGCCGAAACCGGTGCGGTGCATGCCGCTGGCTTTTACGTTCCCGGCAAGGGTATCGTCATGGCGCGTGAGGATGTCGGCCGCCACAACGCGCTGGACAAGCTGGCAGGCGCGCTGGCCAAGGCCGGCATCGATGGAGCGACCGGCGCGGTGGTCGTGACCTCGCGCGTGTCGGTCGAGATGGTGCAGAAGACGGCCGCCATCGGCGCTGCGATGATCATGGCGGTTTCCGCCCCCACGGCCCTCGCCATCCGTACCGCCGACGCTGCCGGCATGACGCTTGTCGCGCTGGTGCGCGGCGACGATTTCGATGTTTTCACCCACCCGGAGCGGGTGGCTTCCGGAGTTGCCAAGCATGTCGCATGACGAGGACCACATCACCAGCACCAGGGAAAAGCTGGTGCGCATGGCCAACCAGATCGCCACCTTCTTCCATTCGAAGCCACGCGAGGAAGGCATTGCCGGCGTTGCCGAGCACATCAACAAGTTCTGGGAACCTAGGATGCGGCACCAGTTGTTCGAGATGCTGGACGCCGGCACCGAGAATTTCGACGAGCTTCTGGTGGCCGCCTCGGCCAAGATCAAGCGGCCGCCGACGCCGGAGCAGGCTGACAAGAACCTCGGCTACGCCAAATCGGCATAGGACGCGCGTTTCGCAAGGGTAGCGGCCGCCTCTACCCGCCTCAAAGGTCGTATATTTCAACTCTCTAAAGTTTCGCTGCCGCAAGCGGCATGATTCTGCTATGGTCGGACGATAGAAATCGTCTGGCCGGCAGGGTGTTTGCGTGAGGCCGATCGAGACCAGATACGCGCGCAGCGGAGAGGTGCGGATCGCCTATCAGGTGGTCGGCCAGGGTGCGTTCGATCTCGTCTTCGTGCCGGGCTTCATCTCCAATCTCGACCTGCACTGGGAAGACGAAGGCTACAGTCGCCTGTTGAAACGGCTCTCGGCCTTCTCGCGGCTGATCCTGTTCGACAAGCGCGGCACCGGGCTTTCCGACCGCGTCGACAGCCACAATCTGCCGAGCCTGGAAACGCGCATGGACGACGTGCGCGCGGTGATGGACGCCGCCGGAAGCGGCCGCGCGGCGATCCTCGGCGCCTCGGAAGGCGCGCCGATGGCGATGCTGTTCGCCGCCACCTATCCGGAGCGGACGCGGGCGCTGGCGCTTTATGGCGCCTATGCGCATTTCCACAAATGGGTGATGCCGCCCGAACGGCTGGAGGCCTTTATCGAGACGGCGGAGACGTCCTGGGGCACAGGCGCCACTTTGCCCAATTTCGCGCCGGGCCGCGTGGACGACCCGCACTTTGCGCAATGGTGGGCGCGGTTCGAGCGGTTGTCCGCCAGCCCGACGGCAGCGACCGCACTCGCCCGCATGAATGCCGGAATAGACGTGCGCGGCATCCTGGCGATGATCAGCGCGCCGGCTCTGCTCATCCATCGACGCAACGACGCCCGGGTCGATCCCGACGCCAGCCGCTTCCTGGCCAAGAAAATCCCAAATGCGCGGTTGGTGGAGATTCCGGGCCGCGACCATCCGATCTGGACCGGCGATGTCGACCGTGTGGCAGACCTGATCGAGGAGTTCCTGACCGGCGAGCGAGCGTTGGCGGAAGCGGATCGCGTGCTGGCGGCGCTTCTGGTGACGCGTATCTACGATACGACGCGTATGGGCGACCGGATGTGGAGCGAACGCAGCGAGCGTTTCCAAGAAACCTGGCGGTCGCTGGTCGGGCGCCATGGCGGCCGCGCGTTGAGCACCCAGGGCGAAATGATGATTTCGCGCTTCGACGGGCCGGCGCGCGCCATACGTTGTGCGGCGGCGCTGCGCGAGGCGGCGCAAGGGATCGGCGTGGCCAGCGCGCAGGGCGCGCATGTCGGCGAGATCGAACTGCGCGGGCCGCCCGTGGGGCTGACGGCGCGGGTGACAATGCAGCTCGCCGCGCACGCCAGCCGAGGCGATATCCTCGCGTCGCGGCTGGTCGCGGATCTGGCAATCGGCTCGGGCCTGCATTTCGAAGACGCCAGCCGGGTCACGTTGGACGATCTGGACGAGCCGGTGGCGCTGGTGCGGGCAATGTCGGAACAGCATCTGGAGCCCGACTGCCGCGCCAGGACCAAAACAACCGAACAGGCCGCCCTGACGGCAAGGGAAAGCGAGGTGGTGACCCTGATCGCCGACGGCAAGAGCAACGCCGCGATCGCTGCCGAACTCAAGCTGAGCGAGCATACGGTCAAGCGCCACGTCGCCAACATATTGCTCAAGCTCGACCTGCCGTCGCGGGCGGCGGCGGCAGCGTTTTCGGCCAGGCACCCTGGCCCGGACGGGCCATGAGAGCCATGGCGCTTTCGGGCGAAGCGGGCCCGCCGATGTAAGCGCTATCAATTCCCCATGCAGGCCAGGCGGATATTGCCTTTGAAGGCGCTGCGAACGGAGGATGAAATGCTTAAGTCAAAGCGGAATGTCAGATCACTGGTGATCGCGGCAAGCATTGGCGCGCTGTTCACGATCACTCCCGCAAAAGCCGAGGATGCGTCGGCAACGGCCGCCTACAAGGACATCCAGGCAACGCTCGGCTCGGTGCCGGACATGTTCAAGACCTTGCCTGATGTCGCGGTGGCCGGCGCCTGGGCTGAAATCAAGGGCGTCCAGCTCAACCCCAAGACCGCGCTCGACGGCAAGACCAAGGAGCTGATGGGGCTGGCGGTCGCCTCGCAGATCCCCTGCCAGTATTGCATCTATTTCCACACCGAGGCGGCCAAGCTCAACGGCGCATCGGACGAGGAGATCAAGGAGACGATCGCGATGGCGGCGATCGTGCGCCACTGGTCGACGATGCTCAATGGCAGCCAGGTCGATCTCGCCACTTTCAAGAAGCAGACCGACGACGTGTTCGCCGCCGTCAAGGCGAAGTCGCAGTGAACGATACTGCCCGTCGATAGGCGCCGGGCAGACTTTCCGAACGTCAACCGCCCGAAGACGGGCACATGGAGGATAAAATGCTGACCAAGACTCAAGTTGTGGATGGCGCGGCGATCAAGAAGGCGATTGAGAGCCGTGACGGCAAGATGCTGTCGAGCTTCTATGCCGACGACGCGCTGGTGCGGGTGATCGACCGCAACAACCCACCGAGCAAGCCGCGCGAAGTCCGTGGGCGCGCGGCGATTGCCACCTTCTGGGACGACATCTGCAGCCGGGCGATGACCCACAAGGTCGACACCACGATTGCCGATGGCGAGAGCCTCGCCTTCACCCAGGCCTGCGCCTATCCGGACGGCACGAAAGTGTTCGCCGCGGCGATGCTGGAGCTGAAGAACGGGCGCATCGCACGGCAGACCGTGGTGCAGGCCTGGGACGAGTAGGTGACCAGCCGGCCAACTCAACCTTGGGAGGGAATGACATGTTCAGCGCCAGATGGCAGATCGACGCCAAGTTCGGTCACAAGCAGACCGTGCTCGACCTGCTCAAGAAATGGGAGCGCGATATCGGTTCTCAGGTCGGTCTTGCCGAGCTGAAGTTCCAGATCATGACCGGATCGATCGGCGCCCGGGAAGCGACGGTCGAATCGCATCATCAGGTCGAAAGCCTGGCCCAGCTGGAGGCGATGTTCGCCAAGATCGGCAAGATCGACGCGCATGCCAAATGGGGCAAGGAGATGGAGCCCTATGTGGTGTCGGGCTCCAGCCTGTGGAACATCTATCGCATTGTGGAATAGCGCCTGCGCAAGGTCTTACCTCTCCCCTTGTGGGAGAGGTCGGATTGCCCCGATTTGTCCTCACAAATCGGTTGGCAATCCGGGTGAGGGGTAAGCTGGCGTCAAGCTGGAACACCCCTCATCCGGCTCGGCGCTGCGCGCCGATCCACCTTCTCCCACAAGGGGCCTGTTGCGCAGTTGCTGACGAGGTGGCGGCGAGCCTTGAAAGCAGCGATTGCTGTTTCTCCCTTTGGGATTGGCGCCTGGTTTTCTGATTTTGGTGGCGGTTTGGCCCTGAGCGGCCGGATTGCAGGCACACCTATCCCGTGATGGCAGCCCATCGGCGCATGTTGAAGGCGATCGCCGCCATCGTCACCTGGGCAGTTGCCTTTGCCAGTCCGACATAGCGGATCACGGTCAGTCTCATGCGGTTCTTGAGGGTAGCGAAGGTGGTCTCCACTGCCGCCCGCCGTCTGGCGATCAGCTGTTGTAGTGCTTGAGCCTTGGCGATAGCGCATGGTGCTTGTTGGGGCGGCGCGCGATGCGAGGCTTTTTGCCCTCGGCCTTGAGCCGGGCGCGGCGGGCATGGGTGTCATAGGCCGCATCCGCCCATACCGTCTTCTCGTCGCCTCGGATCAAGTCATCGGCCATCACCGTGTCGTTGACGTTGGCCGGTGTGGTGATCACCGTGCGGATCAGGCCAGAACCCTCATCCACGCCGACATGAGCCTTGTAGCCAAAGGTGATGCCCTTCTTGCCCTTGCGTGCGGTGACGCGGGCATCTGTATCTTGCGACGGCCGCTCCGGCGTCGGCGGCGTCGAGACCGCATCTATCAGCGTCGCGTCCAGCATCGTGCCGCGCTTCAGGATCACGCCGGCCTTCTCCAACTGCCGGTCCAACTCACCAAACAGCTTCTCCATCAATCCTTCGCCCACAAGCAGGTTGCGAAAGCGTGACAGCACCGTGTGATCGGGAATGCTCTCTTCAAGGCCAAGCCCGACAAAGCGCCGGAACGACAGCCGGTCGCCCAGCGCTTCCTCCAACTCGCGATCCGACAGCCCGTAGAGCGATTGCAGAAGCAGTGCTTTGAACAGAACCAGCGGCGGCCAGGCCGCGCGTCCCGGCCCGCCATCGCGCAGCGGGTTGAGCAGCTTCTCGAAGCGGTACCATTTCACCAGGCCGGACAGCCGGTCGAGCGGCGAGGATCCGCCAGAAAGCTTCTGGCCCAGAAATGCCTCCGCCAGGCTCAACTGACCCGTCTGCTTCACCGCCATTGCGATTCCCTCCGAGCTTCCGTCTCAGAGAATCACAACCAGCCAATTACGCAACAGTCCCACAAGGGGAGAAGGACAGGCGGCGTCCCGGCCCTTCGCTATGGCTCCGGGCGTTCGTCGCTCGAAAAGCCCATTTGGGGGCTTTTCGTCCGCTACGCGGACCGCTTCTCACCCGTGCGCCACCATCACATGCCGCACGGCGGTATAGTCCTCGAGCGCGTAGAGAGACATGTCCTTGCCGTAGCCGGACTGCTTCAGGCCGCCATGCGGCATCTCGTTGGTCAGCATGAAGTGGGTGTTGATCCAGGTGCAGCCATATTGCAGGCGCGCGGCTGTGGCCATGGCGCGCGAGACGTCTTTCGTCCACACCGATGAGGCCAGACCGTAATCGCTGTCGTTGGCCCAGTTCACCGCTTCGTCGACATCCGAGAAACGCGTGATCGAGACGACCGGGCCGAACACTTCGCGGCGCACGATCTCGTCCTCCTGCAGGGCGCCGGCGACGACGGTGGGCTGGTAGTAGAAGCCGGAGCCCTCGCCCGGCTTGCCGCCGGTGGTGATCTCGATGTGCTTCAGTTCCGAGGCACGCTCGACGAAGCTCGACACGCGGTCGCGCTGGCGGCGCGAGATCAGCGGGCCGATCTCGTTTTCGGTGTCGTCCGGCTGGTTGTACTTGATGGTCGAGACCGCCGAGGAGAGATCGGCGACGAGCTTGTCGTAGATCTTCTTGCCGGCATAGATGCGGCAGGCGGCGGTGCAATCCTGGCCGGCATTGTAATAGCCGAAGGCGCGCAACCCGTTGACGACGGCGGCGAGGTCGGCGTCGTCGAAGACGATGACCGGCGCCTTGCCGCCAAGCTCCAGATGCGTGCGCTTGACCGATTTGGCGGCGGCCTGCAGCACCTTCTTGCCGGTGGCGACGTCACCGGTGATCGAGATCATGTTGACCTTGGGGTGGTTGATCAGCGTGTTGCCGACGCTGTCGCCGCGGCCGAGCACGACATTGACGACGCCCTCGGGCAGCACATCGGCCAGGATCGTCGCCAGCTTGAGCGTCGTCAGCGGCGTCTGTTCGGATGGCTTGAAGACCACGGTGTTGCCGCCGGCAATCCCCGGCGCCAGCTTCCAGGCCATCATCATCAGCGGATAGTTCCAGGGTGCGATCGAGGCGACGATGCCGATCGGGTCGCGCCGCACCATCGAGGTGTGGCCGGGCAGATATTCGCCGGCGACGACGCCTGGCATCGAACGCACCGCGCCGGCGAAGAACCGGTAGCAATCGACGATCGCCGGGATCTCGTCATTGAGCACAGCATTGATCGGCTTGCCGCAGTTCAACGCTTCGAGTGTGGCGAACTCCTTGGCTTCGGCCTCGATGCGGTCGGCAATCTTGAGCAAATAGCCGGAGCGCTGCGCCGGCGTGGTGCGCGACCAACCGACGAACGCCTGTTCGGCGGCAATGACCGCTGCCTCGATCTGTGCTTGGCTGGCCTCGGGCAGGTTGAGAATGGTCGCCCCGGTTTTCGGATTGAGGATCGGCTCCTCGGTTTCGGTGCCGTTCTCGAATTTCGAGCCGATCAGCATCTGGGTGTCCATGGAAATTCTCCTTCGTGAGGAGCGAGTAGCGAATAGCGAGTAGCGAATAGGGTTCGCGGTCAAATTTTCCCTATTTGCTATTCGCTACTCCCTATTCGCTGCTTTCATTTTCCACTGCCGGCGATCTGGTCGCCGTCGCGCGTCAGGTAATAGGCAAACAGGATGGGCAGCAGCGTCACCAGCACGACCACCATGGCCACGACATTGGTGACTGGGCGCTGGCGCGGGCGGATCAGTTCTTCCAGCATCCAGATCGGCACCGTCTGCTGCTGGCCGGCGGTGAAGGTGGTGACGATGACCTCATCGAAGGACAGCGCGAAGGCGAGCATGCCGCCGGCAAGCAGCGCTGTGGCGATGTTGGGCAGCACGACATGGCGGAAGGTCTGAAAGCCGTCGGCGCCGAGGTCCATCGAGGCCTCGATCATCGAACCGGAGGTACGTCGGAAACGGGCGACGGCGTTGTTGTAGACGACGACCACGCAGAAGGTCGCGTGGCCGAGCACGATCGTCCAGAACGAGAACGGGATGTCGGCCAGCGCGAAGGCCGAGCGCAACGCGATGCCGGTGATGATGCCGGGCAGCGCGATCGGCAGGATGACCAGCAGCGAGATAGTCTCGCGGCCGAAGAAGCGCGTTTGCGAGACGGCGGCGGCGCACAGCGTACCGAGCACCAGCGCGATCGTCGTCGAGATGGCGGCGACACGCACCGACAGCGACAGCGCCTGCCAGACATCCGGCCGGTTCCAGGTGACGGCGAACCATTGCAAGGTGAGCCCCGGCGGCGGCCAGACGAAGCTCTTCTCTTCGGTGGTGAAGGCGTAGACGAAGATCAAGAGGATCGGCAGATGCAGGAAGAGCAGGCCGCAGGCAGCGGCAATCTTCAGGCCGAGCGGCGCGGATTGGCCACGGTCAGAGCGCATCGAAAGCTCCCATGCGCTTGGCGCCCCAGAGGTAGAAGCCCATGATGACGATGGGCACCACGGTGAAGGCGGCGGCCAAAGGAATGTTGCCGGCCGTGCCCTGCTGCGAATAGACGGCCTGACCGATGAACAGGCGCGAGGTGCCGATGATCTGCGGGATGATGTAGTCGCCCAATGTCAACGAAAAGGTGAAGATCGAGCCGGCGACGATGCCTGGCAGCGCCAGCGGAAACAGCACGTTGCGAAAGGTCTGACCGGGCGAGGCGCCGAGGTCGGACGAGGCCTCGACCAGATTGCCCGGCACGCGTTCCAGCGCTGCCTGCACCGGCAGTATCATGAAGGGCAGCCAGACATAGACGAAGACGATGAAGGTGCCGGTGAACGACACCGACAGCGAATTGCCGCCGACGACCGGCAACGACAGCCAGGCATCGAGCAGCCAGAGCAAATGCAGCTTGGCGAGCAGCCAGGTGAGGATGCCTTCCTTGGCCAGGATCAGCTTCCAGGCATAGATCTTGACCAGATAGCTCGACCACAGCGGCAGCATGATGCCGAGATAGAACAGCGCCTTCCAGCGGCCGCGCGCATAGCGTGCCGCGTAATAGGCGATGGGGAAGGCGACGACCGCAGAGGCCAGCGTGACAAGTGCTGCCACCGTCACCGTGCGCAGGATGATGTCGAGATTGGCGGCCTGGAAGAGATCGCCATAGGTCTTCAGCGTGAACTCGCGATTGATAAGGCCGGAGAACTCGTCGATGGAGAAAAAGCTTTGCGCGAGCAGCGCGAAAAGCGAGCCGATATAGACGATGCCGAGCCAGAGAACCGGCGGCGCCAGCATAAGGAGCAGAAGCAGCTTTGGCCGACGCCAGAACAGGTCGGAGAGCGCGCCACGCATGCCGCCGCTGCCGGGCAGGATGGCAGGAGCTGTGGCGCTTGGCATGGTGGCGTCGACGCTCATACCGCCTCGTCCATCAGATGCAGGCTGTCGCGGTTGAAGGTGAGCATCACCGCCTCGCCTTCCGCCGGCAGCGCGGTGCCCGCCGGCACCATGGCGTGGAGCCGCAACCCATCGGCGTCGAGCGCCAGCCTTGTCGTGGCGCCGAGATAATTGGTTCCAACGAGCGTCGCCGCAACGCCGTCGCCGCTCGTTGCGTTTGAAACGCGAATGGATTCAGGGCGCAAACTCCCCCAGCGATGCTGGCCCGAATAGCGTTGGACGAAATCCGGCGGCAGCACGTTGGACGAGCCGACGAAATCGGCGACGAAGCGCGTCTTCGGCCGCTGGTAGATATCCTCCGGCGTGCCGATCTGCATGATCCTGCCGTCATTGAAGACGGCGACGCGGTCGGCCATCGACAGCGCTTCGCCCTGGTCGTGGGTGACGAACACGAAGGTGATGCCGAGCGCCTTCTGCAGCGACTTCAATTCTTCCTGCATGTTCTCGCGCAGCTTGAGATCGAGCGCGCCGAGCGGCTCGTCGAGCAACAGCACCTTGGGCTGGTTGACCAGAGCACGGGCAAGCGCGACGCGCTGGCGCTGACCGCCCGAAAGCTGGCCCGGACGGCGCGCGCCGTAGCCAGGCAGGCGCACCAGCGACAACGCTTCTTCCGCTGCCTTCAGGCGCTCGGCCTTGCCGACGCCCTTGACCATCAGGCCGTAAGCGACGTTGTCGAGCACATTGAGATGCGGAAACAGCGCGTAGTCCTGGAACACGGTGTTGACGTTGCGGCGATAGGGCGGAACGCCTTCGGCGCGCTCGCCGAAGATCGAGATCGATCCGGCCGTCGGCTGCTCGAAACCGGCGATCAGGCGCAGGCATGTCGTCTTGCCGGAGCCGGACGGTCCGAGCATGGCGAAAAACTCACCGGGCGCGATGTCGAGATCGACCGCGTCGACGGCGCGCACGCTGCCGAAATGGCGCGAGACTTCTTTGAAGGAGACGGCAGAGGTCATGAGCCTGTCAGTCAGTTGCCGGTTGATGTGTTGATGTCGCGCGAGGCCCTACCTTCCTCGCTGTTGGAAGGTTGCGGCAAAGCATCGAGTGGGTATCCCCACCCGATGCCGCGCGTCGACCCTCCCCGCAAAGAGGAGGGTAATGGCGTTACCGTCCGCCGATGACGCCGATATAGTCCGACACCCAGCGGTAATAGGGCACACACTGGTTGTTCTGGCTGACGCATTTCGACACCGGCGTCTTCCAGAACTTGATCTTGTCGAAATTGTCGTAGCCGTTCGTCTTGCAGCCTTCCTCGCCGAGCAGGTCGTTGCCCTTACAGGCGGCGGGCACGACAGGCAGCGAGCCGAACCAGGCCGAGACATCGCCCTGGACCTTCGACGACAGCGAATGTTCGAGCCACATATAGGCGCAATTCGGATGCGCGGCGTCGGCTTCCATCATGGTGGTGTCGGCCCAGCCGGTGACGCCTTCTTCCGGAACGGTCGAGGCGACCGGCTTCTTGGCGGCGACCAGCGTGTTCACCTGATAGGGCCACGAGCCGGAAGCGACGACGCCTTCGTTCTGGAAATCGTCGACCTGGATGGCGGCATCGTGCCAGTAGCGGCCGACCAGCGTGCGCTGCGTGCGCAGCAATTCAAGCGCGGCCTTGTACTGGTCTTCGTTGAGTTCGTAAGGATCCTTGATGCCGAGTTCCGGCTTGTGGAACATCAGATAGTTGGCGGCATCGGCAATGTGGATCGGGCCGTCATAGGCCTGGACGCGGCCCTTGTTCGACTTGCCGTCAGGCAGTTTCATTTCCTCGAAGACGACGTTCCAGCTCTTGGGCGCCTCCTTGAAGACATCGGTGTTGTACATCAGGATGTTCGGGCCCCACTGATAGGGAACGCCGTAATGCACCTTGTCGACGGTGAACCAAGGCGCATCCTTCAGACGGTCGTCCACGGACTTCCAGCTCGGGATGAGATCGGTGTTGATCGGCTGCACCCGCTTGCCGGCGACGAGGCGCAGCGAAGCATCGCCTGAAGCGGTGACCAGGTCGAAACCGCCCTCATTCATCAGCGAGACCATCTCGTCCGAGGTGTTGGCGGTCTTCACATTGACTTTGCAGCCGCTGTCCTTCTCGAAGGCGGTCACCCAGTCATAACCCTTGTCGGTCTCACCGCGCTCGATATAGCCCGGCCAGGCGACGATATCGACCTCGCCCTCGCTCTTGCCGAGTTCCTTGACCTGGGCCATCGCCTGACAAGAAAAAGTCAGCGCGACCGTCAACGCCGTGCACGACTTCAGGAATGAATTCATCGTCGATCTCTCCCATTTTGGCGAATGACCCCGAAACCGCATCGGTTTCGCCAGGTCACGCGCGGACTGAAAAACGTTCCTTCGATGGACACGATGCCGCTCTGATGGCGGTTTTGGTCCCTGAAACGGAAGGTGCTTTGAAAATCCCGGTTTCGCAAATTCATTTATCAGAAAGCCGATATCGTTTTTTCCGATAACTCGACCCCCGCGGTTAAGCGCGTTGACGGACCGTCCGTTGCGACTGGGCAAGCCCGATGAAATCGCGCGCCGCCTGCGGCAGGCCGGAGCCGCGGCGCCACACCGTGCCGACCTGGACGACGGGAAGCGAGCCGGAGATGTCGCGGGATTCGATGCGGTCGCCTTCCAGCGACCAGGGCCGATAGACCAGATCCGGCAGCAGCGCCACGCCGGCGCCGGTGGCAACCAGGCTGCGCACCGCTTCGACCGAGCGGGTGCGGAAGGCGACGTGCGGCTTCGCGCCGAGCGCAGCCAAAAGCTTGCCGGTGTTCTCCTCGATCTCGTCGACGGTGAGCATGATCAACGGTTCGGACGCGATGTCGCCGATCGAGATGATATCGGCGCTGGCAAGCTTGTGGCTGAGCGGGATCCAGAGCCGGTAGGCAGAGACTTCGAGGATTTCGGACTGCAGCGCGGTGCGATCGCGCAGGTTGGAGGTGACCATCACCGCGATGTCGAGCTTGCCGCCGACCAAGAGGTGCTCGAGATAGTCGCCATTGTCCTCGATGGCCGAGACCTCGACGCCAGGATAGGCGCGACGATAGCGGGCAAGCAGGTCGGACAACACATAGCCCGCGACCAGCGAGGTGACGCCGAGCTGCAGCCGGCCGCCGGTCACGGCCTGCTCGCCGAAGAAGGCACGGCGCGCGTCGGAGACATCGGCCAGGATCTTGGTCGCGTGGCGCAGAAACTGGTGGCCCTTGTGCGTGATGTTGAGGCCGCGCGGATGACGCTCGAACAATTCGACGCCGAGATCGCTTTCGAGCTCCTTGATCGCCTCGGTGACCGAGGATTGCGAGATCGAGAGGTTCTGCGCGGCGCCCGACACCGTGCCCTGCTCGGCGACGGCGACGAAGAACTGCAGTTGGCGGATGGTGAAGGCCATGGCCGGACTAAACACCGGCGCGACCGGGAAAGGAAGCCGTCTGCTCCGGCGCGCCTCTAGCTCTTTGCCGTACCGGCGCGCGGCCACCATAGCCGGCGATAGCGCAGCGCGACGAAGAACGAGATTTCGACAGCCAGCACGATGGCCATGATGCGGAAGGCGACGGACGGCAGATCGTGAACGCCGTCGTGCATCGCATAGCCGGCGACGAGAAAGCCGCCGTTCCACAGCATGGCGCCAAACAGGGTAGCGACAGCAAAGGGCACGACCGGAAGGCGCAAGGCGCCGGCGGCAATCGGCAGATAATTGCGCACGGTGGGCACGAATTGCGCCAGCAGCGAGGCCCGCATGTGGTTGCGGCGATAAGCGCCGGCGAAGCGGAGATAGGTGTCGTGGCGCAGGAAAATATAGCGGCCAAAACGCCGGATCACCGCATCGGCGCGCTCCGGCCCCAGCCGGCCACCCATCGCGTACCAGAACAGGCAGCCGGCGGTCGACGCCAGCGTCGTCACCAACAGCAACATGCCGAGCGTCGCCAGGTCAGGCGCTCTCGCCATGCCGAGGAACAGGAGCACGGCGTGCGAGGGCGGCACGGGCAGGATCTTTTCGGTGAAGGCCAGGCAAGCGGCGCCGAACAGTCCCAATCCCAATATTGCCGAGAGGAAATCGGTCATGAAAAGCGCCAGTCATAAGTTGTGAGCTTCTTTATCCTGGAAACGCGGTAGACGGTAGCCGGCGGGAAATTGCGGAATGTCCGCCCGATTCGCGTCACCTCGAGGTCCAGCCTGTCCAACAAGGTCTGGTCGAACGGGCAGCGATGGCCAAGCGTGAACTGGTAAAGGGGCGCGCCCGGACGCAAATTGTCGAACACGCCTTCCAGAATGGCGAAAGTCTTGCGCGGCGATATCAGCCGGAACGGCAGGCCGGAGACGGCGGCGCCGACGACAGGACCGTCGAACAACGGCAGATGGCGCAGGCTCACCGCATCCATCTCGAAGATGCGCGCGGCCGGAAAGCGGCGGGTGAGCAGAAGCGCGAAGTCGGGATCGGCCTCGATCAACGTCAGGTCCTTCTCGCGCACGCCGCGTTCCAGCAAGGCGCGGGTAAAGGGACCAGTGCCCGGCCCGAGCTCCAGCACAGGCCCCGTCTCGGGACCGATCTCGCGCGTCATCAGTGTCGCAAGACTTGAACTGGAAGGCGTCACGGAGCCGATCCGCAAGGGCGACAGCGTCCAGGCCATGAGGAAAGACAAAGCGTCATTGGCAGGCATAGTGACCTCATTTCTTGCGCGGACGATTCGCGCGTCCGGCATTCGACGAGGCGCTGTTTGCGGGCGCGGCATTGCATGGACATTGCGTGGTTCGGGGCACGCAAAGAAAAACGGCGGCGGCCCGGCGAAATTGGCGCCATGTTTGCGCAATCTTGGCGCGATAGTCGGCCGGCAAAGGACTGTTAAAGGATTGTGGATGCGTATCCTGCTGGTCGAGGACGAACCGGAAATGGTGTCGGCGCTGCGCGCGGCGCTGAAGCGGCACGATATGGTGGTCGACCATGCCGGCTCGCTGCTGGAGGCCGAAGGGTTCGTCGCCGTCGACAGCTATGACGCCATATTGCTCGACCGGCAGTTGCCGGATGGCGACGGGCTGTCGCTGGTGCCGAAGCTTCGCGCCGCCAGGAACACGACACCGGTTATGATGCTGACCGCCAGGGGCGATATCGCCGACAAAGTCGATGGCCTCAACCTCGGCGCCGACGACTATCTGGCGAAGCCCTTTGCCTTCGAGGAGCTGCTGGCGCGGCTCAGGGCCCTCTTGAGACGGCCGGCGCCGATCGAGACGCAGACGATCCGCGCCGGCCATCTTGCGCTCGATGTCGGGCATCGCGAGGCCTCGATCCGCGGCGAGCCGCTCGCCTTGCCGCGCCGTGAGCTGCTGGTGTTGGAAGCCCTGATGCGGCGCACCGGCCGCATGGTGCAGCGCGAGGCCCTGATGGAGGCGGTGTTCGGGCTCGACGACGAGATCCAATCCAACGCGCTCGACACCCATGTCTCGCGCCTGCGCCGCAAGCTGACCGAGGCGGAGAGCGGCGTGGTCATCAACGGCATACGCGGCGTCGGCTACCTTTTGCGCGAGACCACATGAGCCTTCGTCAGCCGCGCTCGCTGAAATGGAGCCTGGTGCTGCGCATCGCGGTGCTGCAATGCGTGATGCTGACGCTGATCATCGCCGGCATCATCGGCGCGCTGATCGCCAGCGGACTGATCCCGCACGACTATGAGGACGGCACGATGGACGTGCTGCTCGAGGCGATCTCGCGCGATGCGAAGGGCGGGCTGGCGCTCAAGAATACGTCCGAGCTTGCCAGGCTACGGTCGGATGTTCCGGATCTGTGGTTCATCATCCGCGACAAGGACGGACACCGGTTGCAGGAGGGCACGGTACCGGCCGTCTACCAGCCGTTTGTCGGCCTCCTGGACACCATCAGCGACGCGCGTATCGATTCCGCCATCGGCGAGGCAGCACCGCCCGGTGGCAAGATCCGCTGGACCGATACGGCGGTGGGCAGCGTGCAGATCATGAGCGGCACCAAGGGCGGGCTCTCCATGTTGCGCCTGCTCGGCCAGTTCCCGCAATTCTTTCTGTGGGGGATATTGCCGCTGGCCGGCCTGATGGGATTGGCGACGCTGTTTGCTACGCCTTGGGTGGTGCGTGGCGCGCTGTCGGGCCTCGGGCGCGCGGCGACAGCCGCCGGCCAGATCGACATCGACAAACGCGGCATGCGATTGCCGCTGGACGGCGTACCGAAGGAAGTGACGCCGCTGGTCACCGCGGTCAACGCGGCAGTGGCGCGGCTCGACACCGGCTATGAACGCCACAAGCGCTTCCTGAGCGATGCCGCCCATGAGCTCCGGACACCGGTTGCGATCCTCAACACGCGGCTCGCCGCGCTGCCGGCGACGCCCGAGCGCGCCCGGCTGCTGCAGGACGCGGCCCGGCTCTCGACGCTTGCCGATCAGTTGCTCGACCTGCAGCGGCTCGACCGTCTGGCCGAACAGTTCGGATCGGTCGATCTGGTGGCCGTGGCGCGCAATGTCGTGGTCGACCTGGCGCCGATCGCCTTCGCGGCCGGTTACGAAATGTCCTTCGAGCCGGCCCGCGAAAAACTTACCGTGCGCGGCGACCGCATGGCGATCGAGCGCGCCCTGATGAATCTCATCCAGAATGCCATCGATCATGGCGGCAAGGCCGGGCGGATCACCATCAGCGTGCGCCCGCCCGCCACGATCGAGGTGCTGGACGAGGGCGACGGCGTGCCGACCCCCGAAAGGGAGCGGATCTTCGAGCCGTTCTATCGCCTGCATCCGCAGGACCATGGCGCCGGGCTCGGCCTCAATCTTGTGCGCGACCTGATGCATCTGCATGGCGGCAAGGTCGAGGTCTCCGACGGCAAGGTCGGCGGCGCCTGCTTCAGGATGACCTTCCCGACCGCATAAGGCACTGGGCCCTTTGCAGTCTCCGTTGCTGCGTGAGGATTTGACATCGCCTGAAATCGTAACTAACTAAGTTACATGAAACGCAACAGCCGACTGTCCTCCACCTTGCACATCCTGGTCCACATGGCCGAGAAGCCCGAACGGGCGCTGACCTCCGAGCAACTCGCCACTTTCATCCACACCAATCCGGTGGTGGTGCGCCGCACCATCGCCGGCCTGCGCGAGGCGGGCATCGTCACCTCTTCACGCGGCCATGGCGGTGGACTGCTGCTCGGCCGGGCGCCGGACAGGATTTCACTAGCCGAGATCAGCACCGCGCTCGGCGAGACATTGCTGCCGTTCAGCACTGAGCCGGAAAGTCCCGGATGCCTTGTCGAGCAAGCGGTGATCGCCGTGCTCGACGATTTCCGCATCGAGGCGGAAAGGCTGCTCACCGAGAAGCTCAGCCATATCACGCTGGCCGACCTGACAGCCGATTTCCGCCGCCGTTATGACCTGATTGGAGTATCCAGCCATGCAGTATGATGTCATCGTCATCGGCGGCAGTTTCGCCGGCCTGTCCGCAGCCATGTATGCGGCGCGAGCGCGGCGCAAGGTGCTGGTGATCGATGCCGGCGAACCGCGCAACCGCTTTGCCGAACATTCGCATGGTTTCTTCGGCCAGGACGGGCGCGAGCCAGCGGCTATACTGGCAGAAGGCAGGCGGCAGCTGCTTGCCTATCCGACCGCCAAGGTGATTGCCGGACGCGCGGATCAGGCCATGGTCGCCAAGGGTGGTTTCGAGATCAGGACGGCCGATGGCGAAGGCTTCGACGCTGCGCGACTGGTGCTCGCAACAGGCGTCCGCGATATCCTGCCTGACGTTCCCGGACTGGCGGCGCAATGGGGCAGAACGGTGCTGCACTGCCCTTACTGCCACGGCTACGAGGTCGCCGGCGGGCCGCTCGGTGTGCTGGCGACCGGGCCGATGTCGCTGCATCAGGCCGAGCTGATTTCCGACTGGGGCGATGTCACGCTGTTCGCCAACGGGTTGTTCGAGCCGGACGCCGAGCAGGCGCAGGCACTGGAGAAGCGCAAGATCCGCTTCGAGCCTGCCGAAGTGGCCGAACTGAAGGATGACGGCGACGGCGGCCTGGTCGTCAGGCTCGATGGCAATCGTAGCGACGGCGTGAGGCCGCTGTTCACCGCGCCGCGCAACGAAATGGTCAGCCCGCTGGCCGAGCAATTGGGCTGCGCTTTCAACGAAGGCCCGCTCGGCCGCGCGATCGTGGTGGACGACAAGCAGCAGACATCGGTGCCGGGCGTCTTTGCGGCCGGGGACGCGGCGCGCATGATGCACAACATCGCCTTTGCGGTGTCCGGCGGCGCCATGGCCGGCGTCGCCGCCCACCAGTCGCTGGTGTTCGGCTAGAGCTAACCTGAGAAGCACTAGAGCGTTTCACCGTTTCACGGAAACGGCGAACCGCTCTATCTCTTTGTTTTGAAGCAATTCCGGGCGGAAAACCGATCACACTTTTCCTGGAATTGCTCTAGGCTGTCGCGATAGTGAGCCGCGCGCCTGCCTGGCTCAGCGCGGCGGCAATGTCGCGCGGCGGCGCCTGGTCGGTAGCAAGTTCGGAAAAACCGTCGAAGCCGCAGACCCGGACCAGCCCCTGGCGGCCGAATTTGGTGTGGTCAGTGATGACCAGCGAGCGCTGGCCACGCGACAGCACCATGCGAGCGAACTCCGCTTCCTCAAGGTCATAGTCGGTAAGGCCGGCGACAACATCGACCGCGCCGATCGAGATCACCGCGTGGCTGACGGAAAAGTGGCTGATGAAATCGATCGCCGAGACGCCGACGGCGGCGCCCAGATCGCTGCGCAATTCGCCGCCGGCCATGTAAACTTTGTTGCCGTTGACCGTCGCCAGGGTGCGGGCGATGTCGGAGGAGTTGGTCACCACCGTCAGCCGGCGGTGGCCAAGCAACTCGCGCGCCAGGAAGGACGTCGTCGTGCCGCTGTCGAGCATGATCGACTCGCCGTCGCGGATGGTGGCGGCAACCATGCGGGCGACCAGGCGCTTGCCCTCGGCATTCTCGCGCATGCGGCGCTCGAACGGCGCCTCGCCGCCCAGCACCGCTAGGCCGACGGCGCCGTGCATCTTGAGCACCGACCCGTCATCGGTAAGCGGCTTGACGTCGCGCCGCACCGTTTCCAGCGACACGCCGAGACGTTCGGCGAGGCTGGCGATGGTGATCGTGCCCTCCTCGTTGAGGAGCCGCAGGATCTCGCCATGCCGTTTCGAATGGATCATCTGAATGTCCGAAGATTTTGACCGAATCTAAGGTATTCCTAACGCTTTTAAAGAAATTGCTTATACATTCGGGCAAAACACCCAAAAAAGGTCACAGCTTTTGATTGACAGTCCTGCCACCCTGGCGCGAAATGGCTGCAGTGATTGGTTTCGGAACCGCCACGGGAGGGTGATGGCAGAGCCGGAACCTAGCGACCAGAGCGTCTGGAATTTGTCAGGCGCACGCTTTTTTCAGATCCGCGGGGGCGGATGCCGGGATTACAAACCTGGCCAAGGGGCTCGTCGGTGCGGTGCGGGATACCGATCCTGGCGTCTCGCACCGACGAGGCTTTTTTGTTTTCTCCCATCGTCATTTTGCCGGGGGGCGGCTGAGGCCGGAGCGAAATCGTGAGCGCCGAAGACCGCATCCGCGCCTTGCCGTGCTGGAACGGCGGCATCGAGATCGAGCCGCTGCCGGGCGGCTTGAGCAACGCCAATTTTGTCGTCACGGACGCCGCCGGGCGGCACGTGGTGCGCTTTGGCCAGGATTTCCCATTCCATCACGTCTTCCGCGAGCGCGAGGTGATGACCGCCCGGGCGGCACAGGCCGCGGGTTTTGCGCCGGCCGTGCATTATTCCGAGCCGGGCATCCTGGTGACGCAATTTCTCGGCGCGAGAACCTTTCTCGCCGAGGACGTGCGCGCCAATTTCGGCCGCGTCGCCGGACTGCTGCGCTCCTTCCATCGCGAGATGCCCAACCACGTCTCCGGCGCCGGTTTCATGTTCTGGGTGTTCCACGTCATCCGCGATTACGCGCGAACGCTCGACGATGGCGGCAGTCGCAAGAAGGCCGAGCTGCCGCGTTATCTTTCTTTGGCCGACGAGCTCGAAAGGGCGCAGAAACTGTTGCCGATCGTCTTTGGCCACAACGATCTTTTGCCGGCCAATATCCTCGACGACGGCAGGCGGTTGTGGCTGATCGATTTCGAATATGCCGGTTTCAACACCGCCATGTTCGACCTTGCGGGCGTGACCTCCAACGCCGGCATGAGCGACGATGAATCCAACGCCTTCCTGACCGCCTATTTCATGAGGGAGCCGGATAGCGAGGTGCGGCGCTCGCATGCCGCCATGCAATGTGCCTCGCTCCTGCGCGAGGCGATGTGGAGCATGGTCTCCGAGCTCTATCTCGACGCGCCCGGCATCGACTACGTCGCCTATACCGAGGAGAACCTCAAGCGGCTCGACGCGGCGCTGGACAACTACCGGACCAAGTACGGAACAAAGCCATGACCCTGCCCAGCCATGCCGCAATCGTCGTCATCGGCGGCGGCATCATCGGCTGCTCGACGGCCTATCATCTGGCGCGCGACCACAAGGCCGACGTGGTGCTGCTCGAACAGGGCAAACTGACGTCAGGCTCGACATGGCACGCGGCCGGACTGGTCGGACAGTTGCGCTCCTCGGCCTCGATCACGCGTGTGCTCAAATATTCGGTCGAGCTCTATAAGGGGCTGGAAGCGGAAACCGGGCTGGCGACCGGCTGGAAGATGACGGGATGCCTGCGACTGGCGACCAATGCCGACCGCTGGACCGAGTTCCAGCGCCTGGCGACGACGGCGAAAAGCTTCGGCATGGACATGCAGCTGCTGTCGCCGGCCGAGGTCAAGCGTATGTGGCCGCTGATGGAAACCGGCGATCTGGTCGGCGCCTCATGGCTGCCGACCGACGGACAGGCCAGCCCCTCCGACATCACGCAGTCGCTCGCCAAGGGCGCGCGAATGCATGGCGCAAAGCTCTACGAGGATGTGCGCGTCACCGGGTTCGAGATGAAGGAAGGCCGCATCACGGCGGTAAAGACCAGCAAGGGCGATATCGCCTGCGACAAGGTGGTGAACTGCGCCGGGCAATGGGCGCGCCAGGTCGGCGCGATGGCCGGCATCAACGTGCCGCTGCAGCCGGTCAAGCATCAGTACATCATCACCGAAAAGATCGACGGTCTGGCGACCGACGCGCCGACGATCCGGGACCCGGACCGCCGCACCTATTTCAAGGAAGAGGTCGGCGGGCTGGTGATGGGCGGCTATGAGCCCAACCCGCAGGCCTGGACGACGGGCGATGTTCCCAACGACTGGGAGTTCCGCCTGTTCGACGACGACTACGACCATTTCGAACAGCATATGACCCAGGCGATCGAGCGTGTGCCGGCGCTCGCGCATGTCGGCGTCAAGCAGATGATCAACGGGCCGGAAAGCTTCACGCCGGACGGCAATTTCATTCTCGGCGTGGCGCCGGAATGTTCTAACTTGTTCGTCGGCGCCGGCTTCAACGCCTTCGGCATCGCATCGGGCGGCGGCGCCGGCTGGGTGCTGGCGCAATGGGTGGTGGACGGCGAGGCGCCGCTCGATCTCTGGGTCGTCGACATCAGGCGCTTTTCCAACCTGCACCGCGACCGCGACTGGGTCCGTGACCGCACGCTCGAAGCCTATGGCAAACACTACACGGTCGGCTTCCCGCATGAGGAATATCTGTCGGGACGGCCGCGCATCGTCTCGCCACTCTACGAGCGGCTGAAGGCCCGGCGTGCCGTGTTCGGTTCCAAGCTCGGCTGGGAGCGTCCGAACTGGTTCGCGCCGGACGGCACCAAGCCCGAGGATGTCTATTCGATGGGCCGCCAGAACTGGTTCGGCCCGGTCGGCGACGAGCATCGCCATGTGCGCGAGAAGGTCGGCATCTTCGACCAGTCCTCCTTCGCCAAATACGAATTGACCGGCGCCGACGCGCTGAAGGCGCTCGACTGGATCTGCGCCAACGACGTCAACAAGCCGGTCGGTCGGCTGACCTACACGCAGCTTCTCAACACGCGCGGCGGCATCGAGGCGGACTTGACGGTCTCACGATTGGGCGAAGACTGGTTCTATATCGTCACCGGCACCGGCTTCCGCATGCATGATCTGTCCTGGATCGGCGACCATATCGGCGCCGGCCTCGACGCCAGGCTGGAGGACGTCACCGAAGCGTTCGGCACGCTGTCGCTGATGGGACCGCGCGCGCGCGACGTGCTGTCGGCGGTGACTGACGCCGACGTTTCCAATGCCGTCTTCCCCTTCGGCCATGTCCGCGAGATCGGGATCGCCGGCCATACGGTGCGGGCGCTGCGTGTCACCTATGTCGGCGAGCTCGGATGGGAACTGCATGTGCCGATCGCCGCCACGGGCGAGGTCTTCGACGCGCTGATGGCGACGGGCAAGCCGCATGACATCCGCCCGGTCGGCTACCGGGCGCTGGAATCGCTCAGGCTGGAGAAGGGCTACCGCGCCTGGGGATCGGACATCACGCCGAACGACACGCCGCTGGAGGCCGGCCTCGGCTGGGCAGTGAAGCTTCGCAAGAACACCGACTTCGTCGGCCGCCGGGCGCTGGAGAAAGCGCCCGGCAAGGCGCTGACAAAACGTTTTGCCGGCTTCACGGTCGACGATCCGGAAATCGTCCTCGTCGGCCGCGAGACGATCTTGCGCAATGGCGAGCCGGTCGGCTATCTCACCAGCGGCGGCTACGGCTACACGCTTGGCAAGAACATCGGCTACGGCTACGTGCGCGACACCGAGGGCGTCAGCGACGATTTCCTCACCTCGGGTGCCTATGAACTGGTCGTGGCGATGCAACGCACGCCGGCAAAAATCCATCTCGAGCCGATGTATGATCCGGCAAACACCAAGACAAAAGCCTGAGATGGCCGTCAGCTGACGCGCAGCACGAGGCCCCGGCTTGGCACGGTGTCGGACTCGCCCGGCATCGAGGCGTAGGGCGGCGTTTCCTCGATCCGCGCCAGCGTGCCTTCGGCTTCTAACGCCGCAACGCGTTCGGCAAAGCCCGCCAGCCACAGCGTGTTCTTGACCGTCAGCACGATGACACCGCCCGGGCGGCAGATGCGGATCAGCTCGTCCAGGCCCTCGACGCCGACATGGCCCGAGGTGAAGACGCCGGCCGAAATGATCCCGGCATAGGCATTGTCGGCGAAGGGCAATGGCCCTCCCATGGCCAGGCGATGCAACGCCTTGTAAACGCCCTTGGCCGCTGCCTTGTCCAGCATGCCTTGCGAGATGTCGAGCGCCTCGACATTCGGATAGCCGGTGATGATGAGCCACTCGCCGATGAGGCCTGTGCCGGCGCCGGCATCGAGCAAGGGTTCGGCGCCACGCGGCAGGTGGCGGGCAAGCAGCGCTAGGCAGATCGTCGGGTGGCGATACCCGGCGGCCGACATGTCGGAATCATAGGTCTCGGACCAGTTGTCATAGATCGCGGCGACGTCTTCGGGCCGCTTCGCGGCATAGGCCGCGCTCAAGGCGCCGCTGTGCTTGTCGTCCGCCATTGCCGCTCCCAAACCCGATTCATGTCCAACCAATCATAGCCAAGCAATAAAAACTGTGGAACCGTCAGAGGCACAATAATGGCGAAAGGGGACACGGGAGTGATCGAGGAGTTACGCACGGCGCTGGCCGCCATTCCGACGCTCGCCGGCTATGACGGACCGCTGGAGCGGCTCGGCGGCCTCACCAACATGGTCTACCGGGCTGGCGAGGTTTGTCTGCGCATTCCCGGAAAGGGCACCGAGGAATACATCAGCCGGGCCAACGAGGTGGTGGCGGCACGCGAAGCGGCCAGGGCCGGCGTCAGCCCCGACGTGCTGTATGCCGATCCAGCATCGGGCTTGATGGCGACGCGTTTTATCGCCGGCGCCGAGACGATGACGCCGGAAAAATTCAAGACACGACCGGGCAGCCCCGCGCGCGCCGGCCAAGCCTTCCGCAAGCTGCATTCGTCGGGTGCTGTCTTCCCCTTCCGTTTCGAATTGTTCGCCATGATCGACGACTATCTCAAGGTGCTGTCGACCAAGGATGTAGCGCTGCCCGCCGGCTACCATGACGTGGTGCGCGAAGCTGGCAGCGTGCGTGGCGCCCTCGCCGCCCACCCTGCCCCGCTCACTGCCTGCCATTGCGACCCGCTATGCGAGAATTTCCTCGATACGGGCGACAAGATGTGGATCGTCGACTGGGAATATTCCGGCATGAACGATCCGCTGTGGGATCTCGGCGACCTTTCCGTCGAGGGCCGGTTCAATGCTGCCCAGGACGAGGAGATGATGCGCGCCTATTTCGGCGGCGAGGCAAAGCCGGCCGACCGCGGCCGCGTCGTCATCTACAAGGCGATGTGCGACCTGCTCTGGACGCTGTGGGGGCTGATCCAGCTTGCCAACAACAATCCGGTCGACGATTTCCGCGCCTATGCTGATGGCCGCTTTGCCCGCTGCAAGGCGCTAATGGAGACGGCCGATTTTTCAAGGCATCTTGCGGCGGTACGCGCTGGTTAGGCACCGGAAATCCCGGGCCCTAATTGACGCCTTTCGGCACGTTCTCCGGCGGCACCACGGTTTCCACTACCTTCTGGCGATGGAAGATGAAGATGCCGGCGAGCACGACGATGGCCGAGCCGATGAGGATGCGCGGGCTCGGCACGTCGCCGAAGAAGACTAGGCCGAAGACAATGCCCCACAAAAGCAGCGTGTAGTGTAGTGGCGCCAGCGTCGAGGCCGGCGCCAGCTTCAAGGCCCTGGTGATCATCAGATGGGCGGCGCAGGAGACGACGCCAAGCAGCAGCATGGCGCCGAAATCGAGCGCCGACGGGGTGCGCCAGGCGCCAATGGTCAGCACGCCGCCGACCAGCAGTGTGCCGATCGTCTGCCAGGTCACCAAAGTCGTGTCGCTCGTGCCGCGCAGGCGACGACCGAGGATGATGGCGAAACCAAAGGCGATGCTACCGATCAGGGCATAGGCCGACGAAAGCGAGAAAGCGGCCGAGGAGGGCTTTAGGATGATCAAGACACCACCAAAGCCGATCAGGATTGCCAGCCAGCGGCGCCAGCCGACTTTCTCGCCGAGCAGCAGATGGGAGAGCGCCGCGACATAGATCGGGCCAGCCATGTAGAAGCTCATAACGTCGGCAAGAGGCAGATAGACAACCGCGGCGTAAAAGAAGCCGGTATCCAAAGTGGTCGCCACCACGCGCAGGACCTGCAGCAGCGGCCGCTCGACGTGGAACAGCTTGGATGTGCCTTGGTTGGCGATCATCGGACCAAGCACGATGAAGGCGCCGATCGAGCGGATCAACACCACCTGACCGACGGAAAAACTGGCGACGAGCCATTTGCCCATGGCGTCGTTGAGCGCAAACATGAAGTCGCCGGCCAGCATCAGGAGGATGCCGGCCAGAAGCACGTTTTTGATCGTAAAGCCGCGGGCGAGGGACTGAGCCATTGCGGGTCCCTAGCCGCAAGCAACCGGTTTGACGAGTGAGATTCAGCCGTTCGGTGGGACCAGTGGCGGGAATCGGCTGGTTCTAGCCTGCTTTATGCCGCCGGTTCACCTGCGCCGGACGGCCCGAGATCGAAAGCCTGGTTTCCTGCTTCGTCCGTTCTGCCACCACCTTACCCCGGGCGATGACGCAAAGGCGCTCGGGGCGCAGGCGGATGGCCTCGACCGGGTCGCCGGCATCGAGCACGACCAGGCTCGCCCGCTTGCCGACGGCGAGACCCAGATGATCGAGGCCCATGATGGCGGCGTTGACGTTGGTGACCATGTCGAAGCAGCGCGCCATGTCGGCCGGGCTCGACATCTGCGCCACATGCAGGCCCATGAAGGCGACGTCGAGCATGTCGGCGGTGCCGAGCGAATACCACGGGTCGAGCACGCAATCCTGGCCCCAGCCGACGCGGATGCCGAGCGCCAGCATCTCCTTGACCCGGGTCAGGCCGCGCCGCTTCGGGAAGGTGTCGTGCCGGCCCTGCAGCATGATGTTGATCAGCGGATTGGGGATCGCCGAGACGCCGGCTTCGGCGATCAGCGGCAGCAACTTGGAGACGTAGTAATTATCCATCGAATGCATCGAGGTGAGGTGCGACCCGGCCACCCTGCCCTGCAGGCCGAGGCGGCGCGTTTCATAAGCGAGCTGCTCGATGTGGCGCGACAACGGATCGTCGGTCTCGTCGCAATGCATGTCGACCATCAGGCCGCGTTTTGCGGCGATCTCGCAAAGCTCGGTCACCGAGCGCGTGCCGTCTGCCATGGTGCGTTCGAAATGCGGAATGCCACCGACGATGTCGACGCCCATGTCGAGCGCGCGGATGGTATTTTCGCGCGCTGTCGGCGAGCGGTAGAACCCGTCCTGCGGAAAGGCGACCAGCTGCAGGTCGAGATAGGGGGCGACGGTCTTCTTCACGTCGAGCAAGGCTTCGACCGCGAGCAGCCGGTCGTCGCAGACATCGACATGGCTGCGGATGGCGAGCAGACCCATCGACACTGCCCAGTCGCAATAGGCGAGCGCGCGGTCGCGCACGGCCTCATGCGTCAGAATCGGCTTCAATTCCCCCCACAGCGCTATGCCCTCGAGCAATGTGCCGGAGGCGTTGATGCGCGGAATGCCGTAGGACAGCGTGGCATCCATATGGAAATGCGGGTCGACGAAGGGCGGCGAGATCAGATTGCCGCTCGCGTCGATAGCCGTGCCGGCTGTGACGGCAAGCTCGGGCTCGATGGCGACAATCGTCTCCCCGACAATGCCGATATCGGCAATCCTGCCGTCGGGCAGCGTGCCGCCGCGCACGATGAGGTCGAAATCCATCTGTCGTCATCCCCTCTGAAGGAAACAATCACAAAGCGCGGCCCAAGGACACCCCGCCACAGCCGTCTTATCGCGCCGGAGCGGCACAGGTTCCATCCGGGGGCAACTCGCTCTATAAGCCGCCTCTCGCCTCCCTGGCGAATCCGAAATTAGCAGGCATGGGATCAGCCGTTGTTTCGCTTCTTCCGCTCAACGGAAAACCAGCAGCTCATCGCGAGATTGGTGAGGGAATCCTTCCGGGAGCACAAGGTCGGATATGCCTTCGCCATATTGTCGATGCTGGTGGTGGCCGGCACGACGGCCGCCAGCGCCTACATGCTGCGCGAAATCACCAACGAATTCGTCGTCTACAAGCGGGTGGACCAGGTCAACTTCATAGCGCTGGCGACCGCGGCGATCTTCATCCTCAAGGGCTTTGCCGGCTTCATCCAGGCTTATTTCATGAGCCGGGTCGGCAATGCCATCATCGCCGACCGGCAGCGCAAGATCTATGACCGGATCCTGGCGCAAGGCATCGAATTCTACCATTCGACATCGTCGTCCGAGCTGATCACGCGCATGACCAACAACGCGCAGGCGGCGCGCAACGTGCTCGACCTCGTCGTCACGTCCTATGTGCGGGACCTGGTGACCCTGGTTTCCCTGCTGGCGCTGATGGTCTGGCAGCAGCCGGGACTGTCCATCATCTGCTTCGCCGTCGGGCCGATCGCGGTCTATGGCGTCAACCGCATCCTGAAGCGCGTGCGCAAGATCGCCAAGCAGGAATTCCGGTCGCTCGGCCAGATCGTGCATGTCATGCAGGAAACGGCGATCGGCGTGCGCGTCGTCAAATCCTTCAATCTCGAAGGCGCGATGCGCAAGCGCATGTACAAGGCGGTCTCCGACGTCGAGAGCCGCGCCAACAACATCGCCACGCTGGAAGCAGCCACCAGTCCGGTGATGGAGACGCTTGCCGGCCTGGCAATCGCCGGCGCCGTCTTCGTCAGCGGTTTCCTGGTCCTGCAGGGCGGCCAGATGCCCGGCAACATCATGGCCTTCATCGCGGCGCTGCTGCTTGCCTATGAGCCGGCCAAGCGTCTGGCGCGGGTGCGCATCTCGCTCGAAACCGGCATTGTCGGCGTGCGCATGATGTTCCAGCTCGCCGACCGGCCACTGACGCTGGCCGAAAAGCCCGATGCCAAGCCGCTGCGGCCGGGACCCGGCGAAATCCGTTTCGAGGATGTGACCTTTGCCTATCCGGAGAGTGCGCCGGTGTTCGAAGGCTTCAACCTGACGCTTCAGGCCGGCAAGATGACGGCGCTGGTCGGGCCCTCCGGCAGCGGCAAGTCGACGATCCTCAACCTGATCATGCGCATGTACGATCCGCAGAGCGGCAAAGTGCTCTTCGACGGCCAGGACATTTCCTTCGCGACGCTCGACTCGGTCCGCAAGAAGATCGCCTATGTCAGCCAGGACACGTTCCTGTTTGCCGGCACCATCATGCACAACATCCGGCTCGGCCGCGAGGACGCGACCGACGCAGAGGTGATCGCCGCCGCCAAGGCCGCCAACGCGCATGACTTCATCAGCGCCACGGCCAAGGGCTACGAGACCGAAGTCGGCGAGAACGGTTCGCTGCTCTCGGGCGGCCAGCGCCAGCGCATCTCGATCGCGCGCGCCATGCTGCGCGACGCCGAGATCCTGCTTCTGGACGAGGCGACCAGCGCGCTCGACGCCGAATCGGAAGCGCTGTTCCGCGACGCGCTGCAGCAGCTCACTGTCGGACGCACGACGATCGTGATCGCGCACCGGCTGTCGACCGTGCACCAGGCCGACACGATCGTTGTGCTGGAAAAAGGCCGGATGGTGGAAAGCGGCGCGCACAGAACGCTGCTCAAGCAGGGCGGGCTTTATCAGAAGCTTTATGAGTACCAGCTGATGCCGTGAGGGCCCTTTCCTTCTCCCCTTGTGGGAGAAGGTGGCCGAGCGAAGCTCGGCCGGATGAGGGGTGCTCCAGCTTGGCGCCGACGGCGTTCCGTCACCCACTCCTCAACCGTCTCGGCGCTGCGCGCCGATCCACCTTCTCCCACAGGGGGAGAAGGTAAGGTCGCGCCTCACTCCGGCACATTCCTAACAGCACCCTTGTCGGCGCTGGTGGCGAAGGCGGCATAAGCGCGCAGCGCCGTCGTCACCTTGCGCTTGCGCTTTTCCTCGGGCTTCCAGGCCAGCGCGCCCTTGGCGTTCATCGCCGCGCGGCGCGCCTCCAGCTCGGCGTCGCTGATGGCGAGGCGGATGGTGCGGTTGGGGATATCGATCTCGATCGTATCGCCTTCCTGGACCAGGCCGATGGCGCCGCCTTCGGCGGCTTCCGGCGAGACGTGGCCGATCGACAGGCCGGACGTGCCGCCGGAGAAGCGGCCGTCGGTGATCAAAGCGCAGGCTTTGCCCAAGCCTTTCGACTTCAGGTAGCTGGTCGGATAGAGCATTTCCTGCATGCCGGGGCCGCCGCGCGGTCCCTCATAGCGGATGACGACGATGTCGCCGGCCTTGACCTCGTTGGCGAGGATCGCCTTGACGGAGGCGTCCTGGCTTTCGAAGACGCGGGCCGGGCCGGTGAACTTCAGGATCGACTCGTCGACGCCGGCGGTCTTCACGATACAGCCATCGAGCGCCAGATTGCCCTTCAGCACGGCCAGGCCGCCATCCTTGGAGAACGGCGTCTTGGCTGAGCGGATGACACCCGTCTCGCGGTTGGTGTCGAGATCGTCCCAACGGCGATCCTGGCTGAAGGCGATCTGCGTCGGCACGCCGCCTGGTGCCGCCAGGAAGAAGTCGCGGACATTCTGGCTGGAGGTGCGCGAAATATCCCAATGATCGAGCGCTTCACCGAGGCTGGCGGTGTGCACCGTCGGCAGGTCGCGGTTGATCAGCCCGGCGTTGTCGAGCTGGCCGAGGATGGCCATGATGCCGCCGGCGCGGTGGACGTCTTCCATATGCACATCGGACTTGGCCGGCGCCACCTTGCACAGCACCGGCACCTTGCGCGACAGCCGGTCGATGTCTTCCATGGTGAAATCGACCTCGCCTTCATGCGCGGCGGCCAGGATGTGGAGCACCGTGTTGGTCGAGCCGCCCATGGCGATGTCGAGCGTCATGGCGTTCTCGAAGGCGCCCTTGGAGGCGATGCTGCGTGGCAGAGCGCTTTCGTCATCCTGCTCATAGTAGCGCTGGGCCAAATCGACGACGAGATGGCCGGCCTCGACGAACAGCCGCTTGCGATCGGCGTGGGTGGCGAGCGTCGAACCGTTGCCCGGCAGAGACAGGCCGAGCGCCTCGGTCAAACAATTCATCGAATTGGCGGTGAACATGCCCGAGCAGGAGCCGCAGGTCGGGCAGGCCGAGCGCTCGATGACCTTGACGTCCTCGTCGGAGATCTTGTCGTCGGCGGCCGCGACCATGGCGTCGACTAGGTCGAGCGCCTGCGTCTTGCCGGCCAGCACCACCTTGCCGGCCTCCATCGGCCCGCCTGAAACGAACACAGTCGGGATGTTGAGGCGCAGCGAGGCCATCAGCATGCCGGGGGTGATCTTGTCGCAATTGGAGATGCAGACCATGGCGTCGGCGCAATGCGCATTGACCATGTATTCGACGGAATCGGCGATCAGCTCGCGCGACGGCAGCGAATAGAGCATGCCGTCATGACCCATGGCGATGCCGTCGTCGACGGCGATGGTGTTGAACTCTTTCGCCACGCCGCCGGCTTTCTCGATCTCGCGCGCGACGAGCTGGCCGAGGTCCTTCAGATGCACGTGACCGGGCACGAACTGGGTGAAGGAGTTGACCACCGCGATGATCGGCTTGCCGAAATCCGAATCCTTCATGCCTGTGGCGCGCCACAGGCCGCGGGCGCCGGCCATGTTGCGGCCATGGGTGGTGGTGCGGGAACGATAGGCAGGCATTGCTATTTCCTTAGCTGGCTGGCTGCGCCCGATGCGGAGCGCAGCAGCGCTGAATTCGGACCGCAGGCGTTATAGACGCGCAAATATGGTCTGGCCACATTTTTGCAATGCGCCAGAGTCTCGCGAAAAACGAGCGTTTTCGAAAAAATAGCATGCGCTGTCGGATCGCGCGGCGCTCGACCGTCCTTAGGCAGACGGCAAGGACCATGGCACCATTCTCGGAGTCAGCCGTTTCATTGTAACCCGTGACAAAGCAACCCGAGGAGCACGACATGCAAAAGATCACCACCTGCCTGTGGTTCGACGGCCAGGCCGAAGAGGCGATGAACCACTATGTCTCCATCTTCAAGAATTCGAAGGTGTTGAGCGTTCTGCGCTGGCCCGAAGGCCACGCCAATGCGGGCACCGTGCTGATGACCACTTTCGAGCTCGACGGCGTGCCGTTCCAGGCGCTCAATGGCGGACCGCAATTCAAATTCAACGAGGCGATGTCGCAGTCGATCGACTGCAAGACGCAGGAAGAGGTCGACTATTTCTGGGAGAAGCTCACCGAGGGCGGCGAGCCTGGCGTGTGCAGCTGGCTGAAAGACAAGTTCGGCGTCTCCTGGCAGGTCGTGCCGGAGCAATTGCCGAGGCTGCTTCTGGATCCGGACCGGGCCAAGGCAGGCCGGGTGATGTCGGCGATGATGCAGATGACCAAGATCGACATCGCCAAGATCGAGGCAGCGGCAAGGGGGTAAACTTAGTGAGTAGTGAGTAGTGAGTAGTGAGTAGTGAGTAGTGAGTAGTGAGTAGTGAGTAGTGAATGGTGAATGGTGAATGGTGAATGGTGAATGGTGAAGATTAGTATCCACCCTTCTCCCGATTGCTACTTACTATTCACTACTTACTACTTACTACTTACTACTTACTACTCACCAGAATCACGCCGCCTTGTCGCGGACCTGGTAGTCCTTGACGGTGGCGAAGCGGATCGCTTTCCAGCGCTCGGCCTCGTAGTTGAGCGAAAACGCGTGCTGGGCGAGGAAGACCGGATCGTTGTCGAGGTCGCGGGCGATGTCGCCGCGATGCGCCTCGATGAAACGCTGCACTTCGGCCTTGTCGTCGGCCGAAATCCAGCGGCAGACGGAGAAGCGCGACATTTCGAAATCCACCGGTAGCGTGTATTCGAAATTCAGCCGCTCCTTCAAAACGTCGAGCTGCAGCGCGCCGACGACGCCGACGATGGCCGGCGAGCCGTCCTCGGGCGAGAACAGCTGCACGACGCCCTCCTCGGCCATCTGGTGCAAGGCTTCCTTGAGCTTCTTTGCCTTCATGGCATCGCCGAGACGCACGCGGCGCAGGATTTCCGGCGCGAAATTCGGCACGCCACGAAACAGGATCTCTTCACCTTCGGTCAGCGTGTCGCCGATGCGCAGCGTGCCGTGATTGGGAATGCCGACGACGTCGCCGGCAAAGGCTTCGTCGGCGGTGACACGGGTGCGGGCAAAGAAGAATTGCGGCGCCGAGAGCGACATCGGCTTGCCGGTGCGCACCAGCTTGGCCTTCATGCCGCGCGCCAGCGTGCCCGAGCAGACGCGCACGAAAGCGATGCGGTCGCGGTGGTTGGGGTCCATGTTGGCCTGTATCTTGAAGACGAAGGAGGTCATCTTCTCCTCCGTCGCCTCCACCGTGCGGGTATCGGCTTCCTGCGCGCGCGGTGGCGGGCCGTAGGCGCCGAGCGCCTCGATCAGGTCGCGCACGCCGTAATTGCGCAGCGCCGAGCCGAAATAGACCGGCGTCAAATGGCCTTCGCGGAAGGCTTCGATATCGAGGGGGCGGCAGGCTTCCCTCGCGAGTTCCAGTTCCTCGATGAAGGCCTCGCGCTCGTTTTCAGGCAAAAGCCCCGCGACGCGGTTGGAATCGGGGCCATTGACCGGCGTGCGTTCCTTCTCAGCGTCGCCCTTGCGCACGGCGTTGAGCGCCAGGTGATAGGTGCCGGCAAAATTCTTGCCGCGGCCGATCGGCCAGGTGATGGGGGCGGTGTCGAGCGCCAGCTTCTGCTCGATCTCATCCAAAATCTCGAATGGATCGCGGCTTTCGCGGTCCATCTTGTTGACGAAGGTGATGATCGGGATGTCACGCAGACGGCAGACCTCGAACAGCTTCAGCGTGCGCGGCTCGATGCCCTTGGCGGCATCTATGACCATGACGGCCGAGTCCACCGCCGACAAAGTGCGGTAGGTGTCGTCGGCGAAGTCCTCGTGTCCGGGCGTGTCGAGCAGATTGAAGACATTGCCTTCATACTCGAAGGTCATCACCGATGTGACGACCGAGATGCCGCGCTCGCGCTCGATCTTCATCCAGTCCGACCGCGTCTGGATGCGGTCCTTCTTGGCCTTGACCTCGCCGGCAAGCTGGATGGCGCCACCGAACAGCAGCAGCTTTTCGGTCAGCGTCGTCTTGCCGGCGTCGGGGTGGGCGATGATCGCGAAGGTGCGGCGGCGCGCAACCTCTTCCGGTATGGTTTCGGGCATATCTCTTAAGGCGTTCCGTGTGACAGGCGGCGCTTCTATCAGTGCGACGCCGGCCTGTCGACATGGGCGGCCAAGCCGCTAACCCACGACTCCCCGGTTCAGGCCGGTTCGGCCAGGCTTTCGGCCCGCGCAATCTCCGGTAGCCAGTCAGCAATCGCCGTTCCGATCGCATCGGGGTGGTCTTCCTGCAGATAATGCGCGCCCGGCCCCAGATTGATGAACCGGCAGTTCTTCAGCTCGGCCGCGAATTCCTTTGCCGCCTGCGCTGAAATCAGGGCGCCTGGATCGCCGGCGAAGAGCAGCTTCGGATAAATGGAGAGCCGCAACGCGCGATGGTCGTGCTCGCTGATCGCGGCGACATCGGCCGGCTGGCCCTCGATCGGCAATTCACGTGGCAAGCGGAGCGCCGGCTTGCGCGATTGCGGCGTCGGGAACGGCGCGCGGTAGGCGGCCATTTCCTCCTCTTTCATCGGCCGCAAGACCGATGCAGGCAGGATTTTCTCGACGAAGACATTGTCCTCCAGCACCAGCTTTTCGCCGGCGCCGGGCGTGCGCAATGCCTTGAAGAGCTCGCGCACCTGCGGGCGCTGGTGGAAGTCGTCCCAGCGCGCGAAGGGCCGGATGAACTCCATAAAGGCAAGGCCGAGGATGCGCCGTGGCCGTCTGGCCGCCAGGTGAAAGGCCAGCGCCGTACCCCAGTCCTGGGCAACGATCACCAGGTCCTTGACGTCGAGCACGTCCAGGAAGGCGTCGAGATAGCGGACGTGGTCGAAGAAGCGGTAGTCGATGTCGGGCTTGCCCGACTGGCCGTAGCCGATGAGGTCTGGCGCGATGCAGCGACTGAGCGGCGCGACATGCGGAATGATGTTGCGCCAGATGTAGGACGAGGTCGGATTGCCATGCAAAAACAGGATCGTGGGACCGGCCTCGCCGGCCTGTAGATAGGACATGGTGGAATCGAGCACAGGCACCTCTGATCGCCGCAACGCGGTGGCGCTTGTTGGTTGTCCGTCGGTTTTCATCGTACTGTCTCCTTCCCAAATACCGTGCTGAAGATGATTTTCTTGAACCGCTCGAGCGGTTCGGGGCTGCGCTCGACCTTCATGCGCAGCATGGCGCCCTGCCAGGACGACAGCAGGAAATCGGCGAGGTCCTCGGCATCGAAAGCCTTGGTGATCTCGCCTGCCGCCTGGCCTTCGGCGATGCAGGCGGCGAAGGGCTGGCGCCAGCGTTCGAAAATGGCGACCAGCCGCAGCCTGAGCGGCTCGCTGTGCACAGCCGTTTCCAAGCTGAGATTGCCGATCATGCAACCGCGCGCCCAGTCATGCGCCTCGAGCTTCGAGGTGATGATTTCGAGATAGCGGCGAAGCCTGCCGATGGGCGGCGTACCGTCATGCAGCAGCGCATTTTCGACCAGCCCGCTGACATAGGCGAAGTAGCGTTCCAGCACCTCGCCGGCGAAGTCTTCCTTGGAAGCAAAGTGATTGGTGAAGGAGCCTGGCCGGGCGCCGGCCGCGGCGACGATGTCGCGGACGCCGGCGGCTGTGTAGCCGGAGTTCCAGATCGTCTGGAAACCGGCTTCGAGAAGGTTTTCGCGGAGTGATTGTCTAGCCATAGCCGTATAATACGTACGTACGTATTAATGTCAAGTTCAATAAATCGAACTCAAATTTGCCTCTCGGTTCATCCCTAAACAAAGGGATTTCGGTTGCAGGACAGACGGCTTGTCGACGGGCCAGCAGTCTGTAAGGTCGGGAGGACAACAGACGAACGGAGTTGCTTAGTCGAATGCGAAACGAAACGGTGGAGATCTATTCGGACCAAACCAACGCGGCCATCATGCGGCACCCGGGCCGTCATTTTCCTGGGCTCCTCATCCAGGGAGACACGCTCTATACCCTCTGCCGAAAAGCCGATGACGCCTGCGGGGCGATCGGAAGAGGACATCCAGGTTTTGAAGAAGCCAATGAATTGCGAAACACTTTGTGGGCCTATTTGAACCACTACAAGATCGTGCTGACGGAACACGATCTTCCCCTCCCTTTCAGTCACTAGGCAAGCTATGAGCAGCGCAAAAAAAGTCATCGTCATCGGCGCCGGCATCATCGGCGCCTCGATCGCTTGGCACCTCGTCAAAGCAGGCGCGAAGGTGACGGTCATCTCCGAGAGTGGCGCGGGTGGCGTCGCTACGCCCAATTCCTTCGCCTGGATCAATGCCAGCTGGGGCAACCCGGAAGTCTATTTCCGGCTGCGCACACGCGCCATGGCCGAATGGAAAAGGCTGGCGAAGGACGTCCCCTCCCTGCCGCTCGCCTGGTGTGGCGGCCTGTGCTTCGACCTGCCGCCGGACAAGCTGGAAGCCTATGCGGCCGAGCACTCGTCGTGGGGCTACGGCATTGAGCGGGTCGACGCCAAGCGGGCGGCGCAGATCGAGCCCAATCTCGTCGCGCCTCCTGACTTTGCCGTCTATGTCGCGGAGGAGGGCGTGGCCGAACCGGTGGCAACCGCCAAGGCGCTGCTGGCCGACACCGAACGGCTTGGCGCGCGGGTGGTGGGCGGGGCCGTGGAGAGGCTGGCGCTTGCCGGCGACAACGTCACGGGCGTTGTCGTTTCGGGCGAGACCATCGACGCCGATGAAATCGTTGTCGCGGCGGGTGCTGGCGGTCCTGCGCTCATCGCCACCGCAGGAATCTCGCTGCCGATGGAGACGCCGCCGGGGCTTATCGTGCACTCGCGCCCCTACAGGAAACTGCTGAACGGCCTGGTCCATGCCGAGAAGCTGCATATGCGCCAGACGGCCGAGGGCCGCATCATCGCCGGTTCCGATTTCGCCGGCGGCGATCCGGGTGAGAACCCTGAAGCCACCGCGCGGAAGCTGTTCGACGTCACCCGGGCAGCGCTGCGCGGCGCCGAGGGATTGGAACTCGACTTCCACACTGTTGGCTACAGGCCGACGCCGGTAGACGGTTTTCCGGTGATCGGTCGCGCAGAGGGTGTCAGCGGCCTCTACATTGCCGTCATGCATTCGGGCATCACGCTGGCGCCCGCGGTTGGGTTGTTTGCTTCCCGTGAGATCCTGAAGGGCGAGCGCGACCCGCTGCTGGCGCCCTATGGATTGGGTCGCTTCGCTCAATAACCGGGTGGACGGCTGAAGCCGCCCGTTAAGGGCGTCATCGCCTCGGCGATGCCGAGCAGCCGCGATTCCGACCAGCGCGAGCCGACCAGTTGCAGGCCGATGGGCAAACCGTCGCCATCCTGTCCGTACGGCATCGAAAGCGCCGGGTGGCCGCTGTAATTGAAGACGGCGCCATAGGCCGGCAGCATCCAGTAGCTCTGGTCCTTGCGGTCGACCTTGAGCGGCGTGCCCGGCTCGCAATGCGCAAAGGCCGTGGTCATGGCGACCGGGCATAGCAGCGCGTCATAGTTTTCAAAGAACTGATCCCAGGCGAGGATGGATCTGTCCCGGCGCGCGAGCGCCTCGAACCAGCGCGAGACGGGGGTCGGCTCTTCCGGCGGTTCGGGTTGCGCGGCCTCCATCATCATGCCGATCAGCGCGCCGCCTTGCGCGAGATCGTCATGCAGATCGAGCTTGGGCAGCTTGACTTCCTCGACGACGGCGCCGGCGGACTGAAGCTGCCTTGCGAGATTCTCGGCCGCGGCGCTGATATCGCCGGCCACCGGAAAGCCCGGGAAGGACGGCGCAAAGGCGATGCGAACCGTCTTGAGGTCAAGCTTCGGCATGGCCTCGACCGGCACCGGCGCAAGATCGGTGTCCGCTCCATCCGGTCCGGCAATGATGCGATAGATCAAGGCCAAATCGTCCACGCTGCGCGCCAGCGGGCCAAGGCAGGACATCAGCCGCACGCTGCGCGCAGTGCCGCCCGGATCCGGGAAGGCGCCGGCCAGCGAGATACGATGCTCGGTCGGCTTCAATCCGTAGACGCCGCAGAAAGCAGCCGGTAGCCGGATCGAATCCTGCAAGTCGGTGCCGACATCGAATGGCGTCATGCCGGCCGCGACCGCCGCTGCCGCGCCGCCGCTCGAGCCGCCCGATGTGCGCGAGAGATCCCACGGATTGCTGGTACGGCCGAACAGCGGATTGTTCGACTGCCAGTCGCCCAGCATGGTCGCCACATTGGTTTTGCCGATCAGAATGGCGCCGGCTGCCTTCAGCCTGGCGACGAGCGGACTGTCGGCTTTCGCAACGTAGTCGGCGAACGGTGGGAAGCCGACCGTGGTCCTCAAGCCTGCCGTCTCGTGCATATCCTTCAGCGTGAAGGGCACGCCATGCAGCGGGCCGCGCGCCTGCGCCGCGTCGGCCTTTGTTGCACGTTCGCGGGCGCCTTCGCGGTCGAGATTGACGACCGCGTTGACGGCTTCGTTGTGCCGGTCGATCTGCGCCAGATGCGCGTCCAACGCTTCAACGGCGGAGATCTTTCGCGCCGCGATTGCGGCGGCGAGATCGACGGTCGAGGAGAAGACGGGGTCCATGGTCAATGCTCCGGCTTGGCGGCGCGCATTCGATCAAGATGGCGGAATGCGGCGCTGCTTCAAGCGGAGTTGAGCATTCGGAGCCTGGTAGTGCTTGATCGAAATTGCGCCGACCGCTGTTGGGGTTGGCGCTCTACGGCGCCCCCTCTGTCCCGCGACGCCAGCAGTTGGCCAAACCTAGCCGACCAGCGCCAGCTTTGTCACGGCCGGAGCAAACGGCCGGATCGTCATGCCATTCCTTGTCATGGTGACAAAGCTGGCGGGCGGGATTGCCTGCCAGTCGCCGCCTTCGCGGTCGAAGGGTTCCGACACGATGCATCGGCCGCCGCCATTGCGGAACACCGCGGTGTAAAGCGTCGGGGCATGCTCGTCGGTGGTGTAGCGCACCGCGCAGAGCGCCTGCCCGTCCGAAAAGGCCGCCGTCAGTTTCAAAGCCGGCTCAATGCCCGCTCGGCGCGAGGCCTCGATGACGCGGGCCGTGGCGCGAGCAACCGCGCCCTGCGGGTCACCGGAAAGACCCTCGTCGATCATGAGGAGAAAAAAGAGTTCGGAATCGGTGGTGCCCTCGCGCTGGTCGAAGACCTCGTCGGAGAGCGAATTTTCCAGCGCGCGGCGAATTTTCTCGAAGCCGCCGATCTGGCCGTTATGCATGAACGACCAGCGGCCGGAGATGAAGGGATGGCAGTTCATGCGGCTGGTGGCGCCACCGGTCGAGGCGCGCACATGGGCCAGGAACAGACCTGATTTGATCTGCCGGCAGAGACTTTTCAGATTGGGATCCGACCAGGCCGGCAGGATGTCGCGATAAAGGCCGGGCTCGGGCCGGTCGCCATACCAGGCAAGGCCGAAGCCGTCGCCATTGGTCGGCGACTTGGCTTCCTGGGCGCAGTGGCTCTGGGCAATCAGCGAGTGGCAGGGCGCGGTGATGATGTCTTCAAGGAAGACCGCTTCACCAAGATAGGCCGCCCACCGGCACATCGCTTTCCACCATCTATCAGGCGCGATCCATCAGAGCCGAGGGCTCCTTGGCCGCGTGTGAGCCTCTGTTGTGCGTGCGCTCATAGAGTTCGCGAACGATTCGGCTGGCCGTAGTCTCAAACAGAAACGGCAAGAAAGCGTGAACGAGCGCGGCGCCGGCGGCCATCGACAGGCGCGAGCAGAACCAGGCGGCAAAAGCCATGTGGCCGAAATAGGTCTCGCCGACCTTCTCCGGGTGCGACGTGAAGAGTGCGCTAAACCTGGTCGTCATGGTGATCCCTCCTGCCGGGATAAGCCCCGATAGTGAGTATCGTGCCACGGCGTTTGGGTTCATTGGTCCCAATTTGTCCTTGCATTTGGCACTTCCATGGGACATTTATCCCAATATGCCGCTTGAGATCGATGGAATCGACCGAAGATTGCTGGCCGAATTGCAACGCGACGGCACACTCTCCGTCGACCAGCTGTCGGAACGGGTGGCGCTGTCGCGCAATGCGTGCTGGCGCCGCGTCAAGCGGCTGGAAGAGGATGGCGTGATCACCGGCCGCGTCGCACTGGTCGATGCCGACAAGCTTGGACTCGGTCTCTCCGTCTTCATCCTGATCCGCACCTCCAACCACGATCCGGACTGGCTGCAGAAATTCCGCGCGGCGGTGACCGGATTTGCCGAGATCACCGGCGTCTATCGGATGTCGGGCGATCTCGACTATGTGCTCCGCGCACGTGTTGCCGACGTCAAAGCCTATGACCGGCTTTACCAGCGGCTGATCGCCAAGGTCGCGCTATCGGATGTCTCGGCCTCCTTCGTTATGGAGGAGATCAAGGAGACGACGGTGGTGCCGGTGGAACTGCGCTGAGGTATGGTGATATTCAGGTGATGCCGGCCTGCAAACGCCGGGTTTCTGCGCTTCCGGTGCTCACGTACGTTAAGTACGCTCCGCTCCGGTTCTCGAAACCCGTCGTTTTCGACTCGGCCTGACCTGAATCTCACCATACCTCGGGTCGTGGTGACGCCACAAAGAAAGGCGTTGATAGCCTTACGCGCGAATTGACCGAATCGCCGTTTGCCCCGATAGGATCGATTTTATGCGCACGGCTGTCCATTCTTCCTCCGTCATCGCTCCCGCTGTCGGCTTTGTCAGGTTGCCGCATGGCGAGGGGTTACCGCTTCCGGCCTATGAGAGCCCCGGCGCCGCCGGCATGGATTTGCGGGCTGCGGTGCCGGAAGATCGGCCGCTGCTGATCCTGCCGGGAAAACGCGCGCTGGTGCCGACCGGGCTGGTCATGGAAATTCCAGAAGGCATGGAAGGCCAGGTCCGGCCGCGTTCCGGCCTCGCCTTCAAGCACGGCCTCACCGTGCTCAACGCCCCCGGCACCGTCGACAGCGACTATCGCGGCGAAGTGAAGGTGCTGCTCGTCAATCTCGGCGACGAGGATTTCGCGGTGACGCGCGGCATGCGCATCGCCCAGATCGTCTTCGCCGCGGTGGCGCAGGTGGCCAGCGAGGAACGCGCGCTCGCCGGCGGCACGACGCGCGGCGCCGGCGGTTTCGGGTCTACCGGCACTGCCTGATGCAAGTCCCAAAGCTGGTCATCTTCGATTGCGACGGGGTTCTGGTCGATACCGAGAACCTTGCCAACAGACGCCTCGCCGAATGGCTGAGCGCGGCCGGCCTCGCGACGACCTTCGAATATTGCCGTAAGCATTTTTCCGGCCGCAGCATGGTCTCGGTGCAGAAAGAAATCGAAGCGGCGACCGACGTCAGGCTGGGTGCCGACTTCGTCGAACGCTGGAACGCCGGATTGCCGGATCTGTTCGCGCATGGCGTCGAAGCGATCCCTTATGTCCGGGATTTCGTCGAAATTGTCCGACGCGCGGGCATCGCCTATTGCGTCGCCTCTTCGGCTCGGGTGTCGAAGATGCACATCACGCTTGGCCAGACCGGGCTGCTGCCGCTGTTCGAGCACGCGATGTTCTCCTCGACCATGGTTTCGCGCGGCAAGCCGTTTCCGGATCTGTTCCTTCACGCTGCAAAGACGATGGGCTTCGCACCGGACCAGTGCATCGTCATCGAGGACAGCGTCGCCGGCACCGAGGCCGGTATCGCCGCCGGCATGCGGGTGTTTTCCTACCATGCCGATCCGCTTTCGGATCGCGATGGCCTGGCGGCGGCCGGCGGCATCCTGTTCGACGATATGCGCGAACTGGCAGCGCTGGTGCCGATCCGCTGATTTTCCGCAACCTGATAGCAGGCTGGACCGCTTAAGGCGCTATGATAGGCTCCGCGAGCGCGTCAGATCGAGCCGCCTCATGCCAACGCCCATCTCTCGTTTCATCCTGGCCTTGATGCTGCTGCCGTTCCTGGCTGGCGTGGCCGGCGCACAAGCCTTGAGCTTTCCCGAAATCGACAGCGCGCTGCCCGGCCGTACCGATGTCACCTATCTCGACCTGGCCAGGATGGTCATCCCCGATCTGGCTGTCGGCAAGGATGGCCTGTACCAGGGCGGATCGCCGATCGAAATGCGCGACATAGGAGGGCCCGACAGCGGCGATGCGCCACCCGAAACGTCGAGCCTTTCCATCGTCGAGGCACTTCCCATAGAGGCCGGCGGCAAAGAGCGGCTGGCGCTCCTGTTCGACCTCGGCTCCTTCGCCGACGGCGCCCAAGGCTATGCGGTGCTAGCGCTCTATGACGTTACGGCAAGGCCCAAGCTGCTCGACGCGGCCAATGTTGCGGTCGACCGTGAGACCTACTTCCAGAAGCCGGGCAAACTTTCGGTCGGTGCCGGCGACGACATACTGATAACAACCAGCTCGCATTCCAATTCGAACCAGAACTATGTGATCGCGTCGCTGATCATGGTCGCCAAGGACAAGTTCAAGCTGATCGACGTGATCTACATGCTGGACGAGCATGTCTGCGCCTATAGCAGGACACAGGAAGTGACCTTGAAAGCCGTCGCCGATGGGCAACGCTACACTGCCATAAAGGCGACCGTAACGGACGCCACGGGGCCGACCGGCGATCCCTGCGACGAGCCGCCGCCAAAAGTCGCGTCGCGCCAGATCTCCGTCACCTATCGCTGGAACAAGACGCAGTCGCGCTACATCAAGGACTCCAAGGCATTCGAGAAATTGTCAGCAGACAACACCAAACGCTTCTGAACCAACCGCATTCGTTTGCCCGACCCGGACGGCCGCGATAGATTTCCCGCACGACCCGCTCATGATTGAGGACCCGCCATGGACAAGGGCAAGATCTTTCGCGACCTGCATCTCTCCACCTTCGTCATGCCGAATCCCTGGGATGTCGGCACGACCAAGCTTCTGGCCTCCTTCGGTTTCAAGGCGCTGGCGACGACCAGCGCCGGCTTCGCTTCCTCGCGCGGCCTGCCGGACGGCGCGGTGACCTTCGACGCCATGATCCATCATTGCCGCGAGGTGACGGCGGCAACCAGCCTGCCGGTCTCGGCCGACCTTGAAAAAGGTAAGGGAGACAGCGCCGAGCAAGCGGCGGAGACCATCTTCGCGGCGCAAGCGGCCGGCCTCGCGGGCTGCTCGATCGAGGACCATACGGGCGATCCTGACAACCCGATCTACGACTTCTCGCATGCGGTCGAGCGGGTCGCCGCGGCGGCTGAAGCGGCACGGGCGCTCAAGCACGATTTCGTCTTCACCGCGCGGGCCGAGAATTTCCTGTGGGGCAAGAAAGATCTCGACGACACGATCAAGCGGCTGCAGGCCTTCGAGAAGGCCGGCGCCGATGTGCTTTACGCGCCGGGGCTGAGCGATGTCGAGACCATCCGCACCGTGTGTTCGTCAGTCGGCAAGCCGGTCAATGTCATGGCGCTGCCCGGCTTCACCATCGCCGATCTCGCCATGGCCGGCATCAAGCGCATCTCGCTCGGGCCGTGGCTGACCAACTTCGCCTATGGCATGCTGGAGACGGCGGCGCGCGAAATCCAGCAGGACGGCACATTCGGCTTCACCCGCGCCGCGATGCCGTTCAGCAAGCTACAGGCGCTGTTTCGTGAATCCTAAGCTTGAGGACCGCGCATGACGAACAAGGTCATGCCCGCTCCCGCGCCGAGACCGCCTTGTGCAGATGCACCATCATGGCCGCGGCAAAGAGCGGCGTGAGCAGGTTGATGAGCGGCACGGCCAGGAAGACGGCGATGACAAGTCCGGCCAGAAAAACCGTGCCGGCATATTTGCGGCGCAGCGCCTTGGCCTCGGCCTCCGAGCGAAAACGCATGGCGGCGAATTCGAAGAACTCGCGCCCAAGCAGATAGCCGTTGACGACGAAGAAGGCGGCGATGTTGACACCGGGCACCAGAAGCAGCAGCAGCGCGACGATGTTGCCGAGGATGACGACGCCGAAGAACTTTATCGCCAGCGCCAGCGAGCGCAGCGCCGGCAAGGGCCGGCCTGGCGGGTCGTTGGGGTAGTCCGTGCGCTCGACGACGGCGGCGACATCGTCGAGAAACAGGCCGGCGATGATCGCGGTGACCGGCGCGACGAGCAAAGCCACGCCGATCGCCAGGATGATGCCGGCGACGATCGCGCCCAGCCATCCGGCCCAGGCGGGCAGTCCCGGCAACAATGCCTCGAGCCAAGGCCAGGCCAGCCATCCGAGCAGGCTCTCAATGCCAAACCAAAGCGCCACCAGGGCCAGCAGCGTCAGGCCCAGGGTCTTGACGAAGACCGAGCGGAACTCAGGCGAAAACAACTGGCTGGCGGCGGCGCGGGCAGCGTCTGGGATCACGTCAGGTCCAAGCTTTCATCGAGAAAAGACGCTTCCGAGATAGGCGCCGTCAGAGACCAGCGCAACTGTTACGCCAGCCTGGAATGGTTCACCGTTCCGACGAAACGGTCAACCATTCCATCTCATCTCTTGACGCAATTCCGGACGGACAACCGTTTCACACTTTTCCTGGAATTGCTCTTGCGCGCCGGGCCGGGATGGTCATCGCCGCCACACCGGCGACGACAAAGCCCATGCCGACCCACACCGCCGGACCCAGGCTTTCGCCAAGCAAGACGGCGCCGATGCCGACGCCGATCGGCACGCGCAGATAGGCCTGCGAGGTTGTGCCGACCGAGCCCAAAGTGTGGATCAGGCGGAAATAGATGACGAACGCCAGCGCGGTGGAGAAGATCGACAGCCCGAGCAGCGCGACGATCGACGCGGTCGAGGGCGCCAGTGTCCAGGGCCGGTCGACGGCCAGGCTGAGCGGAACCAGCGTGACCGCGCCGCACAGCATCGAGCCGGCAGCGGGGATCATCGGGTCGAGACCCTTGAAACCGCGGCCGAAGATCGCCGCGCCGGCGTAGGAGACCGTCGCGATGATGATGGCAAGCTGCGCCCACACTTGCTGACCCAGGCCGCCCAGGGCCTCCATGCCGACGATGAGGCCGATCCCGACGATGCCGGCGCCGACGCCGACGAGCTTGCGCGCGGTGACCGGCTCATGCCGGGTGATCAAAGCCGTCAGCAGGAAGGTGAAGATCGGCGACGTCGAATTGAGGATGGTGGCAAGGCCGGCATCGACCGAGCGCTCGGCGGCGGCAATCAGCGTGAACGGCACGACGCTGTTGAGGCAGGCCTGGAAGGCGAAGCGGCGCCACGTCGCCGCATCCCTGGGCATGGCAAGGCCGCGCCAGCAGATGATGGCGAAGAGGATGCCGCCGGCAATCAAGGTGCGGGCGGCAATGAAGGTCACCGGCGGGATCGTTTCGACACCGATCTTGATGAAGGTGTAGGAGGCGCCCCACAACACCGCCAGCACGCCCAGCAGCGCGAGATCGGTGGTCATTTCGGTCTTTTCGGACATTGGTTGTTGGCGCCTTCAGCCTGTTGCCGGATCGGTCCGCTTCTAGCCCACGATGGGGCGGAAACGTTTCGACCGCGGTGAAACCATAGCCACCGGGCGCGCACCTGATATGGGCCAGTTGGATGCGAACACTGCCGCAGCCGGCGAACAATCGGCACATGAAGTCGGCGTCGTGGAAGACAATGGCGATTTTCGGGGTAGGCAAAGCAACGGCAACTCGCTAGACCGCGCCCGGCCGGCATGCCAGAACACCGGCCAGACAGCCGGATTGGCTCTTGGCGGAGATTTTGATGCCGGAATATGACGTGCTTTGCATCGGCAATGCCATTGTCGACATCATCGCGCAATGCGACGAGGCCTTCCTCGAAACCAACGGCATCATCAAGGGCGCGATGAACCTCATCGACACCCGGCGCGCCGAATTGCTCTACAGCCGCATGGGTCCGGCGATCGAGGCTTCAGGCGGCAGCGCCGGCAACACGGCGGCGGGCGTCGCCAGCCTGGGCGGACGGGCCGCGTTCTTCGGCAAGGTGTCGAACGATGCGCTGGGCGACATCTACGCACACGACATCCATGCCCAAGGCGTTGCCTTCGACACCAAACCGCTCCAGGGCCAGCCGCCGACGGCGCGCTCGATGATCTTCGTCACACCCGACGGCGAGCGGTCGATGAACACTTATCTGGGCGCCTGCGTGGAACTCGGCCCCGAGGACGTCGAGGCCGACAAGGCGGCCGGCGCCAAGGTCACCTATTTCGAAGGCTATCTGTGGGATCCGCCGCGCGCCAAGGAGGCGATACGCCAGACGGCGCGGCTGGCGCATGCGGCCGGACGCGAAGTGTCGATGACGCTGTCGGATAGCTTCTGCGTCGACCGCTACCGCGACGAATTTCTCGATTTGATGCGCTCGGGCACCGTCGACATCGTCTTCGCCAACAGCCACGAGATCAAGTCGCTCTACCAGACCGCGTCGTTCGAGGACGCGCTGGCTGCAATCCGCAAGGACTGCAGAATAGCCGCGGTCACCCGTTCGGAAAAGGGTTCGGTGATCGTGCGCGGCGATGAGACCGTCACCATCAAGGCGACGACGATCAGGGAACTGGTCGACACGACCGGCGCCGGCGACCTCTATGCCGCCGGTTTCCTCTACGGCTACACGACCGGGCGCAGCCTTCGGGAATGCGGCGACCTCGGCTCGCTGGCCGCCGGGCTGGTGATCCAGCAGCTCGGCCCGCGCCCGCGGCAGAATCTGCGCCGGGAGGCCGAGCAGGCGGGACTGCTTTAGAGCAATTCCCGCGGCAAGCTGATAGCAACTGTCGTTACGTCATCATGGCTGGACTCCAAATCGGGGTCTCTGTCGCGCACGTGTCACAGAGCGCTCCTAGTTGGACGATGAGGCGTTCCGTGACTGACATTTCGGCGCGCCCAAAAACCAGGGGTGTGACGATGCAAGCCAGCAATTTGCCGGGCCGCGGTGCTTGTTGCCGCCGTAATTTTTGTTTTCCGCTGTAGAATTTCAACAACCGCCGGCACCTTGAGGAGGAGCGCGGGCCGCACGACGAACGCATGACCAGATTTCAGACCCCGCCCGAGGGGATTTCGCAAGAGACCCTGGCAGGCCTGGTGACCGAAGCGGTGCAACAGGCCCTGATGCAGCATGGCGTGTTGCTGGATGCCGAGGCCCTGGTTTCAGCCAGTGCGCTGGCCGGCAGCATGGCGGCCGCCCTTCCCTTCCTGCCGCAGGCGCAACGCCTTGCCATCGGCTCCTTCAAAGGCGATTGGACCGCGCTTGTCTCGGAATTCTTCGGCACGGTGCCGGCCAGAATCGGGATCGGCGCGCCCGGTCGGGGTTCTGGAAGCATGCCGGCGGAGCTTGGCAGGACCATTGCGCAGACTATCTCTGAGCAAGCCGCTGAGTTGCAGTCGATGCTGATCGAGGACTGGGCCGGCGAGGTCGCCGGCTCGACCTATCTGGAGGAAAAGCTGCGCATCCCCCGCTCGACGCTGCATCGCTGGCAAAGACGCAGCGAGGTCATCGCGTTGCGCAAGGGTGGCCGTAAGCACGTCTTCCCGCTGGCACAATTCATCGACGGCAGGCCGGTTCCGGGCATCAGTGCGGTGCTGTCGGCGATCCCCAATTCCAGGCTCGCCTGGTTCTGGTTGACCCGGCCATCACCCGCGCTCGACCGTCGCGTTCCTATCGAGATGTTGCGGGAGGACCAAGTCGAGGATGTGATCAACGCTGCCCATGCCCTTTCCTGACTCCGGAGTCGATTTTTCCAGAATTACCCGCCTTTTTAGAAAATTATTCGGCAAACTATCCGTCATAAAACTGTAATAATTGGCACATTCGGCACATTTTAGAGATTAACTGACATTTCGAATGCACTTATTGTCCATTATGTCCCATTCTTACAGATATGTGACGTGATATTTTGGCAACAAGACTTTCAGAAGATTCAGAAAGCCGCCTTTATGACACAATCTCTGTTGTGCGCGACCACCATTTAGGTCATGTCGAAGGCGAAGAAGCGGCGCCGGTGCGCGTGCTTTTTCAACGATGGGGACGGGGGATGGCAGGAGAGCCCAAGAGGCCTGCCGAAGCCTGTCTTGAACCTTTGACTGGAGATTCAAGAAAATGAACATCAAGAGCCTTCTTCTCGGCTCCGCTGCGGCCCTGGTCGCAGTTTCGGGCGCCCGCGCCGCCGACGCGGTCACCGTTGCCGAGCCGGAACCGGCCGAATACGTCAAGATCTGCGACGTCTATGGTTCGGGATACTTCTACATCCCCGGCACCGAGACCTGCCTGCGCATCGGCGGCTATCTGCGTTATGACATTGGCGTCGGCGACGCCGGCACGCTGGATGGCGTCAACAACGTTGGCGATCACATGAACGGCGGCGAGCACGACACCTACTACAAGAACATGCGCTTCACGCTGCGCACCTACACCGGTCAGGAAACCGAACTCGGCACGTTGAAGACCTTCACCGAGACCCGCTTCCAGTTCGGCAACAGCAGCGGGGACTATGACGGAAGCAGCTCCACTGGCTGGCAGGCTGCCAATACCAAGGCGGATGGAACCAGCAAGACCTCGCTCAACTTCGCGTGGATCCAGCTCGGCGGCCTGCGCGTCGGTAAGGATGAAACGGCCTATGACCAGTTCATCGGTTATGCTGGCAACGTCATTCAGGACACGATCATCCCGTACGGCATCAAGGACACCAACGTCGTCCAGTATAATTTCGATGCGGGCAACGGCATCACCGGCGTGGTCTCGCTCGAAGAAGGCACTGCTGCCAACACGATCGACAGCTATGTTCCGCATGTCGTCGGTGGCTTGAAGTACAAGGCCGGCTGGGGTGCGATCACCGGCGTCGTTGCCTATGACAGCAACTATGAGGAAGTGTCCGGCAAGGTCCGCCTGGACGTCAACGTGTCCAAGGAACTGTCGCTGTTCGTCATGGGCGGCTACGGCACCGACGACAATTCCAAGGACGACGCTCACAACGCCATCGACGTCCATGGCCGCACTCAGTACAAGCCGTGGGGTGGCAATTGGGCCGTCTGGGGCGGCGGCACCTACAAGTTCAATGAGAAGACCGCGTTCAACGTCCAGGCTTCGGCCGACGACGACAAGAACTACGCTCTCGCCGCGAACGTCGCCTACACGATCGTGCCTGGCTTCACGATCACGACCGAAGTCGATTGGGATCACTTTGGTCGCTTCAACGAAAAGACCATCTACGGCAACTTCACCCATGCCAACAAGAAAGACAGCGTCGGCGGCATCGTCCGCTTCCAGCGCAATTTCTGATCGAGCCTTCGAACCTAAAGAAAGGGCCCGCGGCGATGCCGCGGGCCTTTCTCATTGATCCGGGGCAGGCGGTCGAGCTGGGGCGTGCGCCTCAGTTCCCCGCGGTATAAGCGGCGATGGCCGCCATGTTGACGATGTCGCTATCCTTGGCGTTCAACGAGACGATCTGGACCGGCTTGTTGAGGCCGACCAGCAGCGGGCCGATGACGGTCGAGCCGCCGAGCTCCTGCAGCATCTTGGTCGAGATCGAGGCCGAGTGGAACGCCGGCATGATCAAGACATTGGCCGGGCCGGTGAGCCGGATGAACGGGTATTGCGCCATGGCGCGCGGGTTGAGCGCCACGTCGGCGGCCATCTCGCCGTCATATTCGAAATCGACGCGGCGCTTGTCGAGGATGCGCACCGCTTCCATCACACGCTCGGAGCGCTCGCCCTGCGGATGGCCGAAGGTCGAGTAGGCAAGCATGGCGAGCCTCGGCTCATAGCCCATGCGGCGGGCAAAGCCGGCCGCTTCCTCGGCGATGTCGGCGATCTGCTCGGCATTGGGCATATCGTGCACGGCGGTGTCGGCGACCAGGACTGTCTTGCCCCGCGCCAGCACGATCGAGACACCGATCACTCGGTGGCCGGGCTTGGCGTCGATGATGCGGCGCACATCGTCGAGCGCGGTCGAATAGTTGCGGGTGACGCCGGTGACGATGCCGTCGGCGTCGCCCAGCGCCACCATGCAGGCGGCGAAATGGTTGCGGTCGTTGTTGATCAGGCGCTGGCAGTCGCGGAACAGAAACCCCTTCCGCTGCATGCGCTCGTAGAGATAGTCGGTGTAGATGCCGTTGCGGCGCGACAGGCGGGCGTTGATGATCTCGATGCCCTGCTTGTTCAAGTCGATGCCGGCATTCCTGGCATTGTCCTTGATGACATCGTCGCGGCCGAGCAGGATCGCCGTGCCGAGCCTCTGGTTCACATAGGACACGGCGGCGCGCATCACCTGCTCCTCCTCGCCTTCGGCGAAGACGATGCGCTTGGGCTGGCGGCGCACGCGGTCGTAGATGCGCTGCAAGGTCGAGGCGATCGGGTCACGCCGGGCGGACAGTTCCTGCGCATAGCGGTCGAGGTCGAGGATCGGCTTGCGGGCAACGCCGGACTCCATCGCGGCCTTGGCGACCGCGAGCGGGATTGCCGAGATCAGGCGCGGGTCGAAAGGCACGGGAATGATGTAGTTGGGGCCGAATTTCGGCCGATTGCCCTGATAGGCGGCGGCGACGTCGTCGGGCACGTCCTGACGGGCAAGCTCGGCCAGCGCGCGGGCCGCGGCGATCTTCATGTCATCGTTGATGGTGGTGGCCCTGACATCCAGCGCACCGCGGAAAATGTAGGGGAAGCCGAGCACGTTGTTGACCTGGTTCGGATAGTCCGAGCGGCCGGTGGCCATGATCGCATCGGTGCGGATCTCGGCGACTTCCTCCGGCGTGATCTCCGGATCGGGGTTGGCCATGGCGAAGATGATCGGATTCTTGGCCATCGACTGCACCATGGCGGTGGTCAGCGCGCCCTTGGCGGAGAGGCCGAGGAAGACGTCGGCGCCGTCGAGTGCCTCGGCGAGACTGCGCGTGTCGGTCTTGACCGCATGCGCCGACTTCCACTGGTTCATGCCTTCGGTGCGGCCCTGATAGACCACGCCCTTGGTGTCGCACAAAATGATGTTTTCGGGCGCGAAGCCCATCGCCTTCATCAGTTCGATGCAAGCGATGCCGGCCGCACCGGCGCCGTTGCAGACCATCTTCGTGGTCTTCATGTCGCGGCCGGTAATCTCCAGCGCATTGATCAGACCGGCGGCCGAGATGATGGCGGTGCCGTGCTGGTCGTCATGGAAGACCGGAATGTCCATCAGCTCGCGCAGGCGCTGCTCGATGATGAAGCATTCCGGCGCCTTGATGTCCTCGAGGTTGATGCCGCCGAAGGAAGGCCCGAGGAAGCGCACGCAATTGATAAACTCGTCGGCATCCTCGGTGTCGACCTCGAGGTCGATGGAATCAACATCGGCGAAGCGCTTGAACAGCACCGCCTTGCCTTCCATCACCGGCTTGGACGCCAGCGCGCCGAGATTGCCGAGGCCGAGGATGGCGGTGCCGTTGGAGATGACCGCGACCATATTGCCGCGCGTCGTGTAGTCGAAAGCGCGGCTCGGATCCTCGGCGATGGCGCGCACCGGCACGGCAACGCCCGGCGAATAGGCAAGGCTGAGGTCGCGCTGCGTCGCCATCGGCTTGGTGGCGACAATCTCCAGCTTGCCGGGCCGTCCCATGGCGTGGAATTCCAGCGCCTCCTCTGGGCTGACGGAGGGGCCGCTGTTTTCGGTTTTCCTGGCCATGATGCTTTCCGATTTCCTCGCCTTCACGCGGCACCGCTTGAATGGGTGCTTCCTTATGGATTCCAGGACTAAGGCTACAGGCGGCGGCTGTAAACCGGCAAGCCCGGCAAAGCTGCTTCAACGCCGACAGGGTTGCTCGGCCGACACGTTGCGACTCCAACTGGCGGCATCACCAGCGCTTTCCCCTGCTTTTCGAGCACCCGGCATTAAACCGCGCTGGCCGATCTGCTAGCGTTGCGGCATGAACATGCATATGCCGACCGACCCCGAGGAGACAACGACGCCAGCGCCCGCCACGGGCGGGGTGACGCCGATGATGGAACAGTTCATCGAGATCAAGGCGGCAAACCCGGATTCGCTGCTGTTTTACCGCATGGGCGATTTCTACGAGCTGTTCTTCGACGACGCGGAGAAGGCAAGCCAGGCGCTCGGCATCGTCTTGACCAAGCGCGGCAAGCACCAGGGTCACGACATTCCGATGTGCGGCGTGCCGGTGCATGCGGCGGACGACTATCTGCAGAAACTGATCGCACAAGGCTTTCGCGTCGCCGTCTGCGAGCAGATCGAGGATCCGGCGGAAGCCAAGAAACGCGGTTCGAAATCGGTGGTGCGGCGCGACGTCGTGCGGCTCGTCACACCCGGCACCATCACCGAAGACAAGCTGCTGGCGCCGTCGGAATCGAGTTTTTTGATGGCGCTGGGCCGGGTAAAGGCAGGCAATGTTGCCCAAGGCAGCTTCGCGCTCGCCTGGATCGACATCTCGACAGGCGCGTTCCGGGTCGCCGAGACGACGGCCGACCGGCTGCTTGCCGATATCTTCCGCGTCGATCCACGCGAGCTGATCGTGGCCGAGCCGGTGTTCCACGACCCGGAGTTGCGGCCGGTCTTCGATGTGCTTGGTCGCGTCGCCAGCCCGCAGCCGCCGTCGCTGTTCGATTCGGCATCGGCGACGGGCCGCATCGCCCGCTTCTTCGAGGTGGCGACGCCGGACAGTTTCGGCACGTTCTCGCGCGCCGAATTGTCGGCGATCTCGGGCGCCATTGCCTATGTCGAGAAGACGCAGAAGGCCGAGCGGCCGCCGCTGTCGCGCCCGGAACGCGAAGAGGCCGGCTCGACGCTGTTCATCGACCCGGCGACGCGCGCCAATCTGGAGCTGCTGCGCACGCTGTCGGGCAGCCGCGAAGGCTCGCTGTTCAAGGCGATCGACCGAACGGTGACAGGCGGCGGCGCCAGGCTGCTGGCCGACCGGCTGATGGCGCCGCTCACCGATCCGGCGGCGATCGGAGCAAGGCTGGATTCGGTGTCGTTCTTCCGCGCCGAGACCAGGCTTTGCCAGGGCTTGCGGACCAGCCTCAAAAGCGTTGCCGACATGCCAAGGGCGTTATCGCGGCTGGCGCTCAACCGCGGTGGCCCGCGCGACCTCGGCGCGCTCAGCGCCGGCTTCGAGGCAGCCGGCGCGATCGCCGGTTTGCTGGCCGGGACCGCCCTGCCCGCTGAATTGGCGGCGGCGTTGTCGGCAATCAACACCTTGCCGGAAGCGCTTGCCCGGCACCTTGGCGACGCGCTCGACGACGAACTGCCGCTCATCAAGCGCGACGGCGGCTTCGTGCGCGGCGGCTATCACGCCGAACTCGACGAGATGCGGGCGCTGCGCGACGAGTCGCGAAAGGTCATCGCCGGGCTGGAACGCTCGCTTATCGAGGAGACCGGCATCCGCTCGCTGAAAATCCGGCACAACAATGTGCTGGGTTACTACATCGAGGTGACCGCAAACCATCATGCCATCATGACCGGCAGCGATGCGGTGAAGGCGCGCTTCATCCATCGCCAGACCATGGCCAACGCCATGCGCTTCACCACGACCGAGCTGGCGGAACTGGAATCGAAGATTGCCAACGCCGCCGACAAAGCGCTCGGCATCGAGCTCGCCACCTTCGACCGGCTCACCGCCGAAGTCGTGAGCGAGGCCGACAGCATCCGCGCCGGCGCCGAGGCGCTTGCCGTGCTCGACGTGTCCGCTGCGCTGGCGCTGCTTTCCGAAAGCGAGGGCTGGTGCCGGCCCGTCGTCGATGCCAGCCTCGCCTTCGAGATTGCCGGTGGGCGGCACCCGGTGGTCGAACAGGCGCTGCGGCGCTCGGGCGAAGGCCCGTTCGTCGCCAATGATTGCGACCTCTCGCCGGAGGGGAGTGCCAGGAACGGCGTGATCTGGCTGCTGACCGGGCCCAACATGGGCGGTAAGTCGACGTTCCTGCGGCAAAATGCGCTGATCGCCATTCTTGCCCAGACCGGCTCCTTCGTACCGGCAACATCGGCCCATATCGGCGTCGTCGACCGGCTGTTTTCGCGCGTCGGCGCCTCGGACGATTTGGCGCGCGGCCGCTCGACCTTCATGGTCGAGATGGTCGAGACGGCGGCGATCCTCAACCAGGCCGGCGAGCGGGCGCTGGTGATCCTCGATGAGATCGGCCGCGGCACCGCGACGTTCGACGGTCTGTCGATCGCCTGGGCGGCGGTCGAATACCTGCATGAGAAGAACCGCTGCCGGGCGATCTTTGCCACGCATTTCCACGAGATGACGGCGCTGGCCGGCAAACTGCCCCGTCTCTTCAACGTCACCATGCGGGTCAAGGAATGGGAAGGCGAGGTCGTCTTCCTGCACGAGGTCGGCAAGGGAGCCGCCGACCGCTCCTATGGCGTGCAGGTGGCGCGGCTCGCAGGCCTGCCCGAATCCGTGGTGGCTCGCGCCAAGGAAGTCCTCCACCAGCTGGAAGAAGGCGAAGTCTCCGGCAAGACGAACCGGTTGGTCGACGACCTGCCGCTGTTTTCGGTGGCGCTGAAGCGCGAGACGCCGAAGCCGGCGAAGAGCGACGTGCTGGGCGAGGCGCTCGTTGCGATCAATCCCGACGAGATGACGCCGCGCGAGGCGCTCGACGCGCTCTACCGGCTGAAGGGGCTGGCGGGACGATAATCAAAACAATTGAAACATCGGCGTCACCAATTTTGCCGATCTGAGCCAGTCGAGCAGCTCGACCGCCAACAGCGCCACAAGGAAATAAGAGCTGTCGATGGCGGTTCGTCTCAGCGTCGCCGGGTCGAACATGACGGGAGAGGGTTGCGGCGCCTCATCGTCATTGCGCCGCAGGCGCGGGAAGAAGGCCGGGACGCTTCGACAATAGCGCCAGTAGGCCTCCCCGAAAATGGTGTCCAGCACGATCGCTTCACGCGTCGCGACATAGGAAAAGACCAGATAGGTGAAAGCGAACAGAAACGCCGAAACGGTCAACGACCCGAATGTCAGCCCGACGCCGGCCAGCCCGAGGGCCGAGAAGAAGTAGAGAGGGTTGCGCGTATAGGCATAAGGGCCGGCAATGACGAGTTCGCGGTTCTTGCGCCCGCCTACATACAGGGATGCCCAGCAGCGCCCACCAATGCAGATGAGGATAAGCACGGTGCCCAGAAACTCCAGCGCCTCGCGGCCGTCTTGCGGCCAGGCGCTCTCCGCAAGCAGGACCGGCGCCAGGACGAAGGGAGCAGCCAACCAAAGCAGCCGCATCCTTCTGCCCTGTTGAAAAGCCGAGACGGAAACCGGCGGTAAGGACTTCTTCTGCATTTTGGCCATCGCCTCAGTCAGTGGCAAGTATCGCCGCTCCCTTATCGGTCCAGGAGGGAGGCGCCCCGACCCGGTCGCCGAGGAAGCCGACGAGACCGGGCGACTTTCCGAAGGACTTGCAGGCGGGATATTTGGGCCCGCCGCCGAACATGGCGCGCAGTTCGGCCTTGGTCGGCAGCGACGGCAGCTTGCTGAACGGCGTCTTGCCGGTGATCAGGAGCTTGCTGAAATCGCCGCCGAACTTCGCCGCCAGATCGTAGGCGTCGCCCTCGCGGGCAACCCGGCCGGAATCCAACAAGGCGTTGGCGCCGCGCCCCCAGATCATGGCCGCCGCCTGCTTGCCGTTGTCGCCGATCGCCTCGGCTTCGAGCGACAGGCTGCCCAGTCCGATCGGCAAGCGCGGAACAGGAACGTGCATCTCCGGCAGCGCGACGGAAACCGCCGTGGATGCCACTTTCGAAACGCCAACCGCCAGCGCGTTCGTCGGCGTCACATGCGTCACCATGGCGTGGACCGTCAGATCGGCCGGCTCGGTCAGGTCTACGACCCGGAAGCGCTGGCTCAAGCCCGAACAGAGCGTCCTGTCGACAGCGTTGGTGACAAGGCTCCGCTGGGCTTGGGTCAATGTCGATTTTCCGACAGCGGGCTGCGAAAAGCCCGTCGGAATGATCCGGACGGTTTTTGCCGCAAGCACATCGTCCTTGCTTACCCGCATCAGCGAGTGGGCCAACAAACTGTCGGACGGTTTCAGCTCGTCATAGGATTGCAGCGAGCCTACCTGGTCCAGAGGCGCGGACGCGCAGCCGACCGCAAGCATGCTCAAGACCAGCACAAATGGCCAGATAGCGCGGTGGTCCGCATGGCCTGCCCGCAACTTGACGAGACCACGATCAATGTAAGCCTCGCGACGGGAACGCAAGCAAGCTGCCATGGATGCCTCTGTCTGGGTGCGCCCGGTCAGGCGAGTTGGCGGGATATCAATAATTGCACTGAGTGCAATTAATTAATGGCGTCATTATGGCGAGACGCGATGACAGGGACTTGAACCTGCACCGAATTTCTTGTCGCATTCGAGGGTGTTTCATGACAGGAGCGCAGCATGGGTGATGCGCCAAAACCGGAAGGCCTGCGCGAGCGGAAGCGGCGGGAGACATCCCACCGCATCGCCGTGGCTGGCCTGAACGCTTTCTTGGCCAATGGCTACGACGCGACCACGCTTGACGAGATAGCCGCGGCCGCCGGCATCTCGCGGCGAACGTTCTTCCACTATTTCAAGAGCAAGGACGAAGTTCTGCTGGCGTCTCTGGGCAACTACGCGAGCATGGTCAAAGCCATGATCCTTGCCGAGCCACCGAGCGGATCGGCGATGGACATTGCCCGCGGTGCGTTGCTCAATCTTGCCGGCAGCTTCCAGGCATCAGAAATGATGGCCACGGCCAAGCTCATGCGGGAAAGCAAAACGCTGCGCTCGCGCACGCATGCGGGCTACCTGCAGCTCGAGCAAGCTATCTTCGACGGCTTATCCGAGTTGCGGCCGGACGAGGCACGCAACAGTCTGCGGCTGGTTTCCCTGGTGGCGGTCGTGGCATTGCGCCTGGCTGTCGAAACATGGCAGCAGCAAAACGCCAGGCATCCGCTGGCAGAACATGTCCGCGATGCCTTCGAAAGGCTGAAAGCCGAGATTCGATAAGTCAGCCGCCTAAAGCAATTCCAGGAAAGTGCGCAGCGGTTTTCCGTCCGGAATTGCGCAAAAACAAAGAGTTGGAGCAGGGCAGCGATCCTATCAAACGCTGAACAGCTTTAAGGTGTCGCAAAGAACACAAGCGGTGTTGACTCATTGTACCGATCAGTACAATATCGGCTCTCGACGATCGAAATCGACAGGAGATCTCATGAGCCGTCCGCCCTTGCCGCCGTTCACGGCCGAGACCGCCGCGCAAAAGGCGCGGCTCGCCGAAGACGCCTGGAACAGCCGCGACCCGGAGCGGGTTTCGCTTGCCTATACCGAGAACAGCGTCTGGCGGAACCGGGCTGAATTTGTTTCCGGCAGAAGCGAGATCGTCGGCTTCCTCACCCGCAAATGGGCGCGCGAGCTCGACTATCGCCTGATCAAGGAAGTCTGGACCTGGAACGAAAACCGCATCGCGGTGCGCTTTGCCTATGAGTGGCGCGACGACAGCGGCCACTGGTTCCGCTCCTACGGCAATGAGAACTGGGAATTCGACGAAGCCGGGCTGATGCGCCGTCGCGTCGCCAGCATCAACGATCTGCCTATCGCCGAGAGCGAGCGCAAGTATCACTGGCCGCTCGGCCGTCGGCCGGACGATCATCCGGGCCTGACCGAACTTGGGCTCTAGGGCGGATGCGGCGCATCGCGCCTGACCGCGACCAATTGCTGGCGACAGTGGCCGAGGTGTTTCGCGAGCACGGCTATGAAGGCGCCAGCCTGGCCCTGATCGGTCAGGCAACCGGACTGGGCAAGGGAAGCCTCTACCACTTCTTTCCCGGCGGCAAGGAAGAGATGGCAGGGGCCGTCATTGCCCATGTCGATGGCTGGTTCGAGGAGAATATCTTCGCACCGCTGCTCGACGGCGCCGACCCACGTGCAGGAATCGAGCATATGCTCGAGGCGACCGACCGGTATTTCCATTCCGGTCGCCGTGTCTGCCTGATCGGCGCCTTCGCGCTCGATGAATCGCGGGACCTCTTCGCCAGCCCGATCCGCGACTATTTCGGCCGCTGGGTCACACGTCTCGCCGATGCGCTGGCGCGGGCCGGACATGGAAAAGCCGAGGCGGCGGAACTTGCCGAAGAGGCCGTGGCAGCCATCCAGGGCGCGCTCACGCTTGCCCGCGCCGCTGACGACGCGGCAGTGTTTTCGCGCTCCCTGCGCAGGGTGCGGATGCGTCTGGAGATACCGGCAGGGAGGTAGCTCCGAGCGGCCTACAAGGGTTCGAAGCGGAAGCCTTTTTCGGTTCGGAAAACCCGGCCCACCCCTGGTGAATCCAGATGCGCTCCCGCAACGAAACAGGCGTTGTCGGCGGCAAGGGCCAGCAGTCGCAATCGACTTGCGCGCGCCTGCTCCTGGTCGGCGTCGAATTCCCACGCCACCTCCGGGCGATCGAACTGAAGCGACGGCACGTGCACGGTGTCGCCCCAGATCAACAGCGTTTCGCCCCCGCTCGCAACGCGAAAGCAGGTGTGGCCGACTTCATGGCCGTGAGCGGCCATCGTCTCGATATTCGTGCTCAGGCGCTGTCCTGCTTCGAAAGGCTGCGCGCGATCATGGAAACGCTTCAGCCGCGCCTCTGCCCGGAACATGTCGAGCTCCGGTCGAGGCACAAGCAGGCGGGAAAGCAGTGGGAAGCCGTCTCGACCATCGGCGAGGATGAGCCCGTGGATATGGTCGAGATGGGTGTGGGTGAAGGCAACCGTGCGTATTCGCTCGACGGCGATCTTCGCCTCGCTCAGCGCCTGCGGCAGAAACCCCATGCTCGGATGCCAGGCGTTCGAAGAGCCGGTGTCGATCAGCGAGATGTCCTGGCCGTCATCGATGGCAAAGGCGTTGACGGACAGTCTGAGCATACCTTCGACCAGTTGCACCTGCGCCGGGAGATCGTCGCCGTAAGGCTTGTCTCCCGGCTGGCGCAGCCGCTTGATAGGCATGTCGACATAACCGTCGCGCAACGACGTGACGGTTATATCTCCGATCTTGTAGGTCGTGTGAAAAGGCCCGGCTGAAATTCGTTCCAATGCTTGCTCTCTGTTTGCCGTCAATTCCGGATTTAGCTCCGAGGAGCCTCAGATCATTTCCAGGCCACGCTTGCGCGTCGGCGGCGGGAAGGCGCGGTCGAGGTCGGCGAAGTCTTGCGCCGTCAGGCTGATATCGAGCGCGGCGGCGTTCTGGCGGACATGCTCCTGCCGGCTGGCCTTCGGGATAGCGATAACACCCGGTTGCGCCATCACCCAGGCGAGCGCCACCTGCGCGGCCGTGGCGTTGTGGCGCGAAGCCACGGCTTCCAGCCTGGCATTGCGGGCAAGCGCGCCCTGCTCGACGGGCGAATACGCCATCAACGGGATGCCGCGCTTCAGGCTCCAGGGCGCGAGGTCGAATTCAGGGCCGCGCCGCGAGAGATTGTAGAGCACCTGGTTGGTCTGGACATTGCCGCCATCGGCCAAGCCGACCAGATCCTCCATCTCGTCTGTGTCGAAGTTGCTGACGCCCCAATGACGGATCTTGCCGGCCTTCTTCAAAGTCTCGAAGGCTTCGACCGTTTCGGACAGCGGCACGCTGCCCGGCCAATGCAGCAGATAAAGATCGATGCGGTCGGTGCCGAGACGTTTCAGGCTGTTCTCGCAAGACCGTTTGACGCCGGCCCGCGAGGCGTTGGAGGGCAGCACCTTGGAGACCAGGAAGATCTCGTCGCGGCGCCCTTCCATAGCCTGCGCCACGACCTCCTCCGAGCCGCCGCTGGCATACATCTCCGCCGTGTCGATCAGCGTAATGCCGAGGTCGAGCCCGAGCTTGAGCGCCGCGACCTCATCGTCGCGGCGGCGCCGGTCCTCGCCCATCTTCCAGGTGCCTTGACCCAGCACCGGAACGGTTTCGCCGGACGGTAGCTTCAAGGTTCTGATCGACGAGGGACTGGTTGACGGGGGCATGGCTTTCTCCGCGTAGGGCCGGATCGCAGCACCGGCTCGATCGAAAATCCAGACCGAAGTCCTCGCCCCGAAAGGCTACTTCGCCGGATGCTTGGCGAGCCAGTCCCGCATTTGTTTGATCTCGGCCTCCTGCGCCGTGACGACGCCTTCGGCCAGCTTGCGGATTTCCGGATCCTTGCCATTGGCGATCACCACCTTGGCCATGTCGATAGCGCCCTGATGATGCGGGATCATGCCGCGGACGAAATCGACATCGGCATTGCCGGTGTATTTGATCATCATGTCCTTGTGCATCTTGTCCATCGCCTTCCTGTAGCCCGCGGTGGCGGGGCTTTGCGCGCCCATCGCCATCTTGGACATGTCGTGCTTCATCTCCTCCGAAGAGGCGGGCACGCTTTCGAGGAATACCGCAAGCAGCATTCCCGCCGCCATCAACAGCAGCACGATTTTCTTGGCCAAGGTCATTCAAGTCTCCTTTGTGGTTGGGTTTCGTATCTGGGGGTTTTGCTCAGAGTTTCAACGTTCTCAGCCGCAAGGCGTTGGCGATGACGGACACCGACGACAGGCTCATCGCCGCAGCGGCCAGCATCGGCGACAACAGCGTGCCGGTGAGCGGATAAAGCACGCCGGCCGCGACCGGCACGCCGAGCACATTGTAGAGGAAGGCAAAGAACAGGTTCTGGCGGATATTGCGAAGCGTCGCCTGGGCAAGCGTGCGGGCTCGCACGATGCCGTTGAGATCGCCCTTAACCAGCGTGATGCCGGCGCTTTCGACGGCGACATCGGCGCCGGTACCCATGGCGATGCCGACATCGGCGCTGGCCAGCGCCGGCGCATCGTTGACGCCGTCGCCAGCCATCGCAACGCCGGCGCCTTTGCCGCGCAGTTCATCCACCAATGCGCTCTTTCCTTCCGGAAGCAAGCCGGCGCGCACCTCGTCGATGCCGAGCTTGCTCGCAATCGCGCGAGCGGTACGCTCGTTGTCGCCGGTCGCCATGATGATACGCAGGCCCTTGTCATGCAGGGCTCTGATCGCCTCGGCCGTGGTCGCCTTGACGGGATCGGCAACGGCAACGACGCCTGCGAATGCGCCATCGACAGCGACGAACATCGCCGTCTTGCCCTCGGACTGCATCGCCTCGGCATTGGCCGCCGATGTTTCGACCCCGAGGTCGGCCATCATCGCGGCATTGCCCAATGCGACCTTTCTGCCCGAAACCGTGCCGGAAACGCCCTTGCCGGTGACCGCCACGAAGTTCTGGGCGTCCGCCACCTTCACACCGCGAGCGGCCGCGCCCTCGACGATCGCTTCGGCGAGCGGGTGCTCCGAACCCTTTTCGAGCGCGGCGGCGAGCGACAGCAATTCGTTCTCGTCGATACCGTCAAAGGCGACAATATCGGTCAGTCGCGGCCGGCCTTCGGTCAAGGTACCGGTCTTGTCGACGATCAACGTGTCGACGGAGGCAAAACGCTCGAGTGCCGCCGCTTCCTTGATCAGCACGCCGGCATGCGCGCCGCGACCGGTCGCGGTCATGATCGACATCGGCGTCGCAAGGCCGAGCGCGCAGGGGCAGGCAATGATCAGCACCGATACGGCCGAGACGATGGCGAAGACCAGGCTCGGCTCAGGGCCGAAAAGTGCCCAGGCGACGAAGGCCACAATGGCGACCAGAACAACCGCCGGGACGAAATAGAAAGACACGCGGTCGGCCAAGCCCTGGATCGGCGCGCGCGAACGTTGCGCTTGGGCGACCAGCTCGACAATGCGCGACAGCGTCGTCTCGGCGCCGACCTTGTCGGCGCGCATGATCAGTGAACCGTGCTTGTTCAACGTGCCGCCGGTAAGGGTGTCGCCTTCGTTCTTTTCGACCGGCAGCGGCTCGCCGGTGATCATCGATTCATCGATCGCCGAACGACCTTCCAGCACCATGCCATCGACCGGCACGGCGTCGCCGGGACGGAGGCGCAGGCGGTCGCCCGTCTTGACGCCGTCGAGCGGAACGTCCTTCTCGGAGCCATCGACGCCGATCAGCCGCGCCGTTTTCGGTGCAAGGTCGAGCAGGGCTCGGATGGCCGAGCCGGTCCGCTCGCGGGCTCTGAGCTCCAGAACCTGGCCGAGGAAAACCAGCGCCACGATGACGGCGGCCGCCTCGAAATAGACGGGGACGGCGCCGTCGTGGTCACGGAACTGATGCGGAAAGACATCCGGGAACGGCGTCGCGACAAGGCTGAATAGATAGGCAGCGCCGACGCCGAGCGAAATCAGCGTCCACATGTTGGGGCTGCGGTTGAGGATCGATTCCCAGCCGCGATGGAAGAACGGAAACGCCGCCCACAGCACCACCGGGCTCGCCAGCGCCAGTTCCAGCCAGGTCTTTTCCCGGCCATCGATAAAGCTTTCCAAGCTGACGCCCAGCATCGGCGCCATGGCAATGACCAGCAGCGGCAAGGAGAGTGCGGCGCTGGCCCAGAACCGCCGCGTGAAATCGATAAGCTCCGGGTTAGGCCCCTGTTCGCCGGTCGGCACGCCCATCGGCTCCAGCGCCATGCCGCAGATCGGGCAGGAGCCGGGCTTGTCGCGGACGATCTCGGGATGCATTGGGCAGGTGTATTGGGTGCCCTTCGGCGGCGGCTGCTGTTCCGGCTGGCCAGCAAGGTATTTCGTCGGCTCCGCGTCGAACTTGGCCTTGCAGCCCGCCGAGCAGAAGTAGAAGCCTTGGCCTTGATAGCGTGAAAAATGCTTCGCGCTGGCGCGGTCGACGCTCATGCCACAAACCGGATCGGTGGCCGTCAGGTAATTTTCGGGATCGGCAACGAATTTCGTGCGGCAGCGCTCGCTGCAGAAATGAAAACCCCGCCCGCCACGCTCGGCCGTCGGCTTGCCAGCGGCCGGATCGACAATCATGCCGCAGACAGGATCGCGCGTAATTGTTCCGGCGGCCGGCGCAGCTTCCTTAGCGGCGCAGCAGGACGCGCCATGGCCATGATGATGATGGTCGGAATGGGTCATGCTGTACGCCTCGGAATTCTCGAATTGAGGCTGAGGTAGTCCTTCCAGTAACTGGAAGGTCAAGGGCCGATTTTCGATTTTCCAGCCGCGCCGCCGCGAACACCGACCGACAAGCCGCGCCAATTAAAATCGATATCACGCCATGGCCGGTGTTATGGACATCGCCGTTTTTTGGTTGCATCAAGTCCGCCGGATGAAATGCCTCGTCATCAATCTCGACCGGTCCAGCGATCGGCTCGCCCACGTGGCGGCCGAATTCGACGGGATCGGGATTTCGTTCGAGCGAATCGCGGCTGTCGATGCGCGCGGTCGGCTGGACCTTGCCTCGATGCAGCAGTTGACGGGGCACGTCTCGCAGTCGCGCCTGACCGATGCCGAGATCGCATGCCTGCTCAGCCACAGGGTCTGCTGGTCGATCATAGCCGCCGGCGACGACGCTCATGTTGCCGTGTTTGAGGATGACGTCGTGTTCGCGTCCGCGGCCGGCGCCCTGCTTGCCGATGCAGGTTGGATCCCCGCCGATGCCGATATCGTCAAGCTGGAAACCTTCTTCTGGCCGGCCATGATCGGTCCCCGGCGCATCGCGGCCGGCCACGGGTTTTCGCTAAACAGGCTGTACAACCCGCATCTTGGCTGCGCGGGCTACATCGTGTCGAAGCGGATCGCCGGCGCCCTCGTCGACGCCACCAAGGAGATCGACATGCCGGTCGATCACGTGATCTTCGATCCGGTTCGCCAACGTCGGCCCGTCCGGAAAATCTATCAGCTCAGTCCAGCTTTGTGCGTGCAGAAGCAGCATCTCGAGGACGGCGCCCAGCTGCCGAGCCTGATCCCGGACGACCGGGACGGGTCGGGCACCGCGGTCAAGCCGCGACTATCCACGATGGCGAGGATGAAACGCGAGGTCGAGCGGCTCGCGCGCCAGCTCTACAGGATCTGCCGGCTGCAATTTTCGTCGATCGTGCCATTCGATCACCATGGCGAGCGAATGTACCGGCCCCATACACAGCGCGGGGAAAACGCGCTATAGACGCCGCCGAATGGCCAAGATCTCCCTGAAACTCGACGAAATCATCGATGGCGACGCCTTGCGTCGCGACATGACCGCGCTGACGGCGGCCACGGCCGGCGACGGCTCCGGGCCGACCGTCCGCGCGGCGGTTCTGCAATTGCTCAAGGTCCGGCTCGCCGAAGGGCGGAAAACAGCCGAGGCCATGCTGATGCAGGATGGCGGCGGCAATGCCTGCGCGGAGCGGCTGTCGCATCTGATGGATGAGCTGATCCGCGCGCTCTACGATTTCGCGGCAACCCACGTCTACCGTGTGAAGAACCGCTCGGCGGCCGAGCGCATGGCCGTGGTCGCAGTGGGCGGCTACGGGCGCGGCACGCTGGCGCCGGGATCGGACATCGATCTGCTTTTCCTGTTGCCCTACAAGCAGACGCCCTGGGGCGAGCAGATCGTCGAATACATGCTCTACATGCTGTGGGACATGGGCCTGAAGGTCGGCCACGCCACCCGCAACATCGAGGAGTGCCTGAGGCTTTCGCGCAGCGACATCACCATCCGCACCTCGATCCTCGAGGCGCGATACCTGTGGGGCGAGCAAAAGCTCTTTGACGAATTGCTGACCCGCTTCGACCATGAGGTGGTGCGCACGACCGGGCCGGAATATGTGCAGGCCAAGCTCGCCGAGCGCGACGAGCGCCACGCCAAGGCCGGTGAAAGCCGTTATCTTGTCGAGCCCAATGTGAAAGACGGCAAAGGTGGACTGCGCGACCTGCAGACACTGTTTTGGATCGGCAAATATTTCTATCGCGTGCGCACCGGCGAGGAACTGGTCGAAAAAGGCGTCTTCACCGAGGCCGAATACCGCGAGTTCCAGAAGGCCGAGGATTTCCTGTGGGCGGTGCGCTGCCACATGCATTTCCTGACCGGCAAGGCCGAAGAGCGGCTGCATTTCGACATCCAGCGCGAGATCGCCGAGCGGCTCGGCTACACCACGCATCCCGGCCTGTCGGCGGTCGAGCGCTTCATGAAGCACTATTTCCTCGTCGCCAAGGATGTCGGCGACCTGACCCGCATCTTCTGCGCGGCGCTCGAGGAAGAGCAGGCCAAGCACGTGCCTGGCTTCAACCGCATCTTCCTGACCTTCCAGCGCCGCAAGCGCAAGCTTGCCGGCACGTCGGACTTCATCGTCGACAACCACCGCATCAACGTCGCCGACGACGGCGTGTTCGAGCGTGATCCGGTCAATCTGCTCAGGCTGTTCTGGTTTGCCGACAAGCACGGGCTGGAGTTCCATCCCGACGCGCTGAAGCTGCTCACCCGCTCGCTCGGTCTCGTCAACAAGTCGCTCAGGCGCGACGAGGAGGCCAACCGGCTGTTCCTCGACATCCTGACCTCGGACCGCTACGCCGAGCTCAATCTGCGGCGCATGAACGAGGCCGGATTGCTCGGCAGGCTGATCCCCGACTTCGGCAAGATCGTCGCCATGATGCAGTTCTCGATGTACCACCACTACACGGTGGACGAGCATCTGATCCGCTGCATCGGCGTGCTGGCCGAGATCGAGCGTGGCGACGGCGCGAAAGTGCATCCGCTGTCGCATTCGCTGATGCCGGGGCTGAAGAAAAGCCGCGAGGCGCTCTACGTCGCGGTGCTTCTGCATGACATCGCCAAGGGCCGGCCGGAGGACCATTCGGAGGCCGGCGCCAGGATCGCGCGGCGCATATGCCCGCATATGGGGCTGTCCGCCGCCGATACCGAGACGGTCGCCTGGCTGGTCGAGAACCATCTGGTGATGTCGATGACAGCGCAGACGCGCGACCTCAACGACCGCAAGACGATCGAGGATTTTGCCTCCATCGTGCAGTCCGTCGAGCGGCTGAAGCTGCTGCTGATCCTGACCGTCTGCGACATCCGCGGCGTCGGTCCGGGCGTGTGGAACGGCTGGAAGGGGCAATTGCTGCGCACGCTCTATTACGAAACCGAGCTGCTCTTGACCGGCGGCTTCTCCGAAGTCTCGCGCGCCCTGCGCACGGCGGCGGCGCGCGAGCGGCTGGCCGAGGCGCTCGCCGCCTGGCCGGCGAAGGAGCGCAAGGCCTATGTCGCCCAGCACTATGAAAACTATCTGCTGACCGTCGACCTGCCGGATCAGCTGCGCCACGCCGAATTCATCCGCGAAGCGGACGCGGCCGACAAGAAGCTGGCCACCATGGTCAAGACGCATGAATTCGAGGCGGTGACCGAGATCACCGTGCTGGCGCAAGACCATCCACGCCTGCTTTCGGTGATTGCCGGCGCCTGTGCGGCGGCCGGCGGCAACATCGTCGACGCGCAGATCTTCACCACCTCGGACGGACGCGCACTGGACACCATCCTGATCTCCAGGGAGTTCGACCGTGACGAGGACGAGCGCCGCCGCGCCGAGCGCGTCGGCCGGCTGATCGAGGACGTGCTGTCGGGCAAGAGCTGGCTGCCGGAGATGATCGAAAAGCGCACCAAGCCCAAGCGCGGCGCCAAGGCCTTCCGCATCCCGCCGCTGGCCGAGATCCGTAACACGCTGTCCAACCGTTTTTCGGTGATCGAGGTCGAGGGACTGGACCGGCCGGGGCTGCTGTCCGAGATCACCGGGACGCTGTCGGACCTGTCGCTAGACATCGCCTCGGCGCATATCACCACCTTCGGCGAAAAAGTCATCGACACCTTCTACGTTACCGACCTCACCGGACAGAAGATCGACAGCCCGTCGCGCACCGCCACCATCCACAAGCGGTTGATCGATACGCTTGAAGGCAAAGCCGCCGAACGCAACGGCAAGGCCAAGGCGGCGGCCGAGTGATCATCCATTTGACGCAATTTTTCCGGCAGACCCCCCTAGCATGAGCCTTGTCAAGAAATTCGCCACCGTCGCCTCCGGCACGTTGATGAGCCGCGCGCTCGGCTTTGGCCGCGAGATGCTGATGGCGGCAGCGCTGGGCACCGGCCCGGTCGCCGACGCCTTCAACGCCGCCTTCCAGTTTCCCAACACCTTCCGCCGGCTGTTTGCCGAAGGCGCCTTCAACGCCGCCTTCGTGCCGCTGTTTGCCAAGGAGATCGAAACGCACGGCAATGAAGGCGCCAAGCGCTTTTCGGAGGAAGTGTTCGGTGTGCTGTTTTCGGCGCTGCTGGCGCTGACCATCGCCATGGAACTGGCGATGCCGCTGATCGTGCGTTACCTGGTGGCGCCGGGCTTTGCCGACATTCCGGGCAAGTTCGAGACGACTGTACGGCTGGCGACGATCATGTTTCCGTACCTGATCTGCATGTCGCTCGCCGCCATGATGGCCGGCATGCTGAACTCGCTGCGCCGCTATTTCGCGGCTGCCATCGCGCCGGCCTTCCTCAACATCATCCTGATCGGCGTGCTTGGCTATGCCTGGTATCACGGGCTGGACGCGCATGATGTCGGCTTCGGCCTGTCCTGGGGCGTGCTGGCGGCGGGTATCGTGCAGTTGGCCATCGTCTGGGTCGCGGTGCGCAATGCCGGCATTTCGGTCGGCTTCCGCCGGCCGAAGATGACCCCCAACGTCAAGCGGCTCTTGATTCTGGCGCTGCCGGCGGCGATCACCGGCGGCATCACGCAGATCAACCAGCTGATCGGCACGGCGATCGCCTCGGCGCAAAACAGCGCTGTGTCGTCGCTGGCTTACGCCGACCGCATCTACCAGCTGCCGCTCGGCGTCGTCGGCGTGGCGGTGGCGATCGTGCTGTTGCCGGAACTGTCGCGGGCGCTGAAATCGGGCAATCTGATCGAGGCCGCCAATCTGCAGAACCGCTCCGTCGAGTTCACTTTGTTCATGACGCTGCCGGCGGCCGCCGCGCTCTGGGTGATGTCGGAGCCGATCGTGCGGCTGGTCTATGAGCGCGGCGCCTTCGCCGCCAACCATTCGACGCCGACGGTAGCGGCAATCCTGGCCATCTTCGGCCTCGGCCTGCCGGCCTTCGTGCTGATCAAGGCCTTTACGCCCGGCTATTTCGCGCGCGAGGACACGCGCACGCCGATGATCTTCGCCGCCATCTCGGTCGCCGTGAACGTAACCACCGCTCTGACCCTGTTCCCCTCGATGGGCGCGCCGGGCATCGCGGTCGCTTCCGCCGTCGCCGGCTGGGTCAACGCGCTGATGCTGCTCGCCATGCTGATCAGGCGGGGACACTGGGGCCGCGACGTGCCGCTCTTGAAGCGCATTCCGAGGCTTGTGCTGTCGGCGGTGATCATGGCCGCGGCGCTCTTCTTCGCCGAGCATTATTTTGCCACGCAGATCGGGCCTGGTTCACCGCTGGTCGTGAAAGCGACGACCGTGCTGGCGCTGGTCGCGGGCGGTGCCGCACTCTATTTCATCGCCGCCTTCGCAACCGGCGGGGCCGATTTCGGCATGATCCGCAGGAACGTGAAGCGCGGGTCGAAGGCACCGCCTGTTACGGGACAGTCTCCAGATCCGTGAGCCTGAATTCGTCGGCTGTGGAGAGCATTGGAGAGGCGTAGTAGCGGGCGCAGGCATAGTGGAAACAATCCGCCAGGTTCAGGCGCATGGCGTTGCTGCGAAATCGTGATGCGGCCTCAATGGAGAGCGACGCTGCCTCGGGCGCGGGGGGAAGCTCGCGCAATGCAATTGCCCGCTCTTCGAGAAAGCGGCCCACAATTTCTGCACTTCTGGCGACCGGAATGGCCAGCTTTTCCGGTCGCGCTAGCGCCATCGCTGCCTCCCAAACGGCGATAGCGGAAGTAAACGGTGCCGACGCTTCGGTGACCGCGCGCGCGCAGCGCTCCGCTTCGACCTCGTTGCTTAGCATCGCGACGATGGCTGCTGCGTCGACAAACATTAGTCGTCGCCAGAGAATTCATCGTAGACCGAGCGAGGCAGCGGCTTGCGCGCCTGCTCGCTGAGCTTGATCCCAAACTCTCTTCGGAGCCGTGCTGCCGTTTCCAAAGGTGTTTCACGATTGCGGCGACGCTCCAATGCCTCTCGCATCGCAATCACGATCGCCTCGGTGAGACCGACGCCTTCAGCCTTGGCGAAAGCGCGTGTTAGCCGGTCGGCCTCCTTATTGTTGATGTTGATGGTCAAAGCTACATTCCTTTATGTAGCTTGAAAGATGTAGCTGGCGCGCAGGAATGTCAATACCCCGCTAGATCACAATCAGCCCGGAGCGTGCCTCTTGATCGGATGCCGTGCTTCGTCCATAAGCGCGCCGTCGAAAGACTTTCGCCGCGCGCGAAACGGCCCTCCACAAGCCATGAGGAACTCATGTCCGCCTTCAAGCCACTCGTCTTTTCGGGCGTCCAGCCGACCGGCAATCTGCATCTCGGCAACTATCTCGGCGCCATCAAGAAATTCGTCGCCCTTCAGGAACAGTCCGACTGCATCTATTGCGTCGTCGACCTGCATTCGCTGACGGCGCAGCTCGTGCACCAGGATCTCGGCGACCAGACGCGCTCGATCACCGCCGCCTTCCTCGCCTCCGGCATCGACCCCAAGAAGCACATCGTGTTCAACCAGTCGCGGGTCATGCAGCATGCCGAGCTCGCCTGGATTTTCAACTGCGTGGCGCGCATCGGCTGGATGAACAAGATGACGCAGTTCAAGGACAAGGCCGGCAAGGACCGCGAGAACGCCTCGCTTGGCCTGCTCGCCTATCCGAGCCTGATGGCCGCCGACATCCTGCTCTACCGCGCCACCCATGTGCCGGTGGGCGAGGACCAGAAGCAGCATCTGGAGCTGACCCGCGATATCGCGCAGAAATTCAACAACGACTTCTCCGAAAAGATCGCCGCACTTGGCGTCGGCATCGAGATGCAGGTCGGCGAAGAGACGGTGAACGGCTATTTCCCGATCACCGAACCGGTGATCGGCGGTCCGGCGGCGCGCATCATGAGCCTGCGCGACGGCTCCAAGAAGATGTCGAAGTCGGACCCGTCCGATCTGTCGCGCATCAATTTGACGGACGATGCCGACACCATCTCGAAGAAGATCCGCAAGGCCAAGACCGATCCGGAGGCCTTGCCGAGCGAGGTCGACGGGCTGGAAAGCCGGCCCGAGGCGGAGAACCTGGTCGGCATCTATGCTGGGCTCGCGGAAATCTCGAAGGAAGACGTGCTGAAGGAATATGGCGGCCAGCAGTTTTCCGTGTTCAAGCCGGCGCTCGCCGATCTTGCCGTGGAAAAGCTCGCGCCGATCGCTTCCGAAATGCGCCGCATCGAGGGCGACCGCGCCTATGTCGACGCCGTGCTCCAGGATGGCGGCAACCGCGCCCGCGCGCTCGCCGAAGGCACGATGAAAACGGTGCGCGACATCATCGGCCTGCTGCAGGACTGATCGCTCCTGCCGCGTTGACTTTCCATCGCCGATCCGGCCGGCGCTTTGCGCCGGTCGGGGCCATCGCCTCGCCGTACAGTGGCTTGCCGCCAGTCCGTGGCGGTGGCAGATTGCGGCCGAAACCATACCGAGCAGATAGACATGGTCTCCAAACGCCTCAGCCGTGAAGCCGGCCATCGCAGGAAATTCCTGACGATCATCGATGACACACCAGAGTGCGAGCGCGCCGTCGCTTACGCCTCGAAGCGGGCGCAGAGCACCAGCGGCGTGCTGGTGTTGCTCTACGTCATCGTGCCGGACGATTTCCAGCACTGGCTGGGCGTGGAAAAGATCATGCGCGAAGAGGCCACCGCCACCGCACGCGCGGCCTTGGATGGGTATGCCAACAAGGTGCGCCAGAAGCTCGGTATCGAACCGGAGATGGTGGTGCGCGAAGGCAAGCCGACCGAAGAGATCCACAAGCTGATCGAAGAAGACCAGGACATCGCCATTCTGGTGCTGGCGGCAGGCGCCGGCAAGGAAGGCCCGGGACCGCTGGTCGGCGCCGTGGCCGGCAAGGGCGCCGCCTTCCCCATTCCGGTCACCGTGGTGCCGCAGAACCTGTCCGACGAGGAAATCGAAAGCCTCGCCTAGGTGTATCGATCTTCAGGTGAGTCCGGCCTGCGAACGGCGGCTTCAGCCTGACCTGAATCTCGACACACCTTGATCCAGAGCACGGCGGCATGCAAAAACACTCCACCAGCCAGCCATGCGCGCGACGTGTTTCGCTTGAATGTCCAGCCGATAGAGCCTATTTAGAATTATTCCAAACTATCGGCCCTGAAGGGCCTGGAGATACCCATGTTCATCCAGACCGAATCGACGCCGAACCCGGCGACGTTGAAGTTCCTGCCCGGTAAGGAAGTATTGCACGAAGGCACCGCCGATTTCCGCGACGCCGACAGCGCTGGCGAGGCCTCGTCGCTGGCCGGCCGGCTGTTCGAGATCCCGGGCGTCACCGGCGTTTTCTTCGGCTACGATTTCATCACCGTCACCAAGGACGGCCCGGACTGGCAGCATCTGAAGCCGGCAATCCTCGGCGCCATCATGGAGCATTTCATGTCGGGCGCGCCCATCATGGCTCAGGCCGGCCCAGCCGCCGAGACCAGCGAGACCGGTGAGTTCTACGACAAGGCGGACGAAGAGCTGGTCATCACGATCAAGGAATTGCTCGACACCCGCGTGCGTCCGGCGGTTGCCCAGGACGGCGGCGACATCACCTTCCGCGGTTTCGAAAACGGCACCGTGTTCCTGCATATGAAGGGCGCCTGCGCCGGCTGCCCGTCGTCGACGGCGACGCTGAAGCACGGCATCCAGAACCTGCTTCGCCATTTCGTTCCGGAAGTGCAACAGGTCGAGCAGGTCGCCTGATAATTCTACTCCGCCGTCCGACTCGGCGGAGCGAATTCTCCCTATCCAAACAGCAAAAACAAAAAACCGGGCCCCAACAGCCCGGTTTTCTGTTTTTGGACGTCTTGTTGTTGCCTAGACGGTCCGCTTACGAAACTTTTCAGTGCCTACAGCACGATGACTTTGGCGCCGATCGAGGCGCGGTCGTAGAGATCGATGATGTCCTGGTTCATCAACCGGATGCAGCCCGACGACATGGCCTTGCCGATCGAGAACCATTCCGGACTGCCGTGCAGCCGGTAGCCCATGTCGCCGCCCTTGTTGAAGAGATACATGGCGCGGGCGCCGAGCGGGTTCTTCAGGCCCGGCTCCATGCCGCTGGCGAATTTGGCGAGCTCGGGCTGGCGCTTGATCATCTGCGAAGGCGGCGTCCAGGTCGGCCATTCGCGCTTCAGCGCGATATGGGCGGTGCCGTGCCACTCGAAACCCTCACGGCCGACGCCGATGCCGTAGCGCATCGCCATGCCGTCGTCCTCGATGAAGTAGAGGAACTTGTTCTGCGTATCGACGATGATGGTACCCGGCTTCTCCGAAGAGTCGTAGCGGACTTCCTGGCGATGATACTTGGCGGGAACCTTCTCGATCGGTATGCGCGGCAGCTGATAGCCGGCATCCGTCATCGCGCCATAGTTGTTGGTGAACAACTGACCACCAACCGTGCTGCAGCCGCTGATCGCGGTCGACAGCGCAAGGGCGGCGAAAACTGCAAACGACTTCAAGCGCATGAATAGGTCCGATGCCCCGCCTCGATGTCAGCGGCACGAGTCGGCCGCTTTGTTACCATCATTCATGCTGGCATTTCTTTTGCTTGCCAAGCGGGCACTGCCTATATGGATAGGCTTACGTGCCGGTAAGTGCCGTGCTGCGGCATTTCGGCAACAGCTGTCACAGGATTGTGAAGCAAAATCAATGAGCCTCTGTGAAGGGCCGCACAGAAACATAGGAGAGCGCCATGAATGTCGGTGATGCAGCCGAGCGTTCCGGCCTGCCGGCCAAGACCATCCGCTACTATGAAGAAATCGGCCTGATCCGCCCGGCGCGGGCCGAAAACGGCTATCGCGATTACTCCGGCGACGACATCCATCGGCTGGCCTTCCTGCGCCGCGCGCGCAATCTCGGCTTCTCAATCGACGATTGCAGGCAGCTCATGGCGCTTTACCAGGATCGCGGCCGCGCCAGCCACGACGTGCGCGAGATCGCCGCCGCCCATGTCAGGGCGATCGAGGAGAAGGTGCGCGAATTGCAGTCGATGCGCTCGACGCTGCAGACGCTGATCCACGCGTGTCATGGCGACGAGCGGCCGGATTGTCCGATCTTGGATGACATGGCGGGAGCGGCAGACGGCGACAGCAAGGCGGTGCACGCGTAGTCGACCGGTAAGCGCTCGCACGCCGTCAGGGATCGACCAAGTTGGACTAGCTGCTGATGAATTGGGCATAGAGGCAGCAAGGTCTGAGGGCGGGACGGTGACGCATCGGTCTGCAAAACCGACGTAATGGGTTCAATTCCCATTCAGACCTCCAGCTTACCGTTGATTTTACCGGGTTCAAACCGTGAACAAAATCTGGCATGGTGCAGGCCATGCCACTTATTTCCCCGATTCCCCTCAATCCCCTGATCGACGGCCGCCAGTCCGAGCGCGCCATGCTGGTGCGGCGCGGCGTGCAGCGGCTGCTCATGGAAATGGGCGCGCATGTGCTGCCGGAGCTGTCTTTGGCCACCGGGCGCCGTGCCGATCTCGTAGCGCTGACGCGGCAGGGCGATATCTGGATCATCGAGATCAAATCCTCGATCGAGGATTTCCGGGTCGATCGTAAGTGGCCGGACTACCGGCTGCATTCGGACCGCTTCTTCTTCGCAACGCATCCCGGCGTGCCTTCGGAGATCTTTCCGGAGGAATGCGGCTTCATTCTCTCCGACGGCTATGGCGCGGAAATCCTGCGCGATGCGCCGGAGCACCGCATGGCGGCGGCGACGCGTAAGGCGCTGATGCTTCGGATCGCCCGCGCCGGCGCGGCGCGGCTCCTGGCGGCGGAGCTTGCCGGCGTGGCGGTGCCGGCGCTGGATGGCGAGAGCGAGTAGCTTTCATTGCCAATATCCACGTGCCGGCCGACGCCCGGCATCAGGCGGCCTGAGCCAACCCTGCCAGAGGCCAACGAGAACGGGGGCTGGTGAAAAATTTCGTTCCGCACCGATGATTTCCGCTTGTCCCGTTTGTCTTAACCAACAGGCGGACCCGGATGCCCGGCTGCCCGGAAAGAGGTGATCACATGAAATCTCTGCAAAATCAGAATGTCGTCGTCGTCGGAGGCAGCCGGGGTGTCGGCCGCTCGATCGTGGAGGCAGCGCTTGGCGAAGGAGCGACCGTGCTTGCCGTCGCCCGTGGGGCCGCCGACCTGAAGCAACTCGCCTGGGAGCGCCCGGGCTTGCGGACCCTCAGCCTGGACGCGACGGCTGAAACCGCGCCGGAAGCGGTTTTCGATGCGCTTGCGCCTGATGTGCTGGTGCTCAGCGCCGGCGCGCTCGCCCCGTCCGCGCCGATACAGGAGCAGAGCTGGGAGGTCTTCTCGACGAACTGGGAGATGGACGTCAAGGCGTCGTTCCTGTTCTGCAGGGCGGCGCTTCAGGGGCGGCTCCAGCCGGGAAGCCGGGTGGTGCTGATCTCCAGCGGCGGTGCCTTTAGCGGCGGGCCGCCGAATTGCGGCGGCTATGGCGGCGCCAAGCGCATGCAGATATTCCTGGCCGGCCATTGCCAGAAGGAATCCGACCGGCAGGGCCTCGGCCTGCGTTTCATAGCGCTGTCGCCGGTCCGCATCATGCCGGGCACCGGTGTCGGCGATCGCGGCATCGCCGGGATTTCGGCCTATATGGGCATCCGCCCGGCCGACTTCCTGGCCAGCATGAGCGACATGCAGACGCCTGCCGATGTCGCGCGTGCCGTGGTGGCCTTAGCCACCGACCAGACCCAGGGCAGCTCTTTCAGCGTCAGCGGCAGTGGCCTTGCGGCGGCGGCATGAGGCGCGCAGGATGCCGGCCGAACGCAGCTCCCCGGACCGCGCATGACTGATGCTTCCGGCCCCATCGAGCCTTTGGGCCGGCCAGGCTGGCCGGCTCTCGACCGGCTGGCCTTCGAGCGCCTGACGGCGCTGCACCGCCGCGAGCTCAAGCTGCACTGCTACAGGATGATGGGCTCGCTGCATGAGGCGGATGACCTTGTCCAGGATACTTTGCTCAGCGCCTGGCGCGCGCGGTCACAGTTCGATGGGCGCGGTTCGGCACGCGGCTGGCTCTACACGATCGCCACCAACAGCTGCCTCAATGCGATCAAGGCGCGCTCGGCGGCTCGGCGGCTGCTCAAACAACCGGAGCAGACGCCCTCGGATGGGCCGGCGACCGGCGGACCGGTCATCGACCTGCCATGGCTGGAGCCTTATCCGGATGCGGAGTTGCCTGATGTCGTCGACCAGACGCCCGGGCCGGAGGCACGCTACGAAGCCCGCGAAGCCGTGCGGCTCGCTTTCGTCGCGGCGATCCAGTTGCTGCCGCCAAGGCAGCGCGCCGCCTTGCTGCTATGCGATGTGCTTGGATGGTCCGCCATCGAGACCGCGCAATTGCTGGGCGGAACGACCGCCTCGATCAACAGCGCCTTGCAGCGGGCGCGCACGACGCTCGGTGCGCGATACAGGCAGGGACGCCTGCCGCAGCGATCCCAGCCCGATGCGGAGGAAGGCCTGCTGCTCGAACGCTATATGCATGCATGGCAGGCCGACAATCTCGACGGACTTGTCGACCTGTTGCGCGAGGACGCCATCTACCACATGCCGCCCTGGCGGGAATGGTACCGCGGACGCCCGGCGATCGGCGCTTTCCTGGCAAGCGTCTGGGGCAATTTCGCCGGCTATCGCGCGGTAGCCATCGCGGCCAATGGCCAACCGGCGGTCGCGGTCTACGCGCTCGGCCGGGACGATTTGGCATGGCGAGCCCATTCGCTGCATGTGATTGAACCGGCCGACGGCAAGATCGCCTCGCTGACGATCTATGTGCCGCCGCTGGCGCCGAGATTGTTCCCAGCTTTCGGCCTGTCGCCGGAACCTGGCGTAACTTGAGGACTATCCCAAGTCCTCGTCCGCCCCGCCGGCCGCCGGCGCCATCAGCAGCACTGCCGCGCCAACCAGCGCCGCGATCAGCGACCCCGCCAGAATGCCGACCTTGACCGCGTCCTGAAGCGCCGGGTTGCTGGCGAAGGCGAGCAGACCGATGAACAGACTCATGGTGAAGCCGATGCCGCATAGAAGCGAAATGCCAATCATGTGCAGCCAGCCGGCGTTGACCGGCAGGTCGGCGAGGCCGAGCCGGATAGCAATTGCCGAGGAGCCGAAGACGCCGACCAGCTTGCCAAGCACCAGGCCGGCGGCGACGCCCAAAGTCAGCGGCTCGACCAGCGCGGCGGCGCTCAAGCCGCCGAGCGAGACGCCGGCATTGGCGAAACCGAAAATCGGGATGACGAAGAAGGGCACGAGCTTATGCAGGCCATGCTCGAGCCTATGCAGCGGCGAATACTCGCCATCGTGGCCGATGCCGGGACTACGCTCCAGGGGAATGGTGAGCGCAAGTGCCACGCCGGCGAGCGTGGCGTGCACGCCCGACTTCAGCACCAGCACCCACAGCACCGCGCCAAGCACCAGATAGGGGATCAAGTTCATCACCCGCATGCGGTTGAGCACGACGAGCACGGCAATGACCGCGAAAGCCGCCGCCAGATAGGCGAGCGACAGGCCGCTGGTGTAAAACAGCGCGATGATGATGACGGCGCCAAGGTCGTCGATGATGGCCAGGGCCGTGAGGAAGATTTTCAGCGAGGCCGGCACGCGGCTGCCGAGCAGCGACAGAACGCCCAGCGCAAAGGCGATGTCGGTGGCGGTCGGGATCGCCCAGCCGGAAAGTGCGGTCTGGTTGTCGCGGTTGATGGCGACATAGACCAGCGCCGGCACCAGCATGCCGCCGGCGGCGGCAATGCCGGGCAGCACACGGCGCGGCCAGGTCGAAAGCTGGCCGTCCAGCACCTCGCGCTTGATCTCCAGCCCGACCAGCAGGAAGAACACCGCCATCAGCCCGTCATTGATCCAGTGCGAGACGCTGAGCGGTCCGAGATAGGCATGCAGGACGGCGAAATAGGTCCCGGCCAAAGGCGAATTGGCGACAATCAGCGCCAGCGCCGCGGCAACCATCAGGATGATGCCGCCGGCCGCCTCGCCGTCGAGGAATTCACGCAGGATCGATTTTGGCTGCTCGTCTTGCATAGGCTCTCCAATGTCGGGGTTTCCCGATCGGCATCATTGGCGATGATGCGCAGGCATCATCGGCGACGCAAGTTGCTCCGCTTCGCGTCGCTACGCCCTAGGATGATGAAAGTGGCCTAGCGCGGCGCGCGCTTAGCCAGAATCCGCTGCAAGGTCCGGCGGTGCATATTCAGCCGGCGCGCGGTCTCGGACACGTTGCGGTCGCACATCTCGTAGACGCGCTGGATATGCTCCCAGCGCACGCGGTCGGCCGACATCGGGTTTTCCGGGGGTGCGGCGCGCTCGCCCGAGGTACGGGTCAGTGCCGCAAAAACGTCGTCGGCGTCCGCCGGCTTGGAAAGATAGTCGATCGCGCCGAGCTTCACGGCCGTAACCGCGGTGGCAATGTTGCCGTAGCCGGTCAGGATGATGGCGCGGGCGTCGTCGCGCTTTTCGCGGATGGCGGCCACGACATCGAGGCCGTTGCCGTCGCCCAGCCGCATGTCGACCACCGCATAGGCCGGCGGATGGGCGCGCGCCTTGGCGACCGCCTCCTCCACACTCTCGGCCGTCTCGACCACGAAGCCCCGTGTTTCCATGGCCCGGGCGAGCCGGGTGAGGAATGGCTTGTCGTCCTCGACGATCAACAGCGAGGTGTCATCGCCCTCAACCATTGCGCCAGTCGTTTCATCTCCGCTCATTATCGGCACCCTAACGACCTGGAGCGCTTTCGTATCGTTCTAGCGAACGCGCCTTAAGTCCCTGTTTCCAAGCATGTCCTTTTTCCCGGAAACACTGCACAGTTTCGGGCGACGTGCCTTACTTTTACGCAGATACAGTTCTGCAACAGCAATGTCCAATTTTTACAGCCGGCAACAGAGCTGCCATGCGGTAATTGCAAGGCTTGGAAATGCGCTAGGCATTGTCGAACATGGTCGCCGAGGCAAGGTCCTGATTGAGGAAGAGGCCGCGCGGCCAGGCGATCTGAACCACGGCGCCTTCGCCGAGCCCGCTCGAATTGCGGAAGTCGATGGTGGCGCCGGAGCGCTCGAGCAAAGTCTTGGCGATGAACAGCCCAAGCCCCAGGCCGCCGCCGGCCTCGGTGCCCTGTCGCGTCGACATATAAGGCTCGCCGATGCGGTCGATTATCTCCGGCGGAAAACCCGGGCCGTCGTCGATGATGGAAAAGGTGACTTTCTCATTGTCCCAGGCCCAGCTCACGGTGACCGACTTGCGGGCGAAGTCGACAGCGTTCTCGACCAGATTGCCAAGCCCATAGATGACACCGGGGCTGCGCTGGCCGACCGGCTCGGGGCCGATGCGCTCGCCGGGCCGCAGCCGGATCGAGATGCCGAAATCGCGGTGAGGCGCTGTCACCTCCTCGACCAGCGAGGTGAGCGGCATGCGCGACATATGCACTTCGCCTTCCGATGAAAGGCTGGTCAGCCGCTTCAGGATTTCGCGGCAACGCTCGCTTTGCGAGCGCAACAGCTTCACGTCCTCGCCGTATTTCGGATCCTTGCCGAGCGCCTTTTCCATCTCCTTGGCGACAACTGTGATGGTGGCCAAAGGCGTGCCGAGTTCATGCGCGGCGGCCGCCGCCAGCCCGTCCAGCGCCGAAAGATGCTGTTCGCGCTGCAGCACCAGTTCGGTGGCGGCAAGCGCATTGGCGAGCAAGCGCGCCTCGGCGGCGACGCGGAAAGCGTAGATGGCGGTGAAGGAGATCGAGGCGAAGACCGCCATCCACATGCCGGCGACATAGATGAACGGCATCGGCAAAGGCGAGCCCTCGTACCAGGGCAGCGGCTGATGGAAGAACACCAGAAGCGTGGCGGCGGCCATGACCAGCGCGCCCAGCACGGCGGTGAGGCGCAGCGGCAGCGACGCGGCCGAAATGACCACGGGCACGGAAAGCAGGACCGAGAACGGATTGGTCAGGCCGCCGGTCATATAGAGCAGGCCGGTGAGCTGGATGCCGTCGAAGGTGAGGATCGCGAAGGCCGAGAGCGGCGTCAGCCGGTGCGCCGCCGGATAGCGGAAGGTCAGCCACAGATTCATCCAGGCCGAGCAGGCGATCAGCGCAAAGCACATCGACACCGGCAGCGGGAATTTCAGGCCATAGGCAACGACCAGCACCGTCAGGCTCTGGCCGACGATGGCGAGCCAACGCAGGCGGATCAGCGTGTTGAGCCGCAGCCGCTGGCTTTGCTGGGAATCGGGCACGCGCAGGATGTTGATCATCGACTTACGATTATAGCCGCGCGATGGTGTGCGCTAGTAGCACTGTAAAGGTGGCAGCGGTGTTCCATCATTCGTCTCGGTGCGCCATGATGGGCGTTTACGCCAACCACCAAGGTTATACCGTTCGCTATCGTGGCCCCGTCGCTAAGTCCCGCGTGGCTTGGCGCGGCTGGTGGCGGTGGCCAGAAGCGGGTTTTCCGGCCAGACATGCCTGGGGTAGCGGCCGCGCATGTCGGTGCGCACATCCGCCCAGGAGCCGCGCCAGAAGCCCGGCAGGTCGCGCGTCGTCTGGATGGGGCGATGCGCCGGCGACAAAAGCTCCAGCGTCAGCGGCACCGTGCCGTTGGCGATCGAGGGATGACGGTCGAGGCCGAACAACTCCTGCACGCGGATCGCCAGCACCGGCCATTCGCCATCATAGCGGATCGGCACGTGGCTGCCGGACGGCGCGTCGAAATGGGTCGGCGCCAGCGCATCGACCTTGCGCTGCAGATCATGCGGGACCAAGGCCATCAGCGCCGCCGAGAGGATGGCGGGCTTGATGGCCGCGAAAGACGCGTCGCCGGCAAGGAACGGCACGAGCCAATCGTCGAGGCGGTTCAGAAGCCCGGCATCGGAAACATCCGGCCAGGGCGCGCCCAGGCCGCGATGCAGCCAGCCAAGCCGCTGGCGCAGCGTCTCGCCGTCCTTGCCCCAGTCGAGCAGCGACAGGCCATGCCCGCGCAACGCGTCTGTGATGGCGCGGTCGGCATCAGCGCCGGACGGCGCCGGCAGCATGCGTTCGGACAGCGTGATCGCGCCGAGCCTGGCGGTCTCGCGCACGCGCACAGAGCGCCGCTCGCGGTCGAAGCCGGCCTCGCGCTTCGTCTCGATGCGGTCGGCAAGGGCGGCGCGGATGTCGGCTTCGTCGACAGGCGCAGCGGCGGTGATACGGGCATTCTGCGCCTTGCCCTGCAAATCGGCGACGACCAGCCAGGTTTCGCCGGCCAACGGATCGGCGGCGTCGACCATGGCGCCGGAGCCGTTGGCGAGCACGAAGCGGCCCCGCTCGCCGCGCGCCCGTGCGACACGGTCCGGCCAGGCATGGATCAGCAAAGCGCCGGCCGAGGCCGCCTCGCCGCGTTGCCCCCCGCCAGCCTGTCTCGCCAGGCGCTCGACGAGTTGCCGCGCCGCATTGGCGCGCGGCGACTTCTCGCCGCGAAAGCGGATCAGCCGCCGTTCCAGATCGGCGCTGTCGCCGCCCAGCCCGCGCTCGGTAAGCAAAACGGCAAGTGTGGCCGCCGCGAGCGCCTGCCCGGTCTTCGCCGCTTCGGCCAGCATATGCGCCAGCCGCACCGGCAGCGCGAGCTTGCGCATGGCAGCGCCCGCTTCCGTCAAGCGGCCGGCATCGTCGATGGCGTGCAGCGCCTCGAGCAGCGTGCGGGCCTCGTTGAGCGCCGGCGCCGGCAGCGGATCGAGAAAGGACAGGCTCGACGGATCGGCGACGCCGAAAGCAGCACAATCTAGCAGCAGGCCGGACAGATCGGCCTCGAGGATTTCCGGCGGCGTGAAGGCGGGGAGTGCCGTGGTCTGTTCGGCGCGCCACAAGCGGATAGCGACGCCTGGCTGCGTGCGACCGGCGCGGCCGGCGCGCTGGTCGGCCGAGGCCTTGCTGACGCGCACCGTTTCCAGACGGGTCAGGCCGCTCGCCGGCTCGTAGCGCGGCAAACGCGACAGGCCGGAATCGATGATGACGCGGACGCCGTCGATAGTGATCGAGGTCTCGGCGATCGACGTCGCCAGCACCACCTTGCGCCGACCCGCCGGCGCAGGTTTGATGGCTTGATCCTGCGCCCGATTGTCGAGCTGGCCGTAAAGCGGCACGATATCGGTATCGGCGCCGGCAACGCCCAGAAGCCGTTCGACGGTGCGTTCGATCTCGCGCTGTCCGGGCAGGAAGGCGAGCACGCTGCCCGGCTCCGTGGCGAGCGCCGAACGGACCGCCCTGGACATCGCGTCCTCGATGGCCACGCCGGCCGGCCGTTCGTCGTAGCGGATGTCGACCGGGAAGGCGCGACCTTCGCTTTCGATCACCGGCGCACCGGAAAGCAGCTTTGCGACACGCGCGCCGTCGAGCGTCGCCGACATCACCAGCAGGCGCAGGTCGGGCCTCAGTGCTCCCTGGACATCGAGCGCCAGCGCCAGGCCGAAATCGCCGTCGAGCGAACGCTCGTGGAATTCGTCGAAGATCACCGCCGAAACGCCGGGCAGTTCCGGATCGTCGAGGATCATGCGCGACAAAACACCTTCGGTGACGACGAGGATTTTTGTGCGCGCCGAAGTACGGTTCTCCATGCGCATGGCATAGCCGATGGTGCCGCCGGGTTCCTCGCCGAGCAGCTCGGCCATGCGGCGGGCGGCGGCGCGGGCGGCCAGCCGGCGCGGCTCGAGCAGGACGATTTTACCTGTGCCGAGCCAGGCCGCATCGAGCAGCGCCAGCGGCACCAGCGTCGTCTTGCCGGCGCCGGGCGGCGCCACCAGCACGGCACTGTTGCCGGAGCCAAGCGCTTCGCTCAGCGCCGGCAGCACGGCGGATACCGGAAGCTCCGGCAAGGGTTTTGTCGTCATCGCGCCCGCATATCAGCGGTTGCGGTCGCCGCGCAATGTGCGAGGCCACGGCCGGTCAAAGCCTGGTCCGCGTAAACGGATTCCAGCGCACGGTGCCGAGCCTGACCTCCTCGCGAACCATCGTCAAAAGGCCGGATGCGCCGACGACGGCAAGGCCGACAAGCGAAACGGCGTCCGGATATTCCTTGAAAAACATGGCCCCCAGCACTACCGCCCAGATCATCTGCGAATAATGTGTCGGCGCGATGCGGTTGGCCGGCGCGTACTTGACCGCGAGCAGATGCAGCAACTGGCCACCGGCGGTGAACAGGCCGCCCAGCACCAACCAGGCCATTTGCCACAGATTGGGGAGCGAGAACGACGTCGCGGCGGCGCCGATGCCGTTGAACAGCAGGCCATAGCCGATCAACGTGCCCAACATGGTCGTGCGCTTTTCCTGTTGGGCGAGAGAGCGCATCAGGACGACGATCGTTGCGGCGACAAACGCATTGGCAAGCGCCGCGAGGTGGCCGAGATGCAATTCGCGAAAGCCTGGACGCACCACAAGCATGACGCCGACAAAGCCGGTGAGCACGGCCAGCCATCGCCAGGGACCGACCTTTTCCTTCAGAATGACGGTCGAAAGAACGGTGACCAGCATCGGCGCCAAAAAGATCAGCGCGTAGACCTCCGCCAGCGGAATGGTGGTGAAGGAATAGACGCTGAGCATGCCCGAGGCGATGCCCGCCAAGGCGCGGGCTTGAACTGCCCAAGGTCGCTTAGTGCGCCAGAAATCGCGCCAGCGCTCCTCGCCCGGTTTTGTAAAGAACAGGAAACAGCCGGCGAACAAGGTTACGAAGAAGCCGATCTCGAAGACGGTGAACTGTCCGCCCAAGCTCTTGATAACGGCATCGCTGCACGAATAGCTTGCATAGGCGATCAGGGCGAGCAGGATTCCGTTCGGCACTTTACCAATTCCGGGAGAGAGACGTGAAGATATTGGCGCTGGGCGCACATCCCGACGACATCGAGATCTTCATGTTCGGTACGCTGGCCGCCTATGCGGCGCAAGGCGCAGAACTCACTTTTGCCGTGGCTACGGACGGAGCCAAGGGCGGCAAGGGCGATCCAAAGGCGCTGGCCAGGACACGACGCGACGAAGCGGCCGCGGCGGCAGGCCTGATTGGCGCCGTGCCGCGCTTCCTGGACTTTCCCGACGGCGCGCTGATTGCCGACGCCGCGTTGATATCGGTGCTGAAAACGCTGATCGGCGAGGTGAACCCGGACCTCGCCATCACGCATGCGCCGAACGACTATCACGCCGACCATCGCGCGCTGTCGGACGGCGTACGCATCGCGGCCTCCTTCGCGGTGCCTGTGCTGCATGCCGACACGATGGGCGGCACCGGTTTTTCGCCGACGCTCTATGTCGACATTTCCGCCCACCGCGATGTCAAGACACAGGCGATCCGGGCGCATCGGTCGCAGATGCCGGAGCAATATGTCGAGAGGGCGCGCGTCCAGAATGAATTTCGCGCCGGACAGTGCAACAGCGTCCCCGGTTCACTGGCCGAGGCCTTCCGCTTCGAGCCTACATTTCCCTTCGCCGATATACGCGCATTGCTGCCGCCCGCGCCGCCGGTACGGCCGGTGACGCCCCAGACAAACGTCGTTGGCGAAGCCGGCTGAGCGATTAACGGTCCGGCTCTTCAACGGCATTTCCCAAACGATTTCAATCACCGGTTTCGTCATGCTGCGGCGCAGCAACGAATTCGCTTGCCTTGTTTAGTAAAAATTGCATCACTAAACAAATTACTAAACATCGCGACGCGCCGCGCCGCCATGTTTGGGCCCTCGGAGGAGCGAGGGTTGAGGGCTCTTGAAACCGTCATCCGGACGCGTTTCGCAAATGGGAGGAAGGCATGAAATCGACCTTGAAACTGGCGTTGGGACTGGCCTCGGCGATCTTTGCGTCGACAGCCGTCTCGAACGTCGCGCATGCGGAAGACCTGACGCTGTGCTGGGCGGCCTGGGATCCGGCCAACGCGCTCGTGGAACTGTCCAAGGACTTCACCAAGGAAACCGGCATCGGCATGAAGTTCGAGTTCGTGCCGTGGACCAATTATGCTGACCGCTTCCTCAACGAGCTCAACTCGCACGGTAAGCTCTGCGACCTGATCATCGGCGACAGCCAGTGGATCGGCGGCGCAGCCGAGAACGGCCACTACGTCAAGCTGAACGACTTCTTCGAGAAGGAGAAGATCAGCATGGACGACTTCGTGCCGGCAACTGTCGTCGGCTACTCGGAATGGCCGAAGAACACGCCGAACTATTGGGCGCTGCCGGCCATGGGCGACGTCGTCGGCTGGACCTATCGCAAGGACTGGTTCTCCAAGCCGGAACTGCAGAAGGAATTCAAGGAGAAGTATGGCTGGGATCTCGGCCCGCCGGCGACTTTCGACCAGTTGAAGCAGATCGCCGAATTCTTCCAGAAGCGGCAGATCGACGGCAAGACCGTCTACGGCGCCTCGATCTATACCGAGCGCGGCTCGGAAGGCATCACCATGGGCGCCATGGATGTGCTCTACAGCTACGGCTTCCAGTATGAGAACCCGAAGAAGCCCTACGAGATGGAAGGCTTCGTCAATTCGGCCGACTCGGTCAAAGGCCTGGAATTCTACAAGGCGCTTTACGACTGCTGTACCCCTCCGGGCGCATCGAACAGCTACATGGGTGAAGGCGTCGATGCCTTCAAATCCGGTCAGGTGGCGATGCACATGAACTTCGCCTTCACCTGGCCAGGCCTGCAGAAGGACGAGAATGTCGGCGGCGACAAAATCGGCTACTTCGTCAATCCCAAGGGTCCCGGCGGCGCCCAGTTCGCGCAGCTTGGCGGTCAGGGTATTTCGGTGGTGTCCTATTCCGACAAGCAGGAATCGGCGCTGAAATACATCAAGTGGTTCGCCAACAAGGACGTGCAGGCCAAATGGTGGTCGCTGGGCGGTTATTCCTGCCTCAACGCGGTGGTGAAGGATCCGAAGTTCCCGGCCAGCCAGCCCTACGCGCAGACCTTCCTCGACTCGATGGCCATCGTGAAGGACTTCTGGGCCGAGCCGAGCTACGCGCCGCTGCTGCAGGCCTCGCAGAAGCGCTTCCACGACTATGTCGTCGCCGGCCAGGGCTCTGCCAAGGATGCGCTTGACGGCCTGGTCAAGGACTGGACGCAAGTGTTCCAGGAGGACGGCAAGATGTAACCGGCTCCTCCCGAGCTAGGACCAGAGCAGATGATTTCGGGTCGAAAAGACCTGAAATCATCCGCTCCGGACCAAAGAGAGAGTGAGCATGATGTCGTCCGAAAACCGCTTCACACTTTTCGGCATCATGCTCTCGGTCCCGTGCCGCCCTTGGCACGGGACGCAGTTCAGATAAATTCCATGACAGAGACGACCCAAGTGACCGAAGCAGGACTTACCATGCTCAATCGGACTGCGGAGAACGTTGCCCGGGCGACCCCGGAACCGTTGGCCCGCAAGGTCCGGGGCATCAGCGACAAGGGCCTCGCCTGGCTCTTCATCTCGCCGACGATCCTGTTGCTGCTCGCCATCAACATCTTCCCGCTTTTCTGGGCGATCTATCTCTCCTTCACCAACTATCGCGCCAACCGGCCGAACGAGGTGGTGAAGAACCTCGGGCTCGCCAACTACCAGCGCATCCTCGGCGACCAGGACATCTGGATCGCCATGCAGACGACGGCGCATTTCGTGTTCTGGACGATCCTGCTGCAGACGCTTATCGGCTTTACGCTGGCCTGGCTGATCGACAGAAAATTCCGTGGCCACGCCTTCTGGACGACGATCATCCTGGTGCCGATGATGCTGTCTCCGGCGGTGGTCGGCAATTTCTGGCGCTTCCTCTACGAGCCGCAGATCGGCCTGTTCTCCTACGCTATCTCCTTCATCACCAGCATTCCGCCAACGAACATCCAGATGCTGTCCAATGTGGAGCTGGCGCCGTGGTCGATCATCATCGTCGACACCTGGATGTGGACGCCCTACGTGATGCTGATCTGCCTCGCCGGCCTGCGCTCCATCCCCGAATACATCTATGAAGCGGCCGAGGTCGACCGCGCCTCCAACTGGCGGCAGTTCTGGTCGATCACGCTGCCGATGGCGCTGCCCTTCATCATGCTCGCTGTGCTGTTTCGCGGCATCGAGAATTTCAAGATGTTCGACATGGTCAATCTGCTCACCGGCGGCGGGCCAGGCTCGACCACGGAGGTCGCCTCGATCACGCTGAAGCGGCAGGCTTTCGAGAGCTGGCGCACAGGCTATTCCTCGGCCTTTGCCATCATCCTGTTCGTCGCGGTGTTCGGCCTGGCCAACATCTACGTCAAGGCGCTCAACAAGGTGAAGCAGAGATGAGCCTGACCACCGCCCATTCCGTCGTCGCCCCCTCGGCAAACTCGAAGCGCATCGCCGGCACGATCATCGTGCTCTACGCCTTGATCTCGATCGTGCCGCTGCTGTGGATCTTCGCCACCAGCTTCAAGACGCCGCCGGATTCGATCGCCTATCCGCCCAAGGTCGTCTTCCAGCCGAGCATCGAAGGCTATTGCAACCTGTTCACCACCCGCACGCGGCAGACGCCGGAATACATCAACTCGCTTGGGCCGGCGACCGGCTTCTGCGACGAGACGGTGCGCAAGCGCAACATGGTGATCGCCGGGCCGTCGAACTTCCTGCCGCGCTTCGTCAACTCGCTGATCATCGCCTTCGGCTCGACCTTCTGCGCGGTCTTCCTCGGCACGCTCTCGGCCTACGGCTTTTCGCGCTTCAAGGTGCCTCTGGCCGACGACCTTCTGTTCTTCATCCTGTCGACGCGCTTCATGCCGCCGATCGCGGTCGCGATCCCGATCTACCTGATGTATCGCCAGCTTGGCCTCTCGGACACCGCGCTCGGCATGATCCTGCTCTACACCGCGGTCAACGTCTCGCTGGCGGTATGGCTGCTCAAGGGCTTCATCGACGAGATCCCGCGCGAATATGAGGAAGCCGCCATGATCGACGGCTACACCAGGCTGCAGGCCTTCTGGCGCACCGTGCTGCCACAGGCGACGACCGGCATTGCGGCAACCGCCATCTTCTGCCTGATCTTCGCCTGGAACGAATACGCCTTCGCCGCCCTGCTCACCTCGGGCACCGCGCAGACCGCGCCGCCCTTCATCCCGACCATCATCGGCGAAGGCGGCCAGGACTGGCCGGCGGTGGCGGCGGGCACGACGATCTTCCTGGTGCCGATCCTGGTCTTCACCATCCTGCTGCGCAAACAATTGCTGCGCGGCATAACCTTCGGCGCGGTGCGCAAATGAGCATGACCCAACCCACCAAGCGCAAATCACGCTGGCCCCGCTGGGCAAGGCGCAGCCTGATGGAAAACATCGCCACGGCGCTCATCGCCATCGGCTTCCTGATGCTGTTCCAGCCTTTCGCGCTGGCGCTCTACACCTATTCCTTCATCACCATGCTTGCCGGCACGGTGATGTTCATCATCGTCTCGAAGTTCCCGGAATAGTCATGGCCGAGATCCGCGTCCAACATCTGAGGAAGGCCTTCGGCGATTTCGTCGCCGTGCAGGACTCCAACTTCGTCGTCGAGGATGGCGAGTTCTTCGTCATGCTCGGGCCGTCCGGCTGCGGCAAGACGACGACCTTGCGCATGATCGCCGGCCTCGAACTGCCGACCGGCGGCCAGATCCTGCTCGGCGGCGAGGAGGTTACCATGCGCCGCGCCCGCGAGCGCGACATCGCCTTCGTCTTCCAGCTGTTCGCGCTCTATCCGCATATGAATGTGCGCAAGAACATCGGCTTTCCGCTTTTGGCGCAGGGCATGCCGGCAGCCGAGATCCGGAGCCGTGTCGACGAGACCGCGAAGCTCCTGCGTATCGACCACCTGCTTGAGAAATCGGTCTCAGGTCTTGCGGGCGGCGACCGCCAGCGCGTCGCGCTCGGCCGCGCCATCGTGCGGCGGCCAAAATGCTTCCTGATGGACGAGCCGCTCGGCACGCTCGATACCGAGTTCCGCGATCTTATGGTGCATGAACTGCGCGAGCTGCATAACCGCATCCACGCCACCACGGTCTATGTCACGCATGACCAGATGGAAGCGATGTCGATGGCCGACAAGATCGCCGTGATGAACCATGGCGTCATCGAGCAGTTCGGCACGCCGCGCGAAATCTACGACCGCCCGGCGACGATGTTCGTCGCCGACTTCATCGGCTCGCCGCCGATGAATTTCCTGCGCTTCGGCGGCGGGCTTGCCAAGGGCGCGAAAGAGATCGTCGTGCAAGGCGCGAAAGTATCGGTGCCGGAGGTGCGCGAGGACATCGCACCCGCCGATATGGCGCTCGGCATCCGGCCCGAGCACATCCGCTTCGACGATGGCTCGAAACTGCGCGGCGCGATCTACGGCACCGAATATCTCGGCACCACTCAGATTGTCGCTGTCGAGACCGCCGACGGCATCATCAAGGCGCGGGTGCCGGCGGAAATCCACCTCAATCCCGGCGAGCAGGTCGGGCTGTCCTTGAGCAGCGCGCGGCTGTCGCTGTTCGAGAAAGGCACCGGACGCGCGGTCCGGACCGCGATGCATGACACCGCAGCGGAGGCGCGCCATGGCTGACGTCCATATCCGGGGTGTGACCAAGGGCTTCGGCGAGACAGTCGCTCTCAGCAATCTCGATCTGCAGATCAAGGACGGCGAGTTCGTCGTGCTGCTCGGACCGACCGGCGCCGGCAAGACGACGACGCTGCGGCTGATCGCCGGCCTGGAGCGGCCGGACAGCGGCACGATCCATATTGCCGGGCGCAATGCAACGACGCTCTCACCGGCAGAGCGCGACACCGCTTTCGTCTTCCAGCAATATTCGCTCTATCCGCATCTGTCGGTCTTCGACAATCTCGCCTTTCCGTTGCGCTCGCCGGCGCGGCGCTTTCCGGAAGAGGCGGTGCGCCGCCGGGTCGAGGAAGTGGCGCGCATGGTGCGCATCGATCACAAGCTCGACAACCGCTCGACCAAGCTCTCGGGCGGCGAGATGCAGCGCGTCGCCATCGGCCGCGCGTTGGTTCGCAAGCCGTCGATCTACCTGATGGACGAGCCGCTGTCCTCGCTCGACGCCAAATTGCGCGGCGATCTGAGGCTGGAGCTGAAGCGCATCCAGTCGGAACTCGGCGCTACCATGCTCTATGTCACGCACGACCAGATCGAGGCGATGACGATGGCCGACCGCATCGGCATTCTTGCCAACGGCGTGCTGGTGCAGATCGGCACGCCGCGCACGATCTATTCCGAGCCGGCAAACCTTCACGTCGCGGCCCGCCTTGGCCAGCCGGCGATCAATCTCCTGCCGGCCGGTCTGCTACCCGACGGCGGCGCGCCGGCGGGCACGACGACGATCGGCGCCCGCACCGAGCATCTGTCGATCGAGAAGGCGGCGAACGGCCATGCCGACGGCGTCGTCGACTGGGTCGAGCATCTTGGCGACCAGAACCACCTGCATGTCACGGTCGGGGCGAAGAAGCTGGTGACACTGACCGATCCCGACACGCTGCTCGGAAAAGGCGACAAGGTGACGATCCGCTATCGCTCGCCGCTTTATTTCGGCCCGGATGGGCAAAGATTGATGTAGCCACCCGCAGATTCGCACTGATTGACGACCACGGACCGGACGATATCCATGAAGCACTTTTTCAACCGCAAAGAGACGATCGTCACCGAGGCACTGGACGGTTTTCTGGTCACCGCCGGTTCCGGCACGCTGGCGCGCCTCGACGGCTATCCCGAGATCAAGGTCGTGCTGCGCGCGGACTGGGACAAGACGAAGGTCGCCGTCGTTTCCGGCGGCGGCGCCGGGCATGAACCCTCGCATGCCGGCTTTGTCGGCGCCGGCATGCTGACGGCCGCGGTTTCGGGCGAGATATTCGCCTCGCCCAGCGTCGAAGCCGTGCTGGCGGCGATCCGCGCCACGACTGGCCCGGTGGGCTGCCTGCTGGTCGTCAAGAACTACACCGGCGACCGTCTCAATTTCGGTCTCGCCGCCGAGAAGGCGCGGGCTGAAGGTCTTTCCGTCGAGATGGTGATCGTCGGCGACGACATCGCGCTGCCCGACATCGCGCAGCCGCGCGGCGTTGCCGGCACGCTGTTCGTGCACAAGATCGCCGGCCATCTCTCCGAAGCCGGCTATGACCTGGCTTCGGTCGCGGCGGCGGCGCGCGCGGCGGCAAAGGACATCGTTTCGCTGGGCATCTCGCTCTCATCCTGCTCGATCCCGGGCCATGCGCATGAGGACCGTTTCGGCGCCAATGACGGCGAGCTCGGTCTCGGCATCCATGGCGAGCCGGGCGTCGAGCGCATCGCGCTGCAGAGCGCCAGCGCGTTTGTCGGCATCATGGCCGAGCGCCTCGCCGCGCGGCTCGATCCGGGCAGTCGCTATGCCTTGCTGATCAACAATCTGGGGTCAGTGCCGCCAATCGAAATGTCGTTGATCGCCAATGCCGTGCTGTCGTCCTCGCTGGCGAAAGGCGTGGCGCTGACGATCGGTCCCGGACATCTGATGACCGCGCTCAACATGAACGGGTTTTCGCTGTCGCTGATCCGGCTGGACACGGAGCGCGAAGCAGCGCTGCTGGCACCGGTCGGCCCGCATGCCTGGCTGCCGGCGAAGCCGGTGCGCCAGCCGGTGATCGTAGCGATCGGCAAACCTGCCGAACACGGGGTGAAGGCGACCAGCCGCGACGCCGGCGCGGCGCGGCTGATCACCGCCGTCTGCGAAAAGCTGATTGCGCTCGAGGAGCCGCTCAACAGCCTCGACGCCAAGGCCGGTGACGGCGACACCGGCTCGACCGTGGCGACGGGCGCGCGCAGCGTGCTCGAACGCATCGACGCGCTGCTGCTTGCTGACCGCGCCGCAACGCTCGCCGCTATAGGTGAAACACTCGGCATCTCGATGGGCGGCTCCAGCGGCGTGCTGCTGTCGATCTTCTTCACCGCCGCCTCGCAGGCGCTCGGCACCGGCGCGCCGCTCAGCAAAGCGCTGCTCGCCGGCCTCGACCGCATGGCCTTCTATGGCGGCGCCAAGGTCGGTGACCGCACCATGGTCGATGCGCTGGAACCGGCGCTGAAGGCGCTCGATACGAGTGGGCTGGAAGCCGCCGCCAAGGCGGCGCGGCACGGCGCCGACTCGACGACCGCCATGCAAAAGGCGAACGCCGGCCGCTCCGCCTATATCGGCAGGCAGCTCGACATAGCCGATCCTGGAGCTTATGCGGTGGCCGAGGTCTTCGCTGCCGTGGCGGCGCTGTTCGCTCCGGCGTGAAGGACCAGTGATGGCCGATTTCTCCCGATTGATCGCGGCGACGGCGGACACGATCGCGGCCCATGCCGAGGAATTGACCGCGCTCGACCAGGCGATCGGCGACGGCGATCACGGGCTGAACATGAAGCGCGGCTTCGAGGCGGTGCGCGCCGAAACCGAGGGCTTCGCGGCCAAGCCATTGCCCGAGGCGCTGAAAGCCGTCGGCGCGAAGCTGGTCATGACTGTCGGCGGCGCCTCCGGGCCGTTGTTCGGCACGCTGTTCCTGGCGCTCGGCAAGGAGATGCCAGTAGAACCCGATCGCGCCGGGCTGGCGACGGCGCTGGGCAAGGCAATCGAGGCGGTGGCGGCGCGGGGCAAATCGCAAGTCGGGCAAAAAACCATGCTCGACGTGCTGCAGCCGGTGTATGAGGCGCTGGCGCAAGGCAAGACGGCGGAGGAGATCGCCGACGCCGCCGACAAGGCGGCTGACGCCACCGTGCCGATGAAGGCCTTGCGCGGGCGCGCCTCTTTCCTGGGCGAGCGTTCGGTCGGGCATATGGATGCCGGAGCGCGTTCGACCGCGCTTCTGGTGCGCGCCGTCGCGGAAACTGTCGAGGGTCATTGATGAGCAATGTCGGGATCGTCATCGTGTCGCATTCACCCTTGGTCGCCGAGGGCACGGCCGACATGGTGCGCCAGATGGTGGGCAACGAAGTGCCGCTTGCCTGGTGCGGCGGCAACGGCCATGGCGGGCTCGGCACCAGCGTCGAGGCGATCATGGGAGCCATCGACGAGGCATGGTCGGAAGCCGGCGTCGCCATATTGGTCGATCTCGGCGGCGCCGAAACCAACTCGGAGATGGCGGTGGAGATGATCGGCGAGCCGCGCTCACACAAGATCATCGTCTGCAACGCGCCGATCGTGGAAGGCGCTGTGATGGCAGCGACAGAATCCTCCGGCGGCGCCTCGCTGAAGGACGTGGTGGCGACGGCGCATGAATTGTCGCCGGCGTGAACGAACGGGAATCGACTGAATGTCCGCATCCGCCGAAGCAACCGTTCTGATCACCCACGCGGTCGGCCTGCACGCGCGCCCGTCGGTGAAGTTCACCAAGCTTGCCAAGTCGTTCGCGGCCGAGGTGGAAGTGGCGGTGGCGGCCAACGGCCCCTGGCTCGACGCCAAGAGCATCGTCAAGGTGATGGCGGCCAAGGCGCCCAAGGGGACGATGCTGCACATCCGCGCCAAGGGTGACGGCGCAGGTGCCGCGGTCGAAGCGCTGGTCGATCTGGTGCAACGCGACTTCGACGAGGATGCGGACCATGCCCGGTCCGCTTGAGCCGAACCAAATTGGTTTGCCGACCGCAGGGAATGCGCGCCATGCGGCTTGAAGGCATTCCCGCCTCGGCCGGCTATGCCGAAGGCCCGCTGTTCGACCTTGATCGGCCTCGAGCCTTGTACAGCGCCAAGGCGAGCACGGCGGAAGAGAGGGAAGCGCTGGAGCTGGCGATCAGCAAGGCAATCGGACGGCTGACGGCCCTGGCCGAGGCCGCCGATGCCGACGCCGCCGGCATCCTCGAATTCCATATCGCCATGCTGGAGGACGATGCGCTGAGCGGTCCGGCGCTCGCGGCGATCGGCGCCGGCCGGCCGGCCGATAGCGCGTGGCGGGCGGCGCTCGACGCCGAGATCGCCGGCTATGACGCTTCGGACCAGGACTATTTTCGCGCGCGCGCCGCCGATCTGCGCGACATCCGCGACCAGGTGCTGCGGGCGTTGAGCGAGGACGGCGAGGCCACGGCGCCGCTCGGCGCCATTCTCTATGGCGAGGACATCGCGCCAACGCGCTTCCTCGAAACCGACTGGAGCGCGGGCGGTGGCATAGCGCTCAGAGCCGGCAGCACCGCCAGCCATGTCGCCATGCTGGCGCGCTCGCGCGGCGTGCCGATGGTGGTGGGTCTTGGCGCCGCGGCCGAAAGCGCCACAGGGCTTGCCCTGCTCGATGCCGAGCGCGGCGGGATCGTGTTCTCGCCGTCACCGGCCGAGATTGAAGCCTTCCGGGAATCAGCCTGCTCTTTCGCCGACAGGCAGGGCGCGGCGCAGACGTTCCTGACCCAGCCGGCGAAGACCAGGAGCGGAACCGCGGTGCGGGTGCAGGTCAACATCGCCTATCCGTCCGATGTCGACGGCATCGACATCGCGACCTGCGACGGGGTCGGGCTGATGCGGACGGAATTCCTGTTCGGCAAGACGCTGCCGGACGAGGAAACGCAATACCACGCCTACCGCAAGGTGCTGGAATGGGCGGGCAACAAGCCTGTGACCATCCGCACGATCGATGCCGGCGGCGACAAACCAATTGCGGGCTTTACCGTCGAGGAGACCAATCCTTTCCTCGGCCTGCGCGGCATCCGGCTGTCGCTCAAGCGGCGCGACATCTTCCGCGTGCAGATCCGGGCATTGCTGCGCGCCGCCATCCACGGCAATCTGAAGGTGATGTTTCCGATGATCGCCACTGCTGACGAGTATGACCAGGCCGCCGCGCTGTTTGCGGAGGAACAGGCCGGGCTTGTCGCGCGTGGCTTGGCAAACAAGCTGCCGCCGCTGGGCATCATGGTCGAGGTGCCGTCGGTGGCGCTGATGCCGGAGGCCTTCGCCAATGTCGCCTTCTTCTCGATCGGCTCCAACGATTTGACGCAGTATGTGATGGCGGCGGCGCGCGACAATTCGGCGGTCGCGCATCTGAACAGCGTGCATCATCCGGCCGTGCTGCGGCTGATCTCTGCGGTCGTCGACTTCGGGCGCGACAAGGGTATACCGGTCAGCCTGTGCGGCGACGCCGGCGGCGATCCAGCCGCCATCCCGGCGCTGCTTTCGGCAGGCCTGCGCGATCTCTCCGTCGCTCCGGCCCAACTCGCCATGGCCAAGGCGGCCATCGCGGACGTGGCGGTTTAGGCGCCGCATGGCCAAGATTGCCAAAACACCGGAGCCGGGATCGGAAGAGGCGATCCGCGCCTACAAGACGATCCTGTCGCATGTCATCGACCAGCGCCCCTCCGGCATGCGACAGCGCCTGGCCGATGCGCTCGGCAAACACCGGAGCTTCGTCACGCAGATTTCCAGCCCAACCTATTCGATCCCGATCCCCTCGAAACACCTGCCGGCGATCTTTTCCGTCTGCCATTTCAGCCAGGCCGAGCGCGACCAGTTCCTCGCTGCCTACCATCTGGCGCATCCCGGCAAGATTTCGGTCGCGGCCGGCATGCGTAAAACCAGGCATATCTCGGTCATCGTTCCCGATTTCGGCGACGACAAGCAGAACGCCGCGCTCGACCGGGCGGTCAACGATTTCATCCAGAAGATCACCAGCATCGCCGGCAAGAGTGGTGGCTGATCGCGTGGCGTAAGACTGTGTCGGGAGGACACATGAAGAAATTCCTGAACTCGGTCGATACGGTGCTGACCGAAAGCCTCGATGGTTTCGCGGCCGCCCATGCCGATATCCTCGTGCTGGGCGAGGCCCACAAATTCATCCGCCGGCGCGAGCTCAAGCCGGGCAAGGTGGCGCTGATCTCGGGCGGCGGTTCGGGCCATGAGCCGTTGCATGGCGGCTTCGTCGGCCACGGCATGCTCGACGCCGCCTGCCCCGGCCAGGTCTTCACCTCGCCGACGCCGGACCAGATGCTTGCCGCTGTCGAGGCCGTCGACACTGGCGCCGGCTGCCTGTTCATCGTCAAGAATTACGAAGGCGATGTGATGAATTTCGACATGGCGGCCGAGATGGCGGACGGCGTGCTGCAAGTGGTGACCAATGACGACGTCGCGGTTGAGAATTCATCCTATACGACCGGGCGGCGCGGCGTTGCCGGCACGCTGGTGGTGGAAAGGATCGTTGGTGCCGCCGCCGAGCAAGGCATGGCCCTGCCCGACCTCAAGATGCTCGGCGACCGTATCAACGCTGCGACGCGCTCGATGGGCGTGGCGCTGACCAGCGGCACCGTGCCGGCGGCCGGCAGGCCGACCTTCGACATCGGCGATGGCGAGATGGAATTCGGCGTCGGCATCCATGGCGAGCCCGGCCGGCGGCGCGACAGCTTGAAAAGCGCGGATGCCATCGCCGAGGAAGTCTGCGCGGCGATCACCGGCGATCTCGGCGATCACGCGAAAGGGCCGGCGCTGCTCTTGGTCAACGGCTTCGGCGGCACACCGTCGATGGAGCTCTATCTGATGTACAACAGCGCCCGCAAAATCTTCGAGAAGCAGGGCGTGACCGTGGCACGCTCGCTGGTCGGGTCTTACGTGACCTCGCTCGACATGGCCGGCTGCTCGATCACGCTCGCCATGCTCGACGACGAGACCATAGCACTATGGGACGCGCCGGTGCATACGGCGGCGCTGCGCTGGGGACTGTAGCGGCCGGGGCCAGAACCGAGGTTGCGAAATCCTATACTAGGCCGGTGTCTTTGACGGGATGGCCACCACGCTGGACAGCTTGCCCGCCTTGTGCAGCACCGGTGCCTGATACTTCTTCTTGATCATTTTCCGCATCCTTCAAACCCAAGGAGCAAAGAATGCAGGAAATCTGTTCGCGGTGTCAATTCATGTCAGCGCTTTGCTTTCGCGCTGCTGGCGTCCCTGATGCTTTTCTGCAACCATATCCGCGATATATGTCTGCCACGATCGAATGCCGACCGGATTGATGCTGCCATCTCTTTCGCCTGCCGACGAAAAACTGCTGCTCCGTTTTGCCGATCCTGATGCCTCGCCGGTTTCGGGCAAGGCGCTTTCGGCAAACGGCTTGTCGGCGCTGCTCGCCAATGCGGAATTCCACGGCGTGCTGCCGATCATGCTGCGCAAGCTCAGGGAGCTCGGCGACGCCAGCCTGCCGAAAGACGCCGCCTTACAACAGAGGCTCGGCGAATTGCGCGACCAGGCGACGATGGCGACCGGGCAGTCGATGCTGCTGCAGTATCATGGCGACCGCATCATGAAGGCGCTGGCGGCAAAGAACGTCCCGGCCCGGATCGTCAAGGGACCGGTGTTCGCGCGCAAGCTCTATCGCCAGCTTGCCGACCGACCGTTCACCGACATCGACATCCTTGTCGAGCCCGCCAGTATTGCCGAGGCCAACAGGACCATTGCCGAATGCGGCTTCGAACTCGGCAGCGACGAGGCTCAATCGCACGAGCTGCAGGAGTTCAAATGGCTGGAGAAAGAGAACTCCAGCCTGCTGATCGAGCTGCACGGCAATCTGGTGCACGACACCGGCATGCGGCGCCGGCTTTCGCTCGGCTTCCGTGAATTGCAGGCGATCGACGGCGGCCAAACCGACACGCCGGCGGCGCTGCTCACCATTGCCATCGTCCACGCCGCCGGCGGCCACAAGTTCCATCGGCTGCAATTGTGCGTCGACGTGCTGCAGGGCGTGCGCGCGCTGAAATCGCCGGAAGAGGAAACGCGCCTGCTCGAGGCCGCCCGGATGACCGGCATCGAACTCGAGCTGGCGACTGTCCTCAACGTCACCGGACGCCTGTTCGGCGCGCCGCTCGCGATCGAGCTCGCCAACCGCATCAAGCCGGACCTTTCGATACGGCTCGCCAAATGGCTGATCACCGGCAACATGCTGCTGCGCGTCAACTCGCGCGACAAGATGCGCTCGCGCCTGAGCCGCGACGCCTTCCGCTGGGTGCAGCGGCTTGCCCGGCAAAGACCGTATCCGGCCTGAGCGCGGAATGGACAACACGCTCTCGGCCGTTTTCGTCACCGAGGTTTCCTCCGTTACCGCCCCCATGCTGGCAAGCTGGGTAAACAAGGGCCATCGCATTGCGGCAATCGTCGTGCCTGGCCCACGTGCTGGCAAACACCGCAGTTTCAGCACCTTGCGCCGCCGCTGGCGCCGAAGGTTTGCACTGAGGTCTCAGCTTCGGCGCGCGATGCCGAGGCTGGTCGAACTGGGCCCGTCCAATGACTGGGATGCGATCAGGCAGCAAATCGGCACATTTGGCGCCGATCTCCTGGTCTGTTTCGGGTACGGCAAACTGATCCCGCAAACCGTTCTGAAGCTGTTTCCCAAAGGCGGCCTCAACCTGCATCCGGCGCTTTTGCCGCACTATCGCGGCCCTCATCCGATACATCGGCTCGTTATCGACCAGATGCATGATGCCCATGGCGGCGTGACCCTGCACAAGATGACTGCCGGCTTCGATGAAGGCGATATCATCGCGCAGGTGGGATTTGCCGCGGAGGACTGGCATTCGGCGGGCTCGGTCAAGCAGGCCTTGACCGAAGCGATGGCCATGCTGGTGGCGGAAGTCGTTCCTGAGTTCTGCCACGGCGAACTTGCCGGAGCGCCACAGCCGGACGGAACGTATGTCTGGGCGCGTCTCAGGCGCGATCCGTTGATCGTCGGCTTGCAAACCTCAAGCGAGCAGGTCGCCCGCCTGTGCCGCATCCTCGGATCGAGCGTTTCGGTCAATGTCCTCATAGAAGGTGAGCCGGTCCGGTTGGCTCAGCCTGTGCGACGCCTGGGCCCGCCGACCGGCCAAGCGTCGAAACGGCGATGGGGACTGGTGGAATTCGACTGCGCCGACGCGCGCGTCATCCATCTCGCCTATGGCAGGCTTTCCCGGCTGTTGTTGCGATGGCAGCCGAGACGCCGCCGGACTGGACAAGACCCACGATCTTTCGACATCAAGCGTTTTGGCATGACGGACTGACCGTGGGCCTCAGACTGGCAGCGCTTGCCGGATCAGCCCAGCCGCGTCCGCCGGTCTTTTGCCGACTTCCAGCGTGAAGGTCGGGATCGTCTTCACCAAGGCCGCGATCGTCGCCATTCGCCTTTTCTGCAGCGGCAAGAGACCGGTCATGCCGGTCCTCACATTGTCGGCGGCAAGCGCCACCATGGCATCCGTCCTGGCCAGCGGCAGCAGTCGGGTCTCGCCGTCGGCCGAGCGTGCAAGGTGCAAGACCGCGGCAATCGGCCTGGCGCGAACGTCCTCGACGCGGATGATCTCGCCGAGGCGTTCCAGCGAAACGGCCTGTTCGTCCTCGACGTTCCACGTATTGCCAAGACAGGGCGAGACGAAGGGCAGCATCGCCGCGGTGTTGCGGTGGATCTTCACCTGGCGCGGCATGCCCCAGGCCGTCACGCCTCCCGGCGCCGCGGCGAGGATCATGACATCGTCGGAGCAGAGGCCGAAGCCTTGCGATGCCAGCGCCAGCGATGTCGTCGATTTGCCGGTGCCGCTCGGCGCGTGGATCAGCACAAGCGCCTCGCTGTCGGGCAGGGTGAGCCCAGCCGTGTGGAGCATATGCTGTCCGCCGGCGTCGAGCGCGGCGTCGATCACCATCATCAGCAGCGTCCACTTGATCGTGCTGTCGGGTTGAACGCGGATTTCGGCCCAACGCTCCTCATCATGGATCGACACCGTCTGCAGGCCGGGAAAGATCAGGTGAAAGACGGCGCCGGCGTCGATCATCCGGCAATGGCCGTCGACCGGCACCTCGCCGTCGAAAGCCAACTTCCCTTCGGGGCTCTCCTGCAACTCCGATGTCTCGACGATGTTGACGCGAAAACCGGGCTCGACGGCTTCGCTGATGCGCAAGGAGCCGAGCGTCAGGTCGAAGCTCGGCCACAGATCGGCGCGCGCGGCGGTTACGCTGATGACCTGGCCCTTGAGGTCGTAGCTGAAGGTCTGATCGGTCAAGCGGCTGGCGCCTTTGCGCTGGATGGGTGGCGGTAGATTTCCACCATGCCGGGCTGGCTGGCGCTCACCACCGGCTTGCCGTCGAGACAGACCCAGCAATGCGCCGACAGGCGCGGTTCATGCATCGATTTCGCATCGACACCGAAATGCAGATCGGGATCGAGACCGGCCATACGCAGGAAACGAAACCCGAGCAGACCTTCCCTGAGACACCGGCGGTCGCGCATGAACCAGGGGCGCCGCACCGTCCGGTTGACGCGCTGCACGATGTAGGTCCAGGGCAAGTCGCGGTAGGGCGTAGGCAATTGCAGCGGCGCCAGTTTCAACACGCCTTCGAAGTCGCGCCGGCCGACAAAGGCGGGCATCAGCCGCGCGCTGAGCCACAGATGAGCGCGAAACAGCGCGCGCAGAAACGGTCCGTCAGCCATTATGCGCCCGGGTCGGCGAGGATGCCTTCCGCCACCAGCTCGGCGGCAAGTGCGGTCATGTCCTGGTCGAGCGTAGCCTTGTCGATTTCGAATTCATTCGACAGCAGGCCGACGATCTGGTCGAGGCTGCGCGCGCCGTCGACCTTGTCGAGAAAGGCTTCCGTCGTGTCGTTGCACGTATAGAGCTGGCCGCTTCGCGCCAGAAGCACCACGGCGCCATCGCCGACATGCTGCACCGAAGCGTCGTCCGCCATGCGCAACACCGTTTCCGAAGCTATTTCAGCCATACGCTCGCTCCATTAGCCGCGGATCAATTAGCGCGGCACCGTGGCGCCGTCCATAACCCGGCACAATAACGAAGACACAGGCCCCAGGCAGACCCGGTGTCTTCAGCCTTTCGGGCCGATCGGCCCACTTGGACCGGCAACGACGCTCGATAGCCGCTCTCGCTTGGCCAATATCGGCTTTTGGTAAGTTTTTTTCATCGAACCCCCGGGTAAACGGTCCACATCAGGAGGATGACGGCTGGTCGTGCCGGCTGTCAAGGCGACGGACTTTCCTTCGACTTGCCATCCTTCCCTTAAGTAAGCTATGAGTCCGCCGGGCTTTGGGGAGTTGATCGTTCATGCGTTACAATTGGGAACGGGCTCCGACGGCGTTCGAGCGCCATCGGAAGGCACTGGCCGCCGCTATTCTGATTGCCGGTGGCGTGGGGCTGATGCTGGCGGCATTGCCGCTTTAAGCTGCAATATCAGATGGCCTGATGGCATTCGACCGGAAATGACGTCCGGCGTTTGCCGGTGGCGTGAACGGCAAAACCGGCTTAAGGCTGCTCTCAGGCAACGAAATGTTCCTGGGAGGAATGAATGGCCTCACGCTACCATGAAGTCTATGCGGGCTGGAAACGCGACCCCGTAGGATTCTGGGCCGAGGCGGCAAAGGCAATCGACTGGTATTCGCCGGCCGAAACCATCTTCGATCCGGATGCCGGGGTCTATGGCCGCTGGTTCGTCGGCGCCACCTGCAACACCTGCTACAATGCGCTTGACCGCCATGTGGCGGGCGGGCGGGCCGACCAGCTGGCGCTGATCCATGACAGCGCCATCACCGGCACGGTCAAAAAATTCACCTATGCCGAACTTAAACGCGAGGTGATTGCGCTGGCCTCGGTGCTGAGGCACCGCGGCATCGGCAAGGGCGACCGCGTCATCATCTACATGCCGATGGTTGCGGAAGCGGCGATCGCCATGCTCGCCTGCGCGAGGCTAGGCGCCGTGCATTCGGTGGTGTTCGGCGGCTTTGCCTCGCACGAGCTCGCCACGCGCATCGACGACGCCAAGCCGAAGCTGATCATCACCGCCTCCTGCGGCCTGGAGCCCGGGCGCGTCGTCGCCTACAAGCCGCTGCTCGACAAGGCGATCGAGATCTCGAAGCACAAGCCCGACGCCTGTCTCATCCTGCAGCGCGAGCAGTTGCGCTGCGAGATGAAGGACAATTACGATTTCGACTATGCCGATGCGGTGGCCCGCGAGCGCGCCGCCGGCGCCAATGTCGACTGCGTGCCGGTGCTCGCCACCGATCCGCTCTACATCATCTACACCTCCGGCACGACCGGCCAGCCGAAAGGCATCGTGCGCGACAACGGCGGCCATATGGTCGCGCTGAAATGGACGATGGACAACGAGTTTGGCGTCAAGCCCGGCGAAGTGTTCTGGGCAGCGTCCGATGTCGGCTGGGTGGTCGGCCATTCCTACATCGTCTACGGCCCGCTGCTGCATGGCGCGACCAGCGTGCTGTTCGAAGGCAAGCCGATCGGCACGCCGGATGCCGGCACCTATTGGCGGGTGATTGAGCAGCATGGCGTGGTGGCGCTGTTCACCGCGCCGACCGCCTTCCGGGCCATCAAGGGACAGGATCCCAAGGGTGAATTTCTGCCGAAATACGATTTGTCGAAGTTCCGCACGCTGTTCCTCGCCGGCGAGCGCGCCGATCCCGAAACCATCAAATGGGCGGAGCAGAAGCTTGAGCGTCCGGTCGTCGACCATTGGTGGCAGACCGAAACCGGCTCGCCGATGACCATCAATCCGGCCGGGCTCGGCCTGTTGCCGGTTAAATACGGCTCCCCCGGCGTGCCGATGCCGGGCTACGACATCCGCATCCTCGACGATGCCGGCCACGAGGTGCCGCGCGGCACGCTGGGCAATGTCGTGGTTAAGCTGCCGCTGCCGGCGGGCTGCCTGCCGACGTTGTGGAACGCCGATGCCCGTTTCCGCCAAGCTTATCTCGAGGAGTTCCCCGGTTTCTACAAGACCGCTGACGCCGGCCTGTTGGACGAGGATGGCTACCTCTATGTCATGGCCCGCACCGACGACATCATCAATGTCGCCGGCCACCGGCTCTCGACGGGCGCCATGGAAGAGGTGCTGGCCGCGCATCCCGATGTCGCCGAATGCGCCGTCATCGGCATTGCCGACGCGATGAAAGGCCAGATTCCGCTCGGCTTCGTCGTGCTCAATGCGGGCGTGTCGCGCGATACCGGCACCATCGAAAGGGAGGTCGTCGGACTGGTGCGTGAGCGCATCGGGCCGGTGGCCGCCTTCAAGACGGTGGTGACGATCAAGCGGCTACCCAAGACGCGCTCCGGCAAGATCCTGCGCGGCACGATGCAGAAGATCGCCGACAAGGAAGACTGGGCGATGCCGGCGACCATCGACGATCCGGTGATTCTCGACGAGATCACCGCCGTGCTGAAGGGGCGTGGCATCGGGGTGTAGGTTGGCGCGGCCTCGCGTCTCGAATTCATCCCGCAGCGCAATCGTCTGTTGTGCAATGCAGCAATAGCCCTTAAACTCCGCACGGGGGGCCATTCCGAAGGCACGGCATGGCTCAGCACAAGACCACATTCGGCGGCGTCGACATATTGCGTTTCCTGGCTGCCGCCATGGTGATGTTCTATCACTACGGCTTCTGGGTCTGGGCGTACCCCGACGGCATTTCGGCGCGCGCCACCGGCGGCATCCCGCCGCATCCCGAAATGGGTTTTGTCGGCTCCGGCTGGGTCGGCGTGCAGGTGTTCTTCGTCATCAGCGGGTTCGTCATCGCCTTCAGCGCCGAGAACTCGACGCCGCTCAAATTCTTCGAGGCGCGTTTCAGACGGCTGGTGCCTGCGGTCTGGGTCTGCGCGCCGATCTCGGCGATCGTGCTGCTCACGGTCGGCCTGTCCTGGCCGACGGATGCCGTGATCCGGCTTGTCCGCACTGGCCTGTTCGTTCCTTTCGATCCTTGGGTGGACAGCGTCTATTGGACGCTCGGCATCGAGATCGCCTTCTACGCCATCGTCTGGACCCTGCTCAGGCTCGGCCGGTTCGACCTGATGGAAACCGCCGCCATCGTCATCGGCCTCGTCAGCACATTGTTCTGGTGCGCCTATTTCGTCTTCGGCCTGACCGATCTCGCCGAAACGCGCTGGCTGCAGCTGACGCTGGTGCATCACGGCGCGTTCTTTGCCGTCGGCGTGCTGATCTGGCTGATGCGCTTCAAGGCACTGACCATGCCGCGCCTCGCCTTCTGCGGAGTGTTTCTCATCGGCGGCGCGCTGCAGATCGCCAGTTCGGTCGATGTGCACAGCGTCAAAGTCGGGTTCGCGATGCCCTATGCGCCGCCGATCATCGTATTTCTGGTCGCTATCGCGCTGATGGCGTGGTCGCTGCGCCTCGATTTCTCCTGGAGCGGCTGGCGTCGCATCGGACTGATGACCTATCCGCTCTACCTCATCCACGACGTCGTCGGCGCGGCGATGCTGGGCGCGCTGCTGCGTGCCGGCCTGCCCTATCTTGCCGCGATCCCGATTGTCGGCGCCGCGATGGTCGCGGCGAGCTGGCTGATCGCGGCCGAGGCCGAACCGCGCATCCGGCTTTTGCTCGACCACACGCTGTTCCGCTACCGGCTGAAGGCCGCCTGAGCGTCCGCCCGCCAGGCAATCGTCGCGCCGTCAGGGGCGGCGCGTTGTCGCGGTGTGGAATTGTTTGCACTCCACATGATATCGAGGCGCAGTCCCAATGCGAGCACCCGAGCCTCAATCCGTGAGCCTGTTCCAGCGATCGAGACGACCCCGCGCCGCGCCGCGTGAACGGCTGGTCATGGATATGCGCGACACCGTGGTCTACGCGATCGGCGACGTGCATGGCTGCCACGACGAGCTGCGCGCGCTGGAGCAAAAGATCGTGCTGGACGCGCAGCAGTTCCGCGGCCGCAAGATCATCATCATGCTCGGCGACTATGCCGACCGCGGACCGAACTCGCGGCGCGTGATCGAGCACCTGATGGCGCCGGCGCCAAAAGGCTTCCTGCGCGTCTGCCTTGCCGGAAACCACGAGGTGGCGCTGCTCAACTATCTCGACGGCTATCTGTCGCGCGAACCCTGGCTCGGCTATGGCGGGCGCGAGACGCTGTTCTCCTACGGCGTCGACCCCGATCGCCTGGCCAGCCTCTATGCTTCAGGCGAAATCGATGCGCGTATCCGCGAAGCAATTCCGGCAAGCCATATCGACTTCCTGCGCACGCTTCCGGTCATGGTCTGCTCGGAGCAATTCGTCTTCGTTCATGCCGGCATCAGGCCCGGCGTCGCCCTCGAAGAGCAGGACGAGGATGACTTGCTCAACATCCGCGAGGCGTTTTTCCAAGCGGCACACCGTCTCGACCGCTGGGTGGTGCATGGACACACGATCGTCGACGCCCCGCTGCGTGACGGACGCCGCATCGATATCGACACCGGCGCCTTCCGGACGGGACGGCTAACCGCGCTCAGGATCGTCGGCAAATACGGCCGGCTGCTGTCGTCACGGGATTAGATGTTTTGTCCCGGCATTTGCTGGAGCGGTTCGCCGTTTCCGTGAACGGTGAAACGCTCCAGGAAGGCGCGCCGTTCAAGCGGCCTGCTTGGCGCGCGCTTCCGACTTTTCCAGATAGTAGGTCGAGTAGCGGTCGAAGAACCTTTCCGAGCCACCGAGCGAGCCGTATTTCGCCAGTTTCTTCAGGTCGACCTTGTTGAGCACCGCGCCAACGACCTTGTTGGCGATATAGGGCTCCGCTTCCAGCATCGAGCGCACCATGGCGCGCGGCGTGCGGCCCCATTCGGTGACCATCACGAAGCCGTCGACCAGCGGCGCAAAGGCCTTGGCATCGACAACCGGACCGAGCGGCGGCAGATCGACGATGATGTACTCGAACGTCTCCTTGGCGTTCTCGATGAAGCGCCGCATGCCAGCGGAGCCCAAAAGCTCGCTGGTGTGCGAAAACTGGCCACGCAACACGGCGGGAATGATGGCGAGCTTGGTCTGGCGGTCGACCTTGCCGACCGACTGCCAGGTCTGGCCGTTGACCACGGCTTCCATCAACCCTTGCTCGGCTTCCATGCCGAGGCTGCGGCTCAAGCCGGGATTGCGCAGGTCGGCGTCGATCAGAAGCGTCTTGGCGCCGTTGGCGGCAAGCAAACCGGCAAGGTTGGCCGCAACCGTCGACTTGCCTTCGCCGGGCAGCACCGAGATGACGCCGATCACCCGGCTGGCGCGATCCTCCATCACGACATCGAAAGCAATCTTGGCGTTGCGCAGCGTCTCGGAGAACATCGAGGCCGGCGCGTCGATGCTGACGCGCATGCGCGCCCGCTTCTCAGCCGCCGAGAGGCTGGCGACCTTGCCATCGGCGGGCAGGTCGTCGGGCTTGCTCTCCTTGGCCCTGCCGCCGCCGATGGTGGGCAGGTAGCCGAGGAATTTCAGGCCGACGCGATCGCGAATGTCCTCGCCCGTCCTGAAGAAACGCTCGTTGAACTCGTTGAGCCCGCCGAAGCCGGCGCCAAGCATCAGGCCAAGCACCAGCGACAGCGCGACCACGCGCAAGGTGCGGGGGCTGGAAGCCGAGAGCGGCATTGTCGCATCCGAAATGATGCGGACCTTGCCGACAGGGAAGGACTGCTGCTGCGAGGCTTCCTCATAGCGGCTGAGGAAGGTCTGGTAGAGGGTCGTCAGCGCCTGCGACTGCTGGTCGAGTTCCTTCAGCTTGACCTGCGACTGGTTGTCGATCGAGCTCTTGCCGGCGGCGGTGGAGATCTTCTCGCGCATCGCGGTTTCGCGCGCCTGCGCCACCTCATAGTCGTTGCGGTAGCTTTCGGTAAGCTGCTTCAACTGGCCGAAGATCTGCGCCGAGACGTCCGACTTTTCCTTGGCCAAGGCAATCGCCTGCGGATGATCCTTGCCGAAATTCGTCTCGACATCCTGCAATCGCTTGGCGATGGCCAGGTAGCGCGTCTTCAGCGCGATGATGACCGAGCTGCTCGGCTGGTCGGCGCCGATAGCCGAATCGTTGAAGGCGCTTTCCGAGCCGCTGTCGACGATCGCCTTGTATTGGTGATAGCGGGCGCTGGCACGCGCCGTGTCGGCCTGCGCCACGATCAGCTGGGCGTTGAGGTCGGAAAGCTGCTTGTCGCTCATCAGCTGACCGTCGCTGTTGGCGGACAGCCCGTGCTCGGCCCTGAACTTCTCCACCGCGAGCGCGGCTTCCTGCGAGCTTTGGCGAAGCTCCGACAGCCTGCCTTGCAGCCAGACGGCCGCCCGCTCGGTGGCGTCGAAGCTGGCGTTGAGCTGGTCGGCGAGATAGGCGTCGGCATAGGCCTTGGTGATGGCCGTGGCCAGAGCAGGATCAGCCGCCTGGTAGCCGATCGAAATCACGTAGCTGCGGCCGTTGCGCTGCGCCAGCACCTCGCTTTGCAGCTTCAGCACGGCGTAGTCGTGCGTCGCCGTTTTGATCATCGCCTCGCGCGTCGCTTCGTCGACATTTTCCATGCCGGGGATCTGGTCGGCCGAGCTGCTGCGGAAATAGCCGACTGCGCCGCGCAGGAAGCCGATGCCCTTGACCAGCGCCGACTGCGGCGGATTCATGAAGGCCGGGTTCTGGTCGAGCTTGAGCTTGTCGACCACCACCGAGGCCAGCCGCGCCGAGGTCAGGATTTCGATCTGGCTGAGCATCGAAGAGTCGGTCTGCATGGTGGCCGAGGCCGCCGAAATGTCGTCGACCACCTTGTTGAGGCCCTCGTCGATCAGGACGCTGGAAACAGCCGTGTATTGCTTGGGCGTGGTCTGCAGGTAGATCACGCCCAGGAACACCCCGATCAAGGCGCAAACCGCCACGACCTTGGCCTGTCTGGCGGCCATGCCAAGCAGGCGCTCGACGTCGATGAAGTCTTCACCCTTTTCCTGATCGGCGTTGGGCAATGGCATCCTCTTGTCGAGAGGGAAGTTGGCATAGTTCATCTTCGGTCCAATTCCAGGTTGCAGGCGCTATCGGCCTTGGTAGATCGGCGTCATGACCAGAAAAGACCGCGCGACATTAAAGCCAGGAGCGCGCTGGGCCCGGAGGCCCGAGCGCGCCGGCATGGCTGCCGCGCCATCGCAATTTCGCATATGCACCCAAAACATGGGCATTATGCGGCTACTTCCCGGCGCTCATGCGACCGCACGAATTGCTGCAGCATTTCGAGCACTGGTCCCTTCATGTCGTCGCGCGCCAAAGCGAAGGCGATAGTTGCCTCGATGAAGCCTTCCTTGGAGCCGCAGTCGAACATGCGGCCGTCGAAGGGCTGGGCGTAGAAAGGCTGGCTCTGCGCCAGGCGCACCATGGCGTCGGTGAGCTGGATCTCGTTGCCGGCGCCGCGCTGCTGGTTGCCGAGCAGGGCGAAGATTTCAGGCTGCAGCACATAGCGGCCGTTGATGTAGAAGTTCGACGGGGCATTGGCAGGCGCGGGCTTTTCGACCATCGATGTCACCTCGAAACCCGAGCCCACTTCGGCACCGCGACCGACGATGCCGTATTTGCTGGTCTCGGACGGATCGCAGCGCTCGACGGCGATGACATTGCCGCCGGTGCGTTGATAGAGATCGACCGTCTCGGCAAGGCAGCCGCGCCCGCCAAACGACACCATGTCGGGTAAGAGCAGCGCGAAAGGCTCGTTGCCGATCACGTCGCGGGCGCACCAGACGGCATGGCCGAGACCCTGCGGCGACTGCTGGCGGATGAAGCTGGTGGCGCCGGCTACGGGCAGCAGGCTTTCCAGCGACTCAAGCTGCGCCTTCTTGCCGGTCTGTTCCAGCGTGCCGATCAGTTCAGGATGCAGGTCGAAATAGTCCTCGATGACCGCCTTGTTGCGGCCGGTGACGAAGACGATGTGCTCGATGCCGGCCTCGAACGCCTCGTCGACGGCGTATTGCACGACGGGCTTGTCGACAACGGGAAGCATTTCCTTCGGCATCGACTTGGTCGCCGGCAGAAACCGCGTTCCGAGCCCCGCCACCGGGATGACTGCCTTCCTGACTTTCTGCATCTGCTATTCCTTCTGAGAGAAAAGATTTCTACCTATCGCTGGCTAATTCATGGTCGGAGCATGATCTTTTCCGAAAACCGGTTCCCACTTTTTGGGATCATGCTCTACAAAACTGCCCGCATGCTTCATCTCCCCACCCCCACGGCAAATCGAGCCGTAACCCTTCGCAACCGGGCCGCGATCGGCATTCCCATATGCCTGACCGCAGCCGGATCCCTGAGTGCCGCGCCGATCGCCTTGAGCGGCGCGCGCGCCTTGATGTGCTGAACCAATGACAGGAACGACGCCGCCTTGCGCAGGCTGCGGCCGCGCAAGACAAAGGCGGCCTTGGCCCTGTCGTCCATGCTATGCGCCGCGGCAAAGGCCGCGTCGGCTCGCGTCATCGCTTCGACATGGTGCAGTTCGAGCACGCGTGAAATCGAGCCGGTGCGGATGTGATAGATATAGCCGACACTCGGCTCGACGACGCAGCGGCCGCCCCTGGCCAGCGCGCTCGCCAGAAGAATGTAGTCCTCGCCGATGCGCAGTTTCTCATCGTAGCGCAAGCGGTTTTCTTCGAGGAAACGGCGCTGGAAGATCGGCTTCAGATAGCCGAGATTGAAGCGGGATTCGAAGACCAGATTGCCGGCGATGTAGTCGGCCAGGGAGATTTCGCGTAAGCCCTCCAGATAGCCGGCCGGGAACATGACGTCGTCGGGTGTGCCGTCCTCGCGCACGACCTGGACATTGTCGACAGCAATCACGGCGTCCGCCGCTTCGGCGCGGGCAATCATCGCCGCCAGACGCTCAGGCAGAACAGCGTCGTCGGAATCGAGCACGGCCACCCAGCGCCCGCGCGCCAAGTAGAGGCCGGCATTGCGGGCGCCGCCCGGGCCTCTGTTGGCGGGCAGCGCGACCACCTTCACGATGTCTTGCGGATAGGCGCGCGCGAGCTCAAGCGTGCCGTCGCGCGACTGATCGTCGACGACGATGATCTCTACGCTCACGCCGCGCTGGGCGATAGCGCTGGCGATCGCCCGGTCGAGGGTCGCCTCGGCATTGTAGGCCGCGATGACGAAGCTGACGTCAGGCTGCACGCTTGTCCCCTTCCCGCGGCGCAAGGCCGTACTGGCGGATTTCGCGGACCCCGACCAGGCCGCTGATGACACCGACATGCATAATGCCGCGCAGCATGCTGCGGTTCCGGCGAACCGGGCTGACGGCGGTCAGAGCGGCCATGCCGAAGCAATAGGCGGCCTTGGCGGAAGCCAGACCGATCTGGACGACGCGGCGCATGCCGCCGGCATTGTTTCCGATCAGATGGCCATGCGTCTGGCCGAAGCGGAAGCGGCGGCGGCGCAACCAGTCGAAGGCGGCCCTGGCGCGCGGCACGAGCTCATCGACAAAGGCATCCGGCGCGAAGGCGATGCGGCCGCCGGCCTTCACCATCTGGTCGAAGAATTCGGTATCCTCGCCGCCGCTCTGCCCGCGCGCCAGGCTGAAACGCCGGCCACGCAGGCTGGCATCCGCCATCCTCAACAGGACATTGCAGGTATAGCCGGTGCGGATCTCGCCGCGCACCCAGACCGGCAAGGTCGAATGGAAATCGCCCTTGCGCATCCAAGCCGGCGCATCCTGGCGATAATGGGCCCGGACCGGACCGAGCACCGCGGTGGCGCCCTTGGCGTCGGCCGTCGCCATCAGCTCGACGAGCCAGCCGGCGGAAGCGGTCTCGTCATCGTCGATGAAGGCGACGAAATCCGAAACGCTGGCATCGAGACAGGCGTTGCGGGCGACCGAGATGTTGCGCGCCGGCGCATGGCGATAGCGGATCGGCAGCTTCAAATCCTGCGCCAGTGTCTTGACCAGTTCCTGCGCCGTCGGCCCATCGTCATTGTCGGCAATGACGACGCCGATTTCGAAGCCTGCCGGCTTCTCCAGGGCTGCGATGGAGCGCAGCGTGTCGGCCAGTTCCGGCCGGCGGAACGTGCAGATGCAGATGTCGATCGAACGGCCGGCCATCACGCCACCTCGCGCTGGGACCGACCCAGCAAAAGCTGCTGCCAGAAACCGACCGACCAGCCGAAATGCATGACCATGGCCGACACGCCGATAAGGGCGAGGCCCGGATTGCGCTGGCCTATCGCGGTGACCGCGCCGTAGCCGAGACACACGGCGGCCCACAAAAGGAAAGGCACGGCGGCCAGCCAATGGACGAAGGAAAACAACGCAAGCAGCACCACCGGCGCCACCAAGAGCGGGATCATCTGGCGGACTTTCGGCACCATGCGGTGTTTCAGCACGTTCTTGGCGCGGCCGCGGCCATAGCCAAGGTACTGGAAATAGAGGCTCTTCAGCGTCGAGCGCGGATAGTAGACCATCTGCGTCCTGCCACTCATCCAGATGCGGTAGCCGGCACGGCGCAGGCGGTAGTCGAGCTCGGCATCCTCATTGTGGCTGAAACTCTCGTCGTAGCCGCCGACATCCCGGAAGGCGGCGATGCGTATCAGCGCGTGATGGCCGTGATCGACCCATTCGCCCTCGGACATGTGGCGATGCTTCGAGCCGCCGGTGCCGAGCTTGGAATTCTGCGCCGCCGCGACAGCTTTTTGAACCGCGCCAGTGCCGCTGGTGAGCATCGAGACGACGACCGAATCGGCGCCGGTCGCAAGGGCTTCCTCGACCAGCCTGTCGCAATAGTCGGCGGGATAACCGCCATGCGCATCGACGCGAATGAGATAATCGGCGCCATCGCCGAAGGTCGCCGCCGCGAGATTGATCGCCGCGCTTTGCAGGCGCTTTGGATTGGCGAGCAGGACGACCCGAGGGTCCTTGGCCGCGAACTTCTCAACGATGGCTTGCGTGCCGTCGACGCTGCCGCCGTCGGCAACGACAATGCGGGCGCCAAGCCTTGCCGCCGCCGGCCGCAACTGCTCGAGCAGCGCGCCGATATGCATCGCCTCGTTGAGGCACGGAATGACGATCAGGGTCGATGTGGCGGCATCGCTCATCGGCTTTTGTTCCTCTTGAGCCATATCAAGCCGCCGCCCCGGTCGCGAAAACGACAGGGGACGCGGCAAGGCCGCGCAGCTTGTCGACAAAGGCCAGGCAATCGCTGCGGTCGTAGCTCCAGGTCCGCGGATTGCGGCCAAGCACCCGCGACTTCAGCCCGCGAAACCGCTCCTGGTCCATCCGGCCGAGCATCGCGTCAAGGCCTTCAGGCGTGGCTTCCGGCAACAGCACGCCGATATCCCGCTCTTTCAGGAAGCGACCCGTTTCGGTGTCGGCCATCGAGATCGGCACGGCGCCGAAACGGCAGCCCTCATAAAGGCGGTTGGGCAGCAGCCACTCGGAATTCTGGCCGGCCTCGAAGAAATCGATCGCCCAGGAAAAATGCACCTCGCGGTAGATCGCCGCCATGTCCTCCGGGTTGCGATAGGGCCCGCCGAAGGAAAGCCACGGCTCTGCGTCGACGAAGCCATGGAAATCCGGGAATTCGGACAGCGCAGGGCGGCCGCGCAGCACGACCACGAAGCGTCCGTTCTGCCGGCGGGTGAAGTCAGCCAGCAATTCCAGCGAACGGCGGCAGCGCAACGCGCCGAACCAGCCGATGCGCCACGGCGGCGCCAGCGGTCTATCGTCCTCGAAAAAAGCGGCCGCCGCGATTGGCGCGGTGTCGAAATATTTGTTCTCGATCAACTCGACCGGGGCGTCGATTTGTCCGAATGGCTCGAAATAATTGGCGATGAAGGCCGGCGAACTGGTCACCAGCAGCTTCACGTCGCGGGCGAGATGGCGCTCGGCGCCGCGCAGCGTCCGGCCAACAAAATCGTTGCGCAGCACCAGGCGGTGGATGTCCAGGCATTCATAGACGATCGGCACGTCCGACCCCAAAGCGCCGTTGGCGCGGCGGGCAAGCGCCAGCATCTCGAGATTGCGCCCGATGATGAGATCGGGCCTGGCCACAGCGCCAAGCTTCGAGCCGATCGACATGGCGGCCTTGGCGACCGCGCCGATGCGCTGCGCGAATCGGCCGTCGCGCGTCGCGCCAAGGTCGATCGGCTCGACGCCTTCGATCTCGGCGACCGGACTGGTGGTGCGGCGGAATCCCGCCAGGGTAACCCTGGCGCCGCCTGCCTTGAGCATTTGAACCCTCCGGCGCACCGCCGGGTCGGAAACGTCATGCACAAGGTACAAGACATGCAGCATGCAACTCGACCGCTGTTGGCCCACCCATCGGGGATGCTAGTACAGGTTTTGCTGCATCGCAACATTTTTGGTGCGGCGTAGCAAGCGCCGCACGTTTTTTGTTGCACTGCAAAAACTTCTTGCGGTAGTTTGTCCGTGGCGGTGGGCGCCGGTCGCGACGATGTCGAACTGGCGTAAGATCAGGAATCCTAATTTGGAAACCAGTGCATTCGATCCGCCCGAGGGCTCCCTGCGCAAGTCGGTCGGGCGTGGCGCCGTCGTCACCGCCATGGCGCAAGGCGTGCGGGTGGCGACGCAGATGATCTCCGTCATCGTGCTGTCGCGGCTCCTGTCGCCACAGGATTTCGGCGTCGTGGCGATGTGCGCGCCGGTGCTTGCCTTCATTGCCCTGTTCCAGGATTTCGGCCTGACCCAGGCGACGATTCAGAAGACCGGCATCCGGCATGATGAGGTCAACTATCTGTTCTGGATCAACACGGCGGTCAGCGCGGCGCTGGCCTGCGTGCTCGCGGGTGCTGCGCCGCTGGTCGCCGCCTTCTACAGCGAGCCGCGCGTCACCGGACTGGTCGCCGCCTTCGGCCTGCAGATCATGGCATACGGTCTCGGCGCGCAGCATCTGGCGCTTTTGACGCGTCGCATGGAATTCTCGCGATTGGCCGTCATCGACGTCGCCAGCGCCGTTGCCGGCCTCGCCGTCTCGATCGCCTGGACGTTCATCGACCGCTCCTATTGGGCGCTTTTCGCCGGCACGCTGACCGGCGCGGTGCTGCCGACGCTCTGCTACTGGGCGTCCTCGCGCTGGCGCCCCGGCCTGCCGCGAAAGGTCGCAGGCATCGGCGAACTGATCCATTTCGGCGCCGGTATCACCGGCTTCAACTTCGCCAATTTCTTTGCCCGCAACCTCGACAATGTGCTGATAGGCAAATATTGGGGCGAAGCGCAGCTCGGCCTCTACGACCGTGCCTACAAGCTGCTTCTGTTCCCGCTCAGCCAGATCACCAACCCGCTGTCGAAGGTCATGGTGCCGGCATTGTCGCGGCTGAAGGACGAGCCGGACCGCTACCGCAGCGCTTATCTGCGCGTCATGCCGCTGATCCTTCTGGTGGCGCTGCCCGGCGTCGCCTTCGCCACCGCCATGTCCGACACGCTCATTCCCTTCGTGCTCGGCGAGCAGTGGCGGCAGAGCGCGGCGATCTTCTTCGCGCTCGGCTTTGCCGGCCTCTTACAGCCGCTCAACAATCCGGCCGGATGGCTGTTCGTCAGCCAAGGCCGGTCCGGCGATTTCATGCGCTGGGGCATCGTCACGGCGGTGACCTCGGTGCTGGCGTTCGCCATCGGCCTGCCCTATGGCGCGCTCGGCGTCGCGGTCGCCTATGCCACCAGCGAGTATCTCAGGACGCCTTTCCTGTGGCTCTATGTCGGCAAGGCAGGACCGCTCCAGGCCAGCCACATCCTTCGCGCTGCAACGCCTTTCGTGCTTGGCGCGCATCTGGCGCTCGCTGTGATCTGGTTCGCCAAACCGATGTTGCCGGCACAGCCGGTTCTCGCGCTGGCAAGTGGGGCGATGCTTGCTTACGCCATCACCATCCTCGTCGCGCTTCTTTTCAGCGCCGGCCGCGAGGCGCTGCGTGAAGCTTTGAAGCTGATCCCGGCGCGCGGCGGTTTCGCGGCCGCGCCAAGCGAGGCAAAATGAGCTTGGCTCCGCCAGCAGGCCGCAAAGCCGCTGATTTTTGAAGGTAAGGCGATACTATGAATTACCGATCGATCTCAGACATGAACGACGCTATCCTGCGCAATTTGCACCGGTTGCCGCGCGACATCGACCTGGTGGTGGGCGTGCCGAGAAGCGGCATTCTGGCGGCGACGCTGGTCAGCCTGACGGCCAACATTCCAATGACCGATCTCGACAGCTTCCTTGCCGGAAAAATCTACACGTCCGGCATCACCAAGCGGCGCGCGGCGCTCGACCGCCAGCATTCCGAAATGCGCCGGATTCTGGTGATCGACGACAGCGTCGCCGGCGGCAACGCCATGCGCGATGCGCGCGACAAGATCACCGCTGCCGGGATCGAGGGCGACTTCGTCTATGCCGCGGTGTTCGGCCTTGAGCCGCAGCACCATGGGACCGACATCGTGCTTGAGGTCGTGCCGCATCCACGCATGTTCCAGTGGAACTTCATGCATCACATCTTCCTCGAGCAATGCTGCGTCGACATTGACGGCGTGCTCTGCCTCGATCCGACCGAGGATGAAAACGATGACGGTCCGGCCTACGAGAAATTTCTCGCCACCGCGCGGCCGCTGCTCGGACCTACGCGCAAGATCGGCTGGCTGGTGACGAGCCGGCTGGAGAAATATCGCAAGCTGACCGAGGCCTGGCTGGCCAAACACGAGATCAAGTACGACCGGCTGATTATGCTTGACCTGCCAAGCAAGGCCGAACGGCAGCGGCTTGGCGCGCATGGCAGCTTCAAGGCGGAGTTCTACCGCAAGTCGGACGCCATCCTGTTCATCGAGAGCGAGCACGAGCAGGCGCTCAAGATCGCCCGTATGTCGGGCAAGCCGGTGCTGTGCGTCGAGACCAACATCGTCAGCTTCCCCGACGCGCTGTCGCTGCCGGCGCTCGAACAGGCGGCACGCAACCTGCCAGCCAGACTCCGACAGGTGAATTCGCCCGATGGGCGCAAGAAGGTCGTCAAGGCTGCCGCGCGCACCCTGCTTGGCGAGCGCGGCTACGAGATGCTGAAGAACCGCGTCAAGCGCCCGGCATAAGGCGACCTGCGTAAGTAAAATCTTACATAAACTTTAGGCAGCGCGCCGTTGACGCTTGCGCGCTGCATTATCGAGCAGACCGAAAAAGGTAGTGAACTGGCGGTCGGGATCGAGTTCCGGACGCTCCGAAAAGCTGCGGGCGGCGAGTGAGACCCGCTCATATTCCTGTTTGTCGTTCCACAGCCGCTTGATTGTGGCGACCCAGTCGGCGAGCGGCGCATCATAGTCCAACACCACACCGCCGGCGCCGATCGCCTCCGGCAGGCCGCCACGGCGCGAACCGACGACAGGGATGCCGCTGCAATGGGCTTCGGAGGCGACACGTCCCCACGCCTCTTCCCATTTGCTCGGCGCAAGCAGGATCTTCGTGCGGCCGTAGACCGTCTTCATATCGTTGGTGCGGTTTTCCAGCCTGATGTTAGCGAACGGCGCGATGGTCTCGTTGATCCTGGCGCGGTGATCGTCGTCCAGCTTCCAGCTCTCGACGAACAGGAAAGGTATCTCCGGGCAGGCCGCGGCAATGCGCACTGCAAGATCGAAGCCCTTTTCCTCGTAAGGGTTGATGAAGGTAACGAACTCACCAGTCGTCGCCGTGCTGTAGACGCCCGGATTGATGGTCGGCGGGATGACGGTGGAATCGATGCCGAACTCGCGCTTGTAGGTGCGCGCGGTGAATTCGGAATTGGCGATGTACTGCGCCGAATCCAGCTCGCGCAGATCGCCGCCCAGTTCGTGGAACTCGACATTCCTCAGATAGACGACCAGCGGCACGCCCTCGGCCTGCAGAGCCTTGCCGAGCGGAACCGACTGGTGGCACTGCACGACGGCGACGTCCGGTCGCAGCTTCTTGACGGCGAAGGTGGCGGCCTCCCAAGGAAACCAGGCGCGTATCACGGGGTAGCCCGGAAAGCAGTCGACGACGGCGCGCTGCCGCAACAGCTTCATCTTGGCGCGCGCCTTGAACCCGAACATGCCGTCGCCGAACAGGGCAGCCAGCACAGAGGCCTCGTGGCCATGCTCGATCAACTGCTCGGCCAGATGATGCGTGCTCGACTGGACACCGCCGCCGAATTGCGGGGGATATCCGTTGCCGACAGCAAAAAGCACTCTCATATCCGGCTCCTGGTCATACTTCTGTTCGGCCGCCGGCGCATGTCCGACGGAGAGTTTCAGGCACTTCGCGGGTCGAGATTGGCGAAGGGGTTGGTGCAGGGATGCCATCCGGTGAAGCGGATCGGATCGTTCGGCGAACTGCGCCAGGCATAATCGGTCAGCATGTGGAACTCGGCGATGACCCAGCGATCGAAATGGCGCAGGTCGCGCCGCTTCTGTCTCGGCAGCAGCTCGCGCGCCTTGCCGAGCTTCACCGTCTCGGCCAGCGTCACAACATCGGCCAGCCTGTCGCTCGGGAATATCCACGGGTTGCGGTTCTGGAATTCGAGCACGAATTGCTGCAGGTGCTCGATGCGCATGTTGAGCGGCCCGAAGTATTTTTCGAGCGTGACGCGGACCAGGTCCTCATCCGAGAAGGAGGAGACGGCCGCCGCAGCTATGCCAGTCGAGGCGACGCCGCCGGCAATGATGGCGAGGGCCGTGCGTCTTGTGATCTTCATCGAGCCCTCCCTCATGCCAGCCGGCCCGCCGCCCGCAACGACAGGGCCGCCGCGGTCAGGCTCGGATTGGCGCAGGAACAGGTCGGATAGGTGCTGGTGCCGACAACGACGAGGTTTCTGAGCTGGTGGTGGATCATGTCGCGGTCGATCACGGAATCGGCCGGTCCGGTGCCCATGCGCAAGGTGCCCTGGACATGCGATTCGGTTGGCCTGATGCCACGATCGAAAATCCTTTCGACCGGCAGCGGCTTGAGCAGGTCCGGCAGCCTTTCGAGCGCCTTAGCCATGCCTTTGGTCGCATAGTCCGACGCGCCCTTGAAGCTGACGAAGGCGTTGTCGTCCTTGTCGAGCACGACGCGGTTTTCAGGATCGAGCAGGTTCTCGGTGACGATGACCAGCGGCAGCACCTGGCGCAGCCGGCCCGGCTCGGCGCGCATGCCGTGCTGCCATCGGTTTTCGAAATAGACGAGAGCTGCGGCATGTTCGGCCCGGTGCGGGCCGTCATAGAGGCCGAAATTCAGGCCGGTGGTGATGGTGGAACCGTCGAAATTGTCGACGCCGTCGAGGTAGACCTCGAAATTCCAGCCATAGGATTCATGCAGGCCGAGCCCGACGAACTCGCCGCCGAGCCCCGAGCGCAACATGATCGCCGGGCTCTGAATGGCATTGGCGCCAAGCACGAAGAGATCGCCGCTGACCGTATATTCCTTGCCCTTGTTCATGAACACCACCGAGCGGGCCGAGCCGCCGGCATGATCGAACCGGCGCACCTCGGCGCCGAGGCAGACCGAGACATCCGGATGCTGGAAGACGTGCATCAGGCCGTTGTTGACGGTGAACTTGGCGTCGGCCGGGCAGAGCCAGCATCTCAGATTGGCGCAACATGAAGCGCGCTGCGACGTCGCCAGCCGCGCTCGGGCCGTGGGCATGACAAAATGCTGATCCGCTTGCGCGGCCTTCATCATCCTGTCGGGCGTCGACATGCGATGCGGCGGCTGCGGAAATGGCCGCGAGCGCGGCAGCATTTGCGCCATGTCCGGATCGCCGGAGATCGACATCACCTCCTCGGCGTCGCAGTAGAACGGCTCGAGCTCGTCATAACTGATCGGCCAGTCATTGCCGACGCCGTAGGTGCTCTTCAGCTTGAAGTCGTTGGGGTGGAAGCGCGGCGTCTGCGCGAACCAGCAATTGGTGCCGCCGCCGAGCCCGATCGTGTAGTTCCACGGCTTGTCGGCATTGTCGGTCTTGTAGGTGCTTTCATCATCGATGTCGGTGTTGGCGTTCTGGCCGAGCTGCCACTCATGCGTGTTGTGGCGACCCCATTCGAGCACCAGGACGCGGGCTTTGCGCCGCTTCAGGAACTCGTGCAGGAAGAAGGACGAACCGAAACCGGATCCGATGACGACGAGGTCGAAATGCTCGCTGGCGATTTGTTCGGGTCGAACGTCGAGCACCATCAGATCGAGACCTTTCCCGGTACGCGCACCGTCATTGTCGGCCTCGTTGTCGTTCGCCGAGGCGGGTTTGGTTTTGCAGGCCGGCGGTCGCCGTCATGCCGCCATCCGGCCGATCGAGAAATATTCGATGCCGTAGCGCGCGATCACTTTCGGATCGTAGAGATTGCGGCCGTCGAAGATGACCGGCGTGGTCAGCGCATCCTTGAGCGCATCGAAGGACGGCGCGCGGAAGCTCTTCCATTCGGTGCAGATCAACAGCGCGTCGGCGCCGCGCAAAGCGGCTTCCTTGGTGCCACACAAAAGCAGGTCGTCGCGCAGGCCGTAGATCGCCTGGCACTCCTGCATCGCTTCGGGATCATAGGCCTGGACCTTGGCGCCGGCGGCCCACAGCGCTTCCATCAGGACGCGTGCCGGGGCCTCGCGCATGTCGTCGGTGTTCGGCTTGAAGGCCAGCCCCCAGACAGCGAAGGTCTTGCCCGTCAAGGCGCCCTTGAAATAGTGGTTGACCTTATCGAACAGCACCGACTTCTGCGCATTGTTGCGTTCCTCGACGGCGCGCAGCAGCTTGGCGTCGAACTTGACGCCCTCGGCGGTCTTGATCAGCGCACGCACGTCCTTGGGGAAACAAGACCCGCCATAGCCGAGGCCGGGATAGATGAAGTGGTAGCCGATGCGCGGATCCGAGCCGATCCCCTTGCGCACCTCCTCGATGTCGGCGCCGAGCTGCTCGGCCAGATTGGCCATCTCGTTCATGAAGCTGATCTTGGTCGCCAGCATGCAATTGGCGGCGTATTTGGTGAATTCGGCGCTGCGCACATCCATCACGATCATCTTCTCGTGGTTGCGGTTGAACGGCGCGTAGAGCTCGCGCATGACCGCCTCGGTGTCTTCGCTGGAGGTGCCGACGATGATGCGGTCCGGCTTCATGCAGTCTGCCACCGCCGAGCCTTCCTTGAGGAATTCCGGATTGGAGGCGACGTCGAAGGCCAGATCCTCGCGGCCGCGCTTCTTCAGCGTCTCGGCGATCCTGGCCTTCACCTTTTCGCAAGTGCCGACCGGCACCGTCGACTTGCCGACGACGATCTTGGCTGTCTCCATCTCGCGGCCGATGGTCTCGGCGACGGCCAGCACATATTTGAGATCGGCCGAGCCGTCCTCGCCCGGCGGGGTGCCGACGGCGATCATCTGGATCTGGCCATGCTTGACCGCCATGGCGGCGTCGGTGGTGAAACGAATGCGGCCCGCGGCGTGGTTTTCCTTGACCAGGCTTTCGAGGCCTGGCTCGAAAATCGGGATGAAGCCCTGGTTGAGCCGCTCTACCTTGGCCGCGTCGATGTCGACGCAAACCACGTCATGGCCAACCTCGGCTAGCACCGCGGCCTGGACGAGACCGACATAGCCAATCCCAAACACCGTCAAGTTCATTCGATTCTCTTCCTGTGCAAGACCGGGCCGCGAACCGGCCCGGTCGATTCTAGTGTCCCCCAGGCCGGATCGGCATGGATGTTCAGTATGACCTTATCCCAAAACCGGTTCCGCTTTTGGGGATCATGCCCGTTAGACGTTCCGCATGATCTTTTCCGAAAACCGGTTCCCACTTTTCGGGATCATGCTTAGTTGCTCTTATTTATGCTGCATGCCAGCGATTCCGGAAACTGGCACGGCTCACCCAGGGCGGTGAAAGCGACGCGCTTGACCTCCATGGTCACCTTGTTGCCGGGATCGGCGAAGGCGCCCATCCAGTTGGTCAGCTTCTCACTGCCCCACAGGCTGAAGAAAATCTTCTGCGAGTTGGTCGGCAGTTCATCGGGATTGGTCACTTCGTTGACCAGCTTGCCGTTGACGTACCAGCGCAGCCGGTTCTTCTCCCAGACGAAGCCGTAATCGTTGAAACCCTTGTCGGCGCCACCCTCGACGTCGACGAGCTTTCCGTTCTTCGGCTTGCCCTGGATGTAGCTGTTGACCTGGACTTTCGATGGATCCTTGGTGAGGACCTCGAAGTCGATCTCGTCCCAGGGCTTTTTGTCCTGAGGGCCGATATAGGTGAAGAAGGCGGCGTTGAGGCCGGAGCCGGTGCCCGTCTTCATCCGCGCCTCGTAGACGCCATAGCCATAACGCTGCTTGGTCTGGATTTCGGCGCAGGCGAACTCGCGATCCTTCAGCTTGCGCTTTTCGAAGCCCAGCGACAGCGCGCCGTCGGAAAGCCGGACAAGGTCCTTTGACCAGGTGCAGTTCTGGTGCGCGCCATTGTTCCAACCGTCGGAAACGAACCAACGTGAACGGTCGAAATTGGAGAAATTGTCGACGAAGGACGGCGCGCTCTGCATGGGATCGGCAGCCGTAGAAGGCTCCTCGGCGCGTACGGCAGTCGGGGCCACCACAAATGTCGCCGCAGCCGCAAGCAGTGCGCCAACCACGCCGAGCCAAACGCTCTTTTGCTCGTTCGAACGGCCGCGCGGCAGGTCGAGACCCGCCGCTGTGGAGGTGTTGTTCGGATCTACATTCATAACAAACTCACCTTGTGTTGTCCGCCCAACCCAAGTCTTCCCTGGCCTGCCTGGAGCAGGCCGATTCCGATCCTCCGCCCTCGACTGAACTCCTCTATCGTCTCATACCGATGACGTTGCCTGTGGACGCCACCAGCCTTATCCCGCCGACCTGTTCCGGCCGGCCTGTGTATCGACCCGATCGGCGCCATCCTCGACGATCGCGTCAAGCGAATGGCGCAGTTCCTTCATCACGCCATTCTGGCGGGCGAGCTCGGCAATGCGCCGCTCGCAATTCAAAATCGCACTGGTCATCGCGCCGACGTCGGATAGCTTGCTTGTCGACGCCGAACCATTCTCCACGGCCTCGACCAGAAAGGCCGCATTCGTGGAGGTCGACCGGTAGCGATTCTCCAGGCCGGTCTTTTCCGCCTCGATCTCGGCCGCGATCTGGTCGAACAGCTTCGCCAGCCTGTCGAAACGCTGGAGGTCGGTCTGCTTGTCCCGGGCGGGATTGCGCGACCTGAAGCCGAAAATCGAAGCCATCGGATTGGCCTTTCGAAATTGCTGCATTGCAACATAGACTGCCACCCTCTGGGCGAGGAGGCAACCTTATAGTTTTGAGGACGCGGTTTTTTCGAACCCGCGGGACCGCGAAATCGCCAGAAAGATCATTCTTTTGCGGCACTTGTCGCCGCCATGAGAAATCGCGTCGGCGGCACTTGCTGCCTTGCAGCAATGCCGGTGCGGCGGAACAGCACGTCGAGCTTGTCAGCCGCCACGCCGTGGACGATGGGGATCAGATTCGACGGACTGGCGAAGGCATAGGCCGCCGCGGATGCCAGGCCGCGCTCAGCCTTCACATCGAGGAAATTGCGCAACCGGTACTTGTCGCGCACATGGCGTTCGTGGCGCCGCAATGCGGCCTTCGAACGCTCCGGCAGGTTGTCGATCGCCAGCAGCGCCAGATCGGCGTCGGCGAGGCGCTTAAGGTCCTGCGTCTTGTGGCGGCCGCTCAGCGAATCGGCACGCACGAGCGCGCCATAGCCGCAGGATTTGATGATCTTGAACCGCGCGCCACAGGCGACGGCGCGCGCATAGAGCTCGTAATCCTCGCCGAGCCTGAGATTCTCATCGTAGCTCAGCCCATGGCGCTCGAGGAAAGCGCGGCTGATCACCGGCTTGAGGAAACCGAGCTCGCCGCGCAGCACACGACGCCGGGAGATATTGCCTTCAATAAAGCGCTCGAAATCGAGAAACTCAGGATCGGCGGCAAAGGGGGGTGCTGCGACCCCTTCGAGATCGTTCGCGGCATCGTCGCGGATCAGCATGATGTTGTCGGCGGCGAAATCCCAGCCGGCGCCGGCGAACAAGCGGCGAAAGCGGCCTTCGAGGAAGAAATCGTCGGCATCGAGAACGCTGATGAAAGGCGACCGGGACGCTCGAATAGCGGCATTGCGGGCGAAGGACGGCCCGCGGTTGACGTCCAGGCGGATGACCGACAGGCGGCCGCTGCCATCATCGGCGGCCAGCGCCACGCCTTGCGTGTTGTCGGTGGAAGCGTCATCGACGACGACGACTTCGGCGACTTCTCTCTCGCGCAGCGCCGAGGTGATGGCGACGGGGATCGTGCGCGCCGCATTGCGTGCGGCGATGATGACGCAGACTCCCGGGGTCGTCACAGGTGGCGTGGTCACAGGCATGGGTTCACCTTTCGATTGCATGAGGGGCGGCCCCGCCGGTGATTTTGATGACGTCGTCGCGCACTGGCCCGATAGCCGCCGGGCGCTCGAACAGACGCCTGCTGAGGTCGGCGGAGGCTGCCCAGCCGGCTTCCGCCAGGTAGCGGACGGGCTCGCGGCCGCAGAGTTCCCACAGCACATGGCGGCGCTGCGGCCAGCGCAGCGACGACAGCCAGGGCGCGACGACCATGTGGAAGAGGTCGGCATTGTCGATACGCGTCAAAATCCGGGTGGCGCGATCCGACAGCAGCGAGCCCGCACCGCCAAGCAGCACGTCGGCGGCGCGCAGGCCGAGCAGCAGTGTGTCGGCGAGGCCCTGTTCGGCGGCGTGATCGAGCACTTTCTGCTGCTCGGCCTCGTTCAGGCGGCTGGCGCTGGCGCGGACATCGCAGACATAGCCGGCGCAAGGTTCGCGGTTGAAAAACGCCTTGGCGACACTGATCGCGGCCAACAGCAACGTGTCGGCGGCAGAGATGATCGGCATGGCGGCGCCGGTGACCTGGACCTCGCGCTTGCGGCGCAGGAAACCATCGATATCGCGCGGGCTGGGTGAACCGGGCTGCTGCAGCCGGTGATGGAGATCGACCGTGGAGGCCCTCGCCCCATCGTCGCGGACCATATGCTGCTCGCCGAGGAAGCGCACCCACCAGACCGAGCGCGACTTGCCGGCGACTTCATAACCGATCGAGCGCAAGGCCTCGCGGGCCGCCGTGAAGCCGGTCGGCGAAACCAGTATGTCGACGTCGCCGGATGGCTTCATGAAGTGGTCGCCATAAAGCAGATGCTGCTGGAACGGCCCCTTGAGGAAGACGAAGTCGACCTGCCTGTCGCGCAGCACGCGATGGATGGCCATCGAATCGCCGAGACAGGCCGCGTTCATCGAGATGGTGCGTCGGCGATAGCCGTCGAGCCAGGCAAGCAATTCCGGCGGCGCCGTGCCGGCAGGCGCACGCGCCAGGGCCTTGAGCAGGAAGACCGCGACCTTGTTCAGTCTGGCTATGTCGGCAATGTTTTCCGCCGAGATGGCTGGGGCCGGCGCGGCTGACGAAATAGCCTCGGCGGCGGGCGCGAAAAACAGCCTCAGGCAGGCCTGCACATAGGCGACTTCATCGGCGCAGCCGGCTGCACGCAGCCTGTCATAGGAGCCGTCCTGCATGGGCATGCCCGATGTCGTTCTCCACAAAACCCGCCTGGCGTGATTTATACCGCAACTGCGAAGGAAAGCACCGAGAAAATTAACCCGGGCTCTTGGTCGGCAGGCCGGCAAGCCTCATTTCCGCAACCAGTGCGTTCAAATTGCACCCAGTGCCGATCACTTTTGAAGACAACCCTTTTTGAAGACAACCCTTGTGAGGCCGGATACGCCTCGCAGTCGGGCGGAATTTCTGCAGCATTTTTTTCGCAATTGCGAAGGCATTTTCCCGCCTCGAAAATTATCATAGTTAAATCATATGCTTACTAAAGCGGCAAAGTTGCTCGGTTGAATTCGACTAGCAACGGCGTCTATGATGGGACTGCTCACAGTTTGATCATCGACGAAGGCAGACGCAACCGAGAATTGATTAACGCCAGGTAAATCAGGCTTGACTCATAAATGCTGCCATGCAGCAATTGCATTGCAGCATAGCGTATGCTGGCGGCCCTCTACAGCCGCTTCCAGTCCTCAGTTGGAGAGTAAAATGGAACAGAATGTTGACAAGCATGAGTACGAGACCCCCAGCCTGACGGTTCATGGTTCGATTGAGACCATCACGCAGGGCGGTGCCGGCACGACGGCGCTCGACGCGAGCTTTCCCGCGCACACGCCGGTCGGCGAGCTGACTTTCTCGTAAGTTCAGTCCCTGCATCCGGAGTTGACGAAGTTGGGGCTCCGGACGCTCCCATAGGTGAGCCGGGGGACGATGTCCCCCGGCTTCCTCATCCGGGCGATCGCCGGCAACCGATCCCGGTTCCGTTCTTTCCGGTTCAAGTCCAGGGGCGTGGCGGCCAGCAATGAGGTTTTAGATGCACTGGAACCTATCGGAGCATGACCACGTGGTTGCGACAGGCGACGCGGTGGCCTGCGAATTCGGCACCGGACTGGCGCTGCTCCACATCAAATCCAATGTCTATTACAGCCTGAACGGCGTCGGCGCCTTTGTCTGGGAGCAGATCCAGGAGCCCAGATCGATCCTCGATGTCCAAAGCGCCGTGCTTGCGCGCTACAATGTCGATGCCCAGCGCTGCAAGGCCGACGTCGAGGGCTTGCTCAAGGGGCTCACCGAAGCAGGGCTTGCGAGGCTCCATCATGAGGAACTGGTCTAGGCTGCGCTCGCTGAGCGTGTCGGAGGCGTTCTTCCTGGCACACTGCCTCGTCGTGGTTGCGGCGGTGCGACTCGGGTTGACGCTGTTCTCCTACAGGCACGTGCGCAACCTGGTGACGCGGCTGGATGCCAGTAATGACGCCGAAATCGCCGACCTGAGACGCGTCGCCTGGGGTGTCGCCGCCGCGGCGCGCCTGGTGCCGGGCGCCAGCTGTCTTACCCAGGCGCTGGCCGGGCAATATCTGCTGGCACGCCAGGGCAACGCTTCCAAGATCACCATCGGCATCGAGCGCGACAGCGGCTCGCAACTCAAGGCGCATGCCTGGTTGATGAGCGGCCATCACATCGTGCTCGGCGGCTCGATCAACGGCTTTACCCATCTCGTCGATCACGGGTCCTAGGCGATGAGCGGTGTCGCTGGAGTTCAGCCCAGGCAAGGCGGCAAACCCGCCACCGCCAGCGACATTCAGCAGATGCTGGCGCGCATGCGCCATCGCGCCCGCGACGGCAGTTCGTGGTGGACGGATGGCGGTGTGGCGCTAGGCCATGCCTGGCTCGACACCACCGGCGAAGATGGCCCCGGCCCGCTGACGATGGCCGGCGGCAAGCTCGCCATCACCGCCGATTGCCGGCTGGACAACCGCGATGAACTGCTGGCGCGGCTCGGCATACGCGACAGGTCGATCGCCGATGCGGCGCTCATCATGCGCGCCTATCTCAAATGGGGCGAAGCCTGCCCGACCTATCTGCAGGGCGATTTCGCCTTCGCGATCTGGGACAGTGAGCATCAGGCGCTGTTTTGCGCGCGCGACCATTTCGGCGTCAAACCCCTCTACTACCACTCGGCCGACAGGCGTTTTGCCTTTGCCTCGGAGATCGGCCCGATCCTGGCGCTGGACGACGTCGGCAGGCGTATCAGCGAACACCAGATTTCCGGCTTCCTCGCCGGCTTGCCGGACGATCCGCAGGCGACGCCCTACGCCGAGATCTTCCGCCTTCCGGCGCGGCACAGTATGACGGTGACGGACCGCCAGGTGGTGCTGCGCCGCTATTGGCAGATCGAGCCGTCGCAGCGGCCGCCGCGCTCGGATACGGCGGAAGAGTTCAGGCACCTCTTCGCGCAATCAGTGGAAAACCGCATGCGCGGCACGCCTGCTATCGGCGCCATGCTGAGCGGCGGCCTCGATTCGTCCTCGATCGCCTGCGTCGCCGGCTTGCGGATAGCGGCACAACGCAAGCCCAGGCTCCAGACTTTCTCGCTCACCTTCGACAAGGGCTCGTCGATGGACGAAAAGCCGTTCATCGATGCGGTTCTGGGTCACCAGCGCCTCGACGCCACGCTGATCGGCGTCGGCAACTACGCGCCCTTCGCCGAATTCGATCGGATCCTTGAAGAACAGGAAGGGACGTTCCTGGCGCCCGGCCTGTCGCTGACCCGGGATATCTATCGCACGGCGGGCGCCAAGGGCGTGAGAGTGCTTCTCGACGGCCACGGCGGCGACGAGGTCGTCTCGCAAGGCCATGGCCACCTGCACGAACTCGCCAATGCGCGCCGCTGGCTTGAATTGTGGCGCGAATTGCACAGCGCCGCCAACACCTATGGCGACGGCATGCTTTCGCTCTATTTCAAGTTCCTGACGATCTACGGTCCGGCCTGGCGTATCGCCAGGGTGAGGTCGATCGCCAATCGCCTCGCCGGCAGACTGTGGCGCAGACCGACCCCGGCGCGGCGCGCCGCCTGGGCGGGGCTGGTCAATCCGAATCTCGCCAGGCGCACCGATCTTGCCGAGCGGTTCCATCGCGCCGGCCATATGCCGGCAGCCGTCAGCGCCAGCGAAGCGCTGACGCATCGCTGGCTGTTGTCCAGCGGGCTTGTGCCGCACGCCTTCGAAGTCCTCGACAAAGCCGCCGCCAATTTCGGCGTCGAGCCGCGCTACCCGTTCTGGGACAAGCCGCTGGTTGAATTCTGCCTGTCGCTACCCGGCGAGGAAAAGCTCAAGGATGGCTTCGGCCGGCATGTCATGCGGCGGGCCATGCAAGGCATCCTGCCACCAGCGGTGCAGTGGCGGCGCGACAAGATCGATTTCACCGCCAATCTGGTCAAAGGCATGCTCGGCAATCACCGCCAGCTTCTGGACAAGGTGCTGGTGGCCGACAGCGACCTCATCGCGCCCTATGTCAACCTGCCGGAAGTCAACGCCGTCTATCAGCGCATGCTGCTTCAGCCCGAACAGGCGACGCTACCCGATGTCCAGCATGTCTGGCGCTCGGTCTCGCTGTCGCTGTGGCTGCGGCAAGTTCAAAGAGATGGAAGCCCTGCATGAGCACCGCGAACGCTTCGATCGCCGCGACGCCCGAGTCCCTCATCAACGCGAACTTGCAAAGCGGACGGGTCCGCCGCTTCTACAAGGCCTATGGGTTGACCATCGGCTCGGACGTGGCCTTGCCGGAACTGGAGCCGGCGACGCCTGCGAAACCAGATCTCGAGATTGCGGTCACGCCGGTGGACTTTCCCGAAGCGGCATCGCAAGCGGCGACCGCTTTCCGCTTCGAGCCGGCGCGGCAGTATCTGTCCTGGCAAGCGGTCGGCACATTCCTGATCAGCGGCGGCAATCGTATCGATGTCGATCCGGCGGCAGGAGTGGACGACCCGTTGCTTGCCTTCCCCCTGCTCGGGCCGGTGCTGGCGCTTGCGCTCCACCAGCGCGGTTTGCTTGTCCTGCATGCCAGCGCCATCGCCATCGGCGGCAAGAGCGTGATCTTCCTCGGCGACAAGGGCGCCGGCAAATCCACCACGGCCGGCGCCATGATCCGCGCCGGCCATCGCCTGCTGACCGACGACGTCGTGGCGCTGGATCTGTCAGAGCCCGGCCGGCCGATGCTCCTGCCCGGCTTTCCGCAGCTCAAGCTCGCCGCGGACGCGGCCGACGCCATCCGCCTTGAGCAGGTGGACGTGCGCCCGCAAGTGCATCCGCAAATCGACAAGGCACAGCATCGCCTGCGCCAGGGATTTTCCGCACAAGCGGTACCGGTATCGCGTATCTATGTGCTCGAGCGCGGCGAGCAGGCGGCAATCTCTCCGCTGCCGAGCCTCGCCGCCCTGCCCGCGATCATCAAATTTTCCTACATCACGCGCTTCGGCCGACAGGCGCTCACCGGCGATTCCGCCGCCAAGCATCTTGGCCAAAGCGCCAAGCTCGCCGGGCGGATCGGTGTCAGTCGGTTGGAGGTGCCTACCGGCCTGGCGCGGATAGATGAAGCGGTTGCCCTGATCGAAGGCGATCTGGCGTCCGCAACGACATGAGCCAACGTATGGGCTGGTCATCCAAGCTGCGCCTGTCGCTGTTTCGGGATATCGCCGGGTTCGGCGCTATGATCGCGCATGTCGGCGGCCGGCGCACGCTGACGGCGCTCGCCTTCCTCATCCTGGGCAGCCTGACCGAAGGCATCTCGATCCTGCTGCTCATCCCGCTGCTGCATCTGATCGGCAAGGCCGATCAGGACTACGCGGTGCGGGTGCCGGAGGCGTTGCAATGGCTGGTGCCGGGCGGAATGCTGCCGCTTGCGGCGATACTCACCCTGCTCGTGGCCCTGGTGGCGCTGCAGGCGACCTTCAACCGCTTCAAGTCGGTCTACATGGCGCGGCTGCTCTACGACTTCGTCAACCGTGTCCGGCTGAACCTGTTCGAAAGCATCGGCAAGGCGCGCTGGGGCGTCTTCACCCGTATGCGCAGCTCCGACCTCGACCATGCGCTGAATGGCGATGTCGACCGCGTGCAGGTAGGGGCCTTCTCGCTTTTGATGTTCACCCAGGCCGCACTGCTTCTGACGGGCTATCTGGTGGTATCGCTGTTCATCTCGCCGGTGATGACGTCCTTCGCCATCCTCATCGGCGTGGTACTGCTGATTGCGCTGCAACCGTTTCGGGCGCGCGCCAGCGCCTATGGCCGCACGCTGACCAGCAATCGGCAGGACCAGTATCGCACGGTCTCCGAATTCCTCGGCGGCATCAAAGTGGCAAAGAGCCTGAACGTCGAAGCCAGCTACTTTGCCGAACTCGGCGCGACGCTGAACAGGATGAAGGCCGACAACATCGCTTTTGTCCGCAATTCCACGCTCGGCACCGCGCTTTTCCAGATGGCGAGCGTGATCGGGCTCAGCCTGTTCATCTATATCGCGCTGGTCCGCTTTCACTTGTCGCTGGCCGAGATCGTGGTCCTGCTGCTCGTCTTCATGCGGGTCGCGCCGCGCTTCATGGACATGCAGATCCAGGTGCAGCAGGTGCTGATCAACCTGCCGGCCTATGCGTCCATGCAAGCTCTGCAGGCGCGTTTCGATGCCGAGCGCGAGCCGGCGGAAAATGACGCTGGCCAAAGTGCAAAGCTGTCGCTCGATACCGGGCTCAACATCCGTGACGTGTCGTTCGCCTATGGCGATGGCGAAGCAAAGCCGGTGGTCTCGGGCATCACCTTCGGTCTGCCGGCTGGCAAGGTGACGGCATTGATCGGCCCTTCCGGCTCCGGCAAGAGTACGATTGCCGACATGCTGCTGGGCTTGCTCGAACCCACGCAGGGCAGGATGCTCGCCGACGGCGTCGAGATCACGGCGCAGAACCGCAGGGCCTGGCGCGACCAGGCGGCCTACGTGCCGCAGGACGTGTTCCTGCTGCACGACACGATCGCGGCCAATCTTCGCCTCGCGGCGCCGAAAGCAAGCGACGACCAGCTATGGACGGCGCTGCGCGACGCGCATGCGGCCGATTTCGTCAAGCAGCTCGACCTGCGGCTGGAAACCGTGGTGGGCGACCGCGGCGTGCGGCTCTCGGGCGGCGAACGCCAGCGCATCGCGCTGGCGCGGGCGTTGCTGCGCAAACCTTCGCTGCTCATTCTCGACGAGGCGACGAGCGCGCTCGACTGGCAGAATCAATCGCTGATCGCGCAATCGATCGATGGCTTGCGCGGCCAGATGACGATCCTGACCATCGCGCATCGGCCATCGATGATCGCTTTTGCAGACTGGGTCGTCGCCATCGAGAACGGCCGCATCGTCGAGGTCGGCCAGTACCAGCGACTGAAGGCAAAAGCCGGCAGCCGGCTGGCCAGGATGCTGTCCGGTGAGCAGGCGGGAACCATACCGCCGGCTGAAGTCGCGCCGGCGCCGGTTGAACGGTCAGTGGAGGCTGCCGCGCCTGGCGCTTAGCTTTTCGCCGTCGGCACTTTGTCGAGGATCGCGCCGCGCTCGGCCTCGCGGGTCTTGTCCGCCGGTACCGGGGGGCTTCTGGCAATCGTGGCAAAGACCAATAGGAAGTAGCCGGCCTGAATGATGATGGCGCAGACAACGGCGCGAATGAGGATGGTGCTTAGCGATGCGCCATCGAAATACGACCAGCTGACGACGATCGCCAGCGCGAAGACCATGCCGACAATGAATTTTGGCAGAGACATGTTCGGCGGCCCCTCAACCGAAGCGAACATGCAAAAGCTGCGACTTACCCACCCTGTGTAACTCCCCGTTGCGCCAAAGAGCTATTTTTGGCTGCCCAATCCGGCCGGTTGCTTCCGGCCTTCCTTACCCATGCAGACTATGACAGAAACAATTTGCGACTCTATTAAGGCGCCTGCCCTGCGGCAAGGCCAGACAGGGGTGATATCCAAGGATTTCGCGGGATCGACTCCGGCATGGTGCGACGCACACTCCGGCGCCGCTACGTATTCGAAGAGGCGGCCCATGCTGCAGTAAAAACGGCGACATTGATTAGTATTTTATCCGAATAACTTACCATTGCGAGTGATTCCAACCGCCTGCAACCCGATTTCTTCTGCAGCAAAGAATGCACTGTCCAAAAATGGCCCGAAATGCGGACTACATTTTCATGGTTTTCGCTCACCTTGTCATAAACGTGCCACAAAGGTGAAAATTTGGGCACGTAAGGTTTATTATTTAATCAATTCATGACGTGAACATTTCAGCCAAATGGGAAATTGTGTGTTGCGATGCAGCATTTTTTTGGTATCGTGCCGTAAACCATCCGTTCAACGTATGGAGCTTTTGCATGAGGGACGTCGCCAAGTCGGCTAATGCGGGTTTTTCGCAAGCTGGCGTTGATTTTCCACCCCCCATCGGGGGTCTGCTGAAACGTGGTTTCGATATCGTCGGGTCACTGGCTGGCCTTGTCTTGCTCAGCCCGCTCTTCCTGATGGTGGCGCTGCTGGTCAAGCTTTCCGACGGCGGGTCCGTGTTCTATGGCCACAAGCGAATCGGTCGCGGCGGCCGTGTGTTTGCCTGCCTGAAATTCCGCACCATGGTGCAGGATGGCGAACAGGTGCTCAACGCGTATCTGGCAGCCAATCCGGACGCCAACGCCGAATGGCTCGCGACCCGCAAGCTGAAGAACGATCCGCGCGTCACGCGGGTCGGCCAGGTGCTGCGCAAGCTCAGCCTCGACGAACTGCCGCAGATCCTCAACATCCTGCAGGGCGACATGAGCCTTGTCGGGCCGCGCCCTGTGGTGCGCGACGAACTGGAGATCTATGGCAGCGCCGCGGTCTATTACCTGAAGTCGCGCCCCGGCCTGACCGGGTTGTGGCAGGTGAGCGGCCGCAACGACGTATCCTATGACACGCGCGTCGCTTTCGACCGCCACTATGTCGAGAACTGGTCGATGTTCGAGGACATTCGCATCATCTTCAAGACCGTGCCGGCCGTGTGGATGTCGCGCGGCAGTTACTGACTATCGAGCCTGGTCCCGGAATCGGGGCAGGCATCCGGCAGCGATCTCATCGGGCGGATGGGGCCAAGCGGATCGGAACGTTCATTTGAAAAAAGACCCTATCGGACTGTATTTGACACGCAGTCTCTTGAACAGGGCGCCCGGCCGGCTCGCGGCCGTGGCGCTTGTTGCCTGTCTTGCAATGCCGCACATCGCGGCGGCGGGCGATTACCAGCTTGGCCCGCAGGACAAGCTCAACATCCGCGTTGCCGAATGGCAGACGGTCGACGGCACATTCCGCGACTGGTCGGCGCTGAACGGCGAATATTCGGTCGGCCCCGCGGGAACGCTTTCGGTGCCATTTGTCGGTGACATGCAAGCCGCCGGCAAGACGACATCGGAGATCGCGGCGGCGATCGGGCTGGCCTTGCAGCGCAAGCTGGCGTTGCCCGACAAACCTGAGGCCTCGGTCGAGATGGCGCAGTTCCGGCCGTTCTACATTTCGGGCGAAGTGCAGAACCCCGGACAATTTCCCTATGTGCCGGAGTTGACGGTGCTGAAGGCCATCAGCATTGCCGGCGGCATGCGGCGCAGTGCCGACTACGGACCCCAGCTCGGCAAGGATCTCGTCACCGCCAAGGGCAATTACGACATCTATGACGACCAGCACGTGCGCCTGCTCGTCAAGCGCGCGCGCATCGATGCCGATCTTGCCGGCAAGGACAGTTTCGACCCGCCGAAAGAAGTCGAGGGCGATCCGAAGCTGCCGACCATCGTTGCCGACGAGATGCAGATCCTGACCTCCGACCAGAAGGCGCTCAAGCTGAAGCTCGATGCGCTCGACGACCTCAAGGGCGTGCTGCAGTCCGAGATCGAATCGCTGCAGAAGAAGATCGTCAACCAGCAGCAGCAGGTCGATCTGGCGCAGCAGCAGCTCGCCTCCATCGGCCCGCTGGCGCAAAAGGGCCTGGTCGCCAATGCGCGGCTGCTCGATTCGAAGCAGTCCGTCGCCGACCTGCAAGGCAAGATCCTCGACTATGAAACGGCCATCCTTACCGCCAAGCAGTCGATCAGCAAGGCGACGCAGGACGCCATCGACGCCCGCAACACGCTGAGCTCGAGCCTCGCCACCGACCGGCAGCAGACCGAAGCCGACCTGAACGAGGCGGCGTTGAGGGTGAACATGCAAAAGGGCCTGATCGCCCAGGCGTCGGACCCCGCAACGACCGCGTCCATCACCAGCAGCGAGGCACCGACGCTTCTCTATTCGCTGGTGCGGGTTGCCAACGGCAAGAGCAGCGAGATCGACGCCAAGGAAGACACGCCGGTGCTGCCGGGCGACGTGATCAAGGTGAAGCTGGCGCCGATGGCCAGCCAGTAAGCCTGCGTTTCGGCGCAGTTCGCGACGAGGGGAGGAGCATGTCAGGCCTGTTCGCGCCAAGGCGCGGACGGGCGATCTGTTTGTACCGCTTGAAGGCATAAGATGCAGTCCGCCGCCGCCCCGCGTCACGTCTACCTCAACCTCGACGCCATTCGCGGCGTGGCGGCGATCAGCGTGATGCTCTACCATTTCTCGCCCTTCCTTGCCGACGGCAAGGTGCTGCCGTCGAGCTATCTCGCCGTCGACCTGTTCTTCCTGCTCAGCGGCTTCGTCATCGCGCATGCCTATGACCGCAAGATCGAGAACGGCATGGGCTTCGGCACGTTCGTGGCGATCCGTCTGATTCGCCTCTATCCGCTCTATCTCGCCGGCACGCTGCTCGGCTTCTTCTACCTGCTGGTGAAGAACCGGCTGATGCCGGGCGAATATGTGCCGCTTTCCGAGATCGGCATGCAGCTGACGACGGGCATGCTCTTCATCCCGCTGATCAGCGATGCCTACCACACGATCTTTCCGCTCAATCCGGCATCGTGGTCACTGTTCTTCGAGCTGATCGTCAACATCGCCTATGTCGCGGTGTTCTTCCTGCTGTCGAAACGGGTGCTGACCGGGCTCGTCGTCGTCAGCCTCGTGCTGCTCATCATTGCCTCGGTTTTCGCCGGCACGCTCGACTTCGGCATGACCGGGCGGACCATCATCAGCGGCCTGCCGCGCGTGACCTTCTCGTTCTTTCTGGGCGTGCTTTTGTGCCGCTCGATGACCCGCTACCAGGGCAGCCTCGGCTTCCTGAGGCGCGGCCTCTGGGTCGAAGGCGCGATCCTGCTGACACTCATCGTCTTCGCGATTGCGCCGGCAGGCGGTGGGCGCGTCGTCTACGACCTCGCCTGCATCGTCGTCATCTTCCCGGTCATGGTGGTGACCGGCGCCATAGCCCCGACCATGCCCCGGCTGGCCGGCTTCTATGGCTGGCTCGGGCGCATCTCCTACCCGATCTACATCATCCACACGCCGATGCTGATGATCATCGCCGGAGCCGGCAAGGCCGTGTCGATCGACCCGTTCGCGCACCATCCCTGGTTCGGCATCGTCATGGCGGGCTCGGTCATCGTCATCGCCGACATCGCCACGCGGCTCTATGACGAGCCAGTGCGGCGCTTCCTGCAGCGGCTGATGCAGCGCAGGCGGGCGGTAGCCTAGAGTCTTTAGCAAATTGCCGAAGTTCGTTTGGGCCGGTCAGACCGGGGCTGGCATCCGTCCGTTCGCCGTCCTGTCGTCCTGAACCGGAACCATCACCCGGCGTCGCCGCGCAACCGGCAGCGGGCTGAGCTTGAACAGGCCGTAATAGACGATGAAGGACGCCATGAAGTAGGGGCCGAGAATCTCGACCTCGAAGAAGGAGCGGATCAGCATCAGTCCGACGGCGCCGGCAAGCACCACCGAATCGGCGTTCCAGTCGCCGAACACGACTTTCGCGATATGGCCGTAGAAGGAGCGCAGGATGATCAACGCCAGCATGGTGACGCCGATGAAGCCGATCTCGACCAGCGTCTCCACATAGGTGTTGTGGAAATGGAAGCCGGTGCGGGTCGAAATGTAAAATTCCGCCCACAGGCGCTCCGGTTCGGCAAAACCCTGCACCCAATAGGCGGCATAGCCATAGCCGAGCAGCGGGCGCTGCTGCGCCGCGTTCCAGCCCTGCTCCCACAGATAGGTGCGGCCGGTGAGTGTGGAATCCTTGCCGAAGACGCCGAGCACGACATCCAGCAAGCCAGAGTTAAGTGCTGCCACCACACCGGCCACCAGCACGCCGGCGCCGACGATGAAAATGACGCGGCGGTAGCGCCGCGAGAGCACTTTGCTGGCGGTGAGCAGGGCGACGATGCCGATGACCGCCGGCAGCGAAGCGACGGATGTCGCGGAGTGGGCTATCGCCAGCATGTAAACCGACAACAGCAGGATCGGCGCGGTCCACACGAAGCCCAGCCAGTTGCGTCGGTAAAACACGAGAAAGGCGAGAGCGAAGAAGATGCCGAGCGAGGAGAAAAAGCCGATCTGGTTCTTGGAGCCGAAGGCGCCGACGAAGTTGATCGTGCCGTCGATCGTGTCGAGCGCGTAATCGCCGACTTTCAGCGAATAGAGCAGGACGACGAAGATGCCAATCAGCGAGCCGACGACCAGCGTACGCATGCTGATGGTGCGCGCCGCGACATAGGCGCAGACGATGTGCGAGGAATATTGCACCGCCGCGCGCGCGCTAATGCCCGCCGCCTGCGACCAGAACACCGAAAGGCAGACATAGGCTGCAAAGAGGATCGGCAGCCAGGCGCTGGAAAGCTTCCAGGTGAAGCGCCGATAATCGACGAAAAGCAGCGGCAGCCAGACGGCGTAATAGGCAAGGATCAGGATCTGGCCGAAATTGGGCGAGTAGGCGAAGGCAAGCATGGAAACCGCGACGGCGAAGATGCCATAGGTTTCGTTGCGCTCAGGATCGATCAGAATGGATTTCGGAATCTTCATACCGGATTTTTGTCCGTGAGCCCTTTATCTGCCCTAGCCAAGCCTCTGGCCCGCGCGGCATCCATTGTGCACTGCAGCATAACCTACCGCCATACGGCCGCCGGCTCAACCGCAAAGTTGCCACGGACAGCCAAGTGCGCTTGGGTTGCCGCATCGCACAATGAAACGGCCGGAATAGGGCGAGAGCGCCGGAATGAACCTCAAGCCGCCCGACGGCGGCCTGGATCAGGCGGTCTGCAAGGATGGCGAGGAAGGCGATAGACAGGCCGGCAAGGCCCATGCCGGCATCGGCCTTGCCGAGCGCGACATAGACCGCCTGGCCGAGATCGCGGGTGCCGATAAGGGCTGCGATCTACAGCATAGACAGCGCCGCCATGATGGCCTGGTTGAGGCCGAGCATGACGACGGGCAGCGCCAGGCAGCCTGGCCAGCAGCGTCTGCATTGGCGTCGCGCCCATCTGCTCGACCGCTTCGACGACATCGGCGCGCACATGCCGCCCTTCGCCGGCCGGGCTATTACCATAAGGCTCCGCCCGTTACCTGGATGTTCTCCATCGTGATCCCCTTGGCGAGGTCCGAGCAGAGGAAGACCGCAAGTGCGGCGATCTCCTCGGGCTGCATCATGCGGCCTTGGGGATTGCCCCTTCTGAATTCGTCCATCACCGCTTCGGCAGTGCGGCCCTTGCCCTCGCGCTCGACGACCTGCGCGACGTTGCGGCGCATCAGCTCGGTCTCGACCCAGGTCGGGCTGATCATCACGCAAGTGACGCCATGCGCAGCGCCTTCGAGCGCCACGCAACGGGTCAGCCCGAGAAGCCCGGCCTTGGAGGCGCAGTAGGCCGGATTGTCCTTCCAGCCGACGGAAGCGGCGGTCGAACCGATGTTGACGATGCGGCCCCAGCCGCGCCCGATCATGCCGGGCAGCACCGCGCGCGTGGTGCGGAAGGCGCCGGTCAGATTGGTGTCGACGATCTTGTCCCACAGTTCGTCGGAATGGCCGCAGACCGGCTGCTCGGCGGTGGTGCCGGCGGCGTTGACGAGGATATCGGTCGGACCGATGGCCGCTTCGGTCTCGGCCATGAAACGGTTGGCGAGATCGCTGTCGCGCACATCGAGATGGGCGGCGCGCACCTTGGTGCCATGCGCGGCGAGCGCCGACCGCACCCGCTCGATCTCGTCGGCGCCGGGGTAGTAGGCCGCATCCACCCTGCCCGCCTGCGGCGGCGCGACATAGGAGCCGACGGCGACATTGGCGCCGGCTTTCGCAAGTGCTGAGGCGATGGCAAAGCCCATGCCGGAAAAGCCGCCGGTAACAATGGCGCTGCGGCCGGAAAGATTTGTCATGTGGCCAGTCTCCGAAACGCTATTCATAGGCTGGTGCCGGCACGAAACGCTACCTTGCCGGCGGCGCGGTTCACAAAATCAGTTTCCTAGAGTGGCTGGCCCAGCCATTCGCGGTAGAAGCCTTCAAGGTCGGGTTCGAAGTCGTGGACGATGGGATAGCCGGGTGCCGCCGCCTCGACCTCGTGCATGGTGCCGCATTGCGGGCAGATGAATTCGCGGATTTCCATCCACTGCGGATCGGGAATATCGCTGTTGGGATAGATCTCGCGCAACTGCTCCTCGGTGTTGCGCACGATGATCGCGGCCTTGAGCTTCCAGTTCTTGCGATAGTCGCCGAAGGAATGACCGCACTCGCATTTCGTCACACGCTCGTCGCCGCTCTGGCAGATGAACAGATGATCCGAGACCGGCAGCAGGATCGGGTCCTTCCAGCCGACGCGGTCCTGCAGCACCGCGACATATTTGAAGAAGCGGTCATCGTCCTTGTAGGCGCTCATGACGCGGCGCGTCTGCGGCCAGGGCAGCGTGCCCGCGACCAGATCGGCGATGACTTCCTTGCTGTACGAGGTCATGGCTTAGCTCCCGGCATGAAGATCGATTTGGCGTCGACGTTCCAGAAATCGCTGAAATCCCTGGTGAAGCGCGACGACAGTTTTATCGCGCTGGCATACATCTTCTTCACCTCGGGCGCGAAGTCGGCCTTTTCGACACGACTGCGCTCCGTGGCGATCCACTCCGAAACCGGCTTCGCCTGCGCAAGACGCCTGGCGCGCATCTCGGCGCGGTGGCGCTTGGTGGCCTCGATGTTGGCGACTGGGTAGCCGTCCTCGTCTTCGTCCAGCATGATGCCGAAAATGCCTTCGGCCGCTTCCTTGGTGAGATAGCCGTTCTCGACATCCATGGCCGTCTTGAGCGGGTCGCGCTCCAGCACGTCGCCATAGCCGCCGCCGCCATTGTAGGAATGGGTGAAGACGTCGCCGGTCTTGTGCGGGGCGGTGATATACGGCCCTTCCATGGTCACATGCTCGCCCTGCAGCCGAAGTTCGAGTTCCGAGCGATGCGGGTTGGTGCCGGTGTGATGCGCCAACGGTGCACGCTTTTCGGCAAGCTCGAAGATGTTGGAGTTGCGCACCGCACGATGCTTCTGGCAGGTCGGCGCCGGATAGCCGCCACACATGCCACCATTGTCGAACACGCGAGACGAATGCTCTGATGTCACCAGTCTGAGATGGTCGGTCTTCGAGACCAGCCAGGTCGAGACGAAGGAGCAGCCGCCGCGGTACTTGCCGGCGCCGCCGGAGTTGGGAACGATGGACCGGCCGATATAGAGCATCGGCATGTTCTGTTCCCAGATCTCGATATTGCCCATGTCGGATTCAGGGTTCCAGCCGACATAGGCGGTGTCGAGGCCATCCTTGATGGCCAAGGCACCAGAGCCGGCGGCCGCGCATTCGAAATGCGCCATGCCGAACAGCTTGCCGTACTGGCTGGTGCCGCCCATCTCGATCATCGGGCTGTTGACCTGGCCGACGAAAGCTTCCTCGACAAAGCCGCGTCCGATGAAGGAGCGCGACAACAGCCGTTGGAACACGCCATAGGCCGGCAGCAGCAAGGCCCATGAGGTGGCGGTCGCGACCATCTCATTGTCGGGGTTGGTCCAGGTGCCGTGCGGCAGCTTGAGTTCGGTCGCCATCCAGGCGCCGTCATTGACCAGACCTTCGAAGTTCATGTGCTGGGTCAAGGTGACGAACATGCCGCCATCCATCCCGGCCGGCGTGCAGTTCATCGAATGGTAGCCCCAGGGCTGCGTGCCCTCGAAGTCCATGATGATCTTGCCGTCGGTGGTGATCTCCATCTCGATCGGTATGTTGTAGAGCCAGTCGGGATCGCCGAGCGGCTGGTAGCCGGGCTTGCCGGCGGTGACATGGCCGTAGAACGTATGGCCGCGATAGATGCCGGGCACGGTGAGCTGGCGCGTGCGGGCGAGCTGGGCGCGGCGGCCCTCCTCGATGAACTCCTTTGACACCTGCATCCAATAGTCGAGGCCGATCTCGTCGATCAGCGCCTTGACGCTTTCGCGCATGTCGATGCAGGAGGCGACCTTGGCCTTCTCGTCGAGCACCCAGTAGATCGGCATGCGCAGATTGCGCTCGCAGCGGATGACATAGTCGCGGCGGATCTCGTCATTCTCGCCGACCTTTTCGGCGCAGACGAACAGGCCCTCGGTGAATCGCTCCTGCGCCAGCGCCACGTCGCCGCCGGGCGTGATGCCGCCGGCCTCGAGCTCATGGCAGACCGCGCCCGCCCAGCCGACCAGCTTGCCCGAATGGAAGATCGGCACCACGTCCATCACATCGGGCACCTGCACGGTGCCGATGAAGGCGTCGTTGTTGGCGAAGATGTCCCCGTCGCGGATGCAAGGGTTTTCCTCGTAGCCGTTGCGGATCATCCATTTGATGAAGCGGCTCATCGTGTGCACATGCACCATGATGCCGTTGGACAGCGCGATGGCGTCGCCTTCGGGCGTGTAGATGGCGACGACCATTTCGCCGACTTCGCGCACTCCGGGCGAAGCCGAGATGCGGCGAGCCATTTCGCGGGCCGAGACGCAGTAGGCGCGCAGCTTGGTGTGCAGCGTCTCGAATTTCAGCGGATCCTGGTTGCGCAGATGAAGTTCGGTGATGCCGTCATAGCAGCCGGTTTCTTCCATCAGACGTTCGGATTCGATCAGCCGTTCGCGGATGCGGAGCGCGGAGGCGGGTTTGTCCAGCATGGCGTTCGCCCTTCTCAAGCGTGGGTGTAGTGCAGCAGCGTCCATTCATCGACATGGACACGGTCTTGCGGGTGGACGACGAGCGTTGTCGCCGGATGTTCGATGATGGCCGGGCCGATGACCTCATGTCCCGGCTGCAGCAAATCCATCTCGTAGAGATTGGCCTTGTGCCAGCGCCCGCCGATATAGGCGTCGCGCACGCCCTTGTGGGCCGCTGCCGGGTCCGCCTTGCCGAGCGGGCGCTTCAAGAGCACCGGCTTCACCTTGTCGGCGGTGGCGATGAGGCCGAGCTCGGTGATCGAGAAACCGGCTTCGCCATAGCGCGAGACGCGATGGTTGACCTTGGCGTAGACCGCTTCGAACTCGTCGATGACCTTGCGCATGTCGTCGGCCGATTGAATAGCCGACAGCGGCGCCATCACCTCGACATCCTCGAGCTGGCCGGTGTAGCGCATCATCAGGAACGGCACGGTTTTGATCTTTTCGCGTGCGTGGCCGTCCTCGATCATCTCATCGACCGCGGCGTTGGTGAGATCGTCCCAGACATCGGTGACCTTCTTGCCGAAGGCGATCAGTTCGTCATCGCCGGCGCGTGCGCCGATGTCGAGCTGCGTCGACACCGAATGGCGGCGCATGAAATCGGCGGTGGTGCAGCCGAAGGCGGAGAAGGCGGCGGCGAACTGGAAGGTGATGATGTCCTTGAAGCCGATGCCCCTCGAGCAGCCGGCAAGATGCAACGGACCCGAGCCGCCATAGGAAAGCAGCGTGAATTCGGAAGGATGGATGCCCTGGCCCGAGATGACTCGGCGCAAGGCGTTGTTGGCGTCGGCCTCCAGCATGTCGATCATGCCTTCGGCGGCTTCCTCGACACCCACGCCGAGCAGGCGGGAGCATTTTTCCTCGAAGGCCGCCCTCGCCTTTTCGACCTGCAGCACGACCTTGCCGCCCAGGAAATAGTACGGGTTGAGGCGGCCGAGGATGGCGTCGCAATCGGCGATCGTGGGTTCGGTGCCACCCCTGGCGAAGCAGATCGGCCCGGGATCGGAGCCCGCACTTTCCGGTCCAAGCGAGACCTTCCTGGTCAGCGGGTCGACCTTGAGGATCATGCCGGCGCCAGCGCCGGTCGTGTCGAGATGCAGTGTCGGCACGTTGAGCTTGAAGCGGTCCATCAGCGGTTCGTTCTCGATCCGCGTCTGGCCGCGGGTGATGACGCCCATGTCGAAGGAGGTGCCGCCCATATCCGAACAGATCAGCGAGTCGTTGCCGATCAGCTTGCCGACATAGGCCGCGCCCAGGATGCCGCCGATTGGGCCGGAGATCATGGTTTCATGCAGGCGCGGGTGGTTGATCGAGGTCAGGCCGCCGAAGGAGAGCAGCGTCTGCACGCCGTATTTGAAGCCGTATTTCTTCGCGACGTCCTCGATGCCCTTGAGCTGCTTGCGGCCACGCGAGGTCGCATAGGCCTCGATCAGCACCGAGTTCAGCCGCGACTGCTCGCGGATGACCGGGCGCACTTCATGGCTGGTGTAGACCAGGATATCGGCGCCGGCGGCCGCGATCTCCTCGCGGCAGATTTCCGCGATGCGCTTCTCATGCGCCGGATTGACGTGCGAGAAGACCGTCATGATGCAGATGCCCTCGACCTTGTCGGCGATCAGCTTCTTGGCGGCGATGCGTACCTCGTGCTCGTAGAGCGGCAGGATGACGTCGCCGAACTGGTCGATGCGCTCGGTGACGCCGTGGGTGCGGCGGCGCGGCACCAGCGGATCGGGATGCTGGTGGGTCACCGCATGCAGGCGATCGGCATAGGAATAGTCGGCCCAGGCCTGGAGGCCGCGACCCATCAGGATCATGTCCTCGAGGCCCCTGGTGGTGATCAGGCCGAGGCGGCGGCCGGTGCGCGACAACAGCGTGTTGAGCATGCCGGTGCCGGAATAGAGCACGACGTTGACGCCGGAAAAGAGCGTCTCCAGTGAGATGCCCCAGGCATCGGCCGCGTCCTCGGCGGAAGCCAGGAAGCCCTCGGCCTCGTCCTTCGGCGTGGTCGCCGATTTGCCGATCTTGAAGTGGCCGTCCTGATCGACAAGGATGGTGTCGGTCATGGTGCCGCCGGCGTCGATGCCGATAACGATGGGGTTGGTGGTGATCTGGTCCACGGGTCGCCTTCCCTTTTCGAGAATGACCGCAGGCTAGATTCGATCGCTTGGATCGCGCCATATGCCTAAAGACACAATGACCGCGCGGCGCGGTTCGCCGAGAAAAGGGCATGCGCATGGGCAACATCTGGGCGCCACTGGCCAAAGCGATCGCGGCCACCGGCACCGACCGGCATGTCGACTGCCTGATCGATCTGATCGGGGCGGACATTGCGCATGATTTGGTGACGGTCACCCGCTACTCGGCGACCAAGACGCCTGAATTCGTCAAGCACCGGCGTTTCTCGGATGAGATGGTGCGGCGCTATCTCGACAACTACTATGTCTTCGACCCGTTCTACGCCTCGTGGCGACGCGAGCGCCGGCTCGGCATCCTGCCGCTCAAGGGGCTGGCCGACGAGGAAGCCAAGCGCGGCCAGTATATCGCCGGCTTCCTAGCGCAGTCCGAAATCTGCGACGAGGTCGGCATCATGCTCGCCGACGGCGGCGACTGGTGTCTCGGCATCTTCCTCGACCGTTCGACCGCTTCCTTCAAGGACAGCGAGATCGCCTTGCTGGACGAGCGGCTGCCGGTGTTCGAGGCGCTGCATGCGTTGGACATCAAAGCGCGTGGCAGCGATTTCTCGCGCACCTCGGCGCCAACCGGCCCCGGCGCCTCGCCGCAGCAGAAGCCGAGCATTCCGCAAAGCCTTTGGCCGGAGCTGTCCTTGCGCGAGCGCGAGCTGGTGCAGCTGATCCTCGCCGGGCACCCGACCGCCACCATCGCCGAGCGGCTGGGCATCACGGTCGGCACGGTGAAGAACCATCGCCGGCGCATCTACGAAAAGCTCGACATCACCACCGAGCGGGAATTGTTCCTGCAGTTCTTCCAGCACCGATCCGAGAAGTGACCCGGCCGGCAAGCAGACGGACGAGCGCGGTGGAGTAAGTGCCCAACCTCCGTGGTTTCATGCCACCGCAATGGCGAGCGGCACGCTCTGCGCATGGTGGAACACGTTGGTCGGATCATATTGCTGCTTCACCGCGACCAGACGAGTGAGGTTGTCGCCCCAATAGGACCTCGCATAGTCAGGCAGGTCGAGATCGCAGTAGTTCACGTAGGACGCGTCCGGCATGAACGGTCGCATCGCGTTATAGACTTTGGCGATCTGCGCCAGACGCCCAGGAGTGTCGGCCGCGCGGCTCCAGCTTGAAAAATACTGGATGCAATACTGTGTGCCGGCGCGGCGCGGAAACGCGGTGGCATTGGCGGCCACGTCCGCGATCCTGCCGCCGTAGGAGTCGCACAAAAGCACGATGCCGCCAGGCGCTGTCGGCGCGACCGCCGCCATCATGGTGGCAATGCCCCTGGCGGAAAGCGGCGACAGCACGTAGTCCGACTTCGCCTTCATGAGTTCCGACGGATAGGTAAGAGGCCCGGCAAAGTGCTTGACCGCATCGAGGAATGCCAGCGATGTCACCGTCAGCGCCGATGACGGCGCCTGCGATGTCGTCAACCGTTTGAGCTCGGCGCGCAGCTCGCTTTCGCTGCCCACCGACTGACCGATGCAGCGCATGGTGATCTGACCGCCGCCGGCGGGGCCGACCTTCATGATCGAGGTGATGTTGGACGGCGCCTTCGGCGCCCAGTCCTGCCATACCGCGAACAGTTTCGCGGCTCTCGCCTGCGGCAATTTCCACGAGACGCCGAACACCAGGGCGCTCTTCAGCGGGAAAACGCCGATCTGGAATTGCGTCGCGATGCCGAAGCTGCCGCCACCGCCGCCGCGGCAGGCCCAGAAGAGATCGGGCTGCGATGCCGCGTTGGCCTGCAGGATGCGCGCCTGCGCGTCGACGACGTTGGCCTGCCGCAAGCCGTCGCACGTCAAACCATGCGATCGCGCCAGGAGGCCGTGGCCGCCGCCGGTAAGATGGCCGGCAATGCCTACGGTTGGACAACTGCCGGCCTGCAGCGCCAGCCCCTGGGCGGCCAGCGCCGAATAGAGCTGGAACAGCGTCACGCCGGAGCCGACGGTGACGAGGTTCGAAGCTTTGTCGACCGTGATCTGCGTCAGTCCGCGGACATCGATCGCAACGCCTGTCGACTGCGAAAGGCCTTCATAGGAGTGGCCGCCGCTGCGCGTGGCAAAGTTCAGCCTGTTGCTGCGAACCCAATCGACCATCACGGCGACGGCATGCTCGGTCTTGCAGATTGCGCGCAATGCGGGCGCCAGTTGTTTGCGCCTGCTCGAGGCGGGCAGGAAATCGGCGTACTGCGGATCCGAGGGCCGCAGGAACTGCACTTCGCTCGCCGGAAGATTCGGCAGCGGTGGCAACGGCGCCGGGGCCGCCAACGGTGCCGGGGCCGCTTTGGCGGCCGAAGCGGCAAGCGTCTTGTCTTCGACAGGCGCCATATCGTTCGAGGGCACGAACTCGTCGACGCGAAGCGGATGTTCCATAAGATAGCCTCCCGCTGATTTCGATGATCGTCATGGCAATTCGGCCGGCAGCCCGTGCGGATCGATCTGCGCGACGATGACAGCGGGTCCGTCGAACCCCTTGGCCGCCGCTAGCGCCGCATCGAAGGCCGCGGCGGTGTTCACCGTCCGGGCGAACTGCACGCCGAGCGCGCCTGCGAATTTTTCAAAGTCCCACTGGTTGAGCACGACATAGGGCCGCGGCTGCTTGGCCGGGTTCTGGAAGTAGCTCTCGTCGACCAGAAATTGCTCGTAGCCATAGATGCCGTTGGCGAGGATGACGACGACCGGTTTGCTGCCGTACTGGACCATCGTCGACAGCGTCTGCGCGGTCATGTGGAAACCGCCGTCGCCGCAGATGACGAGCGGACGCCGCGCCGAACCGAACGAGGCACCGACAGCTGCGGCGACCGAGTGGCCGATCGAGGCCCACACGCCGCTGCACAGGAATGCATTGCGCTCTTTGACCGGCGCGTTGGCGGCGGAGTATATCCCGAGGAAGGTGTCGGGGATGACGAGCCAACTGGGATCCAGCGCGACGGAAACGCGTTCGAAGACCTGTTTATAGGTGAGCGGCCCGGAAGCCGGACCGGGAAACGTCGGCGTCGCGCCAGCCGGCACTGCCATGGGTTGCTTCTTGGCTGCTTCGGCAACAAGTGCGGAGACCAGCGCGCCGAGCTCGGCGTTCTGCTTGGCAGCCGTCTTGATCCGCACCTTGCCGTCATAGACCTGAACCATATGGCCGAAGGAATTCTGCACCAGGCCGGCATAGCCATTGGGAAACACGCATCCGAGCGTGACGAGAAGATCCGCCTGCTCGGCAGCCTGCTTCACCGCGGGAAGGGAGTGGGGAGGATTGTAGACGCCGACCCATCCTTTGCCCTGCTCGGCCAGCACGGATTTGGCAGGCAGAGCGGTGGCCCAGCGCACGCCGAGCTTGGCGATGAGATCGGCGACTTTATCGGCGAGGCCATAGCGCTGTATCTCGGTGCCGACCAGGATCAGCGGCGCGTGGGCGGCGCGGATCAGGCCGACGATCGAAGTCGCCAGCTGGGTTTCGGTGCCGGCGGCTGGGTTGGCGACCGGCAGTGGCCTGCTCGGCATCGGGCAGGCAGCGCCCCAGATTGCCATGTTGATCTCGATATAGACCGGACGCTGGGTCTTGATCGCCGCCGAGATGGCCTGGTCGACGACCTTCGGCACCTCGGCGACGGTCGACGCGCGCGCCGCCTGGGCGGTCACCAGCCTGTAGGCGCTGAGATCGGTCGCGTCCTGACCGATGGAATGAGAGAACACAATGTCGAACTTGTGCAGGCTGGCGATCGCGGCCGGCGCCGGCCCGCCATTGATGACGACCACCGGGCTGCGTTCGACATAGGCGCCGGCAATCGCATTGATCATGCTCAAGGTGCCGACGCCATAGGCGACCGATACGGCGCCCAGCCCCTTGGTGCGGGCATAGCCGTCGGCAGCGTAGCCGGCCTCCAGATCGCTTGCCGCGACCACGGACTTGACGCCATGCGCCGGCGCGGCGTCGAACAGCGGCGCGCAATAAGCGGCGGGCACGCCGAACAGACGGTCGACATGCTGTTCGGCGAGGCGCTTCAAAATGTAGTCGGCGACGGTGAAGGCCACGCTTCTGCTCCAGAAAGGTCTGCCAGAGCCCCGGTTTGGATCACAAGAATGTCCCAGACCACAGGAATGTCTAGACCGAGGGAATGGCTGGATTGACGATAGGCGCGTGATCGGGGTTGTGGATGTGGATGTCGGACAGGGGCTTCGCGGCGGCCTTGCCGAACAGCGACGCAATGTGATCGACCAGGCCCTGGCAAACGGCCTTGTCCGCAGTCTCGTTGTTGACCCCGGGCTCGAAGGTGCCGCCAATCACGACATGATCGCTGCGCGGGAACATGTAGCCATTCTGGCCGTAGAGATATTGCAGCGCCGGTTGCGGCCGCAGCATCGCCAGCTGGCCCTTGATCGGCATCATCTTGGTGTCGCTCCACAAGGTCATGGAGCCGAGCCCGGTGCAATTGACGATGATTGCTTGCGGCACGCTGGCCAGGATATCCGACCGGCTAGCGAACTGCTTCGACACGAAAGCGACGCCGCGCAGGTCGAGATCGGCCTTGAGCTTGGCGAGCAGGACCGGCGGCTCGATGAGCAGGGTCTGGTAGACAAAGCCCGACTTGGTATGGTGCTCGAACGGCAATCGCTTCAATGATTTTCGCGGCGGGATCAGTCCGGGCGCAAGCTGGATCACGATATCGAGGTTGTGCGAGGGCGTGGCGGTGTAGTTCGGCCGCTCGAACACACCGAATCCTTGCCCGATCCTGTTCTTGAACTCGCGGTAGGCGGTCTTGACGATTTGGGCGAGCTCGCGCTCCTTGCCGGCAAATTCCACCACCGACACCGCCCACTGGCCGCCGGCCTTGGCGGAGGTGGTCTGCAATGGCGGGCGATCGGCGTAGATCGTGACCTTCAGCCCGAGATCGAACAGCAGCGTCGCGGCCGTCAACCCCATGACGCCGGCGCCTAGCACGGCGACTTCGGTTGCGCCGGGGCTCGCCGCCAGATGATCCCTGACGATGTCCCGGACTTTGGTGGCACAGCCGAAGCTGAGCGTGATGCCGGCGCCGCCATGGCCGTAATTGTGGACGATGAACTTCCCCGAGATGGTCTCGGCATCGAGCCGGTAGGATCCGTTGCGGTAAGGCCGCACGCCTGCGATGCAGGCCCCCGGCTGGTTGGGGTCGAAAGAGAAATCAGGTGTCGGCAGATTGGACGTGGCCAAGGCAACCCCCCGCAGTCTTTTGCCGCATCGCGGTCTTCGGTTTTATGAAATTATCCTATCGTGGCATATCCGCCTGACTGTGTTCGACTTCACAAAGGGAACGGTGAGATACTCGGGCAGGCAAACAGCGGTACTTCGGCCCACGGCCTGTCGGGATCACCGTCCGCACGGTGAAGAACCATCGCCGGCGCATCTACGAAAAGCTCGACATCACCACCGAGCCGGAATTGTTCCTGCAGTTCTTCCAGCACCGGATGTAGAAGCAGCTGCTTCGAGACCATCATGCCGGCGTGACCCTGGCGCACATAATCGTCGCGACATCAGCAGGAATCGCAGGTGTCGATTGTTGCGCCACAGGCGCGTTGCTGATAGACAAAAATCTACAATCAAAATATATGAGATACTGCTAATTACTCACATGCACAATAAAGATGGCGCCGATCGCAATATAAAATTATTGCAGAATATTGAGCCATCCTCCCGACGTACGTTATTCGTCTGCCACGAGCCCCCCTTTCCCCCGATATCCGGAACGGACCTCAGGGTCCACGGCAATGCGGTGGCGGCCACGGCATTCGGTCCAGTCTGCGTTGCTTCCATCAAGCCGCTGACCAGCGAAACGCTACCTGTCGACCGGAATATCCGGGTTGTACCGCTGACCATCCCTGGCGAAAAGCGCGGGCCTGTCCTGGGCTGGCGACGAGCCAATGGCGAGAGTAAAATTCCACGGTCGGCCCTGGCCCGTCTGAAGGCGCTGATCCAGGACTTTCGCCCCGATACCATCATCGTCGAGGGCACGCCGTTGCTCAAGCTGCTGGGTCATTTGCGGCCTTTGGCCAAACAACTGATCCTCGACATGCACAATGTCGAATCAGACCTCATCCGCCAGTCGCCGCAGGGGAGATGGCGGCGGCCGTTCGCCCCAAATCTCAGGACGCTGGAGCGGAAAGCAGCGGGGATCGCCGACCGAATATGGGTTTGCTCGGAGCTTGACCGCAAGCGGCTCAAGGCAATCGTCACGCACTCAATACCGATCGATGTCGTACCGAACGGCATACCCCGCGCCGAAGAAAGGCCACATGCGCTCCCGCCAATGCCCGACGCCGCCAATGGCTTTCCGACGATCCTTTTTGTCGGGCATCTCAGCTACCCGCCGAACGTCGATGCGGCGGAGCGTCTAGCGCGCATAATCCTGGCACGCATCAGGCAGGCACTGCCGACGGCAAAGCTCATGCTTGCCGGTCGATCGCCGCATGCCGCTGTGCAAGCGCTGTCGGCACTCGATGGCGTTACGCTGGTCGAGAACCCGCAAGATGTCCGACCTCTGCTGGCGACAGCGCATCTCGCTATCATTCCGCTCACGACGGGCGGCGGCACACGCATCAAGATACTCGAGGCGATGTTCTCGGGCGTCCCAGTGGTGGCGACACCGCTCGCGGCCGAGGGTCTCGATCTCGTCGATGGGGACGACGCGCTGTTTTCCAGCACGGAGCAAGGCCTTGCCAATCTCGCGGTCGGGCTATGTTCCGACCTGGATCGCATGGCGAACCTGCGTATCCGAGCGCTCGACACCGCATGGCGCCGCTTTGGCCCTCAGGCAATCCGCGAGAGTGTGCGCCATGGGCTGGGGCTTGAGAGCGCCGGCCCATGACGGCAACGGTTCAGTGGCCGGCGTGAGCCATCCACCACCGCTCCTGCCGTGTTTTCAGAAATGCCATCCAGCCAAACGGCAGCGAAGACCGACCCGACGGCACTCCGCTACGCTGCGCAACCAATCGATGCACGAGTTCCGCGAGACGATGTTTCGGCGTCGTCGCGATCAACTCCAGGCGTCGAACAAGGTGGTCCGGCAGCGGCTCCGAACGCCAGGCCAGATAAGCCTCGTACTCTCGCGGCGTTTCGGCGAGATGGTGAAGGTAGGCTGCAAGTTCCGCCGGCGTGCCGAAGGACGACGCATCGACATAAGAATGTTCGGGGACGAATTCCGCCGCGTTCGGAGCGCCGAGATAGACCGGCACCGTGCCGGCCGCCAACGGGTCGAACATCTTTTCGGTGACGTAATCGGGAGCGATCGAATTCTCGAACGCCAGGCAAAAGTGATAGCGGCCGATGGTTTCGAGCTTCGTCTGCCGGCCAAGATCCGGACCCTCGATCTGCCGATTGGGCTGGAGCTTCGCGCGGCGATTGAACCTTCCATAGCGATCGACGTCGATGCTTTTGGAGAGTTCCGCAACAAAGCCGGCGCGCCCGCTTTTGTCGAGCTTGGAAGACTGAAAGGTCACCGCCGGCGCGGCTTCGGTCTTGGGCACAACCGCCGATCTGCGTGCCGCCTCCCACCATTCGGCTTTGGGCAGATAAGGCTCCCAGACGTCCGCTCCGGATTCGTAGGTCATCGTCAGGTCGAAATGACGCATGAAGCGGGGATCGGCTTGGTTTGCATAGTTCTCGAAGCTCTCCATCGACCAGGCGACCCAGAGCTGGCCCGGATATTTGCGGGCATCGCCGATCTCGCGCGCATTCGGGATGTGGAACACGACCGCATCGGCCTCGGCAAGGCGGCGGCGGTCTGTGGTCCACTCAACGGGAACAGAGCATTGCGGGATGGCGGCGACGTCGATCGGATTTTTGAAGGCGCGCGTGTAGAAAAGAATGAGCGGAACGTCTGACGGCATCGGTCCCCCAGGGCCAAGTCGATGCCCCCTCATACGGCCTTCCGCGGGATCGGGAAAGCATAACCGTCAGTCGTGCAATTCTCTCGATATCGGCGGGCCGACGGTGAAATCGGCAAAGGTCACTTGAAAACCCTCGCGCTGCGGCGAACAACACATCATGCCGACATCGACGGATTTCGAGATCGGGAAATAGGCGAGGCGCACCGGTTTCCAGCGACCATCCGCGGCATCGAGATATTGGATGCGGATCGCCTCGGCGTGGCGGGTCAAACGGATACGGGTGCCGTTGGGGTCCGTCGGAATGCTGCCCAGCGACCAATCCGATGTATCGTTGGTGACGACGACGGAGAAGTAGGCCAGCCCGTCGGTATATTCGATGCCGGCCTTGATCCAATGCGTCTCGCTCAGGCGCAGCATCAGCCCGGCCTGATCGTAGAGCACCTCATAACGGCCCTTGACGGTGACTTCGGCGCTGAAATCGCCCTCGACCGGCCGATAGAGGAAGTGGCCGTTGTCCCGCCGGAAGCCATAGAAGGTCTCGCGCCAGAAATCGGTATCCCTGCCGGTGCGGACCTGAAGCGTGCCGTCGCCGAACGCATGGTGCGGCGGCGGATTGAGCCAGGTCATGTCGGCCATGCTTGACGCCATTGCGCGCTGTTCCGGTTTAGTTAGCCGGCAAATGTATAGGCTGTCTTCACCGTGGTGTAGAATTCCATGGCGTAGCGGCCCTGCTCGCGCGAACCGTAGCTGGAGCCCTTGCGGCCACCGAAGGCGACATGGAAGTCGACGCCCGCCGTCGGCAGGTTGACCATGACCATGCCGGCTTCTGAATTGCGCTTGAAATGCGTGGCGTGCTTGAGGCTCGTGGTGCAAATGCCGGAGGTCAGTCCGAAGGGCGTGTCGTTGGCGACGGCCAACGCCTCGTCATAATCCTTGACGCGGATGACGTTGGCGACCGGGCCAAAGATCTCCTCGCGCGAAATGCGCATCGCATTGTTGGAACCGACAAACAGCGCCGGCTGCAGATAGAAGCCCGGTGTTCCACGCTCCAGCCGGTCGCCGCCGAAGGCAAGCTCGGCGCCTTCCTGGCGGCCGATGGCGATATAGTCCTCGTCCTGCTTGAGCTGCGTCTGGTCGACGACGGGACCGATCTGGGTTTTGCCGTCGAGCGCATCGCCAATGACGAGCTTATCCAAACGCTCCTTCATGGCCTCGACAAAGCGGTCGTGGATACCTTCGGTGACGATCAGCCGTGACGAGGCCGTACAGCGCTGTCCGGTGGAAAAATAGGCGCCGTTGATGGCGCAATCGATGGCGACCGCAAGATCGGCGTCGTCGAGCACCACGAACGGGTTCTTGCCGCCCATTTCCAGCTGGAACTTGCGCATGTGCTCGACACTGGCCGCGGCGACGCGCTTGCCCGTGCCGACCGAGCCGGTGAAGGAGATGGCGTTGATGTCCGGGCTGTCGAGCATGGCCTGACCGACCACGGAGCCCTTGCCCATGACCAGGTTGAGCACACCCTTGGGCAGACCGGCGCGATGCAGGATATCGACGATGGTCCAGGCGCTTTCGGGAACCAGCTCGGCCGGCTTGAAGACGATCGTGTTGCCGTAGGCGAGCGCCGGCGCGATCTTCCAGGCGGGAATGGCGATCGGGAAATTCCATGGCGTGATGATGCCGACGACACCGACGCCTTCGCGCGTCAACTCGACGCCGACACCCGGGCGCACGCTCGGCACCAGTTCACCTGAGAGGCGCAACGTCTCGCCGGCGAAGAAATCGAAAATCTGGGCGGCCCGGATCGTCTCGGCAACGCCTTCGGCCAGCGTCTTGCCTTCTTCGCGGGCCAGCGCGCGGCCGATCTCGTCCTTGCGCGCCATGATCTCGTCCGAGGCCTTCTTCAGCACCGCATGGCGGGCGAGCGGACCGGAGCGCGACCAGGCCGGAAAGGCCGCCTTGGCGGCGGCGATGGCCTGTTTTGCCTCCTCGGGGCCGGCCGAGGCGTATTCGCCGACCACATCGTTGGTGTTGGACGGATTGATGTTGCGCGAGCCGGCTTCGCCCAGCCATTCGCCATCGATGAGGTTCTTGCGGAGCAAAATCATCTTATTTCCTTCGAGGGATTGTCACGGCGGCAAGCGCCGATCAATTGTCAGACAAATGATATAGTGGCTGGGCGCGCGGAGGTCCAGCCGGGCCTTCAGTAAACCTAGGCAGCCAGCCGCGAAAGTCCATCGGTCAATCCGCCGCCTTCAGGCGGAGAACGACCAGAACAGGCAGGCCAGCGTGACCGCGGCGAAGAGGACGAAGAACAGGCTTCTGAGCAGGAGGTTGCGGCGCAGCTCGTTCATGGTGAGATGCGCGCCAACGATCGCCGCGACAAAGAGAAAGCGCCAGTTGAGAAGCGCCAGGAGCACGCTGTTCTGGCCGAAGGCCAACCGAGCGAGAAGCGAGCCGACAATGGTCGCGAACAGCACGATCGTCGCCCAGAAGACCGCATCGGCGGCATGGGTCAGCACGATTCCGGCGGCGCGGATGGGCAGGATCATCATCAGCATGGCGCCGAAAAAATAGATGGCGGCGATGGCCAGGAAGGAGCCGGCGTCGGCAATGCCGTCCAGGCGCTTCACGCCGAAGGCGCCGTAGGGATAGCCGTGCCTTGCCACAGCCAGCGACAAAGCCATCAGCAAGGCGCTGAAAACCGTGACCAGTGCGAATGTGCCGAGGGCCTTGCTCATGCCGTTTCCTGTCGAGACGAATCAACAGGAGTTTAGCAGCAATTCACCTCTCGACATTCTCGAACGCGCCGACCCCTTGGGCAATCAGGTTGGTAGCCATCACCAGCGAGACGATGGCCGCCGAGTTGAAGACGACGCCCCACCATTTGCCGCCAGTGAGAAAGCCGTAGCCGTCGGCGACCGCAAGCCCCCAGTCGGCCGAAGGCGGCTGGATACCCAAACCGAGGAAGCTCAGCGTCGCGATCGAAAAGAACGCATAGCCAAGACGGGTGACGAGCTCGATCAGGATCGTCTCCCTGATGTTGGGCAGGATTTCCAGGACCATGATGGCGAAAGCGTTCTCGCCGCCGAGGCGGGCGGCGCTGACATATTCGCGCTGGCGCTGCTCACGGACGGCGGCGCGCACCGTGCGCGCCACCAGCGGCGCATAGGCGATGGCGATCACCGTTACGACGGTGAAGTTCGAGGGCCCAAGCGCCACCAGGGTCATGGTGACCAGCACGATGAAGGGAAAGGCCATCAGCGTGTCGAGTAGCCTCGCACCGATGGCGTCGACCAGACCGTCGAAATAGCCGAGCACCAGTCCGATGATCGTGCCCGACGCAACACCGCCCAATGTCGCCAGCGGCGCCACCAGAAGGATGTCGCGCGAGCCGACGATGATGCGGGAGAAGACGTCGCGGCCGAGCTGGTCGGTGCCGAACCAGTGGGTTGCATCCGGCGGCGTCAGCGTGGCGAGGAAATCCTCGGCATAAGGGTCGAACGGCACCAGCCGATCGCCGAACAAAGCGCAGGCGATCCAGAACAGCAGGATGAGCGATCCGACGATCACCGACAGGGGCAGGCCGCGAACCGCGCGGCCGAGCCTGCCCGCGAACCGCAGGATCGATGACGCGCGCGACGGCGCCGGGAATTCGAGAAGGTCCATCATAGCGACGCCCGCCGCCGTTGGCGCGGGTCGAGCAGCACTTGCGCGAGATCGCCTGCCGCCGCGGACAGGACAAAGATCGTCGCCATGACGAGAACGCCCGCCTCGAGCATCGGAAAATCGCGCGACTTGGCGGCGTTGAGCACCAGATTGCCGAGACCCTGGATGCCGAACAGGGCTTCGATGACGACGAGGCCGCCAAGCATGTAGCCGCTCTGGGTGGCCAGCACCGCGATGGTCGGCGTCAGCGCGTTGGGCAGTACGTGCCGGACGATGACCTGCGAACGGTCGAGCCCCTTCAGTGTCGCTGTGCGCGTGTAGTCGGCGGCCAAAGCCTCGACCACGCCGGCCCGCGTCATGCGCGCCAGATAGCCGGTGAGGTTCAGCACCAGCGGCAACGCCGGCAAGATGAGGTAATAGCCACTCGTCCAGAAGCCGGCGCCGTCCGGGGCAGCACCGGTGATCGGGAACCAGTTCAGCCACAGGCCGAAGACCATAAGCAGGAGAAGTCCGGACACGAAGTCGGGAACGATGCCGAAAGAGATGCCGGTGAGCACGATCAGGCGATCGGCAAGGCGGCCCTGGTTGAGGCCGGCGACGATGCCTGCTCCTACACCCACAGGCACAAGAAACAGCAGGATGATGCCGGCAAGGGCGGCCGAGCGGCCCAGGCTTTGCAGCACCAAGGGCGCGACCGGCGCACGCATCGACAGCGACGTGCCGAAATCGCCGGTCAGCGCGGCGCTTAACCAGCGCCAGTACTGGACAAGCAAGGGCTGGTCGGCGCCGAGCTGCTTGTTCAGCGCTGCCACGGCTTGCGCGTCGGCGAATGGACCGAGCATGACCCGGCCGACATCGCCGGGCAGGACCTGCCCGGCGAGGAAGACCAGCACACTGACCAGCCACAACGTGAGCAGAAGCGAGGCTGCCCGCGTCGACAAGGTGCGGCCGCTCAGCATTGGGTCGCGAGGCCCCGCGCGGTTTGTCGTTTGCGCATCATGCCTGGACGAAGGTGACGCGGTCGAGCAGGAGATGCGAGATCGCCGTGAACCGCACGCCCTCGACCTTGGTGCTGGAGATGCGCGTGTATTGCGAGAAATAGCTGATGATCTCCGGCGTCTCGTCGAGCAGCAAGGTCTGGATCTTGCCGGCAGCCAGGCGCTGCGCCTGAAGATCACGCGCCTTGCCGTAGTCGACCAGCAACGCGTCATAGTCGGGATTCTTGAAATGCGCCGCGTTCCACGCTCCCGAACTCTTCAGCGTCGCGTTGAGGAAGATGTCTGGCGTGCCGCGATGGCCGAAATCGGTGATGCCGAGATTGGAATCGAGCCATGGCGAGCTGCCGAAGGTCGCCGATCCGTAATAGGCATCCTGCGGCAGCACATTGAGCTTGACGTCGATGCCGGCCTTTTTGGCGAAGTTCTGGATGATCACGGCGTAGTCTGGAATGTCGTAGGCGCGCTCGGTGGTCAGCGTCACCTCGAAGCCATTCGGCACGCCGGCCTCGCCGAGCAGCCGCTTGGCCTCGGCGATGTCCTGCTTGCGCTGCGGCACCGATGGATCGGCCGAGGGGAAGATCGGCGCGAAGGGCGAGTCGTTGCCGACGACGGCGCGGCCCTTCAGCAGGCCCTTGACGATGGCCTCGCGGTCGATGGTGAGCGCCAGCGCGCGGCGGATGCGCTTGTCGGTGAACGGCGCCTGGTCGGTCCTCAGATGCACCGGATCATGCGAGCTTGCCTGCACGCTGAGCAGCCTGAAGTTCGGATTGCCGTCGATCGCCAGCTCGAGGCGCGTGGTGCTCGGAATAACGTCGAGCTGGCCGGCCTGCAGCGCCACGACCTGCGCCTGCTCGTCGTCGAAGAACTTGATCTCGACGCGATCGGGCAGCGACTTGTCGCCCCAATAGTCGGGATTGCGCACGAAGCTGGCGCCCTGCTTGGGACGGAAGGATTCGAGCTTGAACGGGCCGGTGCCATTGAAGGTCTTTTCGAAATCGCCGGCATAGTCGGCCGGCAGGATGACGGCGTTGTAGACGTCGGAGGAGACATAGAACGGGAAATTGGAGTTCGACTGGTCGAGGTCGAAGGCGACGGTTTCGTCGTCGACGACCTTGGCGCCGCCCTTGGACAGGATGCCCTTATAGGCCGACAGGGCCGAGGAGCCGCTGTTCGGATCGACGAGGCGCTCGAAGCTCGCCACCACGTCCTTGGCGGTAACGGTGCGGCCATCGTGAAATTTTACGCCCGGACGCAGCTTGAAGGTCCAGCGCTTGGCCGTTTCGTCCGCTTCCCACGATACAGCCAGCTTCGGCTGCAGGCCGTCCTTCGGATCGTCGAGGATCAGATACTCGCCGACCTGGCTGATGACGCCGATGCTGGCCGGATCGGTCAGCGTGACGGGATCGATCGCCTTGGTCGGTTGTCCAAGCCCGACGCGGACCGTGCCGCCGCCGGCGGCGGCGCGCGCCGTTCCGGAAAAGCCCAGACCTTGAGAGGCGGCGAAGCCGGTCAGGCCGATCAGGGCCGCGTATTTCAGGAGATCGCGGCGCTTGAGGAAACCTTGGGCGTATTCGTCGACGGCGACATTCCAGATGTCGCCGGACAGATTGCGAAGGGCGTCGATGTCGTTGCGTTTGGTCATTTTTGCCTCTGTGAAAATTGTGATTTTGAAAGGGAGAGCAGAAAGACGAGCGCCGGGGTCAGACCGGCTGGCCGTCAAGCTCGATGCGGTCCACGGCTTGCGGGTAGAAGGCGATCAGCCCCTTGATCTTCGGCATTTCGCCGATCGGATCGCGGTAGCTCCAGGCGATGTCGTCGCGCAGCGAGCCATTCTTGAGCACACCGGACCAGTAGGAGGCGACGCCCTTGTAGGGACATCGGGTCCTCGTCAACGAGGCCCTTAGCCGATCGAGCCTGACATCCTCCGGCGGAAGATAGAAACGTGTCGGCAGGTGGGTTTCGAACAGGAGCACGGGACGACGGCTGTCGGCGATCACCTCGCCGTCGAACCAGACTTCGACATGGCTCGAACTCTGCTGCACGTCGATGCGGGCATAGGGGTCGCGGGCATGGACGAAGACCTCTTCCTCCTCCTCGAACCATTGGTCGACGAGGTTCCAGGTGAAGGCGATGCGGCCGGCGAGCGGCGTGAGGTTTTCGTCGGGCGGCGCCGTGAACGACCAGGCGGCGTCGGCGGCGCGCCTGTCGCCGGCCTCGATATCCCAGTATTTCGTCTCGCCGCCGACCGGGTGCTGCTGTCCTTGCTTCGACGGCTTCAGCGCCGACTGGTCGACCGCGGCCAGCGGAAAGAAATAGATCGGCAGGAAATGGTTGGAACGCAGCACCAGCACGTTGCGGCTGTCGGCGATGACGCGGCCGCCGAATTTGACGCGGATGCGCTTGGGGCTGTGCAGGACATTGATCAGCTGCGGCGCGGTCGCTTCGCGCGGCTGCAATCTGGGTTGGGCGGTCATGATGGATCCCTCCTCAGGATACGGCGCGCTGATTGGCGCGCTGCTCGGCAAAGCGGTTGGCGGGGCGGGCAAGCCCAAAGCGGTCGCGCAGCGTTCCGGGCGCGTATTCGGTCGGGAAGACACCGCGGCGCTGCAATTCGGGCACAACCTGCTCGGCGAAATTGATCCAGTCCTCAGGCAGCAGCGGGAACATCAGGTTGAAGCCGTCGGCGGCGCCTGACTCGAACCAATCCTGCAACTGGTCGGCGATCAGCTTCGGCGTGCCGGCAACGGTCGGCACCGAGCCGCTGTTGGCGAGCTTGCGCGCGATCTCGCGCAGGGTCAGATTCTGCGTTGCCCACTGTTTGACGCGGTTGAGCGAGGTGCGCCCGCCATTGAAGGTGCTTTCATCGGGGAGCGGCGGCAGCGGGCCATCCGGCGGATAGACCGAGAGATCGATACCGCTCCAGCTCGACAACAGGTCGATGCCGACGCGATCCGGCAGCAGGCTCTGGAGGTATTCCTGCCTGTCGCGCGCCTCGGCCTCGGAGGCGGCGACGATCGGCAGGATGCCCGGCAGGATCTTGAAGCTTTCCGGCCGCCTGCCGTGACGTGCAAGACGATCGTTGATGTCCTCACGGTACCTGATGCCGTCTTCCTTGCTGCTGTAGATGGCGAAGTGAGCATCGGCATGGGCGGTGGCGAAGTTCTTGCCGTCCTCGGAAGAGCCGGCCTGCACGATCAGCGGGTGGCCTTGCGGCGGCCGCGAGACGTTGAGCGGGCCGCGCACCTTGAAATGCGCACCGCGATGATCGAGCACATGGACCTTGTCCGGATCGGCGAAATAGCCGGTTTCCTTGTCGATAAGCAGGGCTTCGTCTTCCCAGCTGTCCCAAAGCCCCTTGACGATATCGAGGAATTCGACGGCGCGCTGGTAGCGGAAAGCATGCTCGATGTTGCCATCGCGGCCGAAATTGCGCGCCTCCTCATCCATGGCCGAAGTGACGACGTTCCAGGATGCCCGGCCCCGGCTGATATGGTCGAGCGAGGCGAACAGGCGCGCCACATTGTAGGGCTCGCTGTAGGAGCTGGAGGCAGTGGTGATGAGGCCGATATGCTTGGTGACGGCGGCCAGCGCCGACAGCAGCGTCAGCGGCTCGAGGCGGGCATTGGCGTAGTGGGCAACGCCGCTCTTCACCGAATCCCAGATCGACACGTGATCGGCGACGAAGATGGTGTCGATCCTGGCGCGCTCGGCCGCCTGCACCAGCTTACGATAATAATCGAAGCCCAGCACTTCCCGTCCAGGCGCGCGCGGGTGGCGCCACGACATGCGGTGATCGCCCTGCGGGTTGAAGAAGAACGCGCTTAGGATCAACTGATTTCGCGCCATGCCGGCCTCCTTGCAAATCTGCTGGGGGAGACGGCGGCCGCACCGATCGGCACGGCATCAATCTCCAATTTGCAAAGGCTAGATTGCGTTCGGCTTTAATTCGAGTAATTTTATAGAGACAATCTACTAAATAAGCGGAAGCGATTGCCCTGGATTAGGGCACCGGCAGAAAGCGATTTCGAGGTTTGCATGTCTCCTTCGGTGCTGAATGTGGAAAAACTTTCCATCGCCTATGATGGGAAAAGAGGATGGCAATCCGCTGTCGACGGCGTGTCGTTGTCTGTCGGCGAGGGCGAAGCGCTCGGCCTGGTCGGCGAATCCGGCTCGGGCAAAAGCTCGGTGGCCATGGCCATCCTGCGCTATCTGCCCGGCAATGCCCGCGTCGCGGCCTCGGCGCTGCAGTTCCAGGGGCGCGAAATGCGCGACCTTTCCGGCGCGGAACTGCGCAGTTTGCGGGGGAACCGCATCGCCGCCGTCTACCAGCATCCGGGCGCGGCGCTCAGCCCGGCCATGACGATCGGCCGGCAGATCGGCGAGACGATCATGCGCCATCGCTCTGTTCGTGCCGAAGAAGCCCGCTGGCGTTCGGCCGAGCTGCTCAAGCGTGTGCGGGTCAGCAATCCGGAACGGGTGCTCGACCTTTACCCGCATGAATTGTCCGGCGGCATGCAGCAGCGCGCCAACATTGCGATCGCGATCGCGCTCGACCCGGCGCTTTTGGTGATGGACGAGCCGACGACGGCGCTCGACGCCAGCGTGCAGGCCGAGATAATCGCCATCCTCGACGATCTGCGCCGCGACCATAAAACCAGCCTTCTGCTGATCAGCCACGACATCAACCTCATCCGCCGCTCCTGCGACCGCGTGGCGGTGATGCAGTCGGGCGCGGTGGTCGAGACGGGTGCTGCCGGCGACGTGTTCGAGAACCCCGCCCACGCCTACACCAAGGCGCTGATCGCCTCGATCCCGGCGCTCAATTTCACCAAACGCGACGGCCGGCTGGCGGAAGCCGGCGTCGGCGTGCACGCCTGGACAGACGTGCCAAGCGAAAACGGTCTGACAGCGGAACGTCCGACGGCCATCGCCTGCAAGGGCATCAGCCATTCCTTCGGCAGCCAGCCAGTGCTGCATGATATCGATCTCACCATCGCGCAAGGCGAAACCTTCGGCCTGATCGGCGAATCCGGCTCCGGAAAATCGACGCTCGCCCGGATCGTCACCGGGCTGCAGACGCCAAGCCAGGGTTCCGTCGAGCTGTTCGGCAGGACGGTCGCTTCGCGCGCGGAGAAACGGACGGCGGGCGACCGGCGCGATGTGCAGATGGTCTTCCAGTCGCCGGACCGCACGCTCAATCCGCGCCACCGTATAGGCAGGATCCTCAGCCGGCCGCTGCGCCGGTTGGCCGGCCTCGACAGGCCCGCGGCGCGCGAGCGGATCGGCGAGCTGCTGCGCTCCGTTCGGCTGGCCGGCACGACCGCCGAGCAGAAGCCGCGATCGCTGTCCGGCGGCCAGCGGCAAAGGGCGGCGATCGCGCGCGCCTTCGCCGGTGCGCCGAAAGTGGTGGTGCTGGACGAACCGACCTCGGCGCTCGACGTCTCGGTACAGGCGACGGTGCTCAACCTGCTCAACGATTTGCAGCGCGACAAGGATACGACCTACCTGTTCATCAGCCACGATCTCAAGGTGGTGCGCTACATGGCCGACCGCATCGGCGTGCTCTATCGCGGCCGTCTTGTCGAAACCGGCTCCTCCGAACAGGTTTTTCGCGGGCCCAACCACCCTTATACGAAGCTGCTGCTCGCGGCATCTTCGGACGAGGTGCCGGCGATCGTTGTTCAGACGGCAACTCCGACCGAGACCGCGTCAAACAGCGGCTGCGCCTTCGCCGACCGCTGCCCACTTGCCGCGCCGGCGTGCCGGGAGGCGGAACCCGCGTCGATCGATCTCGGCGATGGGCACCTGATCGCCTGCTGGCGGACGGATGCGCTCTCGGCAGGTTAGAGCCCCTTTGTTTTGTCGCAATTCCTGACGGAAAACCGCTACACACTTTTGCTGGAATTGCTTTAGCCGATGCGGTTGCCGCTCTTCGGGTCGAAGAGGTGCAGCGCTGCCGGGTCGGCGGCGAGGCGGATCGTATCGCCCGGCTTCACGTCGCTGCGGCCCATGACGAAGACGCAGATCTGCTGGTTGGCCAGCTGGACATAAAACTGTGTCGACAGGCCGAGCGGTTCGACCACGCCGACCTCGGCCTTCAGCGCGCCATCGTCGGCGAGCTTGATGTGTTCCGGCCGCAGGCCGATGGTCAGCGCATCGCCGTCCTGCAGCGGCAGGCCGTCGGGCAATCTGAGCTTCTGGCCGTCGGCGAGCACGGCGTCGGCCTTGTCGCCCTTGGCGACCTTAGCCGGCAAGAAATTCATGCCGGGCGAACCGATGAAGCCGGCGACAAACGTGTTGGCCGGTCGGTCGTAGAGGTCCAGCGGAGGGCCGACCTGCTGGACATAGCCGTCATGCATGACGACGATGCGGTCGGCCATGGTCATCGCCTCGACCTGGTCATGCGTGACATAGACCGACGTCGTCTTGAGCTGCTGGTGCAACGCCTTGATCTCGGCGCGCATATGGACGCGTAGCTTCGCATCGAGATTGCTGAGCGGTTCGTCGAACAGGAAGACTTTCGGGTCGCGCACGATGGCGCGGCCCATGGCGACGCGCTGGCGCTGGCCGCCGGACAATTGGCGCGGCAGGCGGCCGAGATAGGTGTCGAGGCCGAGCCGCTTGGCGGCAGCACCCACCCTGCTGTCGATCGTCATCTTCTCGGCCTTCTTGAGCAGCAGGCTGAAGCCCATGTTCGAGGAGACGTCCATGTGTGGGTAGAGCGCGTAGGACTGGAACACCATGGCGATGTCGCGATCCTTGGGCGCCACGTCATTGACCAGGCGTTCGCCGATGTGGATCTCGCCGCCGGTGACTTCCTCCAGGCCGGCGATCATGCGCAGCAGCGTGGACTTGCCGCAGCCGGACGGGCCGACCAGCACGACGAACTCGCCATCGGCGATTTCGAGATCGACGCCGTGCAGGATGCGCAGCGCGCCATAGTCCTTCTCGACGTTTTGCAGCGTGACGGAAGCCATCTTTTATCCTTTGACCGCGCCGGCGGTGAGGCCGGTGACGAGATAGCGTTGCAGGAAGGCGAAGAAGATGCAGACCGGGATCAGCGCCAGGATCGAGGCTGCCATCATCTGCCCCCAGTCGACGGCGAATTTGCCGATATAGGTGAGCAAACCGACGGCGAAGGTCTTCTGCTCATCGCTGGAGATCAGCATCAGCGCGAACAGCAATTCGCTCCAGGCGGCGGTGAAAACGAAACCGAGCGTCGCGCCCATGCCGGGCAAGGTCAGCGGCACGATCACCCGGCGCATGGCCTGGGCGCGCGTGCAGCCATCGATCATCGCCGCTTCCTCGAGGTCCTTCGGGATGCCGTCGAAGAAAGACTGCATGAGGAAGGTGGCGAAGGCCGTGTTGAAGGCCGTGTAGATGATGATTAGGCCGACCAGGCTGTTGGTGAGACCGAGGTCGCCCATGATGCGGTAGATCGGCGGAATGACCATGACCAGCGGGAAGGTCTGGGTGAGCAAGAGCAGGATGGCCAAAGTCGCCTTGCCGCGAAAGGAGAAGCGCGACATGGCGTAGCCGGCAAGTGTGGCGATGACCGTCACCAGTGCCGCCGTCGACACCGAGACGATGACGCTGTTCAGGAAATAGCGCGGGAAGTCGGAGGCTTCGAGCACGGTGACGAAGTTCTTGAACGTCGTCTGCGACGGCCAGAAGGTGATGCCCTCGGAATAGAGCAGGCGCTCGGGCGTCACCGAGATCTTCAGCGTCCAGAAGATCGGGAACAGCGCGAAGACCACATAGGCAGCCACCGCCGCGTAAAGGCCGAGACCGCCGATGATGCGTGAGGAGGTGGAGCGTCCGGCGATCATCAGACGTGCCTCACCAGCAAGCGGCGAATGGCAATCAGCGCGATCGCATAGGCAATCAGCAGCATCAGAAGCAGCACCGCGACCGCCGAGGCATAGCCTTTGTCCAGCGACTTGAAGGCGCTGACATAGATGTAGACCGGCACCGTGCTGGTCGAGCCGGCGGGCCCGCCTTCAGTCATGACGAAGATCAGATCGGCGAAGGTAGCGATCCAGATGGTGCGCAGCATGACTGTGATGACGATGGTCGGCGCCAGGAAGGGCATCGTCACCTTGGTGAAGCGCTGCCATGGCGAAGCACCGTCGATCGCCGCTGCTTCATAGAGTTCCGACGGGATCGACTTCAGCGCCGCCAGTAGCGTGATGGCGAAGAAGGGGATGCCGAACCAGATGTTGGCAACGATCGGCCCCCACATGGCGGTGGCCGGATCGGACAGAACGTTGGTCGGCTCGGCTTTCAGCCCCAGTGCGAACAGCCAGTGCGGCAGCGGCCCGATGATCGGGTTGAACAGCCATGCCCAGGTGAGGCCGGAGAGGAAGGACGGCACCGCCCAGGGCAGGAAGACCACAGCCTGCACAATCTTGCGACCGTAGAAAGGCTTGTCGAGCAGCAGCGCGAGGCCGAGCCCAAGGAAAAACTGGAAGAACAGGCTGGCCACCGTCCACCACAGCGTGTTGACCAGCGCCTGGCCGAGCACCTGGTCCGAGAACATCGCCTGGTATTGGGCGAGGCCGACATATTGCGACTTGAAGGCGGAGAATTTGCGAAAGGAATAGCTGATACCGATGATCAGCGGCACCAGCAGCACCAGGACCAAGAGAACGATAGCCGGCGAAAGATAGAGCCACGGCTCGATCGTGGCCTTGCTCAGCCGCTTCTTGCGCGGCCGGCCGGCGGATCGGATTTCGGAAACGGCGTAGGTCATATAGTGCTCTACGGTGATGAGTGGGTGCTAGTGTCAAAGCGGCGCCCTTCTCCCCGTTCACGGGGAGAAGATGCCGGCAGGCAGATGAGGGGCGGCGCTAGCTTCTCAGAAGTCGGCGCTGCCCCTCATCCGGCCCTATCGGGCCACCTTCTCCCCGTGAACGGGGAGAAGGAAAGGAGGCGTCACTTCTTGTTCTTGGCCAGCCAGTCCTGCTGTTCCTTGGTCAGGAACTTGGCCCATTCGTCCGCGACGTCCTTGGCCTGCTTCTGGCCGAGCAGCACTTCCTGGAAGTTCTTGATCGCCACCTGGTCGACGAAGTTGCCGAGGTTCTCAAGATGTGTAGGCGGCGTCACCATTTCATATTTGGAGCTGTCGCTGAGCTCGGTGAACCAGCCCTTGAACTGCTCGGTCTTGAAATGAGGATCCTGGTCGGCGCCGTTGTGGATCGGCACGACGCCGACTTCCTTGGCCCATTCCAGATTGTCCTTGGGCGACAGAAGCGTCGCCATCAGCTTCCAGCTTTCATCCTTGTGCTGTGAATTGGCGAACATCGCCCAGCCGGCATAGCCGAGCGTCGGATAGGACTTGCCGCTTGGACCGACCGGCAACGGCGCCACGGCGAAGTCGTCGGCGCTCATCTTGTCGGCGATGCCGAGCAGCGCGTCGGGATCCTGGTTGAGCATGGCGCAGGTGCCGGAATAGAAACCGGTCACCGTCTCGTTAAAGCCCCAGCTCACGGCATCCTTGGGCGCCAGGCCGTTCTTGTACATGTCGGCCAGCATCTGCAGGCCCTTGACCGAACCTTCATCGTTGATGGTCGAGACGCCGTCATCGGTGAAGTAACCGCCCTTGCCGTCGGCGATGTTCATGAACATGTGCATGCCGTTGAAGGCGCCCGGGCCGCCGCGCAGGCAGTAGCCGTATTTGCCCGGGATGGCCGAGATCTTCTTGGAGTCCGCGACGAAGTCATCGAGCGTGGCAGGCGGGCCGTCGAGGCCGGCTTGCTTGAACAGCTTCTTGTTCCAGAACAGCGCGTTCACGTAGTAGCCGTAGGGAATCATGAACTGGGTGTTGTTGACGGTCGAGCCGAACTGCTTGGCGCGGTCGCCGAGCGTCTTGGCGTCATCCCACTTGGCCATGTAGGGCCCGAGATCCTCGAGCTGGGCGTTGTTGGCATAGAGGCCCATCCAGCGCTCGGGCATCTCGACGACATCGGGCGTGTCGCCGGCCTGCACCATGGTCAGGAATTTTTCGAAAGCCTGGCCCCAGGGCAGCGAGATCACTTCCACCTTGATGCCCGGATTGGCGCTCTCGAATTCGGCGATCTGCTTCTTGAGGAATTCGGTGCGCGGCGGGCTGGTGATGACCTCGACCAGCTTGATGGTGGTGTCAGCCAGCGCGCCGCTGGCGGAAATCGCCAGACCGGCTGCGGTGGCAAGCATGATGCTCAGTCTCTTCATGTTCAAAACTCCCATTTTGGACGCGTTATTTTTTTGCTTTGTCGAAGGCCTGGGCAATATCGGCCCAGAGGTCCTCGACGCTTTCCAATCCGACATTGAAGCGGATGGTTCGAGGGCTGACGCCGAAGCGCGCCATCGAATTGATGCCCGGCGTCTGCTCGAGCGAGGCCTTTGCCGGTACGACCAGGCTTTCATGGCCGCCCCAGCTGACGCCGATGCGGAACAGTTTCAATGCGTCGACGAAAGCCGGAATGTCGACGTCCTCCGTCACCTCGAAGGAGAACAGTCCGGCATAGCCGGCTAAAGTCTTCTTGCCGGGGTGATTGGAGTAAACGGGATGATTGACCCGCTCGACCTTGCCATGCGCCTTCAGCCGCTCAGCGATGGTCAGCCCGCTCTTCATATGATGCGGCAAGCGGAGCGGCAGCGTGCGCAGGCCGCGCAGCAGGAGCCAGCCCTCGAAAGGCGACAGCTTGGCGCCAAGCTGTGAATAGGTCTGCTCGTTGATGTGCTTGATGTGCGCCGCCGAGCCCGCCACGACGCCGGCGACGGTGTCACTGTGGCCGCCGAGATATTTCGAGGCCGAATGCAGCACCAGATCGACGCCATGCGAGATCGGCTTCTGAAACACCGGCGTTGCCCAGGAATTGTCGATGGTGGTGACGATGCCTTGCTCCTTGGCCAGCCGCGTCAGATGCGCCAGGTCCTGCAGCTCGAACATCATCGAGGTCGGGCTTTCGAGATAAAGCAGCTTGGCGCCGGGAAGGGCCGCGGCAACTGCATCCGGGTCGGCGCCATCGACATAGTCGACCTTGATGTTGAGCCGCGGAAACAGGCGCTCGAACAGCCGGTAGGCATCGCCATAACAGTTGCGCACGGCAACGATACGCTCGCCGGCGCCGACAAAGGCAAGCAGCGTGGCGCTGATCGCCGCCATGCCGCTGGAGAAGCCGCGTGCGGCTTCAGCACCTTCCAAGGCCGCGACACGCGCCTCGAACTCCATCACCGTCGGATTGTCGCCGCGCGAATAGGTCGGCTGCTTCCTGCGGCCGGCAAAGGTGTCGGCCATGTCGGCATAGCTGGCGAAGGTGAAGAGCGAAGTCTGGTAGATCGGCGGCACCACGGCGTTGCCGGGGAACGGATCGTCATGCGCAAGCAGCGTCGCCGCCTCGGCGAGGTAGTCGCTGGCCAGGGAGGCCGGGTCGAAGGTGTTTGGCTGCTCGTTCATTTGCGATCCGAAAGTTTGAGGTTGGCGGCGCCGCGCTTCAAATCGTCCTCGACGGTGGCCATGAGCTTCAGCGCCTCGGCACGGGCGCCATCGGGGTCATGGGCGGCAATGCATTCGAAGATCGTGCGGTGATAGGGGAAACTGGCATGGCCGAAATCGCGCACGCCCAGCGGATGCTCCCAGAAGCGATGGAAGAGTTCGTGCATGGCAGCGATGATCTGCTCAAACAGGGGGTTGCCGGAAGCGCGGTAGACCGCCTGGTGGAACTCCCAGTCCTCCTCCGACGACATCCCGGCGCGGGTCCGAAACGCCTCTTCCATGATGTCGAGCTTGCGCTCGATCTCGGCGATCTCGGCCTTGCCGGCACGGACGGCGCACAGAGCGGCGGCCTCAGCCTCCAGCGCGCGGCGGATTTCCAGCGTGCGCATCAACCCGGTGAAATCATTGCCGCCGGCAAGCGTCAGCGGCATGTGCAGCATATCAGATGAAACGGCCGCCTTGAGATAGGTGCCGGAGCCTTGCCGCCTTTCGACGAGACCCAGCCCCTCCCAGCGCGTCAGCGCCTCGCGCACCGTGTTGCGGCTGACCTTGAGGCGCTCGGCCAGGATGCGCTCGGTCGGCAGCTTGCCACCCGGCCCCAGCGCCTCCTGCCGCACGAAGCCCACCAACGCCTTCAGCACCGCGTCGTCGCGGGCTGTCGTCTGGATGGGTGGCAGAAAATCGGTCACGCCGAAGCCGTCCAAAGTGGTTCAATGGTCCAACCAATTTCTGCATACACGAACGGACGTGTCAACAGTTGAAACGCGACAGGGCCGAATGGCGCGGATATCCGCCATTCGGCCCTGCCATCTCGCTTTGGATTCGGCGACGGCTACGCGATCTTGACTGCGCTCGCGTCGCGCCAGCGCGCGAACATTTCCTCACGAACCCGTCGCGACGCCGCGAGCCGCTGCTTTGCCTGCGCCAGGACCGCAGATGAAGCCTCGGCCGGCGTGCCCGATTGGAAAGGAGGAGCCGGCGCATATTCGAGCGACAGCTGCACGATCTCGGCTTCCTCCTGTCCGAGAAGCCTCGCGACCAGCGCCAGGCCGAAATCGATCCCCGAGGTGACGCCGCCGGCGGTGATCAGCTTGCCGTCCTCCACGATACGCGCATCGACAGGGATCGCCCCGAACTCCTCCAAAAAGTCGTGCGCGTACCAGTGCGTGGTCGCCCGCTTGCCCTTGAGCAGCCCGGCCGCGCCGAGCACCAGGGCGCCGCTGCACACCGAGGTGACATAGCGGACCTGCGCCGCGCGTTGCCGCACGAAATCGAGCACCGCCTGGTCCTCCAGCAGCGCGTTGACGCCGCCCCCGCCTGGAATGCACAGCACGTCGAGCGGCGGGCAATTGTCGAAAGTCGCCGTCGGCATCAGGGAGAGACGCGTCGAAGACATCACCGGATTGCGGTCCTTCCAGATCAGCTCCACTTCGGCGCCCTTGGCCGATGCCAAGACTTCATAAGGGCCGGTGAGGTCGAGCTGCTGGACGTTGGGAAATACGAGGATGCCGAAACGAAGGGCCATGGAAATCTCCGTGGTTGACTCGGGACAGGTTGACTTCGGGCAATCTACGGCATCATGGTTTGGCACGATTGCCATTCACCCCTCGTTTCAGGCCAAACCCAATGCGCCGCATCGAAGTGCTTGCCTACCCCGACGTCCAATTGCTCGATGTCAGCGGACCACTTCAGGTTTTCGCCAGCGCCAATGATTTCAGGATGCAGGCAGGCGAACCAGCGCCATACGAGGTCCTGGTCGTCGCCGCCTCGCCGCGGATCAGGACATCGGCCGGTCTGGTGCTGGAGGCAGCCGCGCTGCCGGCGCACGGGTCGGCGATCGACACGCTGGTCGTGCCCGGCGGATGGGGCGTCAACGCAGCCTGTGAGGATCGCGAACTGATCGATTGGCTGGCCAAGCGCTCGCGCGACGCCACGCGCACTACCTCTGTTTGCAGCGGCGCCATGCTGCTGGCGACGGCAGGCCTGCTCGACGGCCGCCGCGCTGTGACCCATTGGGGACGCTGCGCGGAGTTTGCGCGACGCTTTCCGGCGGTCCGTCTCGAACCCGATCCGATCTTCATCCGTGACGGCAATATCTGGACGTCCGCTGGCGTAACGGCGGGGATCGACCTCGCTTTGTCGCTTGTCGAGGCCGACCTTGGCCGGCCTATGGCGCTTGGCGTAGCGCGCGAGCTGGTGGTCTTCATGAAACGCCCCGGCGGCCAGGCGCAATTCAGCCAGACCCTGAAGCTGCAGCAAGGCGACGGGCGCTTCGACCGGCTGCATGGCTGGATCCTCGACAATTTGGCCGGCGATCTGTCGCTGGCGCAGCTGGCCGACCACGCCAATATGAGCCCGCGCAGTTTCTCGCGCCGCTATCGCGAGGCCACCGGTCGGACACCCGCCCGCGCGATCGAGGAAATCCGCATCGAGGCGGCGCGGCGGATGCTGGAGCGAGGCCAGCCCGTCAACCGGACGGCCCGCCGCTGCGGCTTCGGCTCGGAAGAGACGATGCGGCGCGGCTTTCTACGCGTCCTCGGCACCAACCCGCGCGACTACCGCGAGCGTTTCTGATCGCGACTGCTCGCGCCAGGCAGCCGGGTTGCGCGCGGTGACGCGGCGGAACTCACGATTGAAATTCGATTTCGTCTGGAAGCCGGATTCAAGCATCGCCGCGGTCACCGACATGTCGGTTTCGCTGAGCAGCCGGCAGGCCTCGGCGATGCGGAAATCGTTGATGAACTGCGAGACGTTCTTGCCGGCCAGGCGATTGACCGCGCCCGATATCTGGCGGGCCGGCACGCCCACCCGGCGCGCCAGCCGCGACAAGGTCAGGTTCTCGTCGCGCGCCAGCTTCTGCTCGACCAGCAGCTTGCGGACCCTGTCGAGAACCTCGCGATCCTGTGCCGTCGAGGATGATTTTTCGACCTCCTCGGCGGCCGCAGGCTGAGGCTGCGCGCGAGCGGCGACGATGGCCGTGAGGCCGATCAGCAGCAGGCCGAGAAAGTTTGCATTGCCGACGAGGAAGGCCGCGTTGTCGCCCTTGCTCCACGCGAAATCCATGAACACCGCAAAGTCGAAGAAGGCCGATAGACAAAGCGACAAGGCGGCGATGACGAGTGCGCGATGCGCGGCGACCGCGCCGTCGATGCGTGCCTCGTCCAGCGCATCGGGGCCGGCGCGGCCGAGATCGAGCATGGCCAATGCATAGCCGACAAAGATCACGATCAGGGCAGCATCGATCAGGCCTGGGGCAAACAGCACCAACCCAAGCATCAGGACAGGTGGAGCCGCATGCAGCCAGCGCACGCCGCTTGGCTGCGCGGCGCCGCGATGGATCAGACTGCGAAATCCCGCCAGAACGATCGGCGGCAGAGAGCTCGCAACCACCGGCAGCGCATAGCGCAGCTCCGTCATGCCGTAGCCCCAGCGCAGACCGAGAAGCACCGACTGAAGGGCGCAAAGGCCTACCAGGGCAAGGAACGGCAGGCTCGGCCGCTCGGCGCGCAGCATCCGGACAAACAGGATCAGCAGCAGCAGGGCGACGACAAAGGGAAGCGGAACGAAAATCACCGGCGCTCTCAAGAGACAATCAGGTGCAGTGATAGTGGCCCGGATCGCGATTGAGAACGACCTCGATCACGATCGAGGACGCTTTTCGACAGCGAAGCCTCAACGATCCTATGCGTCCGCCATACCTGACCTCACCCGGTGAAGCGCGGCTCCGGCACGCCGCGCACGCCGACATCAAGCGCCAGCAGCGAGCCGGCCATCGACTGGCGCCACAGGTCGGCTTAGGCCCAAAGCCGGACTATCCCGGCAACTTACCCAAACGGACAGCGAAGCGCTCGACCATAGCAAGGCCAACCCCGGTCGGCCTCGTTGCCGGCGCTCGATCGTGGATCGGGATGCCGGCGCGGGCGCCGAACAGCCGCTTGCCGTAGCAGATCAGGTTCTCGATGCCCTGCATGACGAAGACGGCCGCCGGCAGCATCTTTTCGTACGCGGCCTCGGCTGCCGCTTCGTCTCCGGCGCGGAACGCCTCGTAGGCGCGCACGGCATGATCGATGCAGTCCGGCGCCAGGATCATGCCTCGGCAGCCGATGCGGAAATTGTCGATCAGTTCCAGCCCGCCGCGCCCGTTGAAAACCGGAATCCGGCCTTCTGTGCGCTCGATCAGGCCGGCAATGTCGGTGACCGGGCCCTCGCCCTTGACCAGTTTGATGTTGGGGTGAAGCGTGACGAGGTCGCGGATTTCATCCGATGTCAGCCCACGGCCGAAAAAAGCCGGCGCGTTCTGGATCGCCACCGGCAGGTCGGTCGCCTCCGCGACACGGCCGAAGAAGCGGATGTATTCCGGAGCGCCATACGATCCGGCAGGCGGCGGCTGCAGGATCACCCAGTCGGCGCCAATGCTTTCGGCGTGGCGCACCTGTGCGACCTGCTCGGCCACCGATGAGCCGAAGATGGTAAAGGCGAGCGGTACTTTGCCGGCGGTGTCTTCAGCCGTCCAGTCCATGATTGTCCGGCGCTCGGCCTCGGTGAGCTTGGCGACTTCCGTCGCGAGCCCAAGTGCTGCCATGCCGTGCACGCCGCTTGCCAGGCAGATCTTGACCTGCCGGCGCATCGCCGCACGGTCCAGCCGCTCATTCTCGTCGAACAGCGCATAGAGGATGGCGTGAATGGCGGGAAATCATCGGGTTGGAATTTTGGCATTGGCCTCAATGGCTTTCGCGGGGAATGGCGTGGCCACGGCTGCCGACAAGAAAGTCGAGATCCGCGCCACGGTCCGCCTGCAGGACATGGTCGACATAGAGGCCCTGATAGCCGCCGCGCATTGCCGGCACGGGCGGCTGCCAGGATTGACGCCGCCGCGCCAGTTCCTCGTCCGAGACGTCGAGATGCAGCTTTCGCGACTCGACATCGAGTTCGATCACGTCGCCGCTTTTGACCAGCGCCAGCGGGCCGCCAACAGCCGCTTCTGGCGCAGCATGCAGCACGACCGTGCCGAAGGCGGTGCCGGACATGCGGGCGTCGGAAATGCGGATCATGTCGCGGATGCCCTGCTTCAGGAGCTTTTGCGGCAGCGCCATGTTGCCGACCTCGGCCATGCCCGGATAGCCCTTTGGACCGCAATTCTTCAATACCATGATCGAGGTCTCGTCGATGTCGAGCGCGGGATCGTCGACACGTGCCTTGTAGTCATCGATATCCTCGAACACGACGGCGCGGCCGCTATGCTTCATCAGGACGGGCGATGCAGCTGATGGCTTGATGATGGCGCCGTCGGGCGCCAGATTGCCGCGCAGCACCACGATGCCGCCATGCGGCGTGAGCGCCTTGTCACGCGGGCGGATCACCTCGGGATTGTAGTTCCGGGCGTCGGCAATGTTCTCGCCCACGCTCCTGCCGGTCACCGTCAGCGCATCGAGATCGAGCATGTCGGCGATCTCTTTCATGACGGCCGGAATGCCGCCGGCGTAGCAGAAATCCTCCATCAGGAAGCGGCCTGACGGCATCAGGTCGAGAATGGTCGGCACGTCGCGGCCAAAATGGTCCCAGTCGTCGAGGCTGAGTTCGGTTCCAACGCGGCCGGCAATCGCCAGCAGGTGCACGACCGCGTTGGTCGAGCCACCGATGGCACCATTAACGCGGATGGCGTTGGCGAAGGCCTGCTTGGTGAGGATGGCCGATGGGCGCAGATCCTCATTGACCATTTCGACGATGCGCCGCCCCGTCATGCGAGCGGTGCGGCTGCGGCGCGCATCGACCGCGGGATAGGCGGCATTGCCAGGCAGCGTCAGGCCGAGCGCCTCGACCATCGACGCCATGGTCGAGGCCGTCCCCATGGTCATGCAATGGCCGGGCGAGCGCGACATGGCGCTCTCGGCATTGGCGAAATCCTGTTCGCTCATCACGCCCGCGCGGACATCTTCCGAAAACTTCCAGACGTCGGTGCCAGAGCCGATCTCGCGACCCTGGAAGCGGCCGTTGAGCATCGGCCCGCCGGAGATGACGATCGAAGGCAGGTCACAGGAGGCAGCACCCATCACCAGCGACGGCGTGGTCTTGTCGCAGCCGGCCATCAGCACGACACCGTCCATGGGGTTGCCGCGGATCGCTTCCTCGACATCCATCGAGGCGAGGTTGCGAAACAGCATCGCCGTCGGCCGCAGATTGGATTCGCCGCAGGAGAACACCGGGAATTCCAGCGGCAGGCCGCCGGCTTCGAGCACGCCGGCCTTGATGTGTTCGATCAGGCCGCGGAAATGCACGTGGCAGGGCGTGAATTCGGAGAAGGTGTTGCAGATGCCTATCACCGGACGGCCGTCGAAAGCATCGTCGGGCAGGCCGTTGTTCTTCATCCAACTGCGGTGGATGAAGGCATCCTTGCCCAGCCCGCCGAACCAGTGCTGCGATCGTCTCTTGGTCATGGCTTTTCCCGAACTTAGGCGGGGTGCTGCAATTGGCTGAGCCCGCCATCGACGACGAGGGTGGCCGCGTTCATGAACGGGCACTCGTCGGAAATCATGAACACGGCGGCAAGCGCGATCTCGCCCGCCGTAGCGATGCGGCCGCCGGGATGCAGCGCCAGAGTGTTGGCGCGCGCCGCCGCCGGATCAGGAAAACTGTTCCAGTAGTCGATGGCCTTCTGCGTTTCGACATAGCCGGGCGCCAGCGCGTTCACGCGCACGCCCTGCCCGGCATATTCAAGCGCTAGCGATTTGGTCAGGCCGAGCAGTGCGTGCTTGGCGACGGGATAGGGGAAGGTGTGCGGGATGATGGTGAAGCTGTGCGTCGAGGCAATGTTGAGGATGGCGCCGCCGCCACTGGCGATCATGCCCGGCAATACTGCCTTGCTGCAGTTCCAGGCGCCCTTGACGTTGACGTCGAAATTGCGGTTCCACTCCTCCTCGGTCGCCTCGAGCGGCGTCGAGAACACATTCATGCCGGCATTGTTGATCAGCGCATTGATGGGGCCGATCTCGACGGTCGCGCGCGCCACGGCTTCGGCAATGGCGGCTGCGTCGGCGATATCGGCGGTGCAATGCCTGATGTGACCGCGCGGTGCGGAGAGGCCGGCAACGGCCCTGCCGAGAAGCCCGCCATCGCGGTCGACCAGGAACAGCTTTGCCCCTTCGGCCAGACAGGCCTCGGCGATGGCCAGCCCGATGCCTTGCGCGGCGCCGGTCAGGAAAATGCGTTTGCCGGATAGGCGCTCAGCCATATCAGTCACTCCAGTCGAAGACGGGTCAACGCCGGCCCAGGGCCGACGAGCGCAGATTGTCGAGCAGCACGGCGAGCAGCAGGATCACGCCGCGCACGATGTACTGATAGAAGGCCGGGATGTTGAGCAGGTTCATGGCGTTCTCGGCAATGCCCATGATCAGCACGCCGACGATGACGCCCGACATGGTGGCGCGACCGCCGGCAAGCGAAACGCCGCCGAGCACGCAGGCCGAGATAACGGAAAGCTCGAGCCCGACCGCCGCGTTGGGCTGGCCCGAGGTAATGCGCGAGGCGAGCAGAATGCCGGCGATGCCGCAGACGACGCCCTGTAGCGCGAAAATCCAGATGCGGGTCCTGTCAACATTGACGCCGGCAAGGCGCGAGGCCTCCGGATTGCCGCCGATGGCCAGCGTGTTCTTGCCGAAAATGGTGCGGTTCAGGACGAAGCCGAAAATGCCGAACAAAACCGCCAGCACCCAGATCGGCGTCGGGATGCCGAGCAGCTTCGACAAAGCGAGCTGGTAGAAATCCGGGCTGTTGATGCCGACGGCACGGCCGTCGGAGGCGATCAGCGCAAGGCCACGCACAATCTGCATGGTGGCCAAAGTCGTGATCAGCGCGTTGATGTGGAATTTGGCGATGACGACGCCGTTGATGAAGCCGACAAAGGCGCCGCAGGCGATCGCCGCCAGAAGGCCCAGCAGGATCGAACCGGTGTAGTTCGATGCCATCACGGCGACCATGCCGGCAAAGGCGACGATCGAACCGACCGACAGGTCGAAATCGCGCGCGGCGAGGCAAAACATCATGGTGCAGGCGACGATGCCGACGGTGACCACCGACTGCAGCAGGCCAAGCATGTTGCGGTCGGTGAGGAAGTTCGGCACCAGGAGCGACACCAGGGCGAAGGCGACGATGAAGATGACGACGAGACCCTGTTCGCCGAGCAGGAGCTTCTTCAACTGGTCGGTCATGGCAAATCCTCAGGATGCGATCGCGTCGGGGGTTTTCCGGTCGGGAAGGGCTGCGGCCAGGATCGCCTTCTCGGCGAACTGGTTCCGGTCGAGTTCGGCGCTGATGCGTCCGCCGCACATCACCAGGATGCGGTCGCAGATGCCCATCACCTCCGGCAGTTCCGACGAGACGACGACGATCGCCATGCCGTCTTCGGCAAGCTGGTAGAGCAGTTCGTAGATTTCCGCTTTGGCGCCGACGTCGATGCCGCGCGTCGGCTCGTCGACGATGAGGACGCGCACGCCCTGCTCCGACAGCCAGCGGCCAAGGATAACCTTCTGCTGGTTGCCGCCGGAGAGGTTGATGATGTCCTGCTTGCGCGAGGGCGTGCGCACCTTGAGCTTCTTGATGAAGGTCTCGGCGGTTTCGATCTCGCTGGCGCGGTCGAGGACGCCGAAACGGGTGTGGTGGCGCCGCGACGAGATGTTGATATTCTCCTCGATCGAGCGGCCCTGGATAATCCCGTCGTGCTTGCGGTCTTCCGAGCACAGCACGATGCCGGCGCGGATCGCGTCATGCGGATCGGCGGCGCGGACCAGCTTGCCGTCGACGGTGATGGCGCCGCCGGAGCGCAGGTCGGCGCCGAAGACCAGCCGCATCAGCTCCGAGCGCCCGGCGCCGATCAGGCCGAAGAAACCGACGATCTCGCCGGCGCGGGCCTCGAAACTGGCCGGGATCTTCAGTTTGGGGCCAGAGAGAGACTCGACCTTCAGGCGGACATCGCCTGATTTGCGCTGGCGAAAACCCCAGATGTCGGAGATTTCACGGCCGACCATTTCGGCGACAACCTGGTCGCGCGTAACACCTTTCAGCGAGGTGTGGTGCGCCGCGAGCTTGCCGTCACGCAGCACGGTGAGGCTGTCGCAAAGACGAAACACTTCGTCCAGCCGATGCGAGACGTAGATGATGACCTTGCCCTCGCCGCGCAGGCGATCGATCAGGGCAAACAGGATTTCGCTTTCGCGCGACGACAGCGATGAGGTCGGCTCATCCAGCGCGATGACGCGCGCGTCGAGCATGATCGCCTTGGCGATCTCGACCATCTGGCGTTCGCCGATGGACAGCGTCTTGACCTTGCGGCGCATGTCGATGTCGATGCCGGCCGATCTCAGCTTGGCGCCGACATCATCCAGCATCCGGCGGCCGGCGATGATGCCGGCGCGGGCGGGAAAACGGCCGAGGCTGAGGTTTTCGGCCACGGTCAGTTCGGGGACAAGCTGCAATTCCTGGTGGATGACGATGACGCCATTGTCGAAGGCATCCCTTGTCGATGAATAGGCCTGGACCTTGCCATCGATGCCAATCTCGCCTTCATCGGCATGCTGGTCGCCCGACAGGATCTTGATCAGGGTGGATTTGCCGGCGCCGTTCTCGCCCATCAGCCCATGCACGGCGCCCTTGTCGACGCCGAACGAGACGTCCGACAGCGCCTTGACGCCCGGATAGGTCTTGGTGATGTGCGAGAAGTCGAGAAAGGACAAGGGCTCTGATCCTTCTGTGTCACAGCAAACAGGCGGCGGGATGAGCCGCCGCCTGTTGTACAGGGAGGACTATTCGATGCCGAGGCCCTGGCGGACCTTCTGGTAGTCGTCGCGCTTGGCCAGCGCACCGGAGGTCAAGGTCAGCTTCGCCGGTTCCTTGTTGTTGGCAACCCAGTCATACATGTTGAGCGCCGTCTCGTAGCCATGGCGCTTCGGCGAGATGATCACCGTGCCGACGAAACCGGTGGCGGTCGGCTTCTTGAACTCGTTGATCGCCGAATCCGCGCCACCAATGCCGACGCCGATCATGCCGTCAGCGGGAATGCCGACGCTTTCGGAAGCGCGCACGGCACCCAGCACCGCTTCATCGTTGAGGCCAAAGGACACCCACTTCTTGATGTCGGCATGGGCGTTGAGCACAACCGTTGCGGCATTGAGAGCGGCTTCGGTGTCGGTCTTGGCCTGCGGCGCATCGAAGATGTTCTCGGCCTTGAAGCCGTTGGCCTTGAGCACCGAGATGGCGCCTTCGACACGGTCGACGGCGGTCGGCAACTGATCGTAGGAAACGCGGATCGCGCCGACCTCGTCGGCCTTCCAGCCGCGCGCCTTCATTTCGTCGACGATCGCCTGACCGACGGCTTCACCGATCTTGGTGGCCGAGATGCCCATATGCGGCACGTCTTCCAACGCCTTGCCGTCGGCTCCGACCAGACGGTCGTCGACGGTCATCAGCTTGAGATTGTTGGCTGCCGCCTTGGCGACGATGCCGGGGCCGAGCTTGACGTCCGGGGTGCAGACGATGAAGCCCTGCGCGCCCTGCGCGCCGAGATTGTCGATCGCCGACATCAGCTTCTCGCCGTCCTCGGCGCCGATCTTGACCAGGGTAAAACCCTTTTCCTTGGCGGCCTGGTCGGCAAACTTCCACTCGTCCTGGAACCAAGGCTCCTCGGGTTGTTTGACGATAAAGCCGATCTTGGTGTCCTGAGCATATGCAGCGATGGTCGTGACGGACAGCACGGCAAGCGCGCCCGCGACGAGCGCGGTCTTCAAAAGTCGCATGATTACCTCCCAGCGATGGCCGGGCGCTCAGCCCGGGTGCCGGAGTCTGTATTCGCTTTTATCATACTCGTCAATTGATCTGGTATGATAATTAAGCTACATGCTCTGACCAGGGATCGCTAGCGCAAATCATCCGCATCCGGTAAGGCCGGGCCGGTTGTGCGACATCAGCGGGTTCGCCGCCTTGGAGGAGGGCTGAGGTGACCGAAACGTCTAAGAAGGCTTCAGGCGACACAGCCATCCGCCGCCCGCGCGTCATGCCCGATGTGACCAAGGCAATCGCTTCGGACATCTTTTCCGGCCGCTATCCGGCCGGCTCCTCGCTGCCGACCGAAAACGAACTTGGCGTGGAATATGGCGTCAGCCGCACCGTCATCCGCGAGGCGCTGAAGGTGCTTGCGGCGAAGGGGCTGGTGCTGTCGCGGCCACGTGTCGGCACCGTCGTGTGCAATGAGGACGACTGGAACATCATCGACCCGCAGGTGCTGGCCTGGCACGCGCCGCATGCGCTCGACGACAAGCTGTTCGACGCCATCCTCGAAACGCGCCGCGCCATCGAGCCGCTGGTCGCCGAGCTTGCCGCCACAAGAGCGACGTTGCAGGAGATCGCCAATCTCGAAGCGGCGTGGCGTGGGATGGCCGACGCCGGTGAGGATCTCACCGCCTTCTCGCGCAACGACATCGCCTTTCACCAGATCGTCTATGCCGCGAGCCACAACCCGATCTTCCGCCAGATCGGCAATCTGATCGACACCGGGCTCAAATTCTCGCTGGAGGCGACAGCGGTGATTTCACTCGACCGGCGCACGGAAGCCGTGGCGGCGCACCGCGAGGTGGTGGAGGCGCTGCGCATGCGCGATGCCGAGGCGGCGCGGGGCGCGGCAAACCGGATCCTCGACCTTGCGGCGCGCGACCTCGTCAGCGCCAAGAAACTCAAGAGCAACTGAGACCAGCATGAAAATCATATCGCTCACCACCTACATCGTGCCGCCACGCTGGCTGTTCCTCAAGATCGAGACCGATGCCGGCGTGACCGGCTGGGGCGAGCCGGTGATCGAAGGCCGGGCGTTGACGGTCGAGGCGGCGGTCAAGGAGCTGGCCGACTACCTCATCGGCAAGGACCCGCGCCTGATCGAGGACCATTGGACGGTGATGCATCGCGGCGGCTTCTACCGCGGCGGGCCGATCCTGATGAGCGCCATCGCCGGCATCGACCAGGCGCTGTGGGACATCAAGGGCAAGGCGCTCGGCGTACCCGTGCATGAACTGCTCGGCGGCAAATTGCGCGACACCATCAAGGTCTATTCCTGGATCGGCGGCGACCGGCCGGCGGAAGTGGCTGATGGCGCCAGGGAAGTCGTGGCGCGCGGTTTCCAGGCGCTCAAGATGAACGGCACCGAGGAACTGCAGATCGTCGATAGCCACGACAGAATAGATGCCGCGGTCGAGCGCGTCGCCATGGTGCGCGAGGCGGTCGGCCCCAACATCGGCATTGCCGTCGATTTCCACGGCCGCGTGCACCGGCCGATGGCGCGCATGCTGGTCAAGGAGCTGGAGCCCTACCGGCTGATGTTCATCGAAGAGCCGGTGCTGAGCGAAAACCGCGATGCGCTGAAGGAGATCGCCGCCCTTGGCTCGACGCCGATCGCGCTCGGCGAACGGCTCTACAGCCGCTGGGACTTCAAGTCGGTGTTCGAGCAAGGCGCCGTCGACATCATCCAGCCGGACCTGTCGCATGCCGGCGGCATCACCGAATGCCGCAAGATCGCGGCGATGGCCGAGGCCTATGACATTGCGGTGGCGCCGCATTGTCCGCTCGGCCCGATCGCGCTCGCCGCCTGCCTGCAGCTCGATGCCGTCAGCTACAATTGCTTCATCCAGGAGCAGAGCCTCGGCATCCACTACAACGCCGCCAACGACCTGCTCGACTATGCCGCCAACAAGGACGTCTTCCGTTATGAGGACGGCTATGTCGCCATCCCCGATGGTCCGGGCCTCGGCGTCGAGATCGACGAGGACTACGTCAAGGAACGCGCCAAGGAAGGCCACCGCTGGCGCAACCCGATCTGGCGTCATAAGGATGGCTCTTTCGCCGAGTGGTAAGGCGGCGGATTATCCGTCCGGTTACAGCGCGGCCGGCCTCGGTTCGATGGCGGCAATGCCCGCCTCGGTCAGTGCGTAAATGCCGCGCTCGGCCCGGGCAAACCAGCCATAGTAATTGTGCTGCAGAATGCTCGCCGCGCGCGGCGTGACGGCCTTGAGGTCGCGCGGCCGCTTCGGGCCGTCCGCCATGGCGACCGCGCAGGCCATCGCTTCCTGCCGGTAGGCGGTCATGATCGGCTTCTTGCGCGTGCTGCCGCCGATCGACGGGTCGCCCTTGCGGCGATGATGCTCCTCGACCAGGCGCGAGCGCCGTCGCGGGTCGCGGCGCGGCGGCACGGCGGCCGGGCTGAGCAGCAGCTCGACGTTTCCCTTGCTGCCGACACCCAGCAGGCCGAAGCCGAGCCGGCGGCAAAGCGCGCGAAAGCGGCGATCATGCTCGCGGCCCTTGCCGCGCGCCGACATGCATGCGGCGAGCCACACCTCGTCGCAAGCCGCGGCGCGGTCGACAGCCTGCAGGACAAGCTCGAGGTTGAACTGCAGCTTCAACTCGCAGATCACCACCACCGGCGGCTCGCCGTCGCGCACGCCAACCACGTCGCAACCGCCGATCTCACCCTTGACGGTGAAATCCATGGTCTCGAGGAACCGCTTCACCGGTTCGTAGAGGGAGGTTTCCTGCATGGCCGAGGCATAGCCGATTCGCGGCTGTTAGACCCAGCACAACGACGTGACGCCGCTGCCTGCGAGCTAAGGTGTGTTGAGATTGAGGTCAGGCCGAGTCGAAAATGGCGATCTCCGGGAACCGGAGCGGAGCGTACTTGAAGTACGTGAGCACCGGAAGCGCAGGAAACCGGCATTTGCAGACCGGCCTCACCTGAATGTCAACGCACCTTACGCCCGCTTGCGCAGCGATGCCTGATAGACCAGCGACGACCAGCTGTTGGAGGAGGCCAGGTGGCAGTAGATCAGCGCCAGCGCGCCGGATTTCCTCAAATCGAGGAATGCCTCGTCGCCCAGCTTGTTCAACGCCTGCTCGTCGATGACCTGGAAATCGGTGAGGTTGAGGATCTCGCCGCCTTCCAGCGTCACCTTGCTCTGGCGCGGCGCGAACAGGCCGTGGGCGTCGATCTTTTCGACCATGGCGCGGGTGGCGTTGAAGTCGTTCTGGAACTGGCTGCAGAATGCGAGCGCCTGCTTGGTCGCCTCGCTCGGCTCGGTGCCTTCGAAGAACAGCGCGATCTTGCCGCCATCGTCGCGGAAAGGTGCTGCAAGCTGGTCGACGACGCGGTCGCTGCCGCGGTCGACGCAAAGCGTCAGCCGGCCCGAGGTCGCCGTTTCGTCGGCAAGGATGAAGGGATAGCGACGCACATAGGCCGGGATGTAATGCGGCTCGGTCCAGCGGCCGTCGGCATCGACGAACAGGTTCTCGTTCTGGCGCACGCCGGTGATGATCACCGGCGCCTTGGTCGGGCCGATGAAGACGATCGGGTAGGAGCGCATGGCAGCCGGCATCTCCGATGCCACGACGGGAATGGCATGCGCGGTGCGGGCAAAGCCGAAATCGGCCCGCGCGGTCAGGCCGAGCGATCCATGCCGGATCGGATTGAGCGCTTCGGGCTTCAAGTAGAACAGCGGCAGCGCGCTGCTGGCGGCACTTGGCGCAGGCGCATTTTCAGTCTTTGCTTCAGCCATGGTCTCACATCCTCCAACGGCAACTTCGAAAGCCAGGAAATTACGCTGCCTATACTGGGTTTAGGCCAGCGCGGGGGCTGGCGCAACGGCTTCCCGTCACGCTATGAACACCGATGATGCCGACCGAGGATAGCGGCGGCTGTAACGCGCGATCGAAGGCGGACGGAATGGTGTCGGCTACGGAATTCGACAAGGCGGTCGGGCAGACATTCATCGTCGAGGCCAATGGCCAGATGGTGGCGCTGGAGCTGAGCGCGGTGAAGTCCATCGCCAACAGTCCACGTGACGGCGGCGGCTTCTCGCTGCAGTTCAAGGGCCCGCGCGAGATGCTGTTGCCGCAGGGCACCTATCGCTTTGTGGGCAGCGACGTCACGCATGACATCTTCATCGTGCCCATCTCCGGCGACCAGTCGAGCTATATCTACGAGGCCGTCTTCAATTGACCGGCTTCGACTGACGCAGGCCGCGCCATCAGGTCATAGACACCCTTGTCCTCAGCGACGGTGAAACCCAGCCGCAGGTACAGCCGATAGGCTGGATTGTTCTTCTCGACATGGATCGACACCGCTTTCTCGACGCTGGCCGCCTCGTCGATCAGGTCTTGCAGCAAAGCCGTGCCGAAGCCCTTGCCGCAGTGTCCAGGCAGAAAGGCGATGTCGATGATGCGGTGCTGGCTCGGCCAGCGCTCGATATAGAGGCGGCCGATCGGCGCGGCACTGCGCTCGACGACGAACCAGTCTGCTTCGGGATAATGGCGCCGGTAATGCGCGCGCTGCGCCTGGAACTGCATGTCGAGAAACGCGACCTTTTGCGCGTTGGTCCAGGAGGTCACGGCGAGTTCCTCCATGCGGGTCGAGGCATAGAGGGCGCCAAGGAACGGGATGTCGGCATCCATCTCGGGCCGCGTCATCAGCCCGAGCGCGGTGGCTCGCCTGTAAGATTTGCCGGCTATCATTCTCAAGCCGACAGCCTCAGACCGGCGGCGTCAGATCGCGCACCACGACAACCTGCTTTAGATTGCTGGCGGCCAGCATCGTCCAGGTCCACTCCCATTCGGAACTGTCCATGGCCATCTGATTGATCGTCCATAGGGCATTCGTGCCGTCGTTCTGGATCATCATCGAGAACAAGGCGAGTCGGCCATCGGCATTGTAGTCGAGCGACAACCTTGTATTGGCCACGGAGAAATTGAAATCACGCCAGCCCGACCAGTTCTGGGTGGCCGCGTCATATTGGGCGTTGAAGGAGTGGACATGCTGCTGGTCGGAGGCGGCCAGCATGATATCGCCGTCGCCCTGGATGCCGGCGCAGAGCGTGTATTTGGGAACCCTGCTGTAGCCCGGCGTTGCCCAGGCGGTCCAGGTATCGGAGCCGGCCGGCTGTTGCTTGGTGTGCAGGACCTGGCCTTGCTGCGTCATGGCAAACAGGTTGGTGGCGCCCAGCGGACCGACGATCGGGGCCATTTCCGTGAACGGGTAGCCGGCGTCGATCTGCACCCATGGCGTCCAATCAGCGACCGTCAGCGCCTCGGCCTTGGCCTGCTGACAGCGATAGAGATGGAGGGCGGAGTTGATGCCGAACAATGCGATGCGGCCGTCTGCCTGGCGCAGCGCGGTGATGGCTACGAGCTGGCCGGTCAGCTGAATCCAGGCGCTCCACGGCTGCGCTGGCGGCCTGAGCTCGTCGGCGGTGACGACGATTGGTGTCGTCGTGCCGGGCGGCGTGATGGTTTTCTGCACCTGAACAATTACGTCCGGGTTCTGGTAGATCCACCAGACGCGGCCCAGATTGTCGGTAAGGAAGATTTCAACGCGGCCGTCGGCATCGCGTGCCATGGACAGCTTCTGGTAGACGACCGCGCCGGGCGGAGCGCCGATGTTGACCGGAGCCAGCCATTTTTCGACCGGGCCGGCCTGATTTGGGTCCTCGGCGATGAAGAAGAGAGTGGGGCTTCCCGCCTGCTGGGCGACGATGGCGACGCGCCCGTCCTTGGTCACACCCGCCGTCATGGTCATGTAGGCGCCCGGCGCAATCGGCGTCCAGTCCTGCGCCCACGGTCCGTTCGGCGACGTCTGGGCCTTCTGGATCAACTGGCCCTTGGCGTTATCGATGCCGACGACCATCAGCCGCGACAGTTCGAAGAAGGATGTCCCGGAAGGCAATTGGCCGTGGGGCACCGCTTGGGGTGGTAAGTGAGCGTCTTCGTTGGCCATGATCGGTACTGCCCTGTTGGCTCGGAGTTCAGCCTCTCGGCGGGAAAACGCCTTGCAGCGCGATGCAGAAATAACAGGTGAGGTAAGGTTGCAGGTTGTTGTGCGGCTGGTCGCCGCCGGCGGGGGCGAGCGCGTTAGGGCTGATGGGCGCAAGATTGACGTTGGTGGTCGATTGAAACACCGCACCGCCAATGGACGTTGCCAGGGTGATGTTAGGGGTCAGCGTGCCCTGCGTTCCGTCTTCGACAGTCCCCCTCATCGCATGGTTGTGCATCGGAATTTCGGACTCCAGCAATGCCACGGTGTCCGAGCCGCCGGTCTCGCCGAGATCATGCAGGGAAAGCCCTGGCCCCTGGCCCGGATGCATCGGCGTGCGCCCCTGTAGGTCGGGCAAGGCGAAGTTCGACTTGCCGTTGCCGCCATAGGTGGTGCCGAGCAGCGAAAACAGAGCCGTGTTCTGGGAGAGCGGCAAAAGCTGACCATCGCACCAGGCCCAGCCCTTGGGTGCGAAATTGAATGGAAAGATGCGGATTTCGGCGACGAACGGATCGGCCATGACTGTCCCTCTTCAAGTCGGCGACGGGAAAATGCCGAACAGCGAGATGATGAAATTGACGCAGAGATACGGCTGAAAATTCGTATGCGGCTGGCTGCCGCCTATCGAGGAAATAGCCGACGTCGCCATATTGGCGTCAGCCGTTTCCGAGGCGTAAAGCTTGACCAGGGTCGAGCTTGCGAGAACATTGTTCTGCGGCGAAGCCTGCGATCCGTTGCCTGTGTTTCCCAGAAGCGCATGGGAATGTGCCGGAATCTCCGAGATGGTAAGAGTTATCTCTTCGGCACCGCCGGTCTGGGCAAGGACGAAGCCGTTACCTTGATGCACAGCAGCGCGGCCGCGAAGGTCCGGCAGCGCGAACGTGCTCTCGCCGTCACCGCCATAAGTGGTGCCGATCAGTTGGAACAGCGTCTCGTTCTCCGAGATGGGTATGAGTTGTCCCTCGCAGAACATCCAGCCGGCCGGGGCGAAATTGCCGGCAAACATGCGGACTTCGCCAACATAGGGTTGTGCCATGATCGCGTTTCCTCAGGTCGGCGACGGGAAGATGCCTTGCAGGGCAATGCAGAAACTCAGCGTGAGAAACGGCTGCATGTTGAGATGCGCCTGGCTGCCACCAATGCTGGAGACGCTCCCGGCATTCAATGCGGCCAGGTTGCCGGGCGGGCCGTAAATGTTTCCCGGGTCCCTTGCCAGGATATTGCCGACGCCGCCGAAATTCGGATTGGTCGAATTGCCCTGTGTGCTGGATGCATTGGCGACATGCACATGCGTCGGCAGCTCCGCTATCGAAAGCGTATGGGCCGGCTCGCCGCCACGCTCGCCTAGCGTGTGGCCACTGCCGACATGAATGGGAATGCGTCCGCGATAATCGGGCAACGCGAAGTTGACGCGGCCGTCGCCACCGAATGTGGTGCCAAGCAGCGAGAACAATGCCTGGTTCTGGTTTATGGGCAGAAGCTGCCCGTCGCACAGCGCCCAGCCTTTCGGCGCAAAAGCGAAAGACATGATCCTGATTTCGGAAAGAAATGGTTCCGCCATCGCCGCTCCTCGCCAATCATAAAGCACAGACAGCCCACTTCGCAAGAAAATCCTCGCGACGCGTGCGCCATAAGTACTTAAATTTTTCTGCTAATCAGAACAACATGCCTCTTGCCCTATAGAACAACCGATTTCAGTACTTTGCAAGCTTGTTTTTTAGCTTGTTCTATTGAACCCGATTTCGATGACGAAACCGTTCAAGGCAGAGGGTTGGTCGTCGGCAAAGGCGCGGCGCCCTGGCCATATTGAATGCTGCCGCTGGTGCTGCTGGTGCTGAACTTGGTCGGATCGTTGATGCCGTTTGCGTCATCGAGTTCGCCGACGTTTGCACCAGCAGTTGCGGCGGACTGCGTCACCTTGAAGATGCCGTACGACTGCTTGAGGCGCACGTATTGGCCATTGCCGGCCTGCCCGGCAATGTTGGCGAAGGAATTGCCCTGAAGGTTGAGCCAGACTGTCGGGAATGGGCCGGCGCCGGGCGGAGTGGCGATATCGGTAACCTGATTGTCCTGGACGGTGATCGCGCGGCTGCCATTGATATGGTCGAAAATGTTGTTGGTGATGGTAAGGTCGGTTTCGCCGCCGCCCGTGGCCTGACCACCAAGGCCGATATTGACGCTGATGCCCGGGGCCGTCGCGACCTGATAGATTTTATTGCCGTCAATCAGATATTTGCCGCTGACGGCGCCCTCGTTCGAGATGGCGATGCCGTCGCCGACAGCCGAGCCCGAATTGGCGACCGCGTTATCACCGATGGTGTTGTTCTTGATCGTGCCGTTGACCGTCCTGTTGAAAGGCGCGTTGCCATTGTCGAAATGGTTGATTGCGGTGGAACGCTGGCCGATGAACGTGTTGTTCTCGATGTCGAAAGTAAGCGAGGTCGCAACTGGGTCGGTGGATACGTCGACGCCCGCATTGTTGTTGGTGAAGGTTGCTCCCGACACATTCACCGTCATGCTGGTGCCGCCGGAATTGCCGAAGACGCCGGTTCCCGTAATCACATGGGTTGCGTCTGAAACAGTATTTCCGGTGAAGCTGCCGCCGGTCACCGTAAGGCCCATTACGGACGTGCCTAGCCCGAGGAAGTTGACGAGATCGCCGTGAGGCGAGGACGCGTTGCCGTGGATGGCCAAACCATTCGCGGAAATCGTGTTGTTGATGAGCTGCAGGTTCGTCAGCGTGCCCGACGAGTTCGAAATCTGGATTTCGAATTCCTCATTGTTGCTGATCACTGAATTGCTGATCGACGTCGCATGGGCGCCGTTCGAGGCGGTTCCGGTCAATTCGGTTATGTTTATGCCGGACTCGTCGGTCGCCGCGCTGTCGCCGTTGAGAGAGATATTGAGCCGGTTCAGCACGAAGCCGTTGATGCCCGAGCCGCCGATGCCGTCACCCAGATTGTTGGTGATGTTCATGTAGGCAAGGTGGACATCTTGGGTCGAATTCAGGCTGACGCCGTCGCCCGTCGAATTCTGGATTGTGCCGCCCGAACCATTGTTCGAGCCGCCGCCATCGCCCATGACCGTCAGTCCACCGCTGGTACCGGTGTTGTTGAGCACGATGCCGTTGGCCGCGCCATTCGACGAGATGCTCTGGAACTTCAGGCCCGAACCGCCGATCGTTGTGTTGGCGACATTAAGCGCGGTGCCGGAGCCCGAATTGATCGTGCTGCCGAGGGCGGTGGCGCTGACCGTGCCGCCACCGGTGGCGGTGAAGCCGGCGGTGCCGCTGGCCGAGGTGTCGATGGTCAGGGTGTTGGCGAAATTGATGGTCGATCCAGTGTTGGCGTTGAGGAAAATGCCGTCGCTGCTGCCGGTCGAGGAGACCGTGCCGTTGAAGGTGACGGTGCCTCCGGTGCGGTTCTGGAGGTCGATCGCGCGGCCATTGCTGGTCTTGGTGATCGAGCCGCTGTAGCTGACGCTCGCCGTGCCGCCCGAGCCGAGGAAGGCGACGCCGCTCGCGCCGGTCAGCGAGCCGGTGCCGAGGCTGACCGTGCCGGCGCCGGTGACGCCGCTGACCACGACATTGTTGGTCCCGCCGGTCGAGGTGGTCGAGGTGAAGTTGATGCCGGTCGTGGTGGCGACGCCGTTGAGGTTGATTGCCTGGGCGCCCGTTGAGCTTACCGTGCCGGTGGTGACGTTGACCGTGCCGCCATTGGTGGCACTGAAGCCGGTCGTGCCGTTGGTGACGATGTCGATGTTTGAGAAGGCGATAACCGACGACTGACCGTTGTTGTTGATCGACACCGCGGTGCCGGTAAGCGCCGTCGTCGTGCCGATATCAACGGTGCCGCCGAAGCTGACATTGCTTGCCGCCGTGGCGCCTGAAATGACGATGCCGCTGGCGCCGCCGTTGGCGGTGACCGTGCCAGCAAAGGAGAAGCTGCCGCCAGCGCGGTTGGTGATGCTGGCCGCCGTGCCCGAACCGCCGGCTGCGATGGAGCTGGTGGCGTTGAAGCTGATCGCCGCATTGCCGCCAATGACGGAGATACCGCTGCCGCCCGAAATGTCGACATTGGTGCCATTGATCGTGCCGCCGGGGCCGGAAGCGCCGCCGAAGACGATGCCGGTGCCGGTTGCCGCGGTGGTGACGTTGAGGTTGGTCAGCGTCGTCGTGCCGGTGGTGTTGCGCAGGTCGAAGGCGATGCCCGTGGCGCCGGTGCTGGTGACGTTGCTGATGGTGGTGTTGAGCGCGTTGACGATGACGTCCGTCGCGTTGTTGGCAAATGTCACATTGTCGATCGTCGTGCTGGTCGACGGGGTGATCTCGATGCCAGCCGCGGTGAAATTCCGGATCGTCATGTGGCTGATCGTGGTGCCGGAGGCGCCCGAGCCGTTGTCCTTGATGCCGCGTGCGCCGCCGTCGAGGATGAAGCCGTCGATGATGTTGCCGCTGGCGCCGAGCGTGATGGCGTTGGCGCCGGCGCTTGTCGTCAGGGTTGCCGCACCGTCCGGCGTCTGGTCGACGATCGAGATGCTGTTGCTGGCGAGCTGGATGGTCGACGGGACCGTCAGCGCCAGGTTGATGTTGCCGTTGCCGAAGCCGCGCACCTGCTCGCCGGCGGCCAGCACCAGCGTGTTGTCCGCATTGCTGCCCGCTGCGCTGATGACGCCGCCATTGTTGACGAGGACCAGAATGTCGCTTGCGACCGACGCCGCTTCCGCCGTCGAAAGCGTCGCCAGATTGTTCTGGTCGCGGCCGGTACCGTCGCCGGTCGCGCTGGCGCCGACGAAATAGATTTTGCCGACCCCGAAGCCGAGGCCAGGGCTGGCCTGGAAATTGACGTCCTGGAAATTGTAGCTGCCGGCCGCCGGCGCGCTCGAGGCGTCGATGCCGACATTGGCGCCGATGGTCGAATTCTGGTCGGTGGTGGACTCGCCGTCGCCAAAGGTGAAGGCAAGGATCGTCGTCGAGTTGAGGAACACGCCGGTGTTGACGCCGGCGATGCTCGAGCTGGCGCCGGCGTTCGCAACGGTGTCGCCGAGACGCACCGTCTGGCCGCCGGTGGTGCCGCGCAGGTCGACGCCGACCGAGGTGCCGGCCGCCTGCGCATTGGTCACGTCGAAATCGTTGGCCGTTACCGCCGCGTTGATCGTGGCGCCGTTGAGGTCGAAGGCGACACCCGTCGTGCTGTTCAGGCCGATGTCGAGATCGGTGAAGGACAGCGCCGCGCCCAACGCGCCGGAGATGTCGACGCCCCGCGAGGTGATGGCCTGCAGGTTGACCGTGCCGAGCGCGATGGCGCCGCCGGACGACGCGACATCGGTCAGCGCTATGCCTGTGGCCGCGCCATTGGTTGAGACCGAGTTGAAGTTGACGCCGCCGGCGCCAACGGTGACGCCATTGAGATTGAGCGCCGTTCCGCTCGTTGTCGTGATCGTGTTGGTGGTGCCGGCGACACCGACCGTGCCGCCCCCGGTGGCGCTGAAGCCTGCGCCGGAGGTCGTGCTGATCGCCAGACCACCGCCGAAATTGACGGTGGCGCCGGTATTGGTCGCCAGATTGACCGCCTGGCTGGTGCCCGTGCCGAGCGTCATGGCGCCGTTGAAATTGAAGGTGCCGCCGGTGTTGCTGTGGACAAAAATGCCGTTGTCACTGCCAGTATTAGCGCTGAGCGCGCCGGATAGCGTGACCGTGCCGCCGGTGACGCCGGAGATGTCGACGATCTTGCCGGCGCTGGTCTTGGTGAGCGAAGCGGCGACGTTCAAGGTCGCGGCGCCGCCCGAGATCTCCACGGCACTGCCGGTCGGGTCGTTGGTTGCGCCGATCGAGCCGCCATTTATGTTGACGGTGCCGGATGTGTTCAGCAGGCGCACACCGGACGCGCCGGTGTTGTCGATCGTCACCGTGCCGAAGGTCACCGTACCGGTCACGCCGGCGTTGATGTCGATGCCGTTGAAGGTGGCGCTGCTGACCACGGCGCTGTTGAAGTTGACGGTCGAGGACGTGCCGTTCTGGACGGTGATGGCGTTGTTGCTCGAACCCGCGATGGATGCATCGCCGCCATCGAAAGTGCCGCCGCTGACATTCGAGAGCTGGATGCCTGGGCCGCCGCTGACGGTTCCGGTTGATTTCAGCGTTTGGAACGTGACGCCGCTCGCGCCAATGGTCGCGGTCTGCATCGACACGACGCGGCCGGTGGCCGTCGTCACGGTGTTGGCGGCGCCGGTCACGGTGATCGCGCTGCCGTTGATCACGAGCATGCCGTCGCCGCTGGTGGTATCGACCGTCACGCCGCCGGTGAAGCTGGTCGTGCCGCCGACTTGCGAAAGCCCGGCGCCGCTGGTGGTATCGATGTTGGCAAGGCCGCTAACGTTGAGCGTGCCGGTCTGGACATGGATGCCGCCACCCGTGTTGGGGATGGTGACATTGTTCACCGTCACCGTGTTGAAATTGAAGGTGCCGGTGTTGCCGGCTCCGGCGTCGATGCCGAAACCCGTCGTGTTGGAAATGCTTGTAGCGCCGGTGACGGTGAAGGTACCGGCAACGCCATCGAAGATGATCCCACTGGTGCCACCGACGGCGTTGACGGTTGCAAACGTCATGTTCACGGTCAGCGGATCGAGGTTGAACGCTACGCCATTGGTGGTGGTGACCACGCCGCCGCTGTTGTTCAGCGTGAAATTGGTGTTCGCGCCCTTGGTATCGACCAGGACGCCGGTACCGCCATTGTTGGCGAGGCTGAGCGTGCCCAGATCCAGCGTGCCGCTGGTGTTGGTGAAGCTGAGCCCATTTCCCTGGACCCGCGCGCCGGGAGTGCCGATGCCGAGCGAGCCGGCGCTGACGGTGCCGCCGGCGCCGTCGGAATCGAAGCGGACATCGCTGAAGGCGATGCCGCCACCGGTGCCGCCGGTGACCTTGTTGCCGGCGAAGGAGCGGATGGCGATCGAATTGTCCGTCGCGCTGATGTTCTGGCCGGCGAAGGACGCGGCGAGCGCCGATCCCGTCGATTTCAGCGTGTTGCCGTCGATCGAAAGCAGCAGCGTGTTGGCGGGAGCGCCGGTCGTGGCGAAGTCGAGCGCCCTGCCGCCGGCCGCGATGTCGTTGTTGCGGAGGAAGAAGTTGGAAGCCGCGGTCGCATTGACGGCGACACCCGTGCCGGTGCCGGTGTTGCGGATGATGAGGTTCTGGATGCCGCCGGTGAACGTGCCCGAGCCGCTGGTGGCAAAGTTGATCACCGAGCCGGCGGTGTTGCTCTGCAGGACGGGCCGCAGCGAATCGATGCCGGCTGGCGCCGAGACGATCGGCGAGTTCTGCACCGTGGTGAAATGGAACGCCGCCCCGGCGCCGCCGCTGGTGTCGACGCCAAGCAGGGAAACGTCGACCGCCGCGTCATTGTTCTTGAAGGCAAGCACGACCTGGCCGTCGTCGATCTGGAACGTGCCCCCGCTCAGGTCGAGGGTTTCCTGGCTTCCGTTGACGTTCTTGTCGATCAGCACCACCACATTGGCGGTGGAGGCCTGGGCCTGCGCCAGGCTGCCTGGATTGGCAAGGCTGCCGTCGCCGGTTCCCGAAACGTTGCCATCCAGATCGACGTAATAGACGCTGATCGACGACAGGTTCGACGTGTCGCCGGTGAAATTGACGTCGTTGAAATTGTAGTCGCCATTGGTCGGCAGGCTGTCGGTGGCGTGGATGACCTGGCCGCCCGTGGTCGCGATCGACGATTCGGACGGCCCCAAACCGTCGCCGAACACCAGCTTGGCGTTGGTGGCGCTGGAGAACTGGACGCCATAGCCGACATTGGCGATGGTCGAAGTCTGGCCGGCGGGGTTGTTGTTGATCGTGTCGCCGAGCTGGATCGTGCCGGTGCCGGTGGTGCCGGCCATGTCGATGCCGATCGTGCCGGCGAAGCTGCCGCCATCGACGTCGAAGTCGCCGGCCGTGATGTTGCTGGCGCCGAGGGCTGCGCCGTTGAGATCGAGGCCAACCGCGTTCGCCGCGCTGAGCCCGACCTTCAGGCTGGTAAAGCCCAACGCCGAGCCGAGCGTGCCGGAAATATCGACGCCGCGCGAGGTGATGCCTTCCAGGTCGACCGCACCGAGGTTGATGGCGCCGCCGCTGACATCGTTGAGCGAAACGCCGGTCGCGGCGCCGTTGACCGAGATGGAATCGAAGGTGATGCCGCCGGCGCCGATTGTCGCGCCTGTCGCCCCCGGCAGGACCGCTGTCGCGTCGCCCAGCTTCAGCGCGGTGCCCGTGCCGGTAGTGATGGTGTTGCCGGCGCCAGTGACGCTGATCGCGCCCGAACCGAAGGTGCTGGCGGTGAAGCCGGCGCCACTCGTGGTGGTGATGACGAGCCCGCCATTGGTGAAGTTGAGCGTGCCCTTGGTCTGCGGATCCGGCACGTACGCCGGGTCCTTGACGATAGCATTGTTGGCGCCGGTATCGAATGTCTTCGATGAGCCGGAGAAGGTGACTGTTCCGTCGGAGCTCCCGTCGAACCGGACGCCGATGCCACCTTGGTGATCGATCGTGCTCGAAATATTGTACACGCCGTTGGCGTGACCGCTGAACAGGAACGCCGCGGACGCCCCGGCCACCGTCGTCGTCGAAACGACCGAACCGCTCATGTTCAGCACGGTCCAGTCGCCGCCGCCGGCATTCAGCACATTGCCGGCGCCGACCTTGATCGAACCGTTGTAGTTCAGCGTCGCATTGAGAAGGTCGTTGCCGCCGGAGAGCGTGATGGCCGAACCGCTGGTGCTTGTCGTCGCGCCGATGCTGGCGATGCCGCCATTGCCGCCGACGTTGACGGTCCCGGTCTGCAAGCCGATCTGCGCAATGCCGACCTGGCCGCCATCGATGGTCAGGGTGGATCCAGTGACATTGGCGATGTTTATGGTGCCGACCTGACCGCTGATCTCGAACCCTTCGTAGCTGGTGTCGAGATCGGTCTTGCCGGTGAAATTGACCACGCCGGCGCCGGACAGGGCGCCCAGCGAGGCGCCCAGGAATCCGGTGTCGGTCAGGCCGCCGATGTTGACATCGCCACCAAGGTTGGAGCCGGCGAGCAGCACGCCAGCGCCATTCGAGGTGGATACGGCCGAGATGCTGTCAAAGGTAACACCGGCGCTGCCCACATCGGCGGCGTATATGGCCAAACCATCGCCGCCGGAGGAGATCTTGTTGCCGGTGATGGGGCCAGGGCCGGATACACTTACAGTGCCGCCAAAGGCCGCGACGAAGCCGGTCCCGCTTGTCGTTATATCCAGGCCACCATTGTTGAAGTTGATCGTGGCGTTGGTATTGGGATGCGGAACAGGGGCCGCGAAGTTGCCCGTATAGCCGAGCTGGACGGCGGTGGTCGCCCCAGAACTGATCTTCTTGCTGGCGCCCGAGAAGGTGACCGTCGCCGCCGTGCCGTTGTCGATGCCGCCGACGAAGATGTTGCCGCCGCCGGCCGCGTTGCCGTCGGTCAGATCGCCCGACAGCGTCACCGAGCCGCCGGTGAGTTCCTGGATCGAGACCGCCGCGCCGGTGCCGTTGCTGGCAATCGTTCCGCCGTAGCTGATGACAGCGTTGCCGCCGCTCTGATCGGTCGCCGAGCCGACATTGAAGGCCGTGCCTGAGCCGGTATTGATCAGCGTGCCGGTGCCGAGCGCGACCGTGCCGCTCAGATTCTGCAGATCGATGCCGCTGCCGGAGCTGAAGGTCGCGCTGGTCGAGGTGAAATGGATGTCGGCCGCGATGCTGTCGAGGGCCACCGCCTGCGCGCCCGTGGCATCGATCGTTCCCGCATCGACCTCGACCGTGCCGCCGCCCGTGGCGCTGAACGCCGTCGAACCATTGGTGGTGGTGATGTCCACATCCGCGAACTTGACGGTGGCGCCGGTGTTGTTGGTGAGCGAGACACCGTTGCCGTTGACCGTCACCTTGTCGGTGAAGTTGACCAGGCCGCCGGTGCGGTTGGCGATCGAGATGCCGCCGCCGGTCAGCGTGCCGGCCGGCCCGCTGTTGGGCAAGGTGCCGCGCGTGACCGTGATGTCGCCGTTGCCGCCATCGGCGTCGAGCAGCGTGCCGGCAACGTTGATGTTGTTGTTGGTGATCGACACGTTGGTGGTGAGGCCGTCGACCTTGAACGCCGTCTGGCCGACGGCGACGTTGCTGACTGTCACGCCATCGATGAAGATGCCGCCGGCGTTGCTGAAGCCGGCAGCATTCTGGTCGATGAGGAAGACCGAGCCACTGCCGCCGGTGAAGTCGAAGGCCGTGTTCTTCACCTGGTTGTTGCCGAGCAACTGCAGGGTATCGCTGCCCGTGCTCTTAACCACGCCCTCGTTGCCGGTGACATTGCCGCCTGTGGCGCCAAGATTGCCCTGGACGTTGATCGGCTGGACCGTGCCGGAGGTGAGGATGGACGTGCCGTTGCCGAAGCCGGTGATCGACTGGCCTGAATCGAGCGTGAACGCCGTGCCGCTGAGATCGACGGTGCCGACGAAGGCAAAGGTCTGGGTGCCGACCATGGCATCGGCCTGGGCAACCGTCACCGTGGTTACCGCGGCGCTGAGCCCGTCCGTGCCGGCGGCGATGACGCCGCCGTTCTGCGAGACCATGATGGTCCCACCAACCGCGCTGGCCAGATGCGCGGGACCGGTGAACGTAACGTCGTTGAAATTGTAGTTGCCGAGCGCCGGATTGAGCCCGATGGTGTTGACGGTGTAGCCGCCCGCCGCCGCGCTGATGGAGGATTGCAGCCCGTTTGCCGAAGTGCCGTCGCCGAAGGTGAAGTTGGCGTTGGCCGAAGTCGCCGTGGTGCCGCCCGACGACAGTTCGACGCCGACGCCGACATTGGAAATGCTGGAGCCGGCCTGGAAGGTAATGGTCTTGTCGGCTTGCGTCGACGATAGGTCGATGCCGCGCGAGGTCAGGTCGCCGGTGCCGGTGATATGAGTCACGCCGAAATCGGCCGTGGCAAAGGCGCCGCTGAAGTTGATGCCGGTCTGGTTGGCGCCAGCGCCCATTGTCACGGTGGTTGCGCCGAAGCTGGCATCGGCACTGGCAGTTGCGAAGCTGATGCCGCTCTGGTTGGCGCCGGCGCCCATCGTCACGGTGGTCGTGCCGAAGCTGACATCGGCATTGGTGAATGAGAAGTTGATGCCGGCCACGTTGGCGGCAGAGCCCAGCGTGACCTGGGTCGTGCCGAAGGTGACTGAACCGGCGGTGTTGGCGATGGCGATGCCGGGGCCGGCGCCCGTCACCGTGACCGCTCCGAAGGTTGCCGATGCGGTGCTGCCGATACTGCCGACAACCAGGCCGGTGCTCATGGCATTGGTGATCGACAGCGGAGCGGTAACGTTCAACTTGGCCGTGCCGATGAGGTCGATGGCAAGCGCTCCACCGCCGCCTGTCGCCGACAGTGACGGGCCCGTGAAGCTGATCGTGCCGCCGCTCAGGAAAGCCGCCGAGCCGATCTCGAAAAGCCAACCGGTGCCGGTCGAACTGATCGCGTCGCTGAAGGTCACCGAGCCGCCGGTGATGCCATCGACCTTGACCGCCATGCCGGGCGAGGTCGCCGAGCTGGATATGTTCGCCGAGACCGTGATCGCCGCGCTGCCGCCGGAAACGACGACGCCGTCGCCAGTGCCGGAATTGGTGATGGTGCCGCCGATGCCGATGATGCCGGTGTTGTTGGTCAGGCTGACATCGGCGCCGGCAATCGAGGTCGTGACCAGATTGGCGATGTCGACCGTGGCCGAGCTGTCCGTGACGACCACACCCGCTTGCGCGCCCGAAATTGTCGTCGCGCCGGTGACACTGAAGCTGCCAGTAACGGTATCAAGATTCACGCCATCGGAGCCGCTGGTCTGGCTGAGACTCGACAGCGCGACATCGAGATTGATCTGGGACGCCTCGAAACCGCGTATCGTGTTGCCGGAAATGGTTCCATCGGCGATGGAAAGCGTGGCCGCGCCGGGGACGGATAGGGCGGTGACCCCGGTTCCGTTGCCCTCGATGTCGACCTTATCGAAACTGTAGGTTCCGACCGGACCAACAATCAGGCCAGTGGCATTGTTCGAAAGTGTTGTCGTGCCAGTGAAGGTGTAAGTGCCTCTGCCGAGTTTTAGGCCGCTGCCGCCGTTGCCTGTCGAAGTGAGGTTGAAGCCCGTAACGCTGCTGGTACTGTCGAAGAACACGCCATCATTGTTCACGGCGCCGCTGACTGACATGCCTGTCAGCGTGACACCGGTGACGTTGCTGCCGTAGATGCCGACGCCGTTGGCAACCCCGGCGATTTTGAAATCGAGCAGCGAGGTATTGCTGGCGACCGTAACGGCATCGCCGGCGCCGGTATTTGTCAGCGTCGCGGCGCCGTTTGGATCCGAGATGGTGGTGCCATGGTTGACATTGGCGCCGGTCACGTTCATCGGCAAGCCGCCGAGCGAGAAGGTACGGCCGTTGCCGAAGGAGGCGAGGGTCTGGCCGGCGTCGAGCGTGAAACCGCCATTGGCGTCGATCGGCGTGTTGCCGGCATCGTTGACCAACACAAAGGTCGCGGCGCCGTCATGATTGTTGTCGGCACTGGTAATAGACGCGAGATCCGATAGCGAGTTGCCGGATCCGGAACCATTCACGCCAATAAAGATCAGATGCGCCTGGTCGAAGAGCTGCGGTCCGATGAAAGTCGTCGTGCCGAAGGCATAAAGCCCGGAGCCGGAATTGAGGCCGCGCGCGTCGAGCGAGGCGGTGTTGCCACCGATCATGCCGCCGCCGAAGGTGAACTGAGCGTTGGCCGTATCCGCCGGCGTGCCGGCAATGCCGAGGCGGACGCCGGTGGCTACACCGGAGATATTGCCGCCATTGGTGATGGTGATCGAGGCATCGCCGGTGGTGTCGGCGAGGTCGATGCCGATCGAGCCGACTGCGCCGATGGCGGGGCCGGTGATGTTAAGCGACTGCGCGGTGAAATTGGTCTGGCTGCCGGAGAAATCGAGGCCTGCTTGGCCGACGCCGATACCGGAAATGATGATGTTGCCGGCGATCACGGCGGCGTTGACGCCGGTGAACGACATGCCGTCGCCACCCGGATTGGTGATATTGATGTCGCCGAAGCGGATCGTCGCCGGGGAACTGGTGATCGCGATCGCCGGGCCGGTGGTGTTCGAAATGGTCGTCGCGCCGCTGACGGTGAAGCTGCCCGAGAGGTTCTTGAGCACGACGCCCGATGTGCCGCCGTCCTGCGTGATGGAATCCAGCACGATATTGGCGGTGATCGGATCGATGAAGATGCTGACCCCGTCATCGCCCAGGGCCTTGTTGCCCGACACCTGGCCGCCGGTGATGGCAATGTTGCCGCCGGTGCCCTTGACGGTGATGCCGGCGTCATGATTGCCGAGCGCGTTGAGCGTTGCGAAATTGTAGGCGCCGTGGCCGGCGATATCGAGGCCGTCGTCGGCATTGGCCTGAAGCAGCGTCGTGCCGGTGAAGTTATAGGTGCCGTTGCCTTCGATATGCAGGCCGTCAATGCCGTTGTTCTGCGCCGTGAAGCCGGACGCCTTGACGTTGGTCGAATCGCCCTTGAAGTCGGCGCCGTTACCGCCGGCACCATCGACCGTGACATTGGTCAGGGTCGTGTTGGCGGCATTGTTTCCGAAGATGCCGTCGCCACCGCCGGTGATGGTGATCCCGCTCAGCGTGTTGTTGCTGGCTAACGTGATGACGGGGTTGGCGGCGTTGGTGCCCTGGATGGTGCCGTTGCTGCCGCCGAAATTGTAGGTGCCGATGCTGCCATTGATGAGCCTGGCCTGAACGCTGCCGCCGCCGCCGATGACGGTCTGGCCGTTGGCAAGGGTGACGCCGGCAGTTGTGATGTTGCCGCTGCCGCCAAGCGCGATGACGACACCGTTCGCTCCGGCTCCGGCGACGGCAAGGTCCAGCGTCGTCGGATCGGCGAGCGTACCGGCGCCAGCGTCGTTGTGGCCATCGGCAAAGAAGAACTTGCCGAAGGCGGCGTTGGTGGCGGCGTTGATGGCGACGCGCGTCGTCGTGCCGGTGACCTTGTCCTGGTCCTGCAGCCTGACGCCGATATCGCCGCGCACGCGCTCGTTGAGCCTTTTGCGCAGGCCCGGGCTGACCGTCGAGACAGGATCCGTCTCATCACCGGCGGAGCTGCCGCCGGGCACGTTGAACGGCACCGTCAGCCGGACGCTGCCGGCGAACTGGGTGTTGTCGCGATTGTCGTTGCGCACCTCGCCGGTGAAGGTCAGGGACGTGCCTTTGCCGACGACATCGCCGAAGGTGTATTCAATGCCCGCCTTGGCGCCGGTGACCGAGCGGTCGTCGCCATCGGGATCGGCAAAATGGTAGGCGCCTATATCGAAGCGCAGCGACTGGTTTTCCGGCAGGTCGATGGGCGCCTGGACGCCGACCTCGCCCTCGATGCCCCAGGCGGCATAGGTGCGATGGTCGATCGCCGAGATTTCTTCGAGCAACTGGCTGCCGGCCAGCGACAGGCTTGACTCCTGCCCAGCCGAACCGCGGTCGCCGCTGATCGGCAGGTAGACATTGACATGGGCATCGTATTTCGAGGTGATCGCCTCGAGGCCGAGCGTGGTGGCGACGAACTGATGGCTGTCGCGGTTTTGGATGTTGAGATAGGCGTAGCCGCCGATCATCAGATCCGGATTGACGATGCGGCGGATGCCCAGGCCGACATCCTGGCCAAACCCGTCGTCGAAATCATATTTCGAGCGAACGTCGAGGAAGAGGACGGATTCGAGATTCTGCTTGATCGGCAGGAAGCCTTCGAGCGCCGAGAATCCGCTGTTGCTGTTGGCGCCGATGATGGCGCGGACCTGCGGCTGCCACAGGCCGGCATCGTCGGCATGCGCGGCAAGGCCTGACAGCGCAAGCGCGACGCTCGACAACGCCGACGTTCTGAGCAAAATACCAACGCGTCGGGCAGCGGAAGACGTTCCGCTTTGCCCGACCGCCCGTCCCGCGATCTTTCCTCGAGTATCAGTCAGCCCTTTGCGCGAACGCATCTTCCCACCCTGACTGGAGCTGTCGTCGTTGATTGGCTATGCCATTATTATTGCGTTGCAAGACAATTCATGGTTGCGATAGCATATTCCAATAGAAAACATACGACTGTTGCGACAATGCAACACCGATTTGTCTTGACCTTACTGGGACTCCATTCAGCCGGCTATAGATGCTGCAAGTTCAGCAAATATTGGAGCGTGCATTAGTGACTTATAATATAGCAACAAAATTGGCTCATCTGGCGGCTATGGTCGGTGCGACAATGCTGTTTGTGATCAGCGCGGCCATCGCCGAGGACGCCAAGCCCGCCGAGACCAAGCCCGCTGACGCCAACCCATGGGTTGTAAATTGCTCGTCGGGATCGTCCGGCACCGAGCTGCAATGTCAGGTCTCGCAGAACCTCACCGAAGCCAAGACCGGTCAGCGGGTGCTGACGGTGACGGTCCGCCGCCAGCAGGGCGGCCAGGGTTTCGCCATGCTGCTTGCCTTACCGCACGGCCTGTTCCTGCCTTCGGGCGCCTCCTATCAAATCGACGGCGGCAAGAAAGTCACCGTCGCCATCCAGACCAGCGACCAGAACGGCGCCTATGCCGCGGTGCCGCTGGCGCCTGAACTGGTCAAGACGATGCGGATCGGGGCGACGCTGAACATCGGCATGGAATCGGTCACCCGCAAACCGGTGACGATCCCTGTTTCGCTGAAAGGCTTCGGCGCCGCGATCGATAAGCTCGAAGCGACCAAGTAACTGCCAGAGCGTTTCACCGTTTCATGGAAACGGCGAAGCGCTCTAACTCTTTGTTTTGACGCAATTCCGGACGGAAAACCGCTCACACTTTTCCTGGAATTGCTCTAGGTTCAGGCAAAGCTTCAGCTTTGGTGCCGGTAGTCCTCGATCGACTGCGGCTTCATTTCAATCGAGAAACCCGGTGCGGCCGGCGGCATGTAGGCGGCGTCGCGGATGATGCAGGGCTCGAGGAAATGCTCGTGCAGATGGTCGACATATTCGATCACCCGCCCGTCCTTGCTGCCTGAGATCGCGACATAGTCGATCATCGACAGATGCTGGACGTATTCGCACAGGCCGACGCCGCCGGCATGCGGCCATGCGGGCAGGCCGAACTTGGTGGCGATCAAGAGCACCGCCAGCACCTCGTTCAATCCGCCCATGCGGCAGGAATCGATCTGCACGACATCGATGGCGCCGCCGGCGATGAACTGCTTGAACATGATGCGGTTCTGGCACATTTCGCCGGTGGCGACCTTGATCGGCGCCACGGCCTTGCGGATCTTGGCGTGGCCGGCGACATCGTCCGGGCTGGTCGGCTCCTCGATGAAGAATGGCTTGGCGAAGGCCAGGTCCTTGAGCCAGTCGATCGCCTGGTCGACCTCCCAGACCTGGTTGGCGTCGATCATCAGATAACGATCCGGGCCGATCACCTCGCGGGCGATCCGCAAACGGCGGATGTCGTCGGCGCGGTCACGACCGACTTTCAGCTTTATGTGGTCAAAGCCCTGATCGACCGCTTCCTGGCAAAGCCGCCTGAGCTTGTCGTCGGGATAACCAAGCCAGCCGGCCGAGGTGGTGTAGCAGGCATAGCCTTCGCGCTCGAGCGTGGCGATGCGTTCGGCTTTGCCGGCCTCGGCCTCCTTGAGGATTTCCAGCGCCTCGGCCGGTGTGATCGCGTCGGTGAGATAGCGGAAATCGACGATGCGCACGATCTCTTCCGGGCTCATCTCGGCGACCAGGCGCCAGACCGGCTTGCCGGCCTCCTTGGCCCATAGGTCCCAGACGGCGTTGACAACGGCGCCAACGGCAAGGTGCATGGCGCCCTTGTCAGGGCCGATCCAGCGCAATTGGCTGTCGCCGGTGACGTGACGCCAGAAGCGGCCGGGATCCTGCTTGACCCAGTCGAGGTCGAGCCCGACGATCAGGTGGCGCAGCGCCTCGATCGCCGCGCAGCAGATCTCGTTGCCGCGGCCGATGGTGAAGGTGAGGCCGTGGCCTTTGAGCCCTTCGCTGTCTGTGTCTAGAATGACGTATGCGGCCGAATAATCCGGATCCGGATTCATCGCGTCCGAGCCGTCGAGACTCTGCGATGTCGGGAAGCGCAAGTCGAAGGTTCTGAGGTCGGTGATCCTGGTCATTGTCTGCCTCGTAACTGAATTACCGCCTGCCCTGCTCGCCGAACCGACGTCAGATCGACCAGCCGCCGTCGATGTTATAGGCCTGTCCGGTCGTGTAGCTGGCGCCGGCTAAATAAACGGCGAGATCGGCGATCTCTTCGGCCGTGCCCAGCCTGCCCATGGGCTGGCGGGCGATGAAAGCCGCGCGGGCCGTCTCGTAGTCGCCTTGCGCACGCATGCGGCCTTCCAGCGACGGGCTTTCCACCGTGCCGGGGCAGATGGCGTTGCAGCGGATGCCCTTAGCGACATAGTCGGCCGCGATCGACTTGGTCAGGCCGATGACGGCGGCCTTGGTGACGCCATAGGCGAAGCGGTTCGGAACGCCCTTCGGCGCACCGGCGACCGAGGACATGTTGATGATCGACCCGTCGCCGCGTTCCAGCATGCCGGGCAGCACGGCGCGGATGGTGCGGATCATGGCGCGTACATTGAGATTGATGGCGAAGTCGAGATCCTCGTCCTTCATCTCGAGGATCGAGCCTGAATGGACGAAGCCGGCGCAGTTGAACAGCGCGTCGACGCGGCCGATTTCGGCGAAAGCGGTCTTCACCGCCTCGTCATTCAGCACATCGAGTTTTCGCGCCGTAATACCGGGCGTCTTGGCCAGTTCGGCCAGGGCCGCCTCGTTGATGTCGGTGGCGTGGACGATGGCGCCGGCCTTGGCGAAGGCCAGCACGCTTGCCCGACCGATGCCTTGCGCGGCCGCGGTGACGACCACGACTTTGCCTGTGATATCCGCCATGTTGTTGTCTCCGTCTTTCAGGTGGGCCGTCGCTCGACGATGTAGATGTGATCCGCCGCCAGCACGACCTCGTCGCGCTGGTTCAAAACCTCGAGGCGTTCGATGACACGGCCTGACGCAGGGCGCTTCGGGTCATCCTCTTTCGCGGCAATCGTGGTGCGCGTGCGGATCGTGTCGCCGATGAAAACAGGTTTGATGAAGCGCAGCCGGTCATAGCCGTAGGAGAAGGCGACCGGGTTGATGACACTCGCCGTCAGGCCGACGCCAACCGAAAACACCAGCGTACCATGCGCGATGCGCTGGCCGAAGGGCGTGGTCTTCATGAACTCGGCGTCCATATGGTGCGGGAAGAAATCGCCGGTGTGACCGGCATGGACGACGAAATCGGTCTCGGTGATGGTGCGGCCGCTGGTCAGGCGGGACGTGCCGATCTCATAGTCCTCGAAATAGGTGATCTGTTCCATGGCGCGGTTCTACGGTTTTGCGGCCAGCGGCGTCGCGGGCGAGGCGCTCGATTTGTACGCGGCCTCGACCAGCGCCATGGTGTTCCAGGCATCCTCGACGGAGCTGACCAGTTCGGCGTCTTCGCCGGCGGCGAAGCGCTGGACATTGGCCATGCGGCCGACAAAGGCGTCGGGGAACCACTCGCCGGAAAGCGGCACGGCGACCCAATCCGATCCGCCCTTGGGGTGGATTTCCAATATGTCGGGCTCGCCGCGCGGATAGTCGAGATTGAGGCCGAGCTTGACGTAAGCCGCGCCCTCGGTGCCGCAGATGCGGAATTCGCAAGCCTGGTAGCGGCGGCCGAATTTGTGGTCGTGGTTGATGGACAGCCCGCAGCGCACCGTATCGCCATAGTCGAGGATGGCGCTGGTGCGGGTCTGCGCGACCTTGTGGTTGGGATGGCCGAGCGTCTTGGCGTGGACGCCAAGCGGATCGCCGAGAAGCTGGCGGATCAGGTCGAGATAGTGGATCGAATGCATGGCGATCTCGACGCGCGGCGCCTTGAGCAGGAACTCCCAGAGCTGCCACGGCGTGTCGAGCGCGAGAAGCGCGTCGAAATCGATGACCTCGCCAAGCCATCCGTGGGCGATCGCATCCTTCAGCGCCAGCATCATCGGCGCGAAGCGGAGCTGGAAATTGACCGCGGCCTTGAGCTGCTTGGCGCGGCAGATTTCGAGGATTTCGGTTGCCTCGCCAAGGTAGTTGCCCATCGGCTTCTGGATCAGCGCCACCGCGCCGTCCGGCAGTGCCTGCAGCACCCCGGCATGCCGTCCGGGCGGTGTGGCCAGGTCGAAGATCGCGTCCTTGACGGAAGCGGCCTCTTCGACCGAACGGAACGCCACTACACCCCATTTGTCGGCCAGGGTCTGCGCCTTGGCCTGATCCGGATCGTAGAGGCCTGAAATCGGAAAGCCGGCTTTGCGATAGGCGGGAAAATGCGCGTCGCCGACGATCGACCCGGCGCCGAAGGTGACGATCGGGCGCGGCTTCGCCGGCTTGGGCCAGGACTGCGCCAGCGATGCGGGATCGAAAGCCTCAGTCATGATGGAAGACTTCAGCCATCGTTGCCCACCATTCGCCTTCCTTGCGGGTCGCCAGCGGCTCCTGGCAAGGCATGCAGACAGCCCACCATTCCTGCGTCTTGGGGTCGGCGGCCATCTTGGCCATGTCGGCGGCGTAGTCGCTGCCGTGATATTCGAAATAGGAGAACAAGAGGTTTTCCGGCCGCTTCAGATAGATCGAATAATTCTTGATGTTGCAGGCCGAGATCATGCTGAGGACGTCCGGCCACACAGCGGCATGGAGGCGGACATATTCCTCGACCTTCTCGGGCTTCAAGCCCAGCACCATGCCCATGCGCTGCATCTTCGCCTCCCTATTTCGCGATCACCGTGGTGAATTCGGCGATGCTTCTGGCCTTCACGGCGTCCCAGTCCCAGTCGATGCCGATGCCCGGATCGCTGGGCGCCAGCGCGTGGCCGTCCTCGATGCGCATCTTCTTACCCGTCAATTCGTCGAGTTGGGGAATATATTCGACATATTTCCCGTTCTGGACGGCGCAAGCCAGGCTGACATGCAGTTCCATCAGGAAATGCGGGCAGACGGGCATGTCGAAGGCCTCCGCCGCATGGGCGACTTTCAGCCAGGGCGTGATGCCGCCGATGCGGCCGACATCGACCTGGATGATGTTGCAACCGCCCTTTTGCATGTATTCGCGGAAATGCCTGATCGAATAGAGCGACTCGCCGACGGCGATCGGCGTCGCCGTCGAATTCGACAGGCGTACATGGCCATCGATGTCGTCGGCCGGCAGCGGCTCCTCGATCCAGGCAAGGTCGAGCTCGCGCAGCCGCTCGGCGCGGCGGATCGCCTCGTCTATGGAAAAGCCCTGGTTGCAGTCGGTCATGATCTCATAACCGTCGCCGACCGCCTTGCGCACCGCCGACAGCCGCGAAAAATCCTCCGAGCCGTGCGGCTTGCCGATCTTGACCTTCGAGCCGGTGAACCCCTTGGCTTTGGCAGCAAGCGCGTCGTCGACCAAAGCCTGCGTCTCGATGTGCAGCCAGCCGCCTTCGGTGGTGTAGAGCTGGCAGCGGTCCTTGGCGCCGCCGGCAAGCTTCCACAGCGGCAGGTTCTGCTTCCTGGCGCGCAAATCCCACAAAGCGGTATCGATGGCGGCCAGCGCGATGGCGGTGATTGCGCCTATCGTGGTGGCGTGGGTGGCAAATTCGAGATCGTGCCAAATCGCCTCGATCTGGTCGGCGTCGCGGCCGATCAAGCGCGGCGCGAGATGGTCGGCCAGAAGCCGCATGACCGACGAGCCGCCGGTGCCGATCGTATAGCTGTAGCCGGTGCCTGTCGCCCCGTCGGCATCGGTGATGGTGACGATCGGCGTCTCCTGGCTGACGAAGCTCTGGATGGCGTCGGTGCGCTTCACCTTCGGCACGAGGTCGACCATGCGCAACTCGATTTTCTCGATCTTCGCCATGTCAGCTCCTCAGCGACTTGCCGGTTTCGGCGGAAAACAAATGCGCGCGGCTCAGATCGAAGCTCATACCGATCCTGTCACCCGCTTTCAGCGGCCTGGGGTTGAGCATGCGCGCCACCCAGTCGACACCGTCGAACTCGGCGAAGACCAGCGTTTCATTGCCGAGCGGCTCAGTGATGCTGACCGGCAGCTCGACGCGATGCACCTCGGTTTCGCCGCCAGAGCTCAGACCGTGGCCGGTTGGGAAGAAGTCGTCCGGCCTGACACCGAAGACGACCTTGTCGCCGGCCGCCGTCCTCGACTTGAACTGGCCAGGCAGCGGCAGGCTGCCGCCGCCGCCGAAGACCAGTCTGCCGTCGCTGACGGTCGCCTCGTGCAGGTTCATCGGCGGCGAACCGATGAAGCCGGCGACGAAGCGGGTCGCGGGGCGGCTGAAGACTTCATCGGGCGTGCCGACCTGTTCGATATAGCCTGACCGCATGATGACGATGCGGTCGGCGAGCGTCATCGCCTCGACCTGGTCGTGCGTGACGTAGATCACCGTCGACTTGACCTTGGCGTGCAGTTTCTTGATCTCGGTGCGCATCTGTGTCCTGAGCTTGGCGTCGAGGTTGGAGAGCGGCTCGTCGAACAGGAAGACATCCGGGTCGCGCACGATGGCGCGGCCCATGGCGACGCGCTGGCGCTGGCCGCCGGAGAGCTGCGAGGGCCGACGTTCAAGCAGTTCGTCGAGGCCTAGGATAGCGGAGGCCTCGGCGACGCGCCGGTCCATGTCATCCTTGGCGACGCCGGCGATCTTCAGCGAGAAGCCGAGGTTTTCACGCACCGTCATATGCGGATAGAGCGCGTAGGACTGGAACACCATCGAGATGTTGCGCGAGCGCGGCGGCAAATCGTTGACCAGGCGCCCGCCGATATCGATCGTGCCGCCGCTTATATCCTCGAGGCCGGCGATCATGCGCAAAGTCGTCGACTTGCCGCAGCCCGACGGGCCGACCAGCGCGATGAACTCGCGGTCGGCGATGTCGAGATCGATGCCATGCACGATGTCGATGTTGCCGTAGCGCTTGGCGAGTTTTTTGAGGGAAACATTTGCCATGGGATCAGCCTTTCACCGCACCGGAGGTCAGGCCGCCGACAAGGTGTTTCTGGACGATATAGGTGAGGGTGAGCGCCGGGATGATCATGACCACGGCTAAAGCGCACATGCCGCGCCAGTCGATGGTGAATTCGGCCGTGTAGTCGAGCAGCCCGACCGGCAGCGTCTTGGAGTTGACGGAGCGCGTAAGCTGCGAGGCCAGCGCGAACTCATTCCAGCAGGTGAGAAAGGCGAAGATAGCGGCCGATGCGATGCCGGGTCGGGCCAACGGGAATTCGACCTGCCAGAACGCCTGCCAGCGCGTGCAGCCATCGATCTGGGCGGCCTCAGCGAGATCCTTCGGTACCTGGCGAAAGAAGCCGTCGATCAGCCAGATCGTGAAGGGGATGTTCAGCGCCACATAGGCGAGGATCATGCCGAAATGCGTGTCGATGATACCGAGCCGCGCGTAGACGAAGAAGAGCGGCAGCGACATGGCGACGCCCGGCACGGTGCGGGTCAGCATCAGGCCGAGGAACATGCCCGACTTGCCGCGGAAGCGGTAGCGGGCAAAGGCGTAGCCGCCGGCCATGCCGATGGCGACGGCGATCACCGTCGAGGACACCGAGATGATCAGCGAATTGCGGAAATAATCGATGACCGGAATGCCGCCCTTGCCGATGCCGCTAAACATAGCGACATAGGCGTCGAAGGACAGCTCGCGCGGGATCCATACCGGTGGCTTGGCCATGATCTCGACCGTTGGTCTGAGCGACGACAGCACGATCCAGATACCGGGCAGGCAGATCAGCAGCATGGCCAAGAACAGGCTTACGCGATGCGCGACGGTCAGCGCGCTGCGCAGCAGGCGGGCGGAGGCGTTCTCGTCCATCATCACCACTCCGCGCCGATCTGCGCGCGCGCCGCGGCGAGCTTGTTGTAGAAATAGACGGTGAAAGCGATCGACAGCAGGATCGAGAAATAGGCCATGGCGTTGGCGAGCCCCATGCGGGCATCGCTGTAGGCGGTGCGCCCGATCAGCGTCCATAATAGCTCGGTGCGGCCCGCCGGTCCGCCATCGGTCATGATCTTGACGATGTCGTAGGCGCGCGCGACGTCGAGCGAGCGGATCGTCATGGCGATGTAGGCGAAAGGCATGACGAACGGCCAGGTGACATAGCGGAATGTCTGCCAGGGCGTGCAGCCATCGACGCGTGCCGCCTCGATCGGCTCCTTCGGCATGGCGAGCAGGCCGGCGAGGATCAGGATCGCGAAGATCGAGGTCGACGACCAGATTTCGGCGATGGAAATGGCGATGAATGCAAGATGGCCCTCTATCAGCCAAGGTATGGCGTCGCGGGTGAGCCCTAGCGACTGCAGCGCGTTGTTCACCAGACCGATGTTGTCATTGAACATGAACTTGAACTGGAAGCCGACCAGGATCGGCGAGAACATCATCGGGAACATCATCAGCGTGCGCAGGATGCGCTGGCCGCGCGTTGCCTTCTCGACCAGCATCGCCAGGCCGAGGCCAAGCAGCATTTCGAGGTTGAGCGCGACGGTGAGCAGAAGCACCGTCCTGCCGAAGGCGTACCAGAAGTCCGGATTGGTCAGGATCGAGACATAGTTCCTGAAGCCGATCAGCACGAAGAAGGTCTCGGGCCGGGTCAGGCGAAAGGGGGTGAAACTGGAATAGAGCGAGAGCAGCAAAGGCACGAGCACCACCGCCGCCAGCACGACGAGGGCCGGCAGCAGGAGCAGTATCGGCGCGGATGGCTTGAAGCCCTTCATCGGGACCCTGTGAGCGAAGTGACTGATCCATCTCCGGCGTGACCCGAGGATGGTGTTATGCGGGCAATAGGCTGGCGCCTCCCCAGGGTGGCCGGAGAGGCGATTTCCTGGCGACGAAGCTTAGAGCTTGCCAGCGTCCTGGAGAATCTGCGTCGCCTTGGCGGCGGCGTCATCGAGCGCCTGCTTGGAGGTCTTGTCGCCGAGGATGGCGGCCTGCAGCTCAGGATAGACGGCGTTGGATATCTCGATCCATTCCGGCGTCTGCGGTACCGGGAAGGCGTTTTTGGCGGCTTCCTGGAAGGCCTGCAGCACTTGGGTCTTGTACGGATCGGACTTCGCCTGATCGATGTCCCACTCCCATACCTTGGTGCGGGTCGGCAGCGGACCTGCAGCGGCTTCCAGCTTCTGGCTGTCCTCGTTGGTCAACCACCAGACCAGCGAGGCGGCGGCGTCCTTGTTGGCGCAGTTCTCGGTGACCGAGAAGCCATGCGCGCCGGACCAGCCGGAACGCTTGCCAGACGAGCCCTTGGGCTGGACCTTGACGCCGACATTGCCGGCGACCTTCGACGACTTCGGATCGTTGAAGAAGCCGGCCCAGCCCGGCCAGTCGAGATTGATGGCCACCGTGCCCGAAGCAAAACCCTGGCCGAGATCGTCCCACAGATAGTTGGTCGTGCCGGCCGGCACAGCCTTGGCCTTGTAGAGATTGACGAACCAGTTGAGCGCCTTGACGCCGGCTTCGGAATTGAAGGCCGGCTTGCCGTCCTTGAGATACTCGCCGCCGTCGGCGATCACCATCTCGTAGAAGCGGCCGTTGATCGCCTCTTCCTTGCCGGCAAATTGCGTGCCGTAGAAATCAGGCGGACTGGCGAAGAATTCCGCCTGCTGCGCCATCTCGTCGAACGTGTCCGGCGGCGCGAGTTCCTCGCCATACTTGTCCTTGTAGGCCTTCTTCTTGGCTTCGTCCTGGTAGAGGCTCTTCTGGTAGTAGAGCGCCGAGACGTCGAACTGCGCGCGCGGCAGCATCACCAGCTTGCCGTCCAGCGTGCCGGCGGCGACGTTGGCCGGAACGAAGGCGTCGATCTCCTCCTTCGGCAACAGCTTGGCAAGGTCGGTATAGATGCCCGGATATTGCGGCGCGAACGAGGTGTGGTTGGAGCCGACGCACCAGGTGATCGAGTTGGAGGCGATGTCCGACTTGATCTCCTTGTCGAGATCGAAGTGGTTCTTCTTCGACAGGATGTTGACCTTGGCGCCGGTCAGCTTCTCCCATTCGGGAATGCGCTCGTAAAGCTTTTCATATTGCTGGCCGCCGATCAGCTTGGCGTCGATCGTCACGTCCGGGAACTTGCCGGGCAAATCGGCCGAAAACGCCGTGCCACTTAACAGCAGGCCAACCAGGCCGGTGGAAATGCCTAGAAGCAGTCTCGTCATGTTCTCCTCCCAACAGCTCACGGCGGCGACTCGCCGAATGCGCAGTCGATCGCTTAAGCTTCATTCATATGCAAATAGCATTTTCATACCCGGGTCAAGCCGATTGTGCTTCCAGTAGCGGCAAAGTCATGCATATATGCAGATTGAAATTCACTGGAGGGTTGCTGGTGGCCGAGGACGAAGACGGGGATCGCTACCGCGCGCCGGCGCTCGACAAGGGGCTGGACATTCTCGAGTTGCTGTCCAGCGTCGATGGTGGGTTGACGCAGGCCGAGATCGCCAAGCGGCTCGACCGCAGTCCGAACGAGTTCTACCGCATGCTCGACCGGCTGGTGCGGCGCGGCTATGTCACCAAGATCGACGGCGACCGCTATTCGCTGACGCTCAAGCTTTTCGGCCTAGCGCAATTGCATGCGCCGGTGCGCAGGCTGGTTTCCTATGCGACGCCGATCATGCGCGAGCTGGCCGAAACGTCGTGGCAGGCAAACCAGTTGGTCGTGTTCGACCGCGGCGCCGCCGTGGTTATCGCCCAGCAGGAAGCGCCGCGCTACTGGGGCATCTCGATCCGCGTCGGCTCACATATCAGCCTCTTCGATACCGGTTCCGGCCATGTGCTGCTCGCCTTCCGCTCGCCGGAAGAGCGCGAGATGATGATCGCCGAACATCTGCAGAGCACGGATGACCTGAAGCTGCAGCCGGACTTCTTCGCCCGTCTCGACCAGGTACGCGACCGCGGCTACGAGATGATGGCGTCGCTGCAGACGGCCGGCGTCTACAATCTTTCGACACCGGTGCTGGGGCCCGACGGAAGGGCAATCGCGGCGCTCACCATCCCCTACATCACGCTCGTCAACGCGCCCAAAGCACCGGACATAACATTGACCATCCAGCATCTGCAGGGCGCGGCGTCCAGATTGTCGCAGCTGGCCGGGTCCGACGTGCCGCAATCGTCCTAAATTTCTTATTTGAATAATGGATTTTTCAGCGGGATAGTGCCTTAGAGCGGGATGAGTTCAAAAGCAGCCGGCCATCCAGCTCTAAGGGTTTGTTTTTTGGAGCATGATCTCATCCGAAAAGTCTGCAACTTTTCGGGATCATCCTCCAGGGCCACGGAGGAGACGCCGCCATGATCATCGACACGCATCTGCACCTCATCGACCAGGCCGCGTTGCGCTATCCGTGGCTGGCCGGGGTGCCGGCGCTGAATCGTGATTTCTCCTACGCCGAATACGCCACCGATGCGCTGCGCTGCGGCATCGAGGCCGTGCTGCATATGGAGGTCGATGTCGACCCGGCCGACATCGACGCCGAGACGGCTTATGTGAAGTCGCTCGCCGGCCAGGCCGGCAGCCTGCTGAAGGGCGCGATCGCTTCCTGCCGGCCGGAAGAGGCCGGTTTCGAAGCCTATCTAGAGACGGTCAAGGCGGACCCATTCGTGAAAGGGTTCCGGCGCGTGCTGCATGTCGTTGCCGACGATGTTTCGGAAGGGGCGCAGTTTCGCCAGAACATCAAGCGGCTGGCCGGCACCGGCCTGACCTTCGACCTGGTGGTGCTGCCGCACCAGATCCCGAAAGCCATCGCGCTCGCCGACCTGGCGCCCGACGTGCAGTTCGTCCTCGACCATTGCGGCGTGCCCGACATCAAGGCCAATGCCGAGCATCCGTGGCGCGAGCACATGGAGGCCATCGCCAGGCGGCCGAACGTCACCGCCAAGATCTCCGGCGTCGTCGCCTATGCCGACCCGGCGACGTGGACGGTCGATACGCTGCGACCCTATGTCGAGCACACGATCCGCTGCTTCGGCTGGGACCGGGTGATCTGGGGCAGCGACTGGCCGGTCTGCACGCTGGGCGGCGGGCTGACGACCTGGATCGCCGCCACACATGCGTTGCTTGCCGGCACGAGCGACTCCGAGCGGGCACGCCTGCTCTCGGGTAACGCGAGACGGTTGTGGCGGCTTGGCTAGATTAGTCGCTGTCGGCGAGCATTCGCGCCGGCACACCGAGTTCTGGCCCGGCATCGGCAAGCCGCTGATCGAGCGTATATATCGTGGCGCCATGCCCCGATGCGATGGCGAGATGCAGCGCGTCCCCCGCGCGAAGCCCTAGATCGTGTCGATCGCCAAACTTCGCTGCCGCCCGGAATTGCCCGCCGGTCACGCCCAGGACGGTAAAGCTTTCAGCGACCAGCCTGTTGAACATGGCGAGCACTGTGGCGCGCTGTTCCAGGCTGATTTGTCCAGTGCGTAGCTTGATCGTCATGGCGGACGACATCTCGGTGACTGTCCAGTCGCTAATGAGAAGCTGCGCCGGCTCCTGTTCCGTCAGCCAAGCCTGCACACGCGGCGTCATCGCCTCGTTGGAGAGCGCGGCGACGATCAGCGACGTATCGAGATAGAGCATCAGTAGCGATCGCCATCCCGCATCGACCGCACGAGATCGGCGGCGCTTCGCGACTGGGCCGGCATCGCTGCCGTCAGCGATCGAAGCAACGCAACATCGATCGGTTTGCGCGGCCTGGCTACGGCAGTGAGCCGCGCGACCGGCTTGCCGCGACGAGTGATGTCGATCGAATCGCCCGCCTCGACCCGATCTACCAGTTCACTGAGGTGGGCCTTGGCATCCGCCAGATTGATCGCATTCATGTCACACGCTCCTGACCATGTAGATAGTCATATAGCACGTCTGGCCCGACGATTCCAGAACGACGCTTCTCTGCGGTCAGCTGAGCAGATAGGAGTTCAATCTAGATCGTCGTGCGAACGTGCCGCTCGCGGCCGTAGAGCGAGACCAGCAACAGGATGACCAGGCCGAGAGCAGCCTGCACCGTCGACGGCCGGAAACCCAAGCCGATCAGCAGCGTGTTGATCTCGGTGAGAACCAGGACGCCGGCAATGGTGCCGAGATAGCTGCCGCGCCCACCGACAAGTGCTGCGCCGCCAACGACGACGGCGGCAATGGTCTGGAACAGATAGGGCTGGCCGACATCGCCATAGGCCGAGCCGGTGAAGCCGAGCAAAAGCACGCCGGCGACCGCCGCGAAAAAAGCGCTCGCCGCATAGGTGACGACCCACATAAGCAGCGGATCGATCAGGGCGAGCGGTGCCGCCTCCGGGTTGCTGCCGACCGCGTAGAGCCGGCGGCCATAGGGTGTGCGGGCGAGCACCAGCACGATCAGCGCCGTCAGCACGACAAGACACGGGACCAGCAAGGGCACAGGCAACGGGCCTACCGAGCCGCCGATGGAGACGAAGCTGGACACGGCTTCGGGCGCGGAGCCCGATGGGAAGCCGCCGGTCCACAACAGCACGGCGCCCTGCACGATCATGCCGATGCCGAGCGTGACGATCAGCGGATGGATGTTCAGCCCGCGCGCGATCAGGCCGTTGAGCGCGCCGATGGCGATGGCAAGTATACCGACCAGGATACATACCAAGGCGAAGTTCCAGCCCTGACCATAAAGCTGCGCCGCCACGACATTGGCGAAGCCGATGACGAAGGGGATCGACAAGTCGATGCCGCCGAGGATGACGACCAGCGTCTGGCCAATGGAAGCGACTGCCAGCAGGGAGGCGATGACCAGAAGCGCGCGGATGGCGAAGGGCGCGGAATAGCCGGGGATGAGCAGCGTGCCGACGATCTGAAGCAGCAATGCCATCGCAAAGGCGCCGGCGATGCGGGCGTTGGTGGACTGGAACCAGTTGCGCGTCATCACGGTCGGCCTTTCCGCGTCGAAAACCGCTCCTGCAGCGCCGTCAGCACCACGGCGACGACGAGGATCAGGCCATAGGCGATCTGCAGCACATAGGTGGAGACGTTGAAGGTGGTGAGCAGGCTCTGCAGCAGGAAGATGTCGATGGCGCCGATCGCGGCGCCGCCTAGACCGCCGCGACCGCCGGCGAGGCTGACACCGCCAAGCGCCACCGCGGCAATCGCGATCAGCGTATAGGTCGCGCCTATGTTGGGATCGGCCGAGCCGATGAGCGAGGTGAGCATCAAACCGGCCGCCGCCGCGAACAGCCCGGTGAGCACATAGGCGGTCAGCCGCACCTTGGTCACCGGCACGCCGGCGGTATAGGCGGCGCGGTCGTCGCTGCCGACAGCCATTAGAAGGTCGTGATAAGGTGTGCGGCAAATGAGCAGCCAGCACAGGCCGATCAACGCCAGCGGCAGGACCGAGAGCGGCCCGGACATGGCCTTCAGCCAATCGGGCGCCGGGCCGATGGGCGCCGGCAGGATGGTGAGCGTGATGCCGGTCAGGATGAGGTAGGTGCCGAGCGTCGCCACGATCGGCTGGATGCGCACGATTGTCGCCAGCACGCCATTGGCGGCGCCGACCGCGGCACCGACGAGAAGCGCCGCGGGAACGATGATCCATGGTGACGAAATGCCGAGATTCAGGAACAGCACCTGGATGACCAGGGCGTTGACGAAACCCATCAGCGGTCCGACCGAGATGTCGATGCCGCCGCGCCCGGCCAGGATGACCGGCGCCGAGGCAATCGCCGCGCCGATCAAGGGGGCCGCGAGCCCGAGCAGCGTGCCCCATCCGGAAGGCTGAAAGCGCGCGGGATTGAGCGCGATGTTGAGCACGAGCAGGACGACCAGCATCACCACGGCAAAGCCGACGCCGCTGAGTTTGCGAAAGATCGGGCTCATGCGGCGCGTCCGAACATGGCGGCGATCACTGCATCCGTTGTCATCTGGGCACCGGAAAACGCCGCCGACACGCGCTGCTCGCGAAACACCAGCACGCGGTGGCAGAGAAGCAGTATCTCCTCGATCTCGCTGGACAGGATCACCAGTGCCATGCCCTCGGCGGCAAGGCCGCGGAAGACGTCGTAGAGCACGTGGCGGGTCGCCACATCGACGCCGCGCGTCGGGTCATTGAGCAGGAGGAAGTTTGGTTCAAGGGCAAGGGCTCGCGCCAACAACACCTTCTGCTGGTTGCCGCCGGACAGAGTGGTGATGGCCGCATCGGGACGCGGCGCGACGATGCCGAGCTTCTCGCGGTAGGCGTCATAACGCCGGCGCCGCGCCGCGAAGCTGAGAAGCCCGAAACGACGGTCGTTCGCCACGGTGGAAATGGCAAAATTGTCGAGCACCGACTGCGTCGGGAAAATGCCTGTAGCGCGCCGGTCGCGCGGCAAATAGGCGATGCCGCCGGCGACAGCCTTGCGGAAGCTGGTGATCGACCCGGCCTTGCCGTCCACAGTGACCGCACCGGCCACCGGCCGCTCCAGGCCGGCGAGCGTGCGCAGGAAGCGCTCCTGGCCATGGCCGTCGAGGCCGGCAAGGCCGACGATCTCGCCTGGAGCGATGGCCTGGCTGATCGGATCGACACCGGGCGCGATCACAAGGTCGCGGACGCGAAGGGCCCTGGCATCAGCCATGCGCCAGCTCCGCCGCGGTTTGCGGCGCCATGGCCGCCAGGAGCTCAGCCGGCGTGGACACGGCGCGTTCCTCGGTCTTCACCACGCGGCCGGCGCGCAGGATCGATATGCGGTCGGACAGTTCCATCACTTCGTCCATGCGGTGGGTGATGAACAGGATCAGCGTCCCCTGCCCGGCGAGTGAGCGCATCAGCGTAAAGACCGATTCGCGGTCGGCGAAATCGAGCGCCGCGGTCACTTCGTCGAGGATCAGCACGCGCGGCTCGCGGATGATGGCGCGGGCAAGCACGACGAGTTGCCGCGCGGCGAGAGGCAGTTCGCCGCAAGGCTGGTCAAGATCGATCGGCGTCACCGCGAAGCGGCCGAGTGCAGCCTGCGCCCGGCTGCGCCGGTCGCCGCGTGGCACAGTCCGCCGCCAGAGGCCATCAAGGCCGAGCAGGATGTTATCTGTCACCGAGCGGTCAGGCGCGACCAGCACCTCCTGGAAGACGGTGGCGAAGCCGGCGGCCTGGAAGTCGACGGGCTTGGTTCCGGAGAACGGCTTGCCGTCGAGCAGGATCGCGCCGCCGTCAGGCTGCACGATGCCGGACAAAAGCTTGACCAGCGTGCTCTTGCCCGAGCCGTTCTCGCCAAGAATCGTATGGATCGTGCCGGGCCGGAAGGCGATCGATCCCTGCGCCAGCGCGACCGTTTCGCCATAGCGTTTGGAGACGCCTTGGACTTCGAGCATGTTGTTTTCCGAAAATGGAGAAGCCGGCTCTTCAGGAAAAGCCGGCTTCGCATGACATCACTTGGCGCAGGCGTCCGGCACCTTGGAATAGTCCCAGCCCTTGGTCGGCGCCGGATTGCTGAAATAGGCGTCGAGCACGTCCTCGGGCATCGGGTCGGTCGGCGGCACCGGGAAGACCGAAACGGCGTCCGCCGTCATGCAGTCCTTGTACCATTTGTCGAGCTCGGCGGCATGCACCGGCGGGATCGGGATCAGCAGCGTGTTGAGCTTCGGCTTCTGGCCGTCGAGCATGCGCTCGCCGACGCGGAACAACGTCTGCGCCGTCCAGCCCGGCAGCACGGCATGGCCTTCGAAGTGGTACTTGTCGGGATTGGCCTTCCAGTAGCCGAGCGCATCGCCGGTGATAGAGCCGGTGATCAACGGCGCCGGACGGCCGGCTTCGGCGAAGGCTTCGGCAACGACGCGGCTTTCGCTGCCGGTGGTCCAGACCGCGTCGATCGGCGCCGGGTTGGTGGCGATCGCCTGCAGCACCACCGTCTTGGTGACGTTGGCCGTCCAGTTGCCGTTGACGGTGCGCGCGACTTTGAGGTCCTTGTTTTCGCCAAGCGCCTTGTCGGCGCCCTGCTTTTCCTGGACGACGATCGGGTGCCCGGCGATGCCTTCGACGACCAGCACGCTCGAATCGGCCTTTGCCTTGCCGATCGCCGTCATCATGTCATAGCCCCAGCGGGCATAGTTGGAATCGACATTGATGGCGTTGGGGCTGGTGATCGAGCCGGCCGCCGTGATGAAAGGAATGCCCGCCTTGGCCGCGGCATCCACGGCGTCGTCGAGCGCCGTCGCCGAGCCGGGGATGGAGGTGATGATCGAGCACTTCTTGTCGATGAAGGCGCGGATCTGGTTGATCTGCTGGCTGGGATCGTTGTTGGAATCCGACACTTCGAAGCTCGACACCGTGCCGTCGGCAATCAGCCCGTCGACCAGCCGCTTCAACTCCTTGGTCACCGAGACGCGCCACGGATTGCCCTGGTAGCTTTCCGAGTGGCACCATTTCCACGGCTTGGGCGGCGGCGTGAAATTGTCCCAGGCCGATGGCAGCACCTTTTGCGGGGCGCCGTCATATTGCGCCTTGAGCACATCCGGCAGGCCGTCGATCGCCGATTTCACGTCCGCCGCGTGCGCCGCGAGCGGGATCGACATCAAGGCTGTTGCGGCGAGCAGGCCGCGTATCAGGCTGGTCATTTTTTTCCTCCCTTGGTTGCAGTGAACTGGCCGGCTGCAGCGACCGGCGCGAAACTTTCGCGAAAAAGACGATTGATGTCGGCGACGACGCGCCGGGCGTCGTGCTTGCCGGCGAGACCCTCGTTAAGGCGGTCGGACGCATGCTGCTGGAACGCCATATAGCCGTCATGACGCGGGCGGACCCAGGCGCCTTCTAGCGTGGCACGGGTGGCGCGATAGAAGTTGCCGGTGGCGGCATTGACGGCATTGTCTTCCCAGGCCGCGGCATGGCCGGGCTGACCGCCGGCGGTGGCATAGGGTCCGCGCTGCACGTCGCCGCTGGCGATCCAGTAGGCGAAGTCGATGGCCGCCTCGCGTTCCGCGGAAAAGGCCGATACGGCAATGCCGGTGCCGCCCATCGCCGAACCGACCGGGCCGTCGCCGCCGGCCACGGGCATGTCGGCAAAAGCGATAGGGTGTGGACGAAAACCCCTAACGGCATAAGGAACATAGCCGTAGATCAACGGCGCGCAGGCGATGGTCGATAGAGGTTCGGCCATTCTTTCGAACACCGCGATCGGATCCATCGTCAGGCAAGCGGGATCGACGAGCGCGGCGATCTCGCGCAGCATCTCGAAGGCGGTTCCGCCGGTCTCTCCATCGACAAGGCCGCCCGGGCCGTCGACCGCGCAGGGCCGGCCGAGATCGGCGGCCAAAGTGTAGAAGCACATCAGCGAATGCGGTGGCCTGAGCGGCAAAAGCACGCGGCCCTGCTCGGCAAGCTGCAGCACTTCCGTCCAGATCGTCGGCGCGGCCCCGATCAGATCGGAACGCCAGGCCTGCACCTGGGTTGCCGCATCGATCGGAAAGGCCCATTGCCGGCCCTGCCAAGTGTAGCTCGGATAGGAGCGGCCGACACTTGCCCTCGCCAACGCTTCGCGCTCGGCCTCGCGGCCCGGAACATCGAGCGGCGCCAGGCATTTCTCGGCGGTGATCTGGCCGACATGCGGGTGGTCGATGACGATTAGATCATAGGCGCGGGCGAGCTCTTCGACCGGAAAGGATTCGAAATCCTGCAGCGAGCGTCTTTCCCATTCGATCGAGACGCCGGTCTTGTCCTTCCACAGCGCCGAGCACGCCACCATCGGATCGTAACCGCGCGGGTGGCTCCAGGTCATGCCTTTCAGCGCAACACCGCTCACAGGCCGAACTCCGCGCGGATTCTGTCGCTGTGCTCGCCAATGCGGGGTGCTGCGCGATCCACCATCGGACGCGCGCCGTCGACACGCAGCGGCGAGCGCGTGGTGAGGATCGAGACATTGTCCTCGCGCGTCACCGTCTGCAGCATGTCGAGCGACTTGAAGCCGTCGCTCGCCATCATTTCCGGCCAGGTCAGCACCTTGGCGCACCAGATGTCGGCGGGCTCCAGAATGGCCAGCCACTCGTCGGTGGTCTTTTGCGCGATGCGTCCGGCAATGATCGCCTTGATCTCGTCGCGCGCGGTGAACCAGGTCGCCGGCTTGTCGCGGAAGGGCGCGAGCTCCGGCAATTCCAACAGATCGGCGAGCTTCGGGATCGGCGTCATGGCAATTGCCAGGTAGCCATCCTTTGCCGGGTAAACACCGTAAGGCGCCGAGAGGTAAGCGTGCGCGCTGCGGAAGGACGAGCGCTTCGGCAGGCGGCGGCCGTCATTGAGATGCGTGGTCAGCACCTCGAACTGGAAATCGATCAGCGCCTCGAGCAGGCTGGTCTCGACATGGCCGCCTTGGCCGGTAATGCCGCGCCGCACCAGCTTGGCGAGGATGCCTTGCGCGCAGGCAGCGCCCGCCAGCATGTCGGCGATCGCCAGGCCGAACGGCACCGGCCCCTGCTCCTCATCGCCGTTCAGCCACATCACACCGGAGCGCGACTGCGCGAGCAGGTCCTGTCCGGGCCTTGTCACCCAGGGGCCTTCCTCGCCATAGCCGCTGATCGAGGCATAGACGAGCCGCGGGTTGATGGTCTTCACATGCTCATAGTCGAGACCGAGGCGTTCGATGACGCCCGGCCTGAAGTTCTGGATGAGCACGTCCGCCTTGGCGATGAGCCCACGCAGCGCGGCGAGGTCGGCCTCGTTCTTGAGGTCGATGGCAAGGCTTTCCTTGCCGCGGTTGATGGCGTGGAAAATGGTGGAATCGCCGCCAATCTCGGTGTCGCTGAGATAAAGCCGCCGCGACAGGTCGCCGCCGTCGGGCCGCTCGATCTTGATGACGCGCGCGCCAAGGTCGAGCAGGCGCAGCGAGCAATAGGGACCCGACAGGAACTGGCTCATGTCGACGACGACGAAGCCGGTCAGCGGAAGTTCGGTGTCAGCGGCCACGGTTCACTTCTCGGTCTTGCCGACGAAATCGGACGGGTTCTTGTATTTCACCGTCTGCAGATGCTCGCAGTAGAGCACCAGCTCTCCTTCACCCTTGAAGACTTCATAGCTGGCGCGGATCAGGCCCATGTCCTTGTAGCGCGGCTTTTTGTCGAGGTTGCTGCGGATCGAATAGATGGTGTCGCCGATGAAGACCGGCTTGATGAAGCGCAGCTTGTCATAGCCATAGGAAAAGGCGTTGACGCAGTTGGTGGCGACGAGGCCGAGCCCGGCCGAAAAGACGAAGGCGCCGGCCACCAGCCGCTTGCCGAAAATGCCCTCCCTTTCGGCGAACATCTGGTCCTGCACGTAAGGGTGGATGTCCAGCACCAGCGTATTGAACATATGGCTTTCGCCCTCGGCTATGGTGCGCCGAAGCGAGCGGATTTTGTGGCCGGGCTGCCAGTCCTCGTAGAACCAGTTTTCCGAATTCCAGACAGGAATGTCGGCATGCGCCTCGGGCATGTCGGTCGGGTGCGTCGAGGCGACACCGACGGTTGGCGAGAACGCGCTCATGCCACGCACCAGTCTTGCCGGGCGATGCCGGCAAAGCAATGCCGGGCATGATGCCGGATGGCGAGATGCATGTCGCTTTTCCTCCCTTCAATTTTCTTTTGTAAATAATATTTTCACATATGGGATTGCCTTGCAAGCGACGATCGGCGAAATTTTTGCTGACCGGCACTCGTGGACGGCGGCCGGGCCATGGGAGGAATTCGATGCAGAGCGCCTGTCTTGTGTTTGTCGGCAGCCTCAATCGCGAGGCGCCCTATTTTCAGGGCGCGCGTGGCGTCGGGCTTGGCGTCTACGCTTTCGACGAGGCCACACTTGCCACGCGGAAGCTTGCCGAGACCAACGAGGTCGACAACCCGACCTTCCTGTCGGTGACGCCGGACGGCTCTCGCATCTATGCCAATTCCGAGGTCTTCGCCTGGCGCGAGGGCACGGTGTCGGCCTATCGCTTCGAGCGCGCCACCAATACGCTCGCCTATATCAACAAGCAGCCGACGCTCGGCAGCATCACGGCGCACAACACCATCACCCGCGACCAAGCCAAGCTGCTGGTGGCCAATTACGGAATGGGAAGCGGCGGCCCTGACAAGGCTGTGTGCGTGTTCGGTTTGCAGGCCGATGGCGGCCTGACCGCGCCGCTGGCCAGCGTGGCGCATTCCGGCACCGGCCCCAATGCCGAGCGCCAGGAGCGGTCGCATGCCCACAGCGTCACCGAAACCATCCAGGGCGGTCTCGCCATCGTTGCCGATCTCGGCATCGACCAGCTGGTTTCCTATCGGATCGAGCCAGACGGTGGTCTAACGAAGCTGGCCTCGTCTCCACTCGCGCCCGGCGCCGGTCCGCGCCACGTTGCGCTGCATCCGAACGGCAGATTGGCGTTCGTCATGAACGAGCTCGACTCGACGGTGGTCTCGCTGGCGTTCGACCAATCCTCCGGCAAGTTGTCCGTGATCGACACCAAGCCCGCCGTGCCCGAGCCGGCGCGCACGACCAATCACTGCGCCGACATCCAGATCTCGCCCGACGGCCGCTTCCTCTATGGCTCGAACCGCGGCCATGACAGCGTCGCCATCTTCTCGGTCGATCAGCAATCGGGGGAACTGGCACTCGTCGACTTCACACCCTGTGGCGGCGCGACGCCGCGCAATCTGGCGCTGACACCCTCCGGCCGGCACCTGTTTTCGGCCAATCAGAACGCCGACCGCATTTCGATCTTCGCGCGCGATGAGACGAGCGGCCGTCTGACAGACACCGGGCGAACCATCGAGATCGGAACCCCGATGTGCGTGCGGATCACGCCGGACCCGCTCCGGTCCTAGGGGTTAGTCGACTTAGTGGACGGTTTTCAGCGGCCGACGCGAACAAACTGGCCGGTATAGGTCTGGCCGGCAAGCGCATAGGTAACGTTGAGCGTTCCTTCCGACAGCATCGCGGCGGTAATGTCGGCGCCATTCGGCAGGCGGCCCAGCTTCATGGTGTTGCCGGAAATCCTGCCTGAGCCGTCGGCGACGCCCGGCTTGTTGTCGGCGAGATCACCCCAGGCATAGCTGACCGTCACCTGCCCGCCCGAGGACACCGTCAACACCGCCAACTTGCCGTCATACATGCCGTTGAGCTGTCCGGCCCAGATGCCGGAGAATGCCGCATATTTGGCCGGAACGCCCTTGCCGGGCGGCGTGACCGAAACAGTCGTATCCAAAGCCGCCGAATTCGACGCGGCAGGCGCGGCAACGACAACCGGGGCAGGTTGCGGCTGAGCGGCAGGCTGTGTGTCAGGCGTAGACTGGCAAGCGACAAGCGCGATTGCCGCGAAGCCGAGCATCGGCCAGAGCCTGTTTGGTGGGGTCAATCCGAATCGAACCGACGACCTCTTGGATGCCATACATCGGGCCTTTCTTGCGTCCTGCTCGCGTTTGCCAGGTTGAGTTCAGAAACCTTATTGGTTCCGGCGCCAAACAGCTACACCGTTTCCTGCTGTCTTGGGTCGGCTGCCTCTGGTGGATGCCCTGCGCCCTCCGTCGCGGGAACCAAATTGCCGGGCTGCGGTTTGCCTCTTGAAGGGACCGCAGAAGGCGAAAGATGCGGAAAGATGCTCGAACACCAAAACATTGAACATGCCAAAGCCAGGATTCGGCTTGATCGTGCCGAACGCGCCCTTGGCAACGCCGAGGATATGCTCGGCGAGAATTGCGGCGCCGTCGTCGGTACTGCCTTGTGCTGCACCATTCGAGGCGCACGGCGGCGGGTCAAAGAGGCAAAAACGCGTCTCGCCAAGATCGATGCCTCGCGAGCGAATTGACGCCGGCCAATGATTGCCAATTTTGACATCGAGAGTGCCAAGACCGGCAACCTGTTTCGGGAAGCACGTATGGCCATGCTGACCCACCAAGCCCTTCGCCACATCGATCTCGCAGATCAGGCGGCCGAAAAGGTGGAGAAGGCTGCGGCTACTTTGGTCGAAGCTGCTCGTCGAGCTGACCTGCCTGCATCCTGATCGCCGAGCTTAGTGGCGCGCTGCGGCGCCCTGCGTTCTGGCTATTATGCGGCAAGGCGCCGAAGCGCCTGAACAAGTTGCAAATGCGAGACTGTTTGGTGGAGCCAATCGGAATCGAACCGACGACCTCTTGAATGCCATTCAAGCGCTCTCCCAACTGAGCTATGGCCCCACTCCCGGCAGTCAGCCGGCGCCGTTTCCGGCGAAGAGATCCGGCGCGGTTTGAGGGCCGCGCCGTCTTTCAGTGCTGGCGGCTTCTAGCGCCGCCTTCGGTCAAGATCAAGCCTTCAAAGGCCGCTTTTTCACCAAAGGCGAAAATGGCCGGCAAACGATCCGATCAGACCTCGTCGTCGTCGTCGCCGACGCCGATCATGTCGGCGACGTCATCGTCCTCTTCTTCCTCGTCGGCAAGGAAGGTGTCGTCGTCATCGTCGCCGAGATCGACATCTTCCTCGTCGTCGCCGAGATCGGGAAGATCGTCCGCGCCGCCCTTGGCCTCTTCGTCCGCGTCTTCCAGCGAGACGATCTCGGCGCCTTCTTCCTCCTCGGCGTCGACTTCCTTCTCGGCGACCTCCTCCTCTTCCTCGATGGCGGCAATCTTGCCATCATCGAAATAGGAACGCGGATAGCTCTTGCCGGTATAGGGCGAGACGATCGGGTCTTTGTTCAGGTCGTAGAATTTCCGCCCGGTTTCGGGGTCGACACGCTTTGTGCCAAGTTCAGCTTTCGCCACAGCAAGCCTCGTCAAAAAAAGAAGGGTCCCCTTAGCCGCAGTTGACGGCGCTGTCAAAGCCTAAAGCCGCCTCATGAAAAGGCGGCTTTCAAAGGCCCGCGCAAGGGGATGACCATTATTGCTCGCCGTGATACGAAACCGCCGCAACATCACGAACCGAGCCGGTCCGCCGGCACTATCATTTGGAAAAGACCATGTCTCACTCTGCCGCCCCTAAGCAGGCCACGGCCCGCATGTCGAAAGGGCTGAGCGGCGTCGCTCGCGTGCCGGGCGACAAATCCATCTCGCATCGCTCCTTTATGTTCGGCGGTCTCGCCTCCGGCGAGACCCGCATCACCGGCCTGCTCGAGGGCGAAGACGTGATGCGCACCGGCGCGGCCATGAAGGCGATGGGCGCGCATATCGAAAAGAACGGCGCCGAATGGGTGATCCGCGGCACCGGCAACGGCGCGCTTCTACAACCGGAAGGCCCGCTCGACTTCGGCAATGCCGGCACCGGCTCCAGGCTCACCATGGGCCTGGTCGGCACCTACGACATGGAGACGACCTTCATCGGCGACGCCTCGCTGTCGGGACGGCCGATGGGCCGCGTGCTGGAGCCGCTGCGCCAGATGGGCGTGCAGGTGTTGCAGGCAGCGCCCGGCGACCGCATGCCGATCACGCTGCGCGGCCCCAAACATGCAGCACCCATCACCTATCGTGTGCCGATGGCGTCCGCGCAGGTGAAGTCGGCCGTGCTGCTTGCGGGCTTGAACACGCCCGGCATCACCACCGTGGTCGAGCCGGTGATGACGCGCGACCATACGGAAAAGATGCTGAAGGGCTTTGGCGCCAACCTGACGGTCGAGACCGACGAGCGCGGCGTGCGCCATATCTTCATCGAAGGCCAGGGCAAGCTTACCGGACAGACGATCGCGGTTCCCGGCGACCCTTCTTCGGCGGGCTTCCCGCTGGTCGCCGCGCTCATCGTGCCCGGTTCCGACATCACGATCGAGAACGTGCTGATGAACCCAACCCGCACCGGCCTGCTTTTGACGTTGCAGGAAATGGGCGGCAGGATCGACATCCTCAATCCGCGCAATGCCGGCGGCGAGGACGTCGCGGACCTGCGCGTGCGGTATTCGGAGTTGAAGGGTGTCGCGGTGCCGCCGGAGCGGGCGCCGTCGATGATCGATGAATACCCGGTGCTGGCGGTCGCGGCGAGCTTTGCCGAGGGCGAAACGCTGATGCAGGGCCTGGAGGAACTGCGCGTCAAGGAATCCGACCGGCTGGCAGCCGTCGCCAACGGGCTGAAGCTCAACGGCGTCGACTGCACCGAGGGCGAGGCTTCGCTCGCCGTTCGCGGCAGACCAGGCGGCAAGGGGTTGGGCGCCCATCCCAATGGCCAGGACACGGCAGTGAAGACGCATCTCGATCACCGCATCGCCATGAGCTTCCTGGTGATGGGCCTGGCGACGGAAAAGCCGGTGACGATCGACGATGCCAACATGATCGCGACGAGCTTTCCGGAATTCATGGGGCTGATGACGGGACTGGGCGCGGAGATTGGGTGACGGGCGATGGGTTGGAGCCAACATGAGACGCCGGCGGGACAGCGCCCCCCTCTGTCCTGCCGGACATCTCCCCCACAAGGGGGGAGATCAGCTGTCATCACGGCTTTCGCCAATCGGCCACGTTGCAAGATTGAGCGGAGCGCCGAAACCGCCAATCTCCCCCCTCATGGGGGAGATGTCCGGCAGGACAGAGGGGGGCGCGAAGGAACGCGACGCTTGCTCCGTTCGGCCGAGGCGGCCCGCCCATGACCACCACCTTCACCATCGCCATCGACGGCCCGGCAGGCGCCGGCAAGGGCACGCTGGCCCGCCGGCTTGCCGACCATTACCGCCTCAACCTGCTCGACACCGGCCTGACCTACCGCGCAACGGCCCATAAGTTGCTCGAGCTCGGCCTGCCGCTCGACAATGTCTCGGCGGCGGAAACGGCGGCGCGCCAGGTGGATCTCTCGAATCTCGACCGCACCGTGCTTTCGGCGCATACCGTGGGCGAGGCCGCGTCGAAAGTCGCGGTCATCCCGACCGTGCGGCGCATCCTGGTCGAGAAGCAGCGGGCGTTCGCCAAGGCGCCGCCGGGCGCTGTGCTCGACGGCCGCGACATCGGCACCGTCGTATGCCCCGACGCCGACATCAAGCTCTATGTGACTGCAAGTGCGGAGGTGCGCGCCAGGCGGCGGCTGGCCGAGATCGAGGCTATCGGCGGCAGCGCCGATTTCGCCACGATCCTGGCCGATATCGAGCGCCGCGACGAACGCGACATGGGTCGCGCCGACTCGCCGCTGAAGCCGGCGAGCGACGCGCACTTGCTTGATACCAGCGAAATGGCTATAGAGGCCGCGTTCCTGGCGGCCATGGCGATCGTTGACGACGTCCTGGCCAAGAGAAACAAGGCCTGATCCGGGCGTTTCGTTTGCCGTTGGCGCCGAAAATACCCATATCGGGCAAGAACCAGCCTGCCAGCATTCTTCATGCGCCGGACTTGCCGCTAGAAACAGCGGCCCAGGGCTTTTGTAGCAGCCCGGAACGCCGGCAGGCTCACGCAACGCTAACCAACGGCGCCCGCTTCGCCAGCGCGCGGAGCATTCCAGGAGAAACAATGTCAGTAGCTAATCCGTCTCGCGACGATTTCGCGAGCATGCTCGAAGAATCATTTACCGCCGGCCATTCCGGCGAAGGCCAGGTTGTCCGGGGCACGATCACCGCGATCGAAAAGGACATGGCCATCATCGATGTCGGCCTCAAGGTCGAAGGCCGCGTGCCGCTGAAGGAATTCGGTGCCAAGGGCAAGGAAACCACCCTCAAGGTCGGCGACACCGTCGAAGTCTATGTCGAGCGCATCGAAAACGCGCTTGGCGAGGCCATGCTGTCGCGCGAGAAGGCTCGCCGCGAGGAGAGCTGGGTCCGCCTCGAGGAGAAGTTCACCAAGGGTGAGCGCGTCGAAGGCGTTATCTTCAACCAGGTCAAGGGCGGCTTCACGGTCGATCTCGACGGCGCCGTGGCGTTCCTGCCGCGCAGCCAGGTCGATATCCGCCCGATCCGCGACGTCACTCCGCTGATGCACAACCCGCAGCCCTTCGAGATCCTCAAGATGGATCGTCGCCGCGGCAACATCGTTGTCTCGCGCCGCACAGTGCTCGAAGAGAGCCGCGCCGAACAGCGTTCGGAAATCGTGCAGAACCTCGAAGAGGGCCAGGTTGTCGAAGGCGTGGTCAAGAACATCACCGACTATGGTGCGTTCGTCGATCTCGGCGGCATCGACGGCCTGCTGCATGTCACCGACATGGCATGGCGCCGCGTCAACCATCCGACCGAAATCCTCAACATCGGTCAGACGGTCAAGGTGCAGATCATCCGCATCAACCAGGAAACCCACCGCATCTCGCTCGGCATGAAGCAGCTCGAGTCGGATCCGTGGTCGGATATCGGCACCAAGTTCCCGATCGGCAAGAAGATCCGCGGCACCGTCACTAACATCACCGACTACGGCGCGTTCGTCGAGCTGGAGCCGGGCATCGAAGGCCTTATCCACGTTTCGGAAATGTCGTGGACCAAGAAGAACGTGCACCCCGGCAAGATCCTGTCGACGACGCAGGAAGTCGACGTGGTGGTGCTCGAGGTCGATCCGGCCAAGCGCCGCATCTCGCTCGGCCTCAAGCAGACGCTGGAGAACCCGTGGCAGGCTTTCGCCTCGAGCCATCCGGTCGGCAGCCAGGTCGAGGGCGAGGTCAAGAACAAGACCGAGTTCGGCCTGTTCATCGGCCTGGAAGGCGACGTGGACGGCATGGTGCACCTTTCCGACCTCGACTGGACGCGTCCGGGCGAGCAGGTCATCGAAGAGTACAATCGCGGCGACATGGTCAAGGCGCAGGTGCTCGACGTCGACATCGAGAAGGAGCGCATCTCGCTCGGCATCAAGCAGCTGGCCAAGGATACGGTCGGCGAAGCAGCCAACAGCGGCGAACTGCGCAAGAACGCCGTCGTCACCTGCGAGGTCATCGGCGTCAAGGAGGGCGGTCTGGAAGTGCGGCTGGTCGACAGCGGCCTCGAGACCTTCATCAAGCGCTCCGACCTTTCGCGTGACCGCGACGAGCAGCGCCCCGAGCGCTTCACCGTTGGCCAGAAGGTCGACGCCCGCGTCATCGCCTTCGACAAGAAGACCCGCAAGCTGCAGGTCTCGATCAAGGCGCTGGAAATCGCCGAAGAGAAGGAAGCAGTCGCGCAGTACGGCTCGACCGACTCCGGCGCCTCGCTGGGCGACATCCTGGGCGCCGCGCTGAAGAAGCAGGGCAGCTAAGCCGCCCCTCTACGTGCCGAACAAAAACCCCGCCGGATCGCTCCGGCGGGGTTTTTCTTTACGGCAATATAAGCTTTCTGGCGTATCGCTGCAGCCCGAGGGAAGGGCTTTCCATGAGCAACGGCGACGATTGTCCCGCCATGCCATCATCGCGGGCGCTGCGGCTTTACGCCAGATCGCCTGTGTTGTTCTGCTATTGCGGCATGGCCATCATCATGATCGTGCTGCGGTCCTTCGGCCTGCAGCTCAACGGCGACATGGACGACCTGATCAAGCTGCACGAAGTCCGCACCTTGCTTCACACTGGGGATATCTTCGACCGGACGCTGCCCGGCATCGCCCAGCCTGAGCCCTATGTCTCGCATTGGCCGGGGATCGTGGACCTGCCCTATGCCGTCTTCGCGCGCCTGCTCGCGCCGTTTGCGGGCGTCGAGCCGGCCCTGACGGCGGCAAGCGCCGTCGTGCCTCTGCTGTTGTTCGCGCCGGCGCTCTATTTCTACACCCGGCTGGTGGCCGCAATGGATATCGGCAAGACGGCGGCTGCCTTGCCGCTGGCGCTGATCTTCTCGACGGGCAGCTTTTTCGAATACGCGCCGGGGCGGATCGACTACCACAATCTGCAGATACTGCTTCTGCTGGCGGCCTTGGTTCTGCTCTTGTCGCAGAGCCGCGCCGCTCCCGTCATCAACGGACTGCTGGCGGCGCTGGCATTTGCAATCAGCGCCGAGTTCGCGCCTTTCTACGCCCTGGTCATGGCGATCTATGCCTTCGACTGGATCGCCGGCCACGACGACGATGCGGCCAGGATCACCCGCTTCGGGCTCGGCCTGGCGGCCGGAGCGATCGGCATGCTTGCCGCCGTGCAGCCGCCTTCAGCCTATTTCATGGCCAAGTGCGACATCTATTCGGCGCCGCATGTGACGGTGCTGGTTGCCGCCGGGCTTTCGTTTGCGGTCGCGCCCCTGCTTGCCGGCCGGCGCGGCGGATGGACAATGCGCGCGGCACTCCTGCTGGCGTTCGCGACCGCCAGCCTTGCGGCGCTCGTGCTGTTGTTCCCGCAATGCCTGCACGGGCCTTATACCGCGCTGGACGCCTATGTCCGCGACAACATGATCAACCGGATCCTTCAGGAGCAGAGCTTGCCTCGCTACCGGCATCTTCTGTCGTTGGGTTTACCCGGCGTGGTGTTGGTATTCGTCGGGGCGTTGGCGCCGGCCGTGATCTGCCTCGATCCGCGCAGCAGAACACGGCCGCGTGTCGTCCTTGCCCTGTTCTCGATTCTCGCGCTGGTCCTCGGCATCGGCTATATGCGCTATTTCCGCTACACTGCGGTTTTCACCAGCATCGGCTTGGCGCTGGTGATCACGAGTTTCCTGCCGGCAGGTTCGAGGCTGGCACGATTATTGACGCCCAATGCGCCGGTGGTATCGCGAAAATATGCGTTGATCCTGCCCGGCCTGGCTTTGTCTACGACAATGGTGCTGTATAATTTGTCGGTGCGGCCGCCCCAGGAAGCCATTCCCGCTGGCGAGTTGGCGGACAGTTGCGACCTCAGCCATTTTCAATCCGGGCAAAGCTGGCCGGCAGGCGCAGTCGTGCTGGCGCCGCCTCTGGTAGGAGGCCATTTCGTCACCCTCCCCGAGGGTCCCAAGGTTGTGACGATCGGCAATCATCGCTCAGCACAAGGTATCGAGCGAAGCTACCGGTTTCTTGATCCCGCCACCGCCGATCCGCGCGCCTATCTCGATCAGTCCAAGGCGACGCATGTCGCGCTTTGCGCCTGGCGGGACCCGCCTTTGCCGAAGCTGGAGGCCCTCTACCCCTTCGCCGCAATGCTGATCGAAGGCAGGCCGCCGCCATGGTTGCGGGAGTGTCCCACCGATGCTTCGTCGCCGCTGCGGATCTACGCCTACCGCAATGCCGACGGATCGGATGCCGGCTGCCCGGTTTCACCGGCTCAGGTCCGGTCATGAACAGCGAGGCGACGGCACGAGCCAGCGCTCGCCGGCCCGTGGAAACTCAGGCCCGGCCGTACAGCGGCACCAGCGTGCCGCTCATCGCCTGGTTGGCCGGCGAAGCGAGATAGGCGATTGCCTCGGCGGCGGCTTCGAGGCTGACCCATTTAGCGAAATCCGCGTCGGGCATGTCGGCGCGGTTGGCCGGCGTGTCGAGCGTCGAGGGCGCCACGGCATTGACCAGTATGCCTTTGCCCTTCAGCTCTTCGGCCATGGCCACCGTCATGGCCGCGACCGCAGCCTTTGACGCGGCATAAGCGACCATGCCGGAACCTTTGCGCGGCTCCAGCGCCGCCCGCGCCGTGACATTGACGATGCGGCCGGCCGTATTGGACTCCAGCATGGAGCGCACAGCGGCGCGGCTGCATAGGAAGGCGGTGCGGGCGTTGGTCTCCATCATTTCGGCGAAGGACGCCGACTCGATCTTTTCGATCGGCGCCATGGTGAAGCCGCCGGCCAGGTGGATCGACGCCCAGAGCTCGGGTACCTGGTGATAAAAAGCCTCGACCTTGGCGGAGTCCGACAGGTCGACATTATGCGCCAGGTGGACACTGGCGTGGGCCGCAAAAGGGAAATGCGGCGGGGCAGCAGCATGGGCATTGGGCACGTGGCAGATCGCGCCCTGTTCGAGCAACCGGCCAACCACCGCGCCACCAAGCGCGCCGGTTCCGCCGGTTACAACGATATGCCTGCCCTCTAGTGTTTCCGTCATCCTTGACCGCTCCTGTCGTCTTTTATGATTATGTCGCTTGTTAACCCGCGCCGACGCGAAGCGTCGCCCCTTTCGCGCGATCACTCAACCGCTATCTCGGCATGGCAGCCGTCACGTCTTTGCATGCATGAGCCAGCTAACCAGCGGCCGCCAAGGCCCGCTGGGACGAAGCCGCCCAGCGCGACCTGCTGGTCGACGACTTCGTGGACACGGCAAATCAGTCGACGGTGATTTCGATGACGCGGGGCTTGCCGGCCGCGCGGGCGCGCTTCAGCGCCATGGCCAGGCCGTCAACGCCGGTCAGCCGTTCGGCCGCGATGCCATAGGCCTCGGCGAGCTTGCAGAAATCCGGCGGCGCCGGCGAGACGCCGACCGGCTCGACGCCGACATCGAGCATCGAGGTTTCGATCTCGCGATAGCCGCGATTGTTCCAGACGACGAAGATCACCGGCGCTTCGGCATCGAGCGCCGCGCCGATTTCCGGCAAGGTGAACTGGAAGCCGCCGTCGCCGGTGAGACACACGACCGGCGCCTCCGGCACGGCGAGTGCCGCGCCGATGGCGGCCGGCGGACCGTAGCCCAGCGCGCCGAAGCCGGTCGCGGCATTGAACCAGCCGCCGGGCCGATCGTGGTCGTAATAGAGATTGGCGGCGTAGATCGGCTGGGTGGAATCGCCGACGATGATTGCGCCCGGCAAAGCGTCGCGGATCGTCTCCACCGCGCGCACCTGCGCCAGATATTCAGGCTTCAGCTCGGCCCGCGCGGCGTCTCGCGCCGCTGCCGCGCGGGCCACGCCATCCTTTGCCGCCGCGTGACCGGGCCCGATCGCAGCGAGCAAGGCTTCAATCGCCTCGGCGCAATCGGCCTGGATGCCGACCGTGACCAGGCGACGCGCCAGTTGGTCGGCGCCGATGTCGATGCGGATCAGGTTCTTCGGCAGCACGAAACCGCCGTCGCCATAACCGTCATAGTCGGTGGGTCCGAACTCGGTGCCGGCGGCAATCACCAGATCGGCGTCCGCCATCAGCGCGCGCACCGCCTTGAGACTCGGGCTCGCCGGCACGCAAAGCCGATGGCCATGCATCAGCCCACGAGCATTGGTGGTCTCGACAACCGGTGCGCCGAGCGTCTCGGCCAACCGGCCGAGCGCGGCGTTGGCCTTCTTGGCACCCCCGCCGGCAAGGATCAGCGGGCGGCGAGCGACCTCGATCAACTTTGCGGCTTCAGCAATCACCGCCCGATCCGGTACCGGCGGCGCGACATTGCTGAGCGTTGGCGCAAGCCCGTCGGCAGGCTTCACCATCACATCGGTGGGGATCTCGATGTGCACCGGGCCCGGCCGTGCGGACGAGAACAGCGCGAAGGCGCGGGCGAGGGCTCCCGGCAACTCATGGGCCTCGGTGACGCGCTCGGAGAACAACGCCACCTTCTCCATCATGCCGCGCTGGTCGGGCAGTTCGTGCAGGAAGCCGAGCCCTTTGCCGAGCGTATCGGTGGCGTTGACGCCGGAGATCACCAGCATCGGCACCGAATCGGCGCGCGCCTGGCCCATGGCGGTGATGGTGTTGGTGAGGCCCGGCCCGGTGATGACGAAAGCCACGCCCGGCCGGCCGCTGGTGCGGGCATAGCCATCGGCCATGAAGCCGGCGCCCTGCTCGTGGCGCGGCGTGACGTGGCGGATCTTCGAGCGCGCCAGGCCGCGATAGAGCTCGACCGTGTGAACGCCCGGAATACCGAAGACGGTGTCGACGCCATGCGCCTCCAACAAGGTGATGAGCGCTTCGCCGAGCGTTGTCATTGGTCTTCTCCCTTTCGAGCCGATCCCTGTTCAACGGAACGACGGCCCGCTCTATCTCTTTGTTTTCAAGGCAATTCCGGACGGAAACCGCTTCTCACTTTTCCTGGAATTGCTCCAGCGGCGCGAGGCCGAGTTCGGCCTCGATAGTCTTGATGCCGATCGTCGCCAATTCGCCAGGCGCGAACATCTCGCCGGCCAGGCAGCCTTCCACCCAGAGCCCGTCGATAATCGCGTTGATCGCAATGGCATGGTGGCGCAGCTGGCTTGCGGCCGGCTTCCTCCGCTCGGCGGCGAGCACCTCGGCCACAACGGCCTCCACCTCGTTGCGAAAGCCAAGGTAGCCTTCGCGGTGGGCGCGAGCCAGGCTCGGATCCGCACCGGCGCGACCGATGAAGGTTGCCCAGAGCGAAAACACCCGTTGGTCGATGATCGGCGCGTTGAGGTTGGCGGTGACGAAGGCCGCGAGGCGCTGGCGTGGCGAGGCATCTTCCATGACCAACGCCGCTTTCGCCTGCTCGGTCATGCGGCCCATCAGCCATGCATAGGCTTCCTGCAGCAATTCTTCCTTGCCGGGGAAATAGTGCCTGATCAGCCCGGCGGTGACGCCGGCGCGCAGTGCGATGGTGCGCAAGGTAGCACCCTGCAAACCGTGTTCAGCAACGCTGTCCAGGGTCGCCTCGATCAAATCCTGCCGCCGCCGCTCCTCGCCCTCGCGACGGAACCTGCGGCGGGGCGGCGCATTCATTGGCGCAGGATCGGCCGCGTCAGGCATGTCGGCCCGCCTTCACAGGCAATGCACAGCGCATCGGCCTCAAATATTTCGACCGTGCAGCCGGCTGCTTCCATCGCGGCCTTGGTCCTGGGGAAGCCCGCAACGGCAATGACCTTGTGCGGGCTGGTCGGCAGCACGTTCAGGCTGAGGCCGTTGGAAGCGGCGAACTCTTGCGGGTCGCCTTCGACCAGCCGGATGCCGCGCGCCTTCAGCATCTGATAGAAGGCGGCCGGCAGAAGCGGCGAATAGACCAGGGCGAGATCGTCGGCCAGCGGACTGATCACCGACATCAGGTGCAGGCACGCCTCTTCGCCCTGCCACAACGGCAAATCGAAGCCGTAGACGGAAATGCCCAGCGGCGTCAGCAGGTTCGACACCTGCTGGATGCCTTCCTGGTTGGAGCGGACACCGCGCCCGATGACCAGCGTGCGGGCGTCCAGCCATACGCAATCACCGCCTTCGACCTGGCCGGGAGCCTCGACACGGCCGAGGATCGGAATGCCCAGTCTCTTGTAGGTCTCCTCATGCAGCGAGGGCTCCTTGGCGCGCAATGGCTTGCCCATGGACAGGATCAGCGCGCCGCGGTCGGTCATCAGCGACGGGTCGTGCGTGAAAACCGAATCCGAAAGTCCGTCTGCGTTGTCCTCGATCCATTCGATTTCGGCGCCGGAAGCCGCTACGAGCTCGGCGAGGGCCGCATGCTGCGAGGCAGCTTTCACCGGGTTGAACCCCGGGCCATAGTGCCAGGCTGCTCTGTCGGCGTCGCGCATGGCGTTGGCCGCCGAACGCATCAGCACGCGTCGCAGCGGCGCCGCCATGGATTGTGCTCCGAAAGCGCTCATCGATGCCCTTTTTTTAAGCTGAAAAAAATGAAGAAAATTTCATGGAAGGCTATTTATACACTTGCATAACAAGCCCGCAAGTGCCGTAATGAGCGGGATTGACGGGCTCGCGCTGTCGGGTCCATGCTGAAGTCTGGAGCGGGACAGTACAGCGTATGTTGATTAGCCGGATAGCCTTTCGACGACCTGGCGTCGATCACATAGAGGTCACCCGTTGAGCGCGGTAGGAGCTGCCTCAGTCTCATCCGGCGAGGCGCAGGACGGCGCCGCCGAAGCCATCCATGTCGAGAACCTGCACAAGAAATTCGGCCTGCTGCATGTGCTGAAGGGCGTGTCGCTGTCGGCGCGCGACGGCGAAGTGATCGCCATCATCGGCGGCTCTGGTTCCGGCAAGTCGACGCTTCTGCGCTGCATCAACTGCCTGGAAAATCCGACCAGCGGCATCATCCGGGTCAATGGCGAGGAGATCAAGCTCAAGGCCGACAGTCACGGCCACACCGTGCCCGCCGACCGCCGGCAGATCGAACGCATCCGCTCCAAGCTCGGCATGGTGTTCCAGAATTTCAATTTGTGGAGCCACATGACGCTGATCGAGAACGTCATCGAGGTTCCGGTGCATGTTCTCGGCGTCAAGCGCGACGTCGCGATCAAGGAGGCCGAGAAGCTGCTCGCCCGTGTCGGCCTTGCCGAAAAGCGTGACGTCTACCCGGCCTATCTGTCCGGCGGACAGCAGCAGCGCGCGGCGATCGCCCGCGCGCTGGCGATCAACCCGCGCGTCATGCTGTTCGACGAACCGACTTCGGCGCTCGATCCTGAGCTGGTCGGCGAGGTGCTGAAAGTGATCGGCGACCTGGCGCGCGAGGGGCGCACCATGGTGCTGGTGACGCATGAAATGAAGTTTGCCCGCGAGGTCGCGACCCATGTCGTCTACCTCTACAACGGGCTGGTCGAGGAGGAAGGCCCGCCGGAGCAATTGTTCGGCGCGCCGAAATCCGAAAGGCTCAAGCAATTCCTCCGCAATGTCGGCTAGGGCCGGCATCAAGCGGAGCGAAGAACCGGGAACAACAACAAACTGGGAGTTCTGACATGAAGACTGTTCTCAAGACATTCGCCGCGGCGCTGCTGATCGGCGTTGCCGCGATGGGCGGCATAGCCAAGGCCGACCAGGTCAAGATCGGCGTCGCCGCCGAGCCCTATCCGCCGTTCACCTCGCCCGATGCTTCGGGCAAATGGGTGGGCTGGGAAATCGACTTCATCGACGCCGTCTGCGCCGAGGAAAAGCTCGACTGCGTGATCACGCCGGTCGCCTGGGACGGCATCATCCCGGCGCTGACGACGAAGAAGATCGACCTGATCGTCTCTTCGATGTCGATCACCGCCGAACGCGAGAAGACGATCGACTTCTCGGACAAGTACTACAACACCCCGACCGCCATCATCGGGCCGAAAGACCAGAAGTTCGGCGCCACGCCGGACGATCTCAAGGGCAAGGTGGTCGGCGTCCAGGTATCGACCGTGCACGCCGTCTACGCCAAGAAGCATTTCGGCGCCACGGCGTCCGAGATCAAGGAATACCAGACCCAGGACGAAGCCAACAACGATCTTGCCGCCGGCCGCCTCGACGCGGTGCAGGCCGATTCGATCGCGCTTGGCGAATTCCTCAAGTCCGACCAGGGCAAGGCCTGCTGCGACCTGAAAGGCATGGTGGCTCCGGACGACGAGGTGCTTGGACCGGGCGTCGGCGCCGGCGTGCGCAAGGAAGACACCGAGCTGAAGGGCAAGATCAACGCCGGCATCAAGGCGATCCGCGCCAACGGCAAATATGACGAGATCTCGAAGAAGTACTTCGATTTCGATATCTATGGCGGCGGCGGCGCGCAGTCGAACTGAGGCTTTTCGCAAAAATGCGCAAGGGCATGGCGCTCCGCGCCATGCCCTAACCTTCCTACGCACGCTTGCCGCTGAGCCAAGCGGTCTGCCAGCAATTCGGGGGCGAAGCTGATCGACGCCTTTCTTCCGGCCTCCGCAGCCGGCATCATGGAACTCCTGTCGCCCGTGGCGCCCGGCTGGGGCGGCACGCTGCTGGTCGGGCTGCTGCATTCGATCGAGATCGCCATCGGCGCCACGTGTCTTGGCCTGCTGATCGGCGTCGGCGGCGCCTTCGGCAAGCTCTATGGCGGCCCGGTGACGCGCGACCTGCTCGCAGTCTACACCACGGTTGTGCGCGCGGTGCCGGAGCTGGTGCTGATCCTGCTGCTCTATTACGCCGGCACCGACCTCATCAACCAGGTGCTGACGGCGATAGGCTACCAGCGCGTCGATATCAGCGGCCTGGCCGCCGGCATTTTCGTGCTGGGTTTCGTCCAGGGCGCCTATTCGACCGAAGTGATCCGCGGCGCCATCCTCGCCATCCCGCAGGGCCAGATCGAGGCCGCCCGCGCCTATGGCATGTCGCCCGGCCTGATGCTTCGGCGCATCACGCTGCCGTCGATGCTGCCCTTCGCCATACCGGGCCTCGCCAATCTGTGGCTGATCGCCACGAAGGACACCGCGCTGCTTGCCGTCGTCGGCTTCTTCGAGCTGACGCTGGCGACACGGCAGGCCGCTGGCGTCACCAAGGCTTATCTTCTGTTCTACCTCGCGGCAGGCGCTCTCTATCTCGCTTTGTCGCTGTTTTCCAACCTGATCATCGGCCGCGTCGAAACGTGGTCGCGGCGCGGCATGCCCTCGGTCAAGGAGGCACGCTGATGGCTGGAGAGGTTGCCGTAATCAACGTCGTCGCGCGCGCCTCGCTGTGGCTTCAACCGCACCGCATCGTGCTGATCCTGATCGCACTGGCGCTGGTCTTTTGCGCGGCTTTCTTCATGCGCTGGGACTGGCTGCCGCAATATTGGGAAATGGGCCTGATGGGCCTGTGGCGGGCGCTCTGGATCCTGGCCGTCACCTGCGCGCTGGGCTTCACACTTGCCGTGCCGCTCGGGCTTGCCCAGGCCGGCGGCCCGTTCTGGTTCGCCATACCGGCCAAGGTCTTCTGCACCATCATCCGCGGGACGCCGCTGCTCCTGCAGCTGTGGCTGCTCTATTACGGGCTGGGCTCGCTGTTTCCGCAATATCCGTGGATCCGCGAATCCTGGATATGGCCTTATCTGCGGCAGGCGTGGCCGTATGGCGTGCTGGCGTTGACCTTGTCCTTCGCCGGCTATGAGGGCGAAGTGATGCGCGGCGCCTTCGCCGGCGTGCCGCGCGGCCAGCTCGAGGCGGCGCGGGCCTTCGGCATGAGCCGCTGGAAGATTTTTCGCCGCATCTGGCTGCCGCAGGCCTTCTACAGGGCGCTGCCGACGCTCACCGGCGAGACCGTGCTGCAGCTGAAATCGACGCCGCTGGTGGCGACGATTAGCGTCATCGACATCTTCGCCGTCTCGTCCAAGGTGCGCCAGGACACCTACCTGACCTACGAACCCCTGCTGCTGCTGGCGCTGATCTATATGACGATCACCGGCATCCTGGTTCTCGTCTTCAGCCGGATCGAGGCGCGGATTCCGGTCAAGATCGGGTAACAGGGGAGTAGGGGAGTAGGGGAGTAGGGGAGTAGGGGAGTAGGGGAGTAGGCACTCGTTACCCTCATTCACATTTCAATCCGTATTCGCTATTGCCACCACAATTTCCCCCTACTCCCTTATTCCCCTACTCCCCTAGGACAGCCATGATGCAACTCAGTCTCGACCAGGCGACAGGCCTATGCCGGATGGCGGCGCTCGGCGCCGGCGCCAATGAGGAAGCGGCGCAGTCGCTGACCGCCTCGATCATCGCCGCGGAAGCGGAAGGCCTGTCGACCGTCGGCCTGTCGCATTTCATCGACTATCTCGAAGCGTTCGAAGCCGGCCGCATCGATGGCAATGCCGAGCCGGTGATCACAAGGCCGGCGCTCGCCGTCTATCTGTCGGACGCCCGTGGCGGGCTTGCCCATACCGGTTTCGACCGCTCGATCGAGGATCTGGCCAAGGCGGCGAAGCTGTTCGGTGTGTCGATCTTCTCGCAGAAGAACGCCTATACCTGCGGCGCGCTCGGCTATTTCACCGGGCGCCTGGCCGAACAGGGGCTGGTCTCCTTCGCCGCCACCAACGGCCCGGCCGTGCTTGCCGGCTCCGGCTCGATCAAGCCGGTCTATTGCACCAACCCGATGTCCTTTGCGGCGCCTGCCGCCGACGGTCCGCCTCTGGTCATCGACCAGTCGTCAAGCGCCACCGCCTTCGTCAACATCCGCAAGGCGGCCGAGGACGGCAAGAAAATTCCCGAAGGCTGGGCGCTGGATGCCAACGGCAATGCGACCACCGACCCGGCGGCGGCGATGAAAGGCGCGATGCTTGCCTTCGGCGGCCAGCGCGGCGCCAACATCGCGCTGATGGTCGAGGTGCTGGCTGCCGGCATTTCCGGCGCCAACTGGTCGCTCGACGCGCCCTGGTTCACCGGTGGGCCGGACAGCCCTGGCACCGGCCTTTTCGTCCTGGCGATCGAGCCGAAATTGCTCGACCCGGATTTCGAACTGCGCATGAAAGAGCAGCTCGAGCGTCTGCGGCGGCGCTACGGCGTGCATATCCCTGGACGCTCGCGGGCCGAGGCCGCCGAGAAGGCCAAGGCGCGCGGCATCACCGCGTCCAAGGCCGTCGTGCAGCGCATCTCCGAGTTCGCCGAGCGCTACTCGGCCTGAAACAACTTTCGAGAACGCGCTTTCTTGCTTCATGCTTTGAACCTTTTTCGGCTCTGAAACGACCCATTCTCGGCACCCACACTGCGAGCCGCTTGGTTGGCTTCGTTCGGCTCGCGGCTGGCGGGCCGCGCCGTGCGTTCAGGGCCGAGGTGGGCGTGCTTGCTTCACGCCGCCTTGATACCGTCTCAGGTCAGGCTGCCTCGTGAGCCTTGTTTCGGTGTTGGCACTGCCCGGAAAACCCCGCTTCGGCGGGGTTTTCTGCATTCACATCCGCGACCATAAAACATGATGAGAAAGGTTAACTTTTGTTAACTTGACTCGCCCGGAACCGTCGGGCGTTTGCGAGATCGTCACCAAGAAGGAGAGACTATGCTCGCGACCACCGACCCTCGCCGTTCCCGCCTGATCGTCCCGGCGCTCGGCCGCCTCTATTCGGCACTCCACGACATCGGCGAAACCCTGTTGCGCGCCGTTGCCGGCGTCTTCCTGGCCATCCATGGCTCGCAGAAGATCGTCGATCCGTTCGGCGCCACCGAAATGGTCGAAGGGCTAGGCTTCTATCCTGGCGTCTTCTGGTCGCCGCTGCTGGCCTTCACCGAGTTCTTCGGCGGCATCCTGATCGCCATCGGCCTGTTCACCCGCCCCGCCGCCTTGGCTGGCCTGATCGTGCTTCTGGTCACCGTCTGGTTCCATTGGGTGACCATGGGCCAAGGCTTTTCAGGCGCTGAGAAGTCGCTGCTGTGGGCCGCGATCCTGGCTTTCTTCGTCATCCGCGGCGGCAACCGCCAGTCGGTCGACGCGCGCATCGGCAAGGCGTTCTGAGCGGATCCGCCGTCGATGCAAAACAAGGCGACGAGCGACCTCCGGTCGCTCTTTGCCTTTGGCAAGAAACGGATTAAGAAACGGCTTCAGCCAAGCACTCGCGCGCGGAGCCAGTCCATGACCGAAATCCTGCAGACCCCCAAGCTCGTCGTCGTCTTCGGCGGCTCGGGCTTCGTCGGTCGCCATGTCGTGCGCGCGCTCGCCAAGCGCGGCTACCGCATCCGGGTCGCCTGCCGGCGGCCCGACCTTGCCGGCCATCTGCAGCCACTTGGCAATGTCGGCCAGATTCAGCCGGTGCAGGCCAATGTGCGCGTGCGCTGGTCAGTCGACCGCGCCGTGCAAGGCGCCGACCATGTCGTCAACCTCGTCGCCATCCTGCATGAGACCGGCCGGCAGAAGTTCAACACCGTGCATGAGTTCGGCGCCCGCGCCGTTGCTGAGGCCGCCCGCTCGGTCGGCGCTGGTCTGACCCACATCTCGGCACTTGGCGCCGACGCGAATTCGCCGTCGGACTATGCCCGCACCAAGGCCGCCGGCGAGAAGGCGGTGTTCGAGACGATCAACGACGCCGTCATCTTGCGGCCATCGATCAATTTCGGACCGGAAGACGGCTTCTTCAACCGCTTCGCCAACATGGCGCGCTACTCGCCGGTGCTGCCGCTGATCGGCGGCGGCCAGAACAAATTCCAGCCGGTCTATGTCGGCGACGTCGCCGAGGCCGTGGCGCGCTCGGTCGACGGCAAGATCAAGGGCGGCCAGGTCTATGAACTCGGCGGTCCGCAGGTGCTGACCTTCAAGGAATGCATGCAGGAACTGCTGACGGTCATCGAGCGCCGTCGCCTTTTGGCGCCGGTGCCGTTCTGGATGGCGAACATCCAGGCCTCGATCCTCCAGCTGCTGCCCAGCCCGCTTTTGACCAGGGACCAGGTCGAGCAGCTGCGCGAGCACAACATCGTCTCGGACGAAGCCGCCAAGGCCAACAGGACGCTTGCAGGGCTTGGCATCCAGCCGCAGGCTCTGGCGACGATCCTGCCCAGCTATCTGTGGCGCTTCCGCGCCGCCGGTCAGTTCCAGCAGCGCCGGCCAGTCGCCGACCGGTAATTCACCTAGACTAAATGCGGCGTGAGACCTGCATCGGCAGGCCGCCCTGTGGCTGCGTCGTCAGCTTCTGCACCGGCCATGGCCGGGTCTGCGACGTCGCGTCGAAACGGAAGCGCGACAAAAGGATCGCCAGCGCGATGATGGCTTCCTGCATGGCGAAGCTGGCGCCGATGCAGACGCGCGGGCCGGCGCCGAACGGCAGATACTGGAAGCGATCGATCTTGTCGCGGTTTTGCGGGTGGAAGCGCTCCGGCATGAAGGCGTCCGGCCTGTCCCACAGCTTGCGGTGGCGGTGCACGACCCAGGGCATGACCAGCACGGCGGCGCGCTTGGGGAGCACCAGATCGTTCCACGTCTCCGTCTCGATCGGCTCTCGGTTGATCGAGGGTGCCGGCGGGTAGAGCCTGAGCGCCTCCTCGAAAGCGGCGCGGGTGAACGGCATGGCGTCCAGCCATTTCGTCGGATCAGGCTCGCGCGCCAGCACCGCGTCGATCTCATGCTCGACCCGGTCGCGCTCCCACGGCGCTTCGGCGAGACAGTAGATGGTCCAGCCGAGAGCCCGCGCGGTCGTCTCATGGCCGGCGCCGATGAAGGTGATGATGTTGTCCTCGACTTCCGGGCGCGTCAGCCCGTCCGGGCCTTCGGCCTTGAGCAGAAGCGTCAGGAAATCCTGCGGCACGCCATCGGGGTCGCGCTTCATCCGCTCTTCGCGCATCCTGACCGTGCCGGCGACGATGTCGCGGAAATAGGCCATGGTCTTGCGGCCGCGGATGCGGGTGAGACGCGGCAGCCATGCCGGCGCGCGCAACAGGTCGAGCGGATCGACACGGCCCATCGTCTCGAACAGCCGGTCGATCTCCTTGGCGAAGCTGCCCGGCTCGCCGGCGATCTCGCCGGAAAACAGCGTCTCGGCCAGGATATCGTAGGTGAGCAACGTCATGTCGTGGGCGACATCGGTCATGCCGCCGGCCTCGTAGCGGCTGACGAATTCCTGCGTGCGCTTCAGCATCGGCTTGGCGAAGCCGAAGATGTGGCGCGGCGTGAACACCGGCGCCATCGCCTTGCGCGAGCGCTTCCACACCTCGCCTTCGGCGGTGAGCAGGCCGTCGCGCAAGATCGGGCGCAGGATCAGCTGGCGCACCGTCGCCATCTTGTAGTTCTTGGCGTTGTCGATCAGCACATGGCGGATGAGGCCCGGGTCGTTGGCGACGATCAGATGTCCGCCAACGCCATTCGCCGAAATCCAGGGTTCGTTGTAGGTGTGCTCGCCCCACAATTCGAGCGGGTTGCGGTAGACGATGCGCATCATCTCCAGCGTCGACGGCGGCGTGGTGCGCGGCTTGGGCGCCGGCGGCACGAAAGGGGCAGGCTGGGTGTCCATATGGCATGCTCCGCTGACAGCGCTGAATGTAGTGCCCGCCAAAGCAGGCGTCCATGTGGCCTTGCGGCGCAACCGGCGGCTAGCCTACCCGAGACAGCGTGTTCATCCAGTCGTGATCCCCGAACACTCGGATCAGACTTGTTCATCGGGACGCCTTGTTCTAGGTGGCAGTCACCAACAGATACCTTAGCGCAGGAGCCCGCCTTGAAGCCTCAACTGAACATCATTATCGGCAGCACGCGGCCTGGCCGGGTGGGACCGGTCTTCGGCAAGTGGATGGAGGCATTCGCGCGCCAACACGGAAAGTTCGAGCCTGTCCTGACCGACATCCATGCCTTCCAGCTTCCGGTTCTGGACGAGCCGCATCATCCGAGGCTCGGCAACTATCAAAACGACCATACCAAGGCCTGGTCGAAAGCCATCGACGCGGCGGATGCGTTTGTGTTCGTTGCGCCGGAGTACAATTATTTCGTGGCTCCGGCGATCGTCAATGCAATCGACTATCTGGCGCGTGAATGGAAATACAAGCCGGCAGGCATCTTGAGCTATGGCGGCCTTTCAGGCGGCCTGCGGGCGGCACAGGCGCTCAAGCCGCTGCTGACCTCGGTCGGGGTCATGCCGCTGTCCGAGGGCGTCGCGCTGCCGATGCACCAGACGCTGCTCGACAAGGAGGGCGGGTTTACCGCCAGCGACATGGTGGCCGCCAGCGCCAAGACCATGCTGGATGAACTGTCGCGCTGGAGCGAAGCTCTGAAGGGGCTGCGCGCGCCTGCGTCCAGCTGACGCAAAGCCCCGCAAGGCGGCTATCACGGGGCTGTGCATAGCCGTGGCCTCGCGTCTGGATCGTCGCGCATCGGAGCGCAATTCCACCCGGCCTGGAGAACACCTGTCGCCAAGCCGGCAAAATGCCTGCAAACCTTGGAAAACCGGCCGTTTGCGCCTATATCTAGGACATCAAAACGGCGCGATTCGGGGGCACTTTCCCGCGCCGGATCAGCGGCATCAATCAGACAGGTATTCATGAGCGACCAAATCGAAGGCGCCAATGGCGCGGAAGCCGAGTACGGCGCCGATTCCATCAAAGTTTTGAAGGGGTTGGATGCCGTCCGCAAGCGGCCGGGCATGTATATCGGCGATACCGATGACGGCTCGGGCCTGCATCACATGGTCTATGAGGTGGTGGACAACGCCATCGACGAGGCGCTGGCGGGACACGCCGACCTCGTCTCGGTGACGCTCAACCCCGATGGTTCGGTCACCGTGATCGACAATGGCCGCGGCATTCCGACCGATATCCACCCCTCAGAGGGTGTTTCGGCGGCCGAAGTGATCATGACGCAGCTGCATGCCGGCGGCAAATTCGACCAGAACTCCTACAAGGTTTCTGGCGGCCTGCACGGCGTCGGCGTCTCGGTGGTCAACGCGCTTTCCGCATGGCTGAAGCTCAAGATCCGCCGCAACGGCGAAATCCACGAAATGAGCTTCACGCATGGCAATGCCGATGCACCGCTGAAGATCACCGGCAGCTACGTTCAGAACAAGCAGCCCGGCACCAATGAGGGCCGCAGCGGCTCGGAGATCACCTTCTTTCCGTCGGCCGAGACCTTCACCATGGTCGAGTTCGACTTCGGCACGCTGGAGCACCGGCTGCGCGAGCTTGCCTTCCTCAATTCCGGCGTGCGTATCATCCTGACCGACGCGCGCCACGCCGACGTGCTACGCCATGAGCTGCACTATGACGGCGGCCTGGAAGAGTTCGTCAAATATCTCGACCGGGTGAAGAAGCCGCTGATCGAGAACCCGATCGCCATCCGCGCCGAGCGCGACGGCATCACCGTCGAGGTGGCGATGTGGTGGAACGACAGCTACCACGAGAATGTGCTGGCCTTCACCAACAACATCCCGCAGCGCGATGGCGGCACGCATCTGGCCGGTTTCCGCGCCGCGCTGACCAGGCAGGTCACCGGCTATGGCGAGTCCTCCGGACAGACCAAGAAGGAAAAGGTCTCGCTGACCGGCGACGACTGCCGCGAGGGCCTGACCGCGGTGCTCTCGGTCAAGGTTCCGGATCCGAAATTCTCCTCGCAGACCAAGGACAAGCTGGTTTCGTCCGAAGTGCGTCCAGTGGTGGAAAGCCTGGTCAACGAGGCGCTGGGCACATGGCTCGAGGAGCATCCGGCCGAAGGCAAGGTCGTGGTCGAGAAGGTGATTCAGGCGGCTGCCGCGCGCGAAGCCGCCCGCAAGGCGCGCGACATCACCCGCAAGAGCTCGCTCGGCGTCACCTCGCTGCCCGGCAAGCTTGCCGACTGCCAGGAGCGCGATCCGGCCAAGTCCGAAATCTTCATCGTCGAGGGTGACTCGGCCGGCGGCTCGGCCAAGGGCGGCCGCTCGCGCCAGAACCAGGCGATCCTGCCGCTGCGCGGCAAGATCCTGAATGTCGAGCGCGCCCGCTTCGACCGTATGCTGTCCTCGGACATGATCGGCACGCTGATCACCGCGCTCGGCACCTCTATCGGCAAGGACGAGTTCAACGCCGACAAGCTGCGCTACCACAAGATCATCCTGATGACGGACGCCGACGTCGACGGCGCCCACATCCGCACGCTGCTGCTCACCTTCTTCTTCCGGCAGATGCCGGAGCTGATCGAGCGCGGCCATCTCTACATCGCCCAGCCGCCGCTCTACAAAGTGACGCGCGGCAAGAGTTCGCAATACATCAAGGATGAAAGCGCTTTCGAGGAATTCCTGATCGGTTCGGGGCTGGAGGAAGCGTCGCTTTCGCTCGGTTCGGGCGAAGTCCGAACCGGCCAGGATCTGCGCAGCGCCATCGACGACGCACTCGCCGTGCGCCAACTGGTCAACGGGCTGCACACGCGCTACAACCGCGGCGTCGTCGAGCAGGCGGCGATTGCCGGCGCGCTCAATGCCGACGTGCTGAACGATCTAGGCCGCGCCAACGCCATGGCCGAACGCGTCGCCAAGCGACTCGACATCATTGCCGAAGAGACCGAGCGCGGCTGGACCGGCCGCCTGTCGACCTCCAATGAAGGCGTCGGCGGCTATGTCTTCGAGCGCACGGTGCGCGGCGTGAAGGAATTCGCCCAGCTCGATGCCGGGCTCATCAATTCGGCCGATGCGCGCCAGCTCGACCGCTATGCACCACGCCTTGCCGAAATCTATGGCGAGCCGCCCGTGCTGCGCCGCAAGGAGGTCTCGGAGACGATCGCGGGGCCGCTGGCGCTGCTCAACGCGGTATTCGCCACCGGCCGCAAAGGGTTGACCATGCAGCGCTACAAGGGCCTTGGCGAGATGAATGCCGAGCAGCTGTGGGAAACCACGCTCGACCCGAATGTGCGCTCGCTGCTGCAGGTCAAGGTCAATGACGCGACCGATGCCGACTCGCTGTTTTCACGCCTGATGGGCGACGAGGTCGAGCCACGCCGCGAGTTCATTCAGGACAACGCACTGTCGGTCGCCAATCTGGATATTTGATCGGATGCCATGCCGGCGTGCAGCGTCGCGCCGGTTGGTTCCATGATTTTGCAGCAAATCATTTCGTAACCCGGCCGGAACGGAAGCCTTCACAAGACATTGTGACAGCATCGATCACAATTTCTTGCAAGGAGACTTCCATGGGACGTGGCATTTTGCTCTGGTTGCTCGGTATTCCGATCCCGATCATCATCCTCATCATGCTGTTCGCACGGTAGGGGGTGTCCATGACAATCGTGTCGGCTGCCGACGTATCCGCTTCAACGGAATCATCCGCCACCGCCGTCAGCTGGGGTCCGATCATCGCCGGCGCCTTCGCCGCCTCGACGCTGACCTTCATCCTCATGCTGCTCGGCTCCGGGCTTGGGCTGAGCATGGTCTCGCCATGGTCGGGCTCGGGCGCTTCGGTCACCACCTTCGCGGTGTCGACCGCCATCTGGCTCATCATCGTGCAATGGCTGTCTTCCGGCGTCGGCGGCTACCTTGCCGGACGCTTGCGCACCAAATGGGTCGGCATCCACACCGACGAGGTCTATTTCCGTGACACCGCGCATGGCTTCCTCGCCTGGGCGCTGGCGACGCTGCTTGTCGTCGGCGTGCTTGGCTCGGCGCTGTCGGCAGCGCTTGGTTCAGGCGTGCAAGCGGTGTCCAACGTGGCGTCGGGCGCAGCCACGGGTGCGTCGGCCGGAGCGTCGGCCAATGCAGGCGGCGGAGCGACCAGCAATGCCACTTCCTATTTGGTGGATTCGCTGTTCAGGCCGGCCGATCCGACCAAGGTGGCGGCGACAGGCTCTGATGGCGATGCGGCTGCCGTTGGCCAAGCCACTCGCATCTTGATCGCCGGTGCTTCGGCGGGCGAGATTTCGGCCGATGACAAAGCTTATCTGTCGCAATTGGTCGCCGCCCGTACAGGTCTGTCCGCGGCGGACGCCAAGGCCCGTGTCGATGCCATGGTGGCCAAGATCGAGGACGCCAAGGTCAAGGCAAAGCAGGCTGCCGATACCGCCAGGAAAGGCAGCGCGACCTTTGCCCTGCTCGGCGCCCTGTCGCTGGTCATCGGCGCCTTCATCGCCAGTGCGGCAGCCGCTCTCGGCGGCAGGCAGCGCGACGATGAGGAAACCGCCTACCTGACAACGCGCTGAACGATATGAAGCAAATTGAAACGAGCCCGGCTTTCACAAGCCGGGCTCGTTCTATTTACGGGCCGAGGAATTTGCACCAATCGGCTGATCAGTGATCGAAAGCCTTGACGATTTCCTCGGTCATCTTCTTGGCGTCGCCGAGCAGCATCATGGTGCCGTCCTTGTAGAACAGCGTGTTGTCGATGCCGGCATAGCCGGAGCCGAGCGAGCGTTTGACGAACAGACAGGTGCGCGCCTTGTCGACGTCGAGGATCGGCATGCCGTAGATCGGCGAGGACTTGTCGTCGCGCGCGGACGGGTTGGTGACGTCGTTGGCGCCGATGACATAGGCGACGTCGGCCTGCGCGAATTCGGAGTTGATGTCCTCGAGCTCGAACACCTCGTCGTAGGGCACGTTGGCCTCCGCGAGCAGCACATTCATGTGGCCGGGCATACGGCCGGCGACGGGGTGGATGGCGTATTTGACGTCGACACCGTTGGCCTTGAGCTTGTCGGCCATTTCGCGCAGCGCATGCTGCGCCTGGGCGACCGCCATGCCGTAGCCCGGCACGATGATGACTTTCTGCGCATTCATCATCAGATAGGCGGCGTCCTCGGCCGAGCCCTGCTTGACGGTGCGCTCGATGCCGTCGTCGGCCGCAGCCGCCGTCTCGCCGCCGAACCCGCCAAGGATGACCGAGATGAAGCTTCGATTCATGCCCTTGCACATGATGTAGGACAGGATCGCGCCTGAAGAGCCGACCAGCGCGCCGGTGATGATCAGCGCCAGATTGCCGAGCGTGAAGCCCAGCGCCGCCGCCGCCCAGCCGGAATAGGAGTTCAGCATCGAGACCACGACCGGCATGTCGGCACCGCCGATCGGAATGATCAGAAGCACGCCGAGCGCCAGCGAGGCCAGCACGATCAGCCAGAAGACGAACTTCGCTTCGGTGGTGACCAGGAGCACGATCAGCACCACCAGGGCGACGCCAAGCGCGATGTTGATGAGATGGCGGCCGGCGATCATGATCGGCTTGCCGGACATGCGGCCGTCGAGCTTCAGGAAGGCGATGACCGAACCGGTGAAGGTGATGGCGCCGATGGCCACGCCCAGGCTCATCTCGATCAGGGCCTCGGCGTGGATGTCGCCCGCCGTGCCGATCCTGAAGCTTTCCGGCGCATACATGGCGGCGGCCGCCACCATCACGGCGGCAAAGCCGACGAGAGAGTGGAAAGCGGCGACCAGTTGCGGCATCGAGGTCATGGCGATGCGGCGCGCGGTGACGGCGCCGATGCCGCCGCCGATGGCGAGACCAAGCACGATCAAGCCAAAACGGCCGATCGAGGGAGCCAAGGGCAAGGCCAGCGCCAGCGTGGTGGCAATGGCGATACCCATGCCGATCATGCCGAAGAGATTGCCCCGGCGGCTGGTGGTCGGATGCGACAGTCCGCGCAGCGCCAGGATGAACAGGATGCCGGAGACGAGATAGAGGAAGGAAGCCAGATTGACGCTCACGTCACTTGTCCTTCTTCTTGTACATGGCAAGCATGCGCTGGGTGACCAGGAAGCCGCCGAAGATGTTGACCGAGACCAGCACAAGGGCGACGAAACCGAAGCCGGCGGCGAGCCCAGAGGCCGAAATGCCGACGGCAAGCAGCGCGCCGACGACGATGACCGAGGAAATGGCGTTGGTGACGGCCATCAGCGGCGTGTGCAGCGCCGGCGTCACCGACCAGACGACATAATAGCCGACGAAGATCGCCAGCACGAAGATGGCGAACTGGAAGACGAAGGGATCGACGGCGCCGCCGGACAGCGCGTGCGCCGCGTCAGCAGCGGCCGGCGTGGTTGCCAGATCATGCATCGCGACCCGCACCGCGGCCGTCGCCTGATCGAGTTGATCGAGGGCTTTCTGCAGGGCGTCCATCATGCGGTCCCTTCTGGCTTGGACGAGGGCGACTTGGCTGCGGCCTTCTTCTTCGGCGCCGGTTTGGCGTCGGCGACCATGGTCGTTGCGGGAATGGCGGCCGGCTCGGTGCGCGGTTCTTGCGCTGCCTTGGCGAAGTTCGGATGCACCACCTTGCCAGCATCGGTCAGCATGGTCGCCTTGACCAGTTCGTCGTCGCGCTTGATGGCAAGCGTCTTCGTCGTCTTGTCGATCATCGTCTCGAGGAAGGCGAACAGGTTCTTGGCATAAAGCAGCGAGGCCGAGGCGGCGACACGGCCTGGAACGTTGAGATGGCCGACGATCTTGACGCCATTTTCCGTCGTCACGACCTTGCCGGGCACCGCGCCCTCGACATTGCCGCCACGTTCGACGGCGAGGTCGACGATCACCGAGCCTGGCTTCATCGAGGCGACCATGGCGGCGGAGACCAGCTTCGGCGCCGGGCGGCCGGGGATAAGCGCCGTGGTGATGACGATGTCCTGCTTGGCGATGTGCTCGGCGGTGAGCGCTGCCTGCTTGGCCTGGTATTCCTTGGACATTTCCTTGGCGTAGCCGCCGGCCGTCTCGGCCGCCTTGAACTCCTCGTCCTCGACCGCCAGGAATTTGGCGCCGAGCGACTGCACCTGTTCCTTCACCGCCGGGCGCACGTCGGTGGCGGTGACGACCGCGCCGAGCCGGCGTGCCGTGGCGATCGCCTGCAGGCCGGCAACACCGACGCCCATGATGAAGGTCTTGGCCGCCGGCACGGTGCCCGCTGCGGTCATCATCATCGGCAGCGCGCGGTCATATTCGGCGGCGGCGTCGATCACCGCCTGGTAGCCGGCCAGATTGGCCTGCGAAGACAGCACGTCCATCGACTGGGCGCGCGTGATGCGCGGCATGAACTCCATCGAGAAGGCGGTGACGCCGGCCCTGGCAAGCGCGGCGACTGCGGCATCGTTGCCATAGGGATCCATAATGGCGATGACCGCGGCGCCGGACTTGTAGGTCTTCAGCTCCGCATCGGTTGGCCGGCGCACTTTCAGCACGACATCGGCCCCGGCGGCATCGCCCGCCTTGCCGATCGCGGCACCGGCGCCGGCAAAGTCCTGGTCGGTGATGCGCGAGCCCTGGCCGGCGCCCTTCTCGACGATGACGTCGAAGCCGAAACCTGTCAGACGCTTGACCGTGTCCGGCGAAGCCGCGACGCGCGGCTCGTTCGGGTCAAGCTCACGAGGGATGAATATTATCTGCCCCACCGGATGATCCTTTCGGCTGGAATCTTGGTTGCGCAAGGCGTCGGCCGGACGTCCGGCGACGTCGAGGGCAATGGGCTGGAAGAGACTACCGCAGAATAAGCGCGCCGACCGCCATGATCAGGATGAACACGATGGCCGCCGAGAAGAAGCCGCCGACGAAGAAGCCGAAGGCCATGGCGATGAGAATGGCCGCGCAAAAGAGCGAACCGTATTTGGCCAGCGCGAGGAAGCCATGATAGGTGCGGTCATGCTCGGCGTAGTCCATCTGGGCGCCCAGTTCGACAGGACCGGTCGGCGAGTGATCAGCCATAGGAATACCCCTTCGAAAATGCCTTTGAGGCACATAGCGAAAAGCTGGACGCAGAGCAATGGCGCTATTGCCGCACAACCGGCGACAACAGCCTCAAAGGAAAGTTGAAATTGCCGGGTCGGTCTCGGTCCAACCACTTGCCGGTGTCATAAGAGGCTCCATTGAAGCTGCTGTGAGAATTTCGCGTTTCTGCGCGTCGCCACGAGGGGCTATCGTTGGCGGGGGAACAGCCGATTGGTGCAGCACCATGACCACACAAACATTTGACTGGAACGGCACGGCCATCGCATGGGGCACCGCCGGCTCGGGCCCTGCGCTGGTGCTCGTGCATGGCACGCCGTTTTCGTCGCATGTCTGGCACCGCATCACACCGGAGCTGGCGCGCGACCACACGCTGTATTTCTATGACTTGCCCGGATACGGGCGATCCGACAAACGGCCGGGGCAGGACGTCTCGCTGGGCATCCAGAACAAGGCGCTGGGGGCGATGCTCTCCTTCTGGAGGCTCGAGCGGCCCAAAATCATCGCTCATGATTTCGGCGGCGCCACGGCGTTACGCGCGCATCTGATCGACGGTTGCGATTACGACAAACTGCTGCTGATCGACCCGGTCGCGGTCCGTCCGTGGGGCTCGCCCTTTGTCCAGCATGTCCGGCAGCATGAGGCCGCCTTCGCCGGCGTGCCGGACTACATACAAGCCGCAATCCTGAAAGCGTATGTCTCGGGCGCGGCGGCCAGGCCTTTGTCGGACAACGATCTCCAACCCTATATCGCGCCATGGACGGGAGCCGTCGGCCAGCCCGCCTTCTACCGGCAAATCGCCCAGATGGATCAGCGTTTCACCGACGAGGTCGAGCCGCTCTATGGCGCGCTGCGTTGCCCGGTATCCCTGCTGTGGGGCGAAGAAGACCGCTGGATATCGCCCGACAGCGGTTACAAGCTCGCGGCCATGCTGCCGGATTGCGCCCTGACGCTGGTGCCCGGCTCGGGCCATCTCATGCAGGAAGACGCCCCTGAAGCGATCGTCGCCGCGGCACTTCGCTTCTTTGCTGCCTGATGGCTGTTCAGCCCGCGAGATGCGGGAACAGGCCGAGCACGCCGACGACGATCAGATAGAGCGCGACGATGTAGTTGAGCAGCCGCGGCATCACCAGGATCAGCACGCCGGCGATCAGCGAGATCAACGGGGTGAGCGCGATCGAGTGGAGGGTCATGTCGGTATCCTTTCCTATCACGGCCTGGAGCAGCCGGACGGGCCGCCGCCTTAAAACGGCGCAGCGCCGGAAAGGTTCACCGCAGAAGGAAGGCCGCTCAGGCAGCGGCGCGGTAATATTTCGCCGTCGGCACGATCGACAGCGGCGTCAGCCGGTTGATCGCCGGGTTGCCGAACATCATCCGCTGCTCCACCGGAGTCGACTTGAAGAATGGGAACCGTTCAAGTGTCTGGCGCAAGTTTTCACCGCAGGGAATTTCGAACAAGGCGATCGGCGCAAGGACGCCCGGGAACATCTTGCCCTCGGTCCGCTGCACGGCATGGAAGATGCGGGCATAGTAAGCGGAATGTTCGACCTTGACCGGCGTGAGCACCGCGGTCTGGCCAAAGTAGCTTGAGGCCACCATGCCGAGCCTGAGCGTCAGAAAAGGCAAGACCCCCGGCGCAGGCGCGCTGTCGGCATCGGTTGCGAAGCGGGTTCCGTCGATGAAAGTCTCTCCGCGGGCAAGCCGCTCGGCCAATATCTCCGGATAAGCATCGACAGAGGGAGAATAGGGGTGCTCGCTGGAAATGTAGTGGAGCCGCAGCGTGCTGACCAGGTGACCATCGAAATAGACGCCGAACCGGTAGGAATTCGGCAGATTGTCCCAGCGGTCCTCGAACATCCTGCTGGCGATCGGGCCGCACATGCCCGAGCGCAGGTAGGAATTGTAGCGCAGCCGATAGATCGCCTCCAGATCTTCGCCGCCGGTGATGAGACGATATTCGACATGGTCCAGCAGTTGCATGATGGATCGGGTGACCGCCGAGTCCATTCTCGCGCTGGCGCCAGCCGACGCACGGTCCCTCGCAACATCCATTGTCAGTCCTCGAATTCCGCCTGCAAACTAGGCTATTCGAGTTGAAATGGGACACAAGCTGAAAATTCGATATTGCTGATTTACCGCTTGTTAACCTTAATGGCTGCACCACGAAACACGTTGTCGCGCCGTCTTTTTAAGCGCAATAGCGAACAGAAAAGCGTTTCACACTTTTCCTTGCACTACGTTTAGCTGGCTGTCCGTTTGCCGGCGACACGCAGGTCCGCGGCAAACGGCCATGTGACGCTCGACATCGTTTCGATGCCCGACGCGCTGAGCGCGGCGCCGAAGAGAAAGCCTTGGACAAAGTCCGGCTTGATCGAATGCACAAGCGTCTTCAACTGCTCGAAGGTCTCGACGCCTTCGATGGTGACGGAAAGGCCCAGTGTTCGGGTCAGGCCGACAATCCCCTTGAGCAGGTCGAGCGACTGCCGGTTTTGGTTTAAATCGACCAGGAAGGAACGGTCGATCTTGATCTTGTCCAGCGGCAGCTTGTGAAGATAGCTCAAGCTCGAATAGCCGGTTCCGAAATCGTCAAGCGCGATGCGCACGCCCAGCGCCTTCAGCTCCTCGATCGATTCGCGCGTCAGCGATTTGTCGTCGAGCAACGCGGTCTCAGTGACCTCGATCTCGAGCCGGTGTGCCGCCAGGCCCGACTTGGCCAAGGCGTCGGCGACCTTCTGAACGATCTCGCGACTGCGGAAATCTTTCGCCGAGAGATTGACCGACACGCTGGTCTGGGCCGGCCATTTGGCGCATTCGGCGCACGCCGCCTCCAGCACGAAAGTGCTTATGTCGGAAACGATGCCCATCTCCTCGGCCAGCGGAATAAAGACGCTAGGCGAGATCGGGCCAAGATCGGGGTGATCCCAACGGCAGAGCGCCTCGCAACTGGCGATGCGCATTGTGTCTACAGCGACGATCGGCTGATAGACGACACGCAGTTCGTTGGCTTGCACGGCATTGCGAAGATCGGCCTTCATCAACTGGCGACTGCGGAAAGCGGCGTCCATGGACGCCTCGAACAGCCGCCAGCTGTTCTTGCCGAGCTCCTTGGCCTTGTAGAGGGCAAGGTCCGCCTTGACGATCATGGCGTCCGCGTCGGTGTCCTTGACTATGGACAATACCGCGCCGCCGCTGCTCTGGATGCGCAACCCGTGGCCGGCGACGTCCACCTCGCCCTGCAGGTCGACGAAGAGCTGGTCGAGCAGATTGTTCAGATGGCTCTCGTCTTCCACCCGGTCGAAGAAAATCATGAACTCGTCGCCGCCGAAGCGGCTGACCGTGATGCCCGGTTCGGCGATCGCCGCCAACCTCTCGGCGACAGCGTAGATCAGTCCGTCGCCGACCGGATGGCCGAGCGTGTCGTTGACGCTCTTGAAATCGTCGAGGTCGAGCACGGCAAGGGCGCAGAGACGCTCTTGCTCCCCCGAGGCCATAGCCTCGCCGACAAGCTCGTGGAAATAGGCGCGGTTCGGCAGACCGGTGAGGCTGTCGTAGCGCGCCATGAAGCGGATCTTCTCCTCAGCCTCGACCCGGGCGGTCACGTCCTCGAAGGTGATGACGCCCAGTTCCTGGCTGCCTTCGCGGGCGGAAAATTCATAGTGCTGGCCGTTTGCGAGCGAGACCAGGACCTTGCGATCGCGACCCTCGCGTAGGGCACGCGTCAGCTGCGCCTCGATGTAGCGGCAGTCTTTCGGCGCCAGCATGCCACCGGCAACGCCGCGCATCAAAAGACCATGGATCGAGCGTCCAAGCAAAGCGTCGCCCGATTTCAGCGACATCAGGCGCGCGGCTTCGGCGTTGGCCACCGCGACGCGCCCGTCAGGGCCGAGCATGACCAGGCCATGCGACATGGTGTTTAAAGCGCGATCGAACCGGCGCGTCAGATTCCTGGCCTGCTTGTGACCGATGACCGCCGAGAACAGCACATTGCGGACATGGTCGGCGCCTGTAATGGTGATGAACGTCATAGGGATGATCATCAGGCCGAGGACGATGGAGGGTGCGTCCATGCGCAGCAGGAGCGCGAGGGCCGCCGGTCCGATGAAGGTAACGGAAAAAATCCGCACCATGCGCGGAGACCCGTAGTTGCGGGCGACAACCGTGACCAGGGTCGCCAGGGTCAGCGACATCGCCGCCAACTCGGCAAAGGGATCGGGATACACATAGATCGACACGAAGCACAGCGCACCCAGGCCGAGGCCTTGCAAGCAGCCTTTGAGGATGTAGCTGCGCTCCAATCTCTGCGCGTGCTCGACATCGGCAATCACGCCGCCGGTCCTCAGGAAGCCGCGAATGCCGAAGTAACGGATAAGGCTGACGGAAAGCAACGCCGAGGAAAAAGCCAGGAACAAGGGATTGCCCGTGCGCAGATAGATCATGATCCCGAGGATCGAGTAGCACGCGCCGCCGATCAACAACATGTGCGCGTTGTCGAACAACGACCGCACAAATTGGATATAAACATCCGCTGGGATGCTTTCGGTCTTTGTTCTGCCCATATCGTCGGCCCAACGCTAGGCCGTGTCATGACACACCTGCTCTTAAGAAAGGCTTAGAACAGGGCGCAGACCGCCCGCGGCGGCAGATAGGTCCCAGAACGGGGCGTAAACCAACCGCTGAAAATTAACCTTGGGCAACCAGTTGGCGCGATCACTCGGCCGCGCGCAGCACCGGCTCCGCCATAGCCTTTTGCAGGCGATCCAGCAACCTGGAACGTTCGCCCGCCGCTTTTCCGGCGCTGGCCTGCCGAACATGGCCGTAGCCGCGGATCAGCGCCGGCACGGAGGCAAGAGCGGTGGCGGCTTCGATCCTGCCCGGCGCCAGCGCGGCGGCAATCAGGTCTAGATCGGCTTCATATTGCGCCAGAAGCTTGCGTTCGCCGCGCCGTTCCTCGCTATAGCCGAAGAGGTCGAAGGCGCTGCCGCGCAGACCTTTCAGCGCCGCCAGCAGCCGGAACCCCTTCATCATCCAGGGGCCGAAGCTCGATTTCCTCGGCTTGCTGTCATTGCCGCGCCGGCTGAGGATCGGCGGCGCGAGATGGAATTCAAGCTTGTCGTAGCTCTGGAACTGCTTGGCGAGATCGGTCGCGAACGTGCCGTCGGTGTAGAGTCGCGCCACTTCGTACTCGTCCTTGATCGCCATCAGCTTGAACAGGTTTCTGGCGGCGGCCTCGGTGACAACGGTCGAACCGGGCGCTGCTTCGGCTTCAGCCACGCGCACCATCGCCACGCGGTCGGCATAGCGCCTGGCGTAGGCAGCGTTCTGGTAGGCGGTCAGGAAAGCGACACGACGCGCGATGACATCGTCGAGCGTTTCGGCGAGCTTGGGCGCCGTCTTGCCCGTCTGGCCGACCAGATTGCGCACGAAATCCGGCTGATGCGCGGCGCGGCGGCCCCAACGAAAGGCCGCGATGTTCATCGACACCGCTTCGCCATTCAATTCTATCGCTTTTTCAACGGCTTGCGCCGAAAGCGGCAAGCCGCCGTGCTGGAAAGCGAAGCCCAGCATGAACATGTTGGCGCCGAGCGAATTGCCGAACAGCGCGGTTGCGGTACGGGTGGCATCGAAGAAATGCGCCTTGTCGTCGCCGGCGGCCGCGCGGATCGCCTTCTTCAGCCGTTCGACGGGCAGTGAAAAGTCGGCGGAGCGGGTGAATTCGCCAGGCATGATTTCGGCCGTGTTGGCGAGGAAAATGGTGTGGCCTTCGCGCACCGCACCCAGCACCTTCTTGGCGCCGGAGACGACGAGGTCGCAGCCAAGGACAAGATCGGCCTTGCCGGCCGAAACGCGGATGGCGTGGATGTCTTCCGGCGTCGTGGCGATGCGGACATGGGTGAAGACCGAGCCGCCTTTCTGGGCGAGGCCCGCCATGTCGATCATACCGCAACCCTTGCCTTCGAGATGCGCGGCCATGCCGAGCACCGCGCCGACGGTGACGACGCCGGTGCCGCCGACGCCGTCAATGATCGCCGCCCAGCCCTGGTCGCCGAGGCGGAATTCTGCCGGCGCGGGCACGCCTTCGAGCGGATCGGCCTTGCCGGCAAGGCCTTCGGCCTTGCGGATCTTGCCACCATGCACGGTGACGAAGGACGGGCAGAAGCCGTTGACGCAGGAGAAATCCTTGTTGCAGCTCGACTGGTCGATGCGGCGCTTGCGACCGAACTCGGTCTCCACCGGCTGGATCGAAACGCAGTTCGACTGCACGCCGCAATCGCCGCAGCCTTCGCAGACCAATTCGTTGATGAAGACGCGCTTGTCGGGATCGGGGAATGTGCCGCGCTTGCGGCGACGGCGCTTCTCGGCGGCGCAGGTCTGGTCGTAAATCAGAGCAGAAACGCCCTTCACATCTCGCAACTCACGCTGGACGAGATCGAGATCGTCGCGGTGATGGATGGTGGTGCCGGCCGGGAAATCGGCCTTGCTGGCATATTTGTCCGGTTCGTCGGTGACGACGGCGATGCGGTCGACGCCTTCGGCGCGCACTTGCCTCGCGATCATGTCGACGGTGAGCCCGCCCTCATGCGGCTGGCCACCGGTCATGGCGACAGCATCGTTGTAAAGGATCTTGTAGGTGATGTTGGCGCCGGAGGACAGCGCGAAGCGGATCGCCAGCACACCGGAATGGTTGTAGGTGCCGTCGCCGAGGTTCTGGAAGATGTGGTCGCGCTTGGAGAACGGCGCCTGGCCGACCCATTGCGCGCCCTCGCCGCCCATGGCCGTGAAGCCGACCGTGTTCCTGTCCATCCACAGCGCCATGAAATGGCAGCCGATGCCGGCGGCGGCGATCGAGCCATCCGGCACTTTGGTCGAGGAATTGTGCGGGCAGCCCGAACAGAAGAAGGGCGTGCGCGAGCCGATATCGGCGGTGTCGGCAAGCATGGCCTGGAACTGGCGCAGCTTCGCCACCTTCGCGGCGATCTCGTCCGAGGCACCGATAGTGCGCAGGATCCGTTCGCCGAGCGCGATGGCGATCTCGTTGGGGTCGAGCGCACCCTTGGCCGGGAACAGCCAGTCGCCGCGCTCGTCCTTCTTGCCGACGATCGTCGGCTGCATGGCGGTGCCGTAAAGGTTCTCGCGCAGCTGCACCTCGATCAGCGAGCGCTTCTCCTCGACGACGACGATGGTGTCGAGTCCGCGCGCGAACTCGGCAATATGCTGCAGGTCGAGCGGCCACGGGCAACCGACCTTGAACAGGCGAATGCCGATGCGCCCGGCGGCGTCCTCGTCGATGCCGATATCTTCCAGCGCCTGGCGGACATCGAGATAGCTCTTGCCGATGGTGATGATGCCGAGCTTGGGGTTGCGTCCACCCGAATAGACGATGCGGTTCAGCCCGTTGGCGTGGATGAAGGCGGAAGCGGCGGCCCGCTTGTATTCATGCAGCCGTTCTTCCTGGCCGAGCATGTCGATCTCGTGGCGGATGTTCAAGCCGCCCGGCGGCATCTCGAATTCGGGAATGACGATGTTCAGCCGTTCAATCGAGGCGTCGACCGAAGCCGTCGATTCGATGTTGTCCTTGACGCATTTGATCGCTGCCCAGGTGCCGGCGAAACGCGACATGGCAAAGCCGTATAGGCCGTAGTCGATGATCTCCTGGACGCCGGCCGGATTGAGGATCGGCACCATGGTGTCGACGAACAGGAATTCGGTGGCATGCGCATTGGTCGAGGATTCGGCCATGTGGTCGTCGCCCATCAGGGCAAGCACGCCGCCATGCTTGGACGAGCCGGCGAGATTGGCGTGACGGAACACGTCGCCCGACCTGTCGACGCCTGGTCCCTTGCCGTACCAGACCGAAAAGACGCCGTCATGCGTGCCCTCGCCCAGCAATTCGGTCTGCTGAGAGCCCCAGCAGGCGGTGGCGGCGAGCTCCTCGTTGAGACCAGGCTGAAAGACGATGTCGGCCGCGGCGAGCTGTTTCTTCGCCCGCCACAGTTGCATGTCGAGGCCGCCGAGCGGCGAGCCGCGATAGCCGGAGACGAAGCCGGCCGTGTTGAGGCCGGCGCGACGGTCGCGTTCGCGCTGCATCAAAAGCATACGCACGACGGCCTGCGCGCCCGACAGAAAGACGCGCTCCTTGCCAAGGTCGAACTTGTCGTCGAGCGCGACATCGTGCAGCGTCATTGGGCATTTCCTCTGCGGAGGCGCTTGCCAAAAAGCGCCAACGTCGGGGTGGGACGCCGCAGTCTTTCTTCCCTAGCGGGAGAGGTCAAACAAAATCGCAGGAGCTAGGTAACACGCAACAAACAGTCTGGCGAGGTGCCACCGGCGCATTCAAAACCATGCTAACCGCTTCGTGAAGAACAAAAATTTCGCGATAGAGCGGTCCACCGTTTCACGGAAACGGCGGACCACTCCATCTTTTTTGTTTTGACGCAATTCCGGACGGAAAACCGCTTCACACTTTTCCTGGAATTGCTCCAACGCTGCGCGTTTCAGGTAGCCTTGGAGCAATCCGGCTTCGGCTCGCCGGGCAGCTTGCCGTCGGGATGGCCGGCAAGGTCGGCGTTGAGCTCGTAGTTCGGCCCGATCACCAGCGGCCGGTCCGGCAGCATCGTCTGATCCTCGGACGAGGTCATCGTGGTGTCGATGCTTTGCAGCAAGGCGCCGCTCGCATCCTGGATGCGGATCGAGACGGAATAAGGCTTGTCCTTGACCACGCAAGTGAGTGGCGGGCTGGTGAGCGTGATATGCGGCAGCTTCGGCCAGATCTTCTGGTTGACGATGAGCGGATCGCCGCCGGCCGGGTTCTGGAAGCTGACGACCGCGACCTGGCCGTCGACCATCGGCCGCAGTGGCTTCAGCGTGATGACATAGGTGGCGATCGCCAGCCTGTAATTGAATTCGAACAGCTTGCCGGAAATGGCAAAAAGCTGGTCCTGGCCGGTGTCACGGCAGGCGCCGAGCGTTATCGCCGCAATCAAGGCGACGCCAAGGGCGATCGAGCGCGAAAATCTGTTAGGCATTGGGGACCTCCCTGGCCGCGGCGCGGCGGCGATAGTGACGATTGGCCTTCTGGCGATTGCCGCAAACGGCCATATCGCACCAGAGGCGGCTGGAGTTGCGGCTGCGGTCGACGAACAGCCAGCTGCAATTTGGGCATATCCGCAGCCTCGCGACGGTTTCGTCGCGCAGAAGCGACAGTGCCGACAACGCAAGCGCAGCTTCGAACGCGACCGGCGTTGCGGGGTCGCCGAAAGGCTGGTCCGGTGCGCCGATCTCGACGACGCTGGCGGACAGCCCGCTCGCGCAGGCGGTCAGAAAGTCCGGCAAATGGGCCGTGGCGACCGCACCTTTCGACACCGCATGCCGGAACAGCCGGTCGGTCGTTTCGCGGATCGCTATGACGGCCGGCTTAATGTTGCTGGGTTCTGGCGCGTGCAGCGGCCGGCCGCCAAGCTCGGCGGCGCGAAAGCCACTCGCGGCTTCGGCAAAGTGCGCGATCTCGACCGGATCGTCGAAGCGGTCGAAAGTCTTTTCGGGCTCGTTGCGCAGCACGACGGTGTTCGCGGTGTCGAGCGCGAGAATGCCGCCGGTGAAGCGATGCGGTGTCCAGGAGACTGCCATGCCGGAAATCTAACCGATAAAACGTATTTGACAAGTTAGATTCCGGATGCGACGTTCTGAAACGGGCCGCATCGCGCTGACCCGGGGATGTCGCATGCTCTATTTCTTCCAGCAGATGCTGAACGGGCTGCATTCGGGCGCGCTCTATGCGCTGCTTGCCTTCGGCTATGTGCTGACCAACGGCATCCTGCATCGCACCAACCTCGCCTATGGCGCGCTGTTTGCCTTTTGCGGCCAGACGATGATCCTGACCGCGGCTTTCGGCTATCAGGCGTTGTGGCTGACGTTGTCCGCCGCGGTCGCGCTCGGTGTGGTCGCCGCCCTGCTCTATGCCGCGCTGCTCAGCCACATCCTGTCGCGCAGCGTGTTCGAAAGGCTGGCGGACCGCTCGCCCAACGCCATCGTGGTGACGACGCTCGGCATCTTGCTGTTTCTGTCGGAGGCGAGCCGCATCGCCGCCGATACGCATGATTTGTGGCTGCCGCCGATGCTCGCCTATCCGGTGATCTTCGCCGAAGGCGACGGGTTCAAGGTCACGCTCACCGTCATACAGCTGCTCGACTGCGCGGCGGTTGTCGCGGTGGTGGCGCTGGCCGCCTGGCTGTTCACGCATTCGCGCTTCGGCCGCGCCTGGCGCGCCGTCTCGGACGACCCGAAGGCGGCGGAGATGTGCGGCGTCGACGTGCGCGCTGTGTTCCGCCGCGCCGTGCTCTATGGCGGTTTTTGCGCGGCTTTTGCCGGCGTGCTTGCCGGCCTCTATTACGGCAATGTCAGCTTCGGCACCGGCCTGGTCTATGGCCTCAAGATCCTGTTCGTGACCGCAGTGGGCGGCTATCTCTCCCCGCTCAGGGCAGCGCTGGGTGCGGCTGCGTTCGGCATGGCCGAATCGCTGTGGGCCGGCTATTTCCCGCTCGAATGGCGCGATGCGTGGATCTATCTCTTCCTCGTCGCCATGCTGGTGCTGGTCGGCGGCAACCGCGACCAGGCCAAGATCGCCTGAGTTCCCCTCAGACTTTGGTTGCATGACGCGTGGTCAGTCGGCGGTTCAGGCTGCCCTGCCTGAAGCCCGCGTTCGTCGACGCGGGCTTTGCCATGTTGACCTGCCGGACCACGCACTGCATATCGTTGGGCCAACCGGCGCGCCGATAAAATGGGGGAATCGGGCGCGTCACGGGCATCAGGGAGGAAAATGCATGGCAGGGCTGCTCGCTCTTTCCAGGACGATCGACCGCGTCAATGAATTCATCGGCCGTTGGATTTCGTGGCTGATCCTGTTCGCGATCCTGGTCAGTGCCGGCAACGCCATCATCCGCAAGGTATTCGACACATCCTCCAACGCCTGGCTGGAGCTGCAATGGTATCTGTTCGGTGCCGCTTTCATGCTGGCCGCCGCCTATACGCTGAAGCAGAACGACCATATCCGCATCGACATCGTCTACGGCATGTGGTCGCGCCGCGTGCAGCACTGGATCGACCTGCTCGGCCATGTCTTCTTCCTGATGCCGTTCGTCGTGCTGATGGTGATCTATTTCGTGCCTTATGTGTCGCTGTCCTTCCGCAGCGGCGAGATGTCGACCAATGCCGGCGGCCTGATCGTTTGGCCGGCGAAGGCCATCCTGCTCGTCGGCTTCTTCCTTCTGGCGCTGCAAGGGACTTCCGAGATCATCAAGAAGATCGCCATCATGCGCGGCGACATGGACGATCCCAATCCCTTCGTCTCGGTGCATGACCAGGCCAAGCTCGAGGCCGAGGCGCTGGCCGAAGAAGCCAAGGCGATTGCCGGCGAGGTGCGCTCGTGATCGAATTTATCGCGCAGAACATGGCGCCGATCATGTTCGCCTCGCTGATCGTCTTCCTGTTGATCGGCTATCCCGTCGCCTTTTCGCTGGCCGCCAACGGGCTGATGTTCTTTTTCATCGGCGTGGTGCTGTCGCCCTACTCGGGCGGTTCGATCAATCTCGCCTGGCCGTTGCTGCACGCGCTGCCCGACAATTTCTACGGCACCAGGGTGATGTCGAACGACACGCTGCTGGCGATACCGTTCTTCACCTTCATGGGCATCGTGCTGGAGCGATCCGGCATGGCGGAGGACCTGCTCGACACGATCGGCCAGCTGTTCGGACCGATTCGCGGCGGGCTTGCCTATGCGGTGATCTTCGTCGGCGCGCTGCTCGCCGCCACGACCGGCGTGGTGGCGGCTTCGGTCATCGCCATGGGCCTGATCTCCTTGCCGATCATGCTGCGCTACGGCTATGACCGCAGGGTCGCCTCGGGCGTCATTGCAGCCTCCGGCACGCTGGCTCAGATCATCCCGCCTTCGCTGGTGCTGATCGTGCTTGCTGACCAACTGGGACGCTCGGTCGGCGACATGTATGCCGGCGCGCTGATCCCCGGTCTCGTGCTCACCGGCCTCTACATGGGCTACATCCTGATCCTGTCGATCGTCCGGCCGAACTCGATGCCGGCCCTGCCATTGGAGGCGCGCACGCTCGGTCATGGCGTGCTGTCGCTGATCGTGGCGCTGCTGGTTACCGGTGCGATCTCCTACGGCGCCTATCGCTATCTTGCACCGACCCAGGGCGACAATGCCGATATCCTCGGCTTCGCCGTCGGCGTCATCGTCATCTATGTGGCGGCGATCGTCGACCAACGGCTGAAGCTCAACATCATGTCCAGGCTGGCGCAGCAGGTGATCATCGTGCTGATCCCGCCGCTGGCGCTGATCTTCCTGGTGCTGGGCACGATCTTCCTCGGCATCGCCACGCCGACCGAGGGCGGCGCCATGGGCGCTGTCGGCGCACTCATCATGGCGGGCCTCAAGGGCCGGCTGTCGAGGGACGTCATCAACCAGGCGCTGGCCTCGACGACCAGGCTTTCCTCGTTCGTGCTGTTCATCCTGATCGGCGCGCGCGTCTTTTCGCTGACCTTCTACGGCGTCAACGGCCATATCTGGGTCGAGCACCTGTTGACCTCGCTGCCGGGCGGCGAGACCGGGTTCCTGATCGGCGTCAACATCCTGGTCTTCGTGCTCGCCTTCTTCCTCGATTTCTTCGAGCTCGCCTTCATCATCGTGCCGCTTCTGGCGCCGGCCGCCGACAAGCTCGGCATCGACCTGATCTGGTTCGGCGTGCTGCTCGGCGTCAACATGCAGACGAGCTTCATGCATCCGCCCTTCGGCTTCGCGCTGTTCTATCTGCGTTCTGTGGCGGCCCGGGTGCCCTATCTCGACCGCATCACCGGCAAGCAGATTGCCCCGGTCACCACCGGCCAGATCTATTGGGGAGCCGTGCCCTTCGTCTGCATCCAGGTGATCATGATCGGGCTCACCATCGCGTTCCCGCAAATGGTCATGCGCTACAAGAGCGCCGCCGTCGATCCGGGCACGATCGACTACAAGGTGCCCGACGTACCCGGCATGTCGCCATTCGGCGCGCAGCCCGCGGGCAATGGCTCGGCGCCAGCCAATGGCGCGGCGCCGGCTGCCCCCGGCACACCCGATCTGTCGCAGCCGCCGAGCTTTGGCGATGCGCCGGCCAAGCCGGCCGCTCCCGCGCCCGACCTATCACAGCCGCCGAACTTCAACTGAGGGCAAGAGCCATGAAAGCCGTGCGGCTGGAAGCGGTGGGCAAGATTGCGCTGCGTGAGGTGCCCAAGCCCGTTTGCGGTCCTGAAGACGTCCTCGTCCGGATCGAGGCGTGCGGCGTCTGCGGCACCGACCGGCATTTGTTCCATGGCGAGTTCCCCTGCACGCCGCCGGTAACGCTCGGCCATGAGTTCTCCGGCATCGTCGAGGCTGTCGGCGCCGCGGTGCCCGGCATCGCGGTCGGCGACCGCGTCACCGGCGATCCCAACATCGCCTGCGGCCGCTGCGTCCACTGTCATGCCGGCCGCGTCAATCTGTGCAGCAAACTGCGCGCCATCGGCATCCATCGCGACGGCGGCTTTGCCGATTATGTGCTGATGCCGCACAAGCAGGCGTTCAAGCTGCCGGCAGATCTCAAGCCGACACACGGGGCTTTTTGCGAGCCGCTGGCCTGTTGCCTGCATGGCGTCGACCTAGCCGCGATCAGGCCGGGCGCGAGCGTGGCGGTGCTTGGCGGCGGCGTTATCGGCCTGCTCATTGTCCAATTGGCTAAGCTGGCCGGGGCAACAACCATTATCCTGTCGACCCGGCAGGCCTCGCGCCGAGCGCTTGCCGAAGAGTTGGGCGCAACGGCGACGATCGATCCCAGTGCGGGCGACCCGATCGGAGCCATAACCGGGCCGAATGGACTTGTGCCCGGCGGGGTCGACGTCGTGCTCGAATGCGCCGGCGTGCGTGACACGGTCGACCAGTCGGTGCGTATTGCGCGATCCGGCGGCACGGTCGTCATTGTCGGCGTCGTGCCGCAAGGCATGAAGGTGGAGATCGAGCCGTTCGACCTGTTGTTTCGCGAGCTCAAGATGCTGGGCTCTTTCCTCAATCCGTTCACGCATGGCCGGGCGGCGCAACTGATCGCCTCGGGCGCGATCGAGATCGACAAGCTGATCTCGAAAGAGGTCAGCCTTGAAGAGGCAGCAAAAGTGATCGCCAATCCGCCCGCGCCGGGCGAGGTCAAGGTGTTGGTGGTGCCGGGACGAGGCTAAGTTTCTGCGGCGTTGGCGATTGGCGAAATCGTCGACGACAGCGCCCCTCTCCCCGTCACTACACGGGGAGAGGATGCCGGCAGGCAGGTGAGGGGCGGCGCCAATGGTGGATAAGGCGCGAGGTTGGGGCTTCGGCAGTGCACTCGCTAAGCCCAGGACGATTCAATCACCGAAGCCGGCGCCGCCCCTCATCCGCCCTTCGGGCACCTTCTCCCCGTATAGTGACGGGGAGAAGGGAAGGCCGAACTACAGCTTGCCGTTGCGCTGCTGCACCATCATGAAGGTGTCGTAGTTGTATTCGGCGACCTGGGCCCACAGATAGTGCTCCTTGCGGAACGCCTTGATCGATTCCCAGATCTTCTTGAACGGCGCGTTCGAGGCTTCCATCTCGGCATAGACCTCGTTGGCCTTCTCGAAACAGGCCGTCATGATGTCCTGGCTGAACGGTCTCAGCTTGGCGCCGCCGGCAACCAGCCGCCGGACCGCCGGCGGGTTCACATAGTCGTATTTCTGCAGCATGTTGGCATCCGCCGCCTGGGCTGCGGTGCGCACCAGCGATTTGTAAGCCGGCGAAAGTTCTTCGTATTTCGCCTTGTTGAACAAGAGGTGCACGGTCGGGCCGCCTTCCCACCATCCCGGATAGTAGTAATAGGGCGCGACCTTGTAGAAGCCGAGTTTCTCATCGTCATAGGGGCCGACCCATTCGGCGGCGTCGATGGTGCCCTTTTCGAGCGCCGGGTAGATGTCACCGCCGGCGATCTGCTGCGGCACGACGCCGAGCTTCTGCACGACCTTGCCGGCGAAGCCGCCGATGCGCATCTTGAGGCCTTTCAGGTCGGCAACGCTGTTGATTTCCTTGCGGAACCAGCCGCCCATCTGCACGCCGGTGTTGCCGCCGGGAAGGCCGAACAGCCCTTGGGTGGCGAGGAACTCGTTGAACAGGTCGATGCCGCCGCCATGGTAGTGCCAGGCGTTCATGCCGCGCGCGTTGAGCGAGAACGGCACCGCGGCGCCCAGCGCCCAGGTCGGGTCCTTGCCCCAGTAATAGTAAGCCACCGTGTGCGCGGCCTCGACGGTGCCGGCGGATGCGGCGTCGGCGGCCTGCAGGCCGGGCACCAGTTCGCCCGAGGCAAAGACCTGGACCTGGAAATTGCCGTCGGTCGCTTCCGACAGCATCTTGGAAAAGACTTCCGCACCGCCATAGATCGTGTCGAGCGATTTCGGGAAGGACGACGCCAGCCGCCAGGTCACTTTCGGATTGGACTGGGCTATCGCCGGCGTGGCCAGAGCAGCGGCGGTCGCCGCAACGCCTACGCCGGATGCGCCGGCCTTGCGGATGAATGAACGACGATCCATGCAGTTTCCTCCCATCGCGGATCAGCTGACCGAGGTCCGGACAATATCCTCCTTGTCCGGTTCGGTTGCGAAGAAACATACACGGGCAACACGTCGAGTCCAGCATTGCCGGAGGCTTCGCGCCAATCCTGCCAGGGCTTGCAACTATAGTCTAACGTGCGTCACCGTGGCCTATACGGGCTCGTGAAACTTGCCATGGAAAAGCCGCGACGGATGGCTTATTTTGCAGGTGGAACAGTTCCTTGGCTTTTTTGATGGAAACCAAACCCAAAATGCAGCAGCCGCTCGTCGCAATCTCGACCGACGTCCGCCAGTTCGACAATTACACCTGGCATGCGGCGCCCCAGCAATATCTGGAAGCGGCCGTTGTCGGCGCCGGTGTGTTCCCGGTGCTGGTGCCGTCCTTCGGCGACCGGCTCGATCTCGACGAGCTGCTGTCGTCGGTCGACGGCGTCATGGTCACCGGCTCGAAGTCCAATGTGCATCCTTCGCTCTACGGCGGCGATCCGAGCGAGGCCAACGGTCCTTATGACCCGGCGCGCGATGCCACGACGCTGCCGCTGATCCGCAAGGCGATCGAGCGCGGCGTGCCGTTGCTTGCGATCTGCCGCGGCATCCAGGAGCTCAACGTGGCATTGGGCGGCACGCTCGGCACCGAGATCCAGGAGCGCGAAGGCTCGCTCGACCATCGTGCACCGGTCAGCGACAATCAGGACGAGCGCTTCGGCATCCACCAGACGATTTCGATCAAGGCCGGCAGTTGCCTCGCCGGCGTGTTCGGCGCCGGCGAAATCAAGGTCAACTCGCTGCATCGCCAGGCGATCGACAGGCTCGGATCGAAGCTTCAGGTCGAGGCTCTGGCCGCTGACGGCACGGTCGAGGCGGTCTCGGTCAAGGATGCCCGCGCCTTCGCCGTCGGCGTTCAGTGGCATCCGGAATATTGGGTGAAGTCGGACAGCAATTCCGCCAAGATTTTTCGCGCTTTCGGCGACGCAGTGCGGTTGCATGCGGCGGCGAAGGCCGGCGCGCGCGCCGCGGCGGAGTAACCGTCGAGGATCAGTCGTTGCTGTCGTTGTTCAGCGCCAGAATTGGCGCCGCGGGCGCGTAGGATTCGTAGCCGTCGCCGTCGGCGACCGAGAAGGTGACGATCGGATCGATGCCGTTCTCGCTGAACGCCACCGTGCCATCCGCCCCTTCGCGCCAGAACTTCGCGCGTTCTATGCCGGGCATCAGCTTGCGGCAGTTGGGTGCAACGGAAAGCAGCGACAGACCATCCGAAACCGCGGCGCCGCGATGGATGGCGCAGGCGGCTTCATCGCCATTGGCCGTCAACTGATAGGTGCTTGACGGGGTGGCCTCATTGGCCGTGCCCTGGCCATCGCCGCCATGCAGAAACAACTGCAGGCCTCCAAACAGCGCGACCGACGCAACCAAAGCGGCAACCAACTTCACCCTGCTTCTCCATACCAACTCAAGTATGGAAAATGATTTCAAAGGGTTAAGCGGGCGTTAACGGGTCGGAAAAGCATTAACAAATGTGGCGGGAGCGCTAATGCATGTCGCCCAGAAGTGTGCAGCGGTTCCGGGACGACGACATGCATCAAAACAAAGACTTAAAGCGCGTCGTCTGAATCCGTTTCAGCGCGACGCGCTTTAGGCGCGCGCCTTGACGTTGATCGTTTCCGGCACCGCCGTCAGCGGCCGGCGATCGGTAAACCAGGAAATCAGGTTGTCGACGCAGAGGTCCGCCATGGCGCGCCGCGTATGCTGGGACGCCGAGCCGACATGCGGCAGCAGCGAGGTGTTGGGCGCTTCGAGCAGCGCCCGCGGCACGTTCGGTTCGTCGGCAAAGACATCGAGGCCGGCGGCGGCGATGGTGCCGTTCTTGAGAGCGGCGGCAAGGGCCGCCTCGTCCACCGTCGAGCCGCGGCCGATGTTGATGAAGACGCCGTTCGAACCCAGCTCCGACAGGATTTCGGCATTGATCGCCTTTTCGGTCGCCGCGCCCCCCGGCGCCACGCAAATCAGCGTGTCGACCGCTTCGGCAAGGCCCTGCAGCGTCGCGTGGTATTCGTAGGCGAGACCCTCGACCTTGCGGCGGTTGTGATAGGAAACCTGCAGGCCGAAGGCGTCGAGACGACGGGCGATGGCAAGGCCGATGCGGCCCATGCCGAAGATGCCGACGCTGCGGCCGCGCAAGGTGAGCCGGCTCAGGCGATAATTGCCGTGCTTCAGCCAATCGCCGTCGCGCAAATATTTCTCGGCAACATAGAGCTCCCGCACCGTGTTGATCAAAAGGCCGATCGTGGTGTCGGCGACCTCCTCGGTCAGCACATCGGGCGTATTGGTGACCATGACGCCGCGCGCGGCGGCGTGGCGGGCATCGACCGAATCGTAGCCGACGCCGAAATTGGCGATGATTTCGAGGTTGGGCAGCGCGTCGATCATGGCGGCGTCGATGCCGCCGAAGGAGGCGATGCCGCGCACGGATTTGCGCATCTCATCGGTGACCAGCGACGGGTCGGCGCGCTCGACGCGCACGCGCTGGAAGGCCTTGTCGATACGGCCGATGGCATGGTCGTTGAAATTGCCCGGCACCAGGATGGCGACCGGCAATTTCGCTTCGGCTTTGGTCATGCACGCTCCACCGGCTTGCCGGTCGACTGCCGCACATGCAGCTCCGGCTTGATCAGTTCCTGCGAGGGCCGCACCGCCTGCCCGTTCAGCTTGTCGAGCAAGGCGCTGGCGGCGCGGCGGCCGACCTCGCGCTGACCATTCCAGACCGTGGTCAGCGCCGGTGTCGCGATTGCCGCCTCCTCGAGATCGTCATAGCCGGTGACGGAGATATCGACGCCCGGCACAAGGCCGGCGCGCGCGATGCCGTTCATCAGCCCGATCGCGACCAGATCATTCCAGCAACAGGCAGCGGTGGGCTTGTCTTTCAGCGCCAAAAACTGTCCTGCCGCCTCGAAACCCGCCTGCTTGGTGCGCGGCCCGGGAATGCGCCAGGACGGCCTGACTTCCAGCCCGGCCGCCTCCATGGCGTTGACATAGCCCTGGTAACGGTCGCGGCCAGTCGACGTCTGGTCGGTGCCGCCGATCATGGCGATGCGCTTGTGGCCGAGCGAGATCAAATGGTTGGTGGCGAGCGCGGTGCCATAAGCGTCGTCGCCGCGGAACACCGGCACGTCGGCTCCGGCGACGCTGCGCGCGATCAGCACCGCCGGCAGGCCGTTTTCCTCGGCCATGACGATGTCCTCGGCCGGCGTGCCGATGGCCGGCGACATGATGACGCCGTCGGCGCCGAGCTGGAGCAGCGTGTCGATGAAGGTGCGCTGCTTTTCGAGCTGGTCGTAGTGGTTGGAGAGGATGAAGGTCTGCCGGCTGCGGTCGAGCTCGCTCTCGATCGAGCGCAGGATCTCGGCGAAGAACGGGTTCATGATGTCGTGGACGACGACGCCGACGATGCCCGAGCGCGAGGTGCGCAGCGAGGCGGCGCGGCGGTTGTAGATATAGCCGATGGCGCGCGCATGCTCCTTGATGCGCTCGCGCGTGGCGCCGGCCACCAGCGGGCTGTCGCGCAGCGCCAGCGATACGGTTGCCGTGGAGACGCCCAGCGCATCCGCGATCGTCGAAAGCTTGATCTTCTGTGCCAGTGCCCTTCGCTCCCCAGGGTCTTTAGATTTTAACGGCTTTAAATTGTTTAAAACGGCCTTATGCCACCGGTTCTGGAGCAAATCAAAGTTTTTTCGCCAGCACCTCGGCTTCGGTGTCGAGGGACGCCGAGTTGCGCAAACGGAGTCGATGCTCGCGATGGATGATATAAAGCCCGCTGGCGACGATGATGGCGGCGCCGAGCAGCGTCCAGCGGTCCGGGAACTGATGGAAGATCAGCCAGCCGGAAATGATCATCCACACCATCTGCGAATAGGGATAAGGCGCCAGTTGCGTGGTGGTGGCCAGGCGATAGGCCCGGACCAGCAGATAGTGGCCGCCGGCGCCGAAGACGCCCAGCATCAGGACGACGAACCATTGAAAACCGCCATGCGGCAGCGCATGCGAGAATGCCAGCAGCGGGGCAAGCAGCACGGACGGCGCCAGCGCGGAGAACAGGATCAGGCTTTCCGATGTCTCCGAGGCCGACATGCGCCGCGTCATGATGACGTAGAAGCTGTTCGACAGCATCGAGCCCAGCGCGAAGAGATGGCCGATGCCGAACACGCCGATGCCCGGACGGGTGATGATCAAAACGCCGACAAAGCCGGTGAGGATGGCGAGCCAACGCCGCCAGCCGGCCCATTCGCCGAGCAGCGGCCCGGCAAGCGCGGTGATGACCATCGGGCCGAAGAAATAGATCGAGGTGGTTTCGGCAAGCTGGAGCGTGCGCAGGGCCAGGATGTTGAACATGGTCGAGCCGAACAAAAACAGCCCGCGCAATATATGCGCCGGCAAGTTGTTGGCGCGAAAGCGCGACGGCTCGCGCCAACCGCGCAGGAATACACCGACGAGCAGCACATGGACGGTGAACCGCGTCCAGGCGACGATCAGTGCCGAAACGCCGGCCAGCACCAGATATTTGCTGGAGGTGTCGAGAAAGGTGAAGCAGACATAGACGCACAGCATCAACACCATCGCCGCCGTCGGCGTGGCGCTGTCGTCTTGGGTTCGGGAAACAGTCAAGGTCAGTCCGGAGGGAGCAAAGGTAGACAGCCACCTTTGCGGCAATCGTCGCTCACCCGCAAGCCAATTGTCGGCCGCCAAGAGGCCTAAACCTACTGGCACAACAACGGGAGCCCGCAGGCTCAGCCCCCATCCTGCGCGATCCTGGGAACCAGGTCGCGCCCGAAGCAGATTACAGAGCATGGGGTTTGTTTGCTGATCGGCGGCGACCGCGTGCTGCTTGACGACGCACAACTTTCCGCCTAGCCCTTGAGGCCATGAACATCGCAATGGTTTTCGTCGTGGTAAGGGAGCGCATGGGCAGGATGGTGTAACCATCCGGCGAAAGCACCCATGCGCGGTAAGCAGGCTCCTGACGGGGCCTTTTTTTATGCCCGAAATTGGGCCGCCTCGTCAGACCCCGTTTTATCCCTCCGACACGGCGAAGAGATCATGGCGAGCGACAACCCCATTCGAAATCCGGGCGCGGACACACCCGCCAAAGCGGCCGTCTCCGAAACCGTTGCTCCACCCCGACTGATCACGCTCATCCTGCTTTCGGCTCTTGCCGTGCTGCCGGTGAACATGATCCTGCCGTCGCTGCCGAACATTGCCGCGACGTTCAAGGCTGATTTCGCGTTGGTCAATCTGTCGGTCGCAGGCTTTGCGATCATCACCGCCGTCATAGAAGCCATCGGTGGCACGATATCGGACCGATTTGGACGCAGGCCGGTGGTCCTGACGTCCCTGTCCATCTTCATCGCGGCGTCCATCGGCTGTGCACTGGCCCCCAATATCGAGACTTTGCTTCTGTTTCGCGCCATGCAGGCATGCATCGGACCCTGCTATTCCGTCGCCCTGGTGATCATCAAGGAAACATCCGGGGAGCGTGAAGCCGCCAGCAAATTCGGCTATCTCGCCATGGGGTGGGCGCTGGCACCCATGGTCGGTCCTTTGTTCGGCGGAGCACTGGATGAGCTGTTCGGATGGCGTTCCAGTTTCGTTGTCCTTGCAATCTTCGGCGCGGCCGCCTTTGCCTTGTCCGCGCGGCAGATCCGGACAAGGGTCACGGCGTTGCCGAAATCGAAAAGGAACTACGCCGCCGCCTATGGCTTGCTCCTGCGGTCGCGGCGGTTTTGGGCCTACACGCTGTGCATGGCCGCCTCGATGGGTGTGCTCTATGTGTTTCTGGGAGGGGCGCCGTTGGTTGTCGGTGACGCCCTCGGCGGATCAAGCGCCAAGCTCGGTCTTTACATGGGATTTGTCCCCTCCGGCTTCATCCTTGGCAGCTACCTGGCTGGACGTTACGCCTCGAAGACCTCCCTGGGCGCGACGCTTATCCTCGCGCGCGTCACGACATGTGCAGGTCTGCTGGCGGGGCTGCTCCTGTCCCGCTTTGGCGTCACGCATGTTCTGGCTTTCTTCGGGCCTTGCGTGTTCATCGGCATCGGTAATGGATTGACCATGCCAGCCGCCAACAGCGGCGCCTTGTCAGTGCGACCGGATCTGGTCGGTACCGCCGCAGGGCTGGCCGCGGCAATGAGGATCGGCGGCGGGGCGCTTATAGCCTCGATCGCCGGCCTGTTCCTTGCCAATTCGGTCCATGCGCTTTTCGTTACGATGCTGCTATCGGCGGCACTCGCACTATCGGCGGCGCTCTACGCGGCTCTTCTCGATCGACGGCAGCTAGCCGGCTGCCGCTAGCCGTGCATGCGGGCGCCTTTGGTGATCTTGTCGACGAGTTTCTTGTCGGCGCGCAGCGCGATGCCGACAATTTTTGCGTCCTCCGGCGCGAATTCGGCGAAGACGGCGCGGTTGGCCACATCATGGCCGGTGGCAAACATCTCCTCGACATAAGCCGACGTCGTCACGTCGCGCTCCAGTGCCCGGCGATGGATGGTGCCAAGCGTCACCGCATCAGCCGACAACACGATGACCGGTTGGACGGACATTGAATTGTAGAGGTTGCCGGCGCGGTCGCGATAGGGTTCGCCGATGATTTCGGGAAACTGGGCGACAATGCCGCTGGTCAGGAACGCGGTGACGTTGAGCTTCTGCCAGACCGGCAGGTCTTCCTTGAGAACAATTGCAATTTTCGTATCGAACACCAAGATTGAGACTCCGAAATAGCCCATGACGGGCGGAAAAGGCGATGGCGCAGGGTCTAGGCGGAGAAGCAAAGGAAGGTCTTGGACGTTTGTGCGCGGATGCCGACCGCATCGTGTCGGCGCCTGGCGGGGCGGGAATCGAGCGCATCGAGGCGCATTTCCACGGCAACGCCTTCGACCTGCACCGTCATGACACCTATGCGCTGGGGGTGACGCTTTCGGGCGTCCAGCGCTTCCACTATCGCGGTGCCTTGCGGCACAGCCTGCCGGGACAGGTGATCGCCCTGCATCCGGACGAGTTGCATGATGGCGGCGCCGGCACCGAGGACGGCCTGCGCTACAGGATCCTCTATCTGGAGCCGTCGCTGCTGCTCGACTGTCTCGACGGCGAGCCGCTGCCCTTCGTTGCCGATGCCGTGGTGAGCGACGCGGCGCTGCGCGACACGCTGCTGTCGGCGCTAGGCCCTCTCGATGAGGAACTCGACGATCTTTTCGTGGCGGATTTCGTTGCACAGCTGGCGCAACATCTGGGGCGCCATGCCGGACAGCCGGCAAAGCCCGCCGGAAAGACGGCGTGGCGAGCCGCAGCGCTTGCCCGCGACTATCTCGAGGAGAATACCGAACGTCCAGTGCGATCCCACGAATTGGAGGCGGTCACCGGTCTCGACCGCTATGCGCTGTCGCGCCACTTCCGCGCCACCTATTCGACCAGCCCGCACCGCTTCCTGTTGATGCGCCGGCTGCAGCGGGCGCGGCGCATGATCGAAGCGGGAGAGCCGCTGGCGGAGATCGCGGCCGGCGCCGGCTTCAGCGACCAGAGCCATTTCAACCGGCATTTCAAGAAGGCGTTCGGGGTAACGCCAGGGCGCTGGGCGGCGCTGGTGCGCGGGGCGGGGGCTTAGCAAGGCGATGACGCTTCCGCGTCGCGCTTACGGGGTAACGCTGTGGCGGTGCGCGGAGCGACGACGCTGCGCGTCGCGCTTATAGGATCATGCCGAGGTGGTGCCTGGAGCGACGATGCTTCGCATCGCGCCTTAAATCACCAGCGCCTCGCGGTTGAGCGACGACGCTGCGCGTCGCGCTTTAATCATCCAGTTCCGCGTCGTCGTCGATCAGTTCCAGATCTTCGTTGGAAAGATTGGCCTCGATGCGGGCGAGCAGCTTGAACAGTGCCTTCTGGTCTTTCTTGTCGAGGCCCTTCAGCGCCTGCTTCTCGGTCTTCTTGACCGACTTCTCAATGGCGCGGATGGTTTCGCGGCCGCTCTCGGTGAGGAAGATATGCGCCTGGCGGGCGTCGGCCGAGGAGGCGCGCTTTTCCAGAAAACCCTGGGCTTGGAGCCGGTTGATGGTCTTGGTGATCGTCGGCGGGCGTACGCCGAGCCTGCCGGCAAGATTGCCCGGCGTCTGGCCATCTTCGCGGTCGAGCGCCAGCATGATCTGGTCCTGGCCGGCGTAGAAACCGTGCGCCAGAAGCCGCGCCGCGAGCGCCGTGCGCGCCAGCCGGGCCGCTGAATGCAGCCGGCTCATTGTCGCTGTCTTGTCCGCCTTGGCCATGGTCATCCCCTCTTCGGCCGAACCGGGACGGCCAGCATAGAGGCTGGCTGGCGGTTGGCAAATGACGATCTAAACGAATCCGCTTGCAAAACAGCTTTGCCGGCAAGCAATGCGGTGCCCGGCGTGTGATGCCAGATGTTTATTTCAGTTAGATGACAAACGACTTTTGGAGAGCTTGATTTACAGCACCGACCGGCATCGCGCCATGGCATTCAAACAGTCTTGATCGGCATGATGACCACGGTGTGAAGCGTATTGTCCGGAAGGCCGGCGGTTCAGCAACACCCGCGTGGGCGATAAACCGCCCGGACACCCCGGCCGGAAGCTCATCCGGGCGGAATTCCTGGCCCAGCTTTTTGCGGCGTGCAAAAGCCGCCTCGCCATCCTATATGAGGCCGACAATCCCAGATTTTCGAGGCAAGCCATGAGCGATGCACAAACGCAAATCCCCGTAACCGTCCTCACCGGTTACCTCGGCGCCGGCAAGACGACGCTGCTCAACCGTATCCTGTCGGAGAACCATGGCAGACGCTACGCCGTCATCGTCAACGAGTTCGGCGAGATCGGCATCGACAACGACCTGATCGTCGAATCCGACGAGGAAATCTACGAGATGAACAATGGCTGCGTCTGCTGCACGGTGCGCGGCGACCTGATCCGTGTCGTCGAGGGCCTGATGAAGCGGCCCGGCCGCTTCGACGCCATCGTCGTCGAGACGACGGGGCTGGCCGACCCGGTGCCGGTGGCGCAGACCTTCTTCATGGACGACGACGTGCGCTCCAAGACCAAGCTCGACGCCGTGGTGGCGCTGGTCGACGCCAAGCACCTGCCGCTGCGGCTCAAGGATTCCAAGGAAGCCGAGGACCAGATCGCCTTCGCCGACGTCGTGGTGCTGAACAAGACCGACCTCGTCACGCCGGAAGAACTCGACAAGGTCGAAGCGACGATCCGCGCCATCAACCCGGCCGCAAAAATCCATCGCACGCAGCGCTCCGGCGTGGCGCTCAACGAAGTGCTCGACCGCGGCGCCTTCGACCTGTCGCGCGCGCTGGAGAACGATCCGCACTTCCTCGAGGCGCACGACCATGACCACGACCATCACGACCACGATCATCACGATCATGATGGACACGACCATCATCACGACCATGCTTCCGACATCCATGACGTGACGGTGAAGTCGGTGTCGCTGCGCGGCGGCGAGATGGATCCGAAGAAATTCTTCCCCTGGATCGAGAAAGTGACCCAGATGGAAGGGCCCAACATCCTGCGGCTGAAAGGCATCATCGCGCTCAAGGGCGACGACGACCGCTACGTGCTGCAAGGCGTGCATATGATCCTCGAAGGCGACCACCAGCGCGCCTGGAAGGACGGCGAGAAGCATGAGAGCCGGCTGGTGTTCATCGGCCGCGAGCTCGACGCCGAGCGGCTGAAGAAGAGCTTCGACGCCTGCCAGGCGGCTTGATTTTTCGCGCCCTTCCCCTTCTCCCCTTGTGGGAGAAGGTGGATCGGCGCGCAGCGCCGAGACGGTTGAGGGGTGCTCCAGGGAATACCAACCTCTCACTCCGCTGGAACACCCCTCATCCGACCGAGCTTCGCTCGGCCACCTTCTCCCACAGGAGGAGAAGAGGAAGGCGCCAGCGCCAGTCCCTCTTGTCACGATCCGAAGCGGGTTGAGACCCGTGGCTCAACCCCTTAAGGGAAGGGCAGCAATCTCGAATGGACCAGCTCCTCATGCCCACAGTCGCCCCGCTTGATCTCGAAGGCCATTGCGTTGCCGCCGTATTCCTCGGCGATGTGCCGCATTTCGCTCTGGCCGACGGCGCGATCCATCGGCTCGACAATGGGCAGAAGACGGTGCAGGCCAACGATGGCCTGCTGGCTACCTTCCATGACGCGGCCAACGACCGGCTGATCACCGGCGGCGAGGACGGCAAGGTGTTTGCCGTCAAGGCAGGCGGCGATGTGAGCGAACTCGCCAGCGCCGGCAAGAAATGGATCACCAGCGTCGCCGCCGGACCGCAAGGCGCCATCGCCTACGCCTCGGGCAAGACCGCCTTGGTGCGTTTCGCCGACGGCAAGGTCAAGGAATTCGCCCATCCGCGTTCGGTCGAAGGGCTCGCCTTCTCGCCCAAGGGTATGCGCTTCGGCGTCGCCCGCTACAATGGCGCGACGCTGCATTTCCCGGCCGCCGAGGGCAAGCCGGTCGAACTCGAATGGGCCGGCGCCCATACCGGCATCACCTTCTCGCCGGATGGCGCTTTCCTCGTCACCACCATGCAGGAAAACGCGCTGCATGGCTGGAAGCTCGCCGACGGCAAGCACATGCGCATGAGCGGCTATCCGGGCAAGGTGAAAAGCCTGTCCTGGAGCGTCAAGGGCAAATGGCTGGCGAGCTCCGGTGCCCCGGCGGCGATCGTCTGGCCATTCGCCAGCAAAGACGGCCCGATGGGCAAGGCGCCGCTGGAACTCGGCACGCGCGGCAACACGATGGTGACCTGCGTTGCCTGCCACCCGAGCCAGGATGTCGTGGCCATCGGCTATGACGACGGCATGGTGATCGCGGCGCGTTTTGCCGACGCCAAGGAGGTGCTGCTGCGCCGCCCCGGCAGGGGCGCCATCACCGCGATGATGTGGGACAAGGAAGAGCGCCGCATCGTGTTTGGAAGTGCAGCCGGCGACTGCGGCGTCATCGACATCACGGGTTAGGAAATAGGCAGTAGGCAGTAGTGAGTAGGGGAAAAAGGAGCCCTACTGCCTACTGCCTACTGCCTACTGCCTACTGCCTACTGCCCTACTGCCCTACTGCCCTACTGCCCTAACACCCACCCCCGGCGCGGCCAATTGCGGTTTTGCCGGCCGGTTGGCAGAGTGCCGCGCCAACAGAGGGGTTTTCATGCAGGCATCGGACAATTCAATCGGCGGCGTCAGCCGCGACCGCATCGCGGCGCTGCGCGAGACCGAGGCGGAAGTTTTCCGCAAGGCGCGGCCGAAATCCGAGGCCAAGGTCGGCAACGGCATCGCCGGCTTCCTCGGCGGCGTGCCGATGCACTGGATGACCGACTGGCCGACGCCGTTTCCGATCCTGGTCGAGGCTGCCAGGGGCGCCACCATCACCGACATCGACGGCAACAGGCTCGACGACTTCTGCCTTGGCGACACCGGCTCGATGCTGGGCCACTCGCCGCCCGCTGTCGCCCGCGCCATCCGCAGGCAGGCCGGACGCGGCCTGACCTACATGCTGCCTTCGGAGGACGCGCTGGCGATCGGGCCGCTCTTACAGCAGCGCTTCGGCCTGCCCTACTGGCAGATCGCCACGACAGCCACCGACGCCAACCGTTTCGCGTTGCGCGTTGCGCGCGCGGTGACCGGGCGGGAGAAGATCCTGGTCTTCAACGGCTGCTATCACGGCTCGGTCGATGAGACGATGGTGCGGCTGGTCGACGGTAGGCCGGTGAACCGGCCGGGTCTGGCCGGCGAATTCCGCGACCTGACAAGGGCGACCAAGATCGTTGAATTCAACGATATTGCGGCATTGGAAGCCGCGCTTGCGGACCGCGATGTCGCCTGCGTCATCACCGAACCGGTGCTGACCAATTCCTGCATGGTGCTGCCGGAGCCGGGTTTCCACGACGCGCTGCGGCGGCTGACCCGCGCGGCGGGAACGCTGCTTCTGATCGACGAAACGCACACGATCTCAACCGGCCCAGGCGGCTATTCGAGGAAGCACGGTCTGGAGCCGGACCTGTTCGTGCTTGGCAAGCCGGTGGCCGGCGGCGTGCCGGCGAGCATCTGGGGCATGAGCGAAGAGGTCGCCACCCGCTACGGCGCCTATAATCGCACGAAAGAGCCCGGTTATTCCGGCATGGGCACGACGCTGTCGGCCAATCCGCTGCAATTCGCCGCGATGCGCGCGACGCTTGAAGAGGTGATGACCGAAGAGGCCTATGCCCATATGGACCGGCTGGCCGAACTGCTCGACGCCGGGCTGACGGCGGCGATCAAGCGTCACAAGCTGCCCTGGCATGTCGCGCGGGTCGGCGCCCGCGTCGAATTCATCTGCGCGCCCGGGCCGTTGAGGAATGGCGGCGAGGCGGAGGCGGCGCATGCGCCGGAACTCGAGGCGGCCATCCATGTCGCGCTGGTCAATCGCGGCGTGCTGATCGCGCCGTTCCACAACATGATGCTGATCTCGCCAGTGACCACAGCCGCGCAAGTGAGCCGGCTGATCGCCGCCTTCGGTGCGGTTGCGGCCAGGCTTGCGGCATGAGACAAGCTGCCATGGACAATCCGAGCAACGTTGCGATCTCTCCTTCCGACTCGACGCCCGCCGAGGCGAAAGCCTTTCTCGATGCGCACCCCGAGATCGAGGCCTTCGACATCGTCTTGACCGACGCCAACGGCATCGGCCGCGGCAAGATCGTGCGCCGGCACGAGCTGATGAGCATCTTTACGGGCGGACGGCATATGCCGATCTCGATCCTCGGCCTCGACATCACCGGCGAGGATGTGCACGACACCGGACTGATCTGGGACACAGGCGACGGCGATCTGCGGGCGTGGCCGATCCCCGGCACGCTGGTGCCGCTCTACGGCACCAAGCCGGCGCGCGGCCAGGTGCTGATGGCGATGTACCATCTCGATGGCCAGCCGATGCCGTCGGACCCGCGGCTGGTGCTGGCACGCCAGGTCGACCTTTTGGCGGCCAGGGGCCTGCATCCGGCCGGCGCTTTCGAACTCGAGTTCTTCCTGCTGTCCAATGAGCGCGACGCGGACGGCAAGGTGCAAGCCGCCCGCGCGGTGCTCGACGGCCGGCGCTCGGCCAAGACCGAGGTCTATTCCGTCGACCATCTGCACGGCATGGAGCCGCTGTTTTCCGACATCTATGCCGCCGCCAAAGCGCAAGGCATTCCGGCCGAGACAGTCATTTCCGAATATGCGCCCGGCCAGTACGAGTTGACGCTGAATTACCGCAAGGATGTGCTCCGGGCGGCCGACGACCTCGTCATGCTGAAGCGGCTGGTGCGGGCGCAAGCGCGCCGGCACGGCGTCACCGCCTGTTTCATGGCCAAGCCGATCGAGATGTATGCCGGCTCGGGCATGCATTTCCACGTCTCGCTGCTGGACGACGCGGGCCGCAACGTCTTCACCGAAGCCGGCGGCGAAAAATGGTCGCTCAGCCTGCTCAACGCGCTTGGCGGCCTGATCCACACCATGGCGGAATCGATGCTGGTGTTTGCGCCGCATGCCAATTCGTGGCGGCGTTTCGTCTCACAATCCTACGCGCCGGTGGCGCCGACATGGGGCGTCAACAACCGCTCTGTAGCGCTGCGCGTGCCGGCTGGTGATGCCAAGAACCGGCGCATCGAGCACCGGCCGTCCGGCGTTGACGCCAACCCCTATCTGGTTGCGGCAACGGTCCTGGCGGGAATCGTCAAAGGCCTGGACGAGGGTCTCGACCCCGGGCTGGAGACAACCGGCAACGGTTACGAGCAGGCTTCCCAAGCATCGGCGATGCCCGTCGATTGGCGCGCCGCGATCGAAGCGGCCAGAGCCTCCGAGTTCCTGAAAGCGGCACTTGGCGCGGATCTGCATCGCACCTTCGTGGCGATCAAGCAGGCCGAATATCTGCGCGTCGCACGCACGGTCAGCGAGCTCGACTATCATCTCTATCTGCACGAGGTCTGAGCGCCGGCGCGGCGATCACGTTCTGCCGCCGACAATCAAAAGTTATAGCCAATTGCATTTTTGGAACATATCATGAACAAATGGCTGTCCTTTCCATTCGCGAAAAACTGGCGATCCTGTCCGACGCCGCCAAATACGACGCTTCCTGCGCATCTTCCGGCTCGGCGAAACGCGATTCGCTGAAATCGGGCGGCATTGGTTCGACCGAAGGTTCCGGCGTCTGCCATTCCTACGCGCCGGATGGGCGCTGCATCTCGCTCTTGAAAATCCTGCTCACCAATTTCTGTATCTACGATTGCAGCTACTGCATCAACCGCTCGTCCTCGAATGTGCGGCGCGCCCGCTTCGGCGTCGACGAGGTGGTGCGGCTGACCATGGATTTTTACCGCCGCAATTATATCGAGGGGCTGTTCCTGTCCTCCGGCGTCGTCCGCTCGCCGGACGAGACGATGGGCGAGATGGTCGAAGTGGCGCGCCGGCTGCGCGACGACGAAAAATTCGGCGGCTATATTCACCTGAAGACCATACCCGAAGCCTCGGCCGAGTTGGTCGAAAAAGCCGGCCTCTATGCCGACCGGCTGTCGATCAATGTCGAATTGCCGACGGATGAAGGCGTGAAGAAACTGGCGCCGGAAAAGAAGCCGGAAACGATCCGGCTTTCGATGGCTAAGCTGCGCCGCAAGATGGAGGAAAAGGCCGAGCCGACGCTGCGGACGAAGAAATGCGAACGCTTCGCGCCGGGCGGACAATCGACGCAGATGATCGTCGGCGCCGACAAGACATCCGATGACGCCATCCTGCACGCCAGCGCCCGCCTCTATGGCAGCTATCACCTGCGCCGCGTCTATTATTCCGCTTTCAGCCCGATCCCGGATTCGTCTGCGTCGCTGCCGCTGCAGAAGCCGCCCTTGATGCGCGAGCATCGGCTTTACCAGGCGGACTGGCTGATGCGCTTCTATGGCTTTTCGCAGCCTGAAATCCTGGCCGGCAGCAATGACGGCATGCTCGATCTCGCCATCGATCCCAAGCTTGCCTGGGCGCTGCGCAATCGCGGCCGGTTCCCGGTCGACGTCAACCGCGCCGAACGCGAGGCGTTGCTGCGCGTGCCCGGGCTCGGCACCAAGGTGATCGACAGGATCATCGCGACGCGGCGCTATCGTCGGCTGCGGCTGGAGGATGTCGGGCGCATCTGCCACTCGGTCGCCAAGGTGCGGCCGTTCATAATTGCGGAGGGCTGGTCGCCCGGCGCGCTGACCGACAAGGTCGGCCTGCGTGAGACCATCACCCGCTCATGCGAGCAGCTTTCGCTGTTTTGACCATGGCCCAGTTCACCCTCGCTAACCATGTCGTTCGGCTCGCAAGCGAGATCGATTTTGTTGGATGGCGGGACGCCGCGCGCCGGTTGGCGACGAACGATATTTCGCCTCAGGACGTCGCGTGGCAGGTCGAGATAGATGCGGGCTCGCGCGACAATGATTTGCCGGCTTGCCGGGCGGATGCGCGCCTTGTCGTGCCGCGCGACTTCATCGAGCGCGCCGAGACCGCCATCTGCCATGCCGATCCTGAGCGCCTCAGCTTGCTCTACCGGCTGCTGTGGCGGTTGCGCGATGAGCCTAAGTTGCTTTCGATCGCGACCGACCCCGATATCCGGCGGCTGGAAGCGATGGAAAAGGCGGTGCGGCGCGACATCCACAAGATGCGGGCTTTCGTACGCTTCCGGAAGATCGGCCAGGGTGCGGACGAGCGCTATGTCGCCTGGTTCGAACCGGAGCATTTCATCGTCGAGCGCAACGCCGATTTCTTCGTGCGCCGCTTCACCGGCATGCGCTGGACGATCATGACGCCCAATGCGTCCGCCGACTGGGACGGCGAGCGGCTGGCGATCGGTCCAGGCGCCGAGAAGCGCGATGCGCCGGACGAGGATGGCGCCGAGGCGCTGTGGCGGACCTATTTCGAGAACATCTTCAATCCGGCGCGCCTCAAGGTGAAGGCCATGCAGAAGGAGATGCCGAAGAAATATTGGCGGAACCTTCCCGAGGCCTCGCTCATTCCACACCTGATAGCAGGAGCGGACAAAGCCGCATCAGCCATGATCGCCAGAATGCCGACAACCCCAGCACCGCATCACGCCAAGCTTCAGGCCAAGCACTGGCCGGCGCCGCAGCCAGGTGACGCCGGTGAAACGGAAAGCGCCGACACAATACCGGAGCTGCGCGACCTGGCGAAAGGCTGCCATCGCTGTCCGCTTTGGCGCGATGCGACGCAGACCGTGTTCGGCGAAGGGCCGGAAAATGCCGACGTCGTCTTCGTCGGCGAACAACCTGGCGACCAGGAGGACCTTGCCGGCAAACCCTTTGTCGGACCGGCGGGCAAAGTGTTCGACAGCATCCTCGATGAGGCCGATATCGCCCGCCACAAGGTCTATGTCACCAACGCGGTGAAACATTTCAAATTCGAGCCGCGCGGCAAGCGCCGCATCCACTCCAAACCGAATGCCGGCGAAATCCAGGCCTGCCGCTGGTGGCTGGACAAGGAACTCGGCCTCATCAAGCCGAACCTCGTGGTGGCGCTGGGCGCGACCGCGGCGCAGTCATTGCTCGGCAAGGCAGTGCCGATCACCAAGATGCGCGGCGACGTGATCGAACGCGAAGACGGGGTGCGCGTGTTCCTGACCATCCACCCGTCCTTCATCCTGCGCATCCGCGAACAGGAGGACAAGGAGGCGGAGAGGGAGCGGTTTTTGAAGGATATGCGGAAGGTGAGAGAGTTGATGGGGGCGTGATTGCTCTGCGCCGCCCGAACGGGATCCACGCAGACGCAGGCTGTTGCACGGTCATGCGGCTTTGGCGATTGACCGAAACGCCCATCGCTTCGTCATCCACGGGCGGAGCAAGGAGCGTAGCGACGCGCGCAGACTCGAGGATCCATGCCGAGACGCTAAGGCGTTGCAACGGTTCAGAATTCTGCTCCGCTGCATTGCATGCCCGAGGTCACGGAATGGATCCCAGGGCCTTCGCGACGGAGCTTCGCTCCTGCTTCGCCCTGGGATGACGAAGCGATGGAAGCCCTGCCGCTACCGAACGAGTATCGCCCTCAGATCGTTCACATTCGTCCCAGTCGGCCCCGGTACGAACAGATCGCCGACTGCATTGAACGCCGTCCAGGCATTGTTGCCGGCCAGCGTTGCCTTGGCATCGACACCGGCGGCACGCATCCGCGATACCGTCGAGCCGTCGGCAAAGGCGCCGGCATTGTTCTCGGACCCGTCGATGCCGTCCGTATCGGCGGCCAAAGCATGAATGCCCTCGACGCCATCGATACCGAGCGCGAAGGCGAGCAGGAATTCCGAATTGCGACCGCCCTTACCTTTGGCGCGCAGCGTCACCGTGGTTTCGCCGCCGGAGAGGATCAAGACCGGCTTGGCGAACGGCCGGTTGCGCGTCGCCACTTCGCGGGCGATCGCGGCATGGACGCCGCCGACCTCGCGCGCCTCGCCTTCGATCGAATCCGACAGGATGACGGCTTCGATACCTTGCCGCCTGGCCTCAGTGGCCGCCGCTTCAAGCGAGACACCCGCCGAGGCGATGAGATGCACTTCGTTGGCGGCAAAGCGTGGATCGTCCCGACTTGGCGCTTCGGCCGCCGGGGATTGAATATGCGCCATCACGGCGGCCGGTAATTTCATGCCATACGCGGCGATCGAGGCCAGCGCCTCTTCGCGGCTGCCTATGTCAGGAATGGTCGGGCCGGAGGCGACAAGCGCCGGGTTGTCGCCCGGAATATCGGACACGACCAGCGACACGACCCTGGCCGGATGGGCGGCGGCGGCCAAGCGGCCGCCCTTGATGGTCGATACATGTTTGCGGATGGTGTTCATGGCCGCGATCGGCGCTCCGGAGGCAAGCAGCGCCTCGTTGACGGCGATCTCGTCGGCCAAAGTCAGGCCGGCGGCCGGGGACGGCAGCAGCGCCGAGCCGCCGCCGGAGATCAAAGCCACGACCAGATCGTCGGCGGTCAGGCCACGCATCTTCTCCAGCAGGCGGCGCGAGGCCTCGAGGCCGGCGGCGTCCGGCACCGGATGCGCCGCCTCGATGATCTCGATGCGCTCGCATCTGGCGGCGTAACCGTAGCGGGTGACGACCAGCCCGTCGATCGGACCGTCCCAGGCTTTCTCGAAGGCAGCGGCCATCTGCGCCGAACCCTTGCCGGCGCCGATGACGATGGTGCGGCCCTTCGGCTTTGCCGGCAGATGGTTGCGGATCGTCTTTTCCGGGTCGGCGGCGGCGACAGCGGCGTTGAAGATCGAAACGAGAAAGGATTTTGGATCGGTCATTTTTCTTCCGGCGGCAGCGCGAGCCCGTTTGCATCGACCTTCAGGTACGCACAAAGCGCATCGACGACGACGCCATGGTCCTCGTGCTCGGGCAGGCCGGAGACAGCGATGACACCGATGACGCCGGCACCCTTGACGGTGACGGGAAAGCCGCCGCCGGCGAGTACATAGTCGGCTATGTCCAGCGCCTCGCCGACCTTGAAGGTGCGATCGGGTCGTTGCTGCTCCAGCACCAGACGGTAGGTGCTTGCGAGATAGCGCTTCACGACGTTGATCTTGCGCCGCGCCCAATCCGGGTTGGAAGCGTTCGAGCCGGGCATGGCGGCATAGAAGAGCGGCCGGTCCCACAGCCTGATGTCGACGATGATAGGCAGGTTTTCCTTCAGCGCCCGGTCCCGGATCGCCGAGCCGATCTTAAAGGCAACGGCCTCGTCGAAAGCCGGGAAGACCAGCGTCGCTTCCTGTTTCTTGATCAGCGCGATGTCGTCCGCGGCGGCCATGGCGTTCCCCTGTCAGCGTCGCCGCACGATGTGGCCGATGACTGACGCCGGGTCAAGCGAAGAGCGCATCGAAGCTCACGCGACAATGACGCTCTTCGCCGGCCGCCCCGCCACATAAACCTCGCGCACGGCACGATCGTCGCCAAGCGTCTGCAGCAGGAAGAGTTCCTCAGCCAGCGTTTCGACCGTCTCCATCCTGAGCCGCATGCCGGGCGTGGCATTGGCGTCGAGCACGACAATGTCGGCATCGGTACCTTCGTCCAGCGTGCCGACCTTGTCGGCCACGGACAGCGCCTCCGCGTTGCCGCGCGTCAATTGCCAGAAGGACTGGAACGGGTTCAGCTTCTCGCCATTCAGCGCGATCACCTTGTAGCCCTCGTCCATGGTGCGCAGCATCGAATAGTTGGTGCCGCCACCGACGTCGGTGGCTGCCGCGATCCTGAGCGGCTTCTCGCGCCTGCGGAAGCGCTGGTAGTTGAACAGGCCCGAGCCGAGGAAAAGGTTCGAGGTCGGGCAGAACACCGCCACCGAGGCGGACTGCGACAGCGCATCGGCCTCGCGCTCCGACAGATGGATGCAGTGGCCGAACAGGCTCTTTTTGCCGAGCAGACCGTAATGCTCATAAACATCGGTGTAATCGCGCGACCAAGGGTAGAGCTGCTGCGTGAAGGCGATCTCGGCGTGGTTCTCCGACAGATGCGTCTGCATGTGCAATTCGGGATGTTCGCGGCAGAGCGCGCCGGCCATCTCCATCTGCTCGGGCGAGGAGGTAATGGCGAAGCGCGGCGTGATGGCGTAGAGCTGCCGGCCCTTGCCGTGCCATTCGGCGATCAGCGCCTTCGTATCGTCATAGCTGGTCTGCGGGGTGTCGAGCACGCCTTCCGGCGCATTGCGGTCCATCATCACCTTGCCGGCGATGTTGAGCATGTTGCGGTCGTGCGACTCGGCGAAGAACGCCTCGGCCGAAGATTTGTGCACCGAGCAATAGGCGGCGACCGTCGTCGTGCCGTGGCGCAACATCTCGTCAAGGAACAGCCGGGCGATACGCCGGCCATGCTGCGCGTTCTGGAATTTCGATTCTTCCGGGAAGGTGTATGTGTTCAGCCAGTCGAGCAGTTCGGCGCCATAAGACGCGATGATCTGCATTTGCGGCACATGCACATGCGCATCGATGAAGCCCGGCAACAGCAAATGCGGGCGATGGTCGACGGTCGCGACACCCGCGCCGGCCTTCTTCGCGACTTCGGCATAGGGGCCGGCGGCGACGATCTTGCCGCCATCGATCAGCAGGCCGCCATCCTCTTCGTAGCGCCATGCCGAATGGTCGTCGATCGCTTCGGGCCAACGCAGGAAGGACAGCGTGCGGCCGCGCAACAGTTTCAAGGTCATACTTACTTTCCGGCGCCTTCGAACCAGGCCACCAGAAGGGCCCGTTCCTGGTCTGTTATGTGGCTGACGTTTGCGGGCGGCATGGCATGCGCCCGGCCGGCCTGGATGTAGATTTCGCGGGCGTGCTCGGCGATGCGTTCGTCGGTGTCGAGCAGCACGCCTTTCGGCGCATGGTAGATGCCTTCATAGGCCGGCTCCTCGGCATGGCACATCGAGCAGCGGCCGAGCACGGTGTCGCGCACGGCCGGAAAGTGCGCCGACGCCATGTAAATCTGCGCGGCGGACGAGGCGGCGGAAATCTTCGGCTCGCCGGTCAGCACCTTCGGCACGGTCGACAACCAGATGATGATCATGAACAGTACGGCAGCACCCAGCCAGGTCCAGGTCGGGTTGCCTTTGCGCGCGTGCACAGTGTTGAAATAGTGCCGGATAAGCACGCCGATGATAAACACCAGCGAGGCGATGACCCAGTTGAACTCGGTGCCAAAGGCCAGCGGGTAGTGGTTGGACAGCATCAGGAACAAGACCGGCAAGGTCAAATAGTTGTTGTGCAGCGAGCGCTGCTTGGCGATCTTGCCGTATTTCGGGTCCGGCTTGCGGCCTGCGATCAGGTCGGCAACGACGATCTTCTGGTTGGGAATGATGATCATGAAGACGTTGCACGACATGATCGTGGCGGTGATGGCGCCGAGATGCAGGAAGGCGGCGCGGCCGGTGAAGAGATGCGTTAGCCCCCAGGCGATGAAGACCAGCAAGCCATAGAGCACCAGCATCAGGCCGGTATCGCTTTTGCCAAGCGGCGAGCGGCACAGCAGATCATAAACCACCCAGCCCGAGACGATCGTCGCCATCGACAAGAGAATGGCGACCGGAACCGACATCGGCAGCACGTCGGGGTCGATCAGGAACAGATCCGCGCCGGCGTAGTAGACGACGCAGAGCATGGCGAAGCCCGACATCCACGTGGCGTAGGATTCCCATTTGAACCATGTCAGGTGCTCCGGCATCTCGGCCGGCGCGACCAGGTATTTCTGGATGTGGTAGAAGCCGCCGCCGTGCACCTGCCATTCCTCACCGTAGGCGCCGGCAGGCAGGCCGGGACGCTGGCGCAGCCCGAGATCGAGCGCGACGAAATAGAAGGACGAGCCGATCCAGGCGATGCCGGTGACGACATGCAGCCAGCGGACGGCGAAGCTCAGCCAGTCCCAGAAAATCGCGAAATCCATCATCGAGTAGCCCCTGGGAAATCGTCCCTGCCGATCAGGCGACTTTACGGTGTGGAGCGCAAACGAAAAGGGGCGAGGTGCGCGATGACTTTCAAAAAAAATTGGAAAATACTACGGTTGTCACACGCAGCCCTTTTGAGAGCGACGCATGGCCTATCTCGACAATATCGCTGTCTTCGTCCGCGTCGTCGAGCTCGGCAATCTGTCGGCTGCGGGACGCGACATGCGCATCTCGCCGGCGGTCGCTTCCAACCGCATCAAGGAATTGGAGAAGCATCTGGGCGTGCGGCTTTTCAACCGCACGACAAGGCAGCTGATGCCGACGGAGCATGGCACGGTGTTCTACACCGGCGCCAAGCAGGTGCTGGATGCGATCACCGAGGCGGAAGCGGCCGTGTCGGCGCTGTCCGGCCAGCCGCGCGGCACGATCCGGGTGACGGCGCCGCTCGGCCTCGGCCGTCGGCTGATCGCGTCGGGCATTCCGGATTTCCACGACCGCTATCCCGACATCGAGGTGCGGCTCAGGCTCTCCGACCACAATGTCGACATCATGAAGGAAGGCATCGACGTCGCCTTCCGGCTTGGCATCATCGAGGATTCCAGCCTTCGGATGCGCGGCATCATGGAATGCGAGCGCGTGCTGGTGGCGGCGCCGAAATATCTGGAAGCGCGCGGCGAGCCGACCGAGCCGCAGGAACTGATCGGCAAGAAGCACGATTGCCTGATGCTGCGCTATGCCGGGGCGCGCGAATTCGTCTGGACGCTGCAGACGCCGACCGGCGTGCAGAAATACGAGGTGCACGGCCCTTATGATACCGACGACGGCGACGTGTTGACCGGCTGGGCGCTGTCGGGACGCGGCATTATCAACAAGCCGCGCTTCGAGGTCGAGCCGTTCATCCGCGACCGCCGGCTGACAGTGATCCTGCCCAACGCACCGCCGACCCCGGTGCAGTTCGCCGCCGTCTATCCGCACAAGAAGCTGCAGGATCCGAAAGTACGGCTGCTGCTCGATTTCATGGCAGAGCGCTGCCAGCGGCTGATCAAGGATCTTCTGGCCGGCAAGTAGGGCTGGCTTTGCTTCGGGGCGGCCGAGTGCTCCCATGAGGTCGTCATCCACGGGCGGAGCGACGCGAAGCGGAGCGCAGACCCGAGGATCCATGCCGTGACGGTCAGCGTGGGTGCAACGGTGCAGAATCTTGCACCGTCGCAACGCTTCGGAGTCACGGCATGGATTCTAGGGTCTGCGCCGCGTCGCTTCGCTCCTTGCTCCGCCCTAGAATGACGACGTGATGGCGGTTCGGGGCTAATCGCCGAAGTAGCCGCCAATGCAATAGTCGGGGGCCGTCGAGACCTGCCTCGCGTAACGCGACAAACTGGCCGGCAAGTGACAGCCCGGTGGCCCATTTAAGCCCGTTGCCTTGCGCGAAAGCGAGCCTAGGTTGGTAGCCGATGGCTGCACGATAACGGTCGCAGCCGAGTAGGCCACCTGCATGCATCTCGCCATTTCGCTCAACATCGCTGCCGCCGTCGGAGAGCCCGTGCTGGATTTCAGCCGGATCAGCAGGGTCGTGCGGCAGGCGGAAGCGGCCGGCGTGGACATGGTCATCATCTCCGACGCCGCGGATCAACCATCGAGCAGCCCGTTCGAAGCGACCACGCTGCTGGCGGCGTTGGCGACAGTGACGGATCGCATCGGGCTCGTCGCCAGCGCCTCGACGTTGGCTCATCAGCCCTACAATCTGGCGCGCCGGTTTGCTTCGCTCGACATCATCAGCCACGGCCGCATCGGCTGGAACGCGACCTTGGCGCAGAACCCGCGCGAAGCGGCGAATTTCAGTCGACCCGAGGGCTTTTCCAACGATGATTTCCGCCGCCGCGCTGAGGAATTCATCAATATCGTACGGCTCTTGTGGGTCAGTTGGGAACACGATGCCTTGTTGTTCGACAAAGTATCAGGCCGCTTCCACAATCCGGACAAGATGCATCTGATTGACTTCAGGGGAGAATTCTTTTCAGTGCGCGGGCCGCTTAATGTCGCCCGCTCGCCGCAAGAAAGCCCAATGCTTGTGATGTCGGGCTTGGCAGACACTGAGCTGGACTTTGCCAGCCGCCGTGCAGATATCGTGCTGCTGAACAAGCGTCAGCCGTCGGAGGCGAGAGCAGCCTGTGATGAGATCAGACGCAGGGCGCACGAAGCGGGGCGCGACCCGACGACGATCAAGATGCTAGCGGTGGCCGAGGCGCGGCAGGAACACGATGCCGGCAGTCTGGAAGACCTATGCGTCTCATGCGGCTGCGACGGCATCGTCCTGACTGTGCAGCCCCGCGTCGAGGCCTTCGTAGATTTTGTCGAACGATTGCTGCCGGACCTCGAGCAACCCGGCTTTACCAAGGCAAAACCGGGCAAGACGCTGCGCGATCGGCTTGCGTCGGGTGAGGATCGTAGGCCATGAGCCCGCGCCAGATGAAGCTCGGGCTGTTCCTGTGGGCGACCGGCCACCACATCGCCGCCTGGCGCCATCCGAAGGCGCATGTGACGGCCGGCATAGACATCGACCATTACATTCAGCTGGCTCGAACGGCGGAAGCGGCGAAGTTCGATATGATCTTCTGCGAGGACGCCGCCGGCCTGCGCGAAGCCAACGTGAACATCGCCAGCCAGACCTCGCGCTCGATCGGCTTCGAGCCGATCAGCCTCTTGTCGGCGCTGGCCGCGCAGACCGAGCGCATCGGTCTCGTTTCCACGGCATCGACCAGTTACAACGAACCCTACGGCCTGGCCCGCATGTTCGCCTCGCTCGACAATCTGAGCGGCGGGCGCGCCGGCTGGAACCTCGTCACCTCCGCCAGCCCAATCGAAGCGGCGAATTTCGGCGCGACGGGCCTCAGGCCGCATGCGGACCGCTATGCGCGGGCGCGCGAGTTTGCCACCGTCATCACCGGCCTGTGGAACCGGCGCGCCCCCGGCCATGACGGCGAGAGCTTTTCGGTGCGCGATCCACTCGACATCCCGCCCTCGCCGCAAGGCGCGCCGGTGATGGTCCAGGCCGGAGCTTCCGACGACGGCAGGGACCTTGCCGCGCGAACCGCCGATGTCGTGTTCTCAGCCGCGCAGACCTTCGAGGACGCCAAGGCCTTCTATGACGATCTCAAAGGGCGGCTCGCCGCCTATGGACGCGAGCCGGACGATTTGAAGATCATGCCAGGCGTGGCGCCCGTTGTGGCGGCGACCGAGGCCGAGGCGCGCGCCAAGCATGATGAATTGCAGGAATTGATCCCCGACGATGTCGGCGTGGCGCTGCTCTCCAGCTATCTCAGCATCTCCGATCTCGGCCGCTACCCGATCGACGGGCCATTGCCCGAACTGCCGGAGAGCGAAGGCATGAAGAGCCGGCAGGCGCTGGTCATCGAGCAGGCGCGCCGCGACGGCCTCTCCATTCGTGGGCTTGCGCGCTATTTTGCCGGCGCGCGCGGCCACTGGCGCCTGGTCGGCACGCCGGCCCAGATCGCCGACGAATTGCAGGCGCGCTTCGAAGGCGGCGCCGCCGACGGCTTCAATGTCATGCCGTCATGGTTTCCGGGGGAGCTCGATGCGTTCGCGACGCTGGTGGTGCCGGAACTGCAGCGGCGCGGCCTGTTCTGGAAGGACTATGAAGGCCGCACATTGCGAAACCATCTCGGCCTGAAGGGACCGGGTTGAGCGGTTAGTCCATCAATCTGGCCGTCCCGGAGACCCTGATCGAGCTGCCCGGCACCGGTGGGATGTCGGCATGCAACCGCGAGCGCATGCCCATGTCCTCGCCTTGCACGATGTCGATCGAGCCACCATGCGGCCAGCCGAGATCACGCAGATAGCCGGCAAAGGCGGCCGTCGAGGCACCCGTCGCCGGATCTTCGTAGACACCGCCCGAGGCGAACGGATTGCGGGTGTGGAATAGACGCGGCGTCTCGGCATAGGCAAGCAGGATCGTTACCAGCCGGTCGCGGCGCATCAGCACCTGGCCTTGCTTGAGGTCATATTGCATGGCGGCCAGCGCCTCGCGTGACTTCAGCGCCAGCACCAGATGATCGGCGCCGCCATGGATCAGCGCCGGCGGGATCGCTGGGTCGAGATCGCTCGCCTGGTAGCCGAACAGCGCCAGCACTTCGGCAACCAGTTCGGCTGGCGCCGGCCGGCTGCGCGTCGGCGGCGACTGCAGCGCGGCGGCGAATTTGGCGCCGTCGCGAAATCCTTCGACCGTGATGCTGGCCTTGTTGAGGGTAAGCGGGAAAACGCCGGCGCCGAACTGCCTGACCAAAGCCGCGCCCAGCGCTATCGTGGCATGGCCGCAAAACGGCACTTCCGATTCCGGTGAAAAATAACGGACGCGCCAGTTGCCGTCCTCGGGCGCGGCAAAGGCGGTTTCGGAAAAGCCGACTTCGGCCGCGACACGCTGCATTTCGGCGGCATCAGGCAAGGCCTCGGCGATCACCACGCCGGCCGGGTTGCCGCCGCCGTCGCCATCGGAAAACGCTGCAATTCTCAAAACGTCCATCGGATCCGCCTCTGTTTTGTCAGGTGCGCAGAAAACACGGCTACGGCGATTTGGGAAATGACGAAAGCAACGAATAGCTGTGAGCCTCGGTCACAACCACGAACCAAAGTGGGTTCGATCAGACGGCCATCGCCTTTTCCGGAGTTGCGGACCCCGGTGCCTGCGCCGCGTGCGACACCAGCGCGGTCATGATTTCGGCAGCGGCCAATGCGGCGATGACCGGCGGACGCTTGTCCTTCACGCCATTGCCGCCGATCGGCGATATGAGGCGGTCGAACTCCGCCTCGCTGCCTTCGGCGGCTTTGAGGAACCAGCTCTTGAAGGTGGCCTTCTTGGTCCGGGAGCCGATCATGCCGACATAGGCGGTATCGCCACGCTTCAGCGCTTCGGCCACGATCAGGAAATCAAGCGCATGGTCATGCGTGAGGATGGCGAAAGCGGTGCCGGCGGGCGCTTTGCGCACCTCGGCCTCGGGCATCGGCGTCAGCCTCGTCTCCACCGTGTCGGGCATGCCTCCCAGCGCCTCGGCGCGGGTCTCGATGACGACGGCGTGGACGGGCAGCAGCGCCAGCGACGCGGCCAGCGCCTGGCCGACATGGCCGCCGCCGAAGACATAGACATAAGGCAGATGGGCCTCTTCCGATTCAGCCTCGGCGATCAGCCTCTGTTCGATTGTTCTGTCGATAAGGCGGATCAGCACCTCGACGCGGCCGCCGCAGCACTGGCCGATTTCCGGTCCGAGCGGAATGTCGAGCGAGGCGCAGACTTCATCGACCTCGATGCGGGCCTCGCTGGCGGGCGATCGCGACCGCGCGCGCGCCAGCATCTGCCGCGCCTTGTCTATCGCCATGTATTCGAGCTGACCGCCGCCGATGGTGCCGAAAATCGACGATCGGGAGACAAGCATGAAGGCGCCGGCCTCGCGCGGCGTCGACCCTTTCGTCGCCGCGACTTCGACAAGCGCTATCCGGCCGGGATGGCCGAGAAATTCCTTCAGACCTTGCACTTTCGAGTTCATCGTCTGCATTTCCACATCGGAAATATAGCGTTTTACGGCCCGAATTGCACCTTTAGCCGGATTCAGGCCGATTTCGCGGCTTCCCGCTTCAAACGTTCGATCGCCATCAGCACCCTTTCCGGCGTCGCCGGCGCGTCGAGGCGCGGGCAAATCTTGTGGTCGGCGACGCTTGCCACGGCGTCGGACAGCGCGTGCAGCACCGCCATGCCGTGCGGCAGCGGCGGCTCCCCGACCGCCTTGGAGCGGTGGATGGTCGGCTCGTAGGCCTGCGACCAGTCGGTCAAGGCCACGTTGAAAATCTTCGGGCGGTCGGATGCCAGCGGGATCTTGTAGGTCGATGGCGCGTGGGTGCGCAGCCGGCCCTTGTCGTCCCACCAGAGTTCCTCCGTGGTCAGCCAGCCCATGCCCTGGATGAAGCCGCCCTCGACCTGGCCGATGTCGATCGCCCGGTTCAGCGACCGGCCGCAATCGTGCAGGATGTCGGCCCGCTCGACGACATATTCGCCCGTCAGCGTGTCGACCGACACTTCCGCGCAGGCCGCGCCATAGGCGTAGTAGTAGAAGGCGTGGCCCTGCCCCTTGCTGCGGTCCCAATGGATCTTCGGCGTCTTGTAGAAGCCGGCGGCCGAAAGCTGAATGCGGCCAATGTAGGCTTGCTTGACCAAGTCGTTGAAGGAAACCTCCTGGTTGCCGATCCGAACGCGGTTGGGCAGGAACACCACCTGGTCGACCGGCACCTGATATTTCTCGGCCGCGAAATCGGTGAGGCGCTTGCGGATCTGCCGCGCCGCATCCTTCGCCGCCATGCCATTGAGATCGGCGCCTGAAGACGCCGCTGTCGGCGCCGTGTTGGGTACTTTGGCGGTGGTGGTGGCGGTGATCTTGACCCTGGCGAGATCGATCTGGAATTCTTCCGCAACGACCTGCGCCACCTTGAGATGCAAGCCCTGGCCCATTTCGGTGCCGCCGTGGTTCATATGCACTGAGCCATCGGCATAGACATGCACCAGTGCGCCGGCCTGATTGGACTCGGTCTTGGTGAAGGAGATGCCGAACTTGACCGGCGTCAGCGCCAGGCCGCGCTTGATGAAGCGGCTGTTGGCGTTGAAGGCCCTTATTTCACGCCGCCGCCGGCCATAGTTGGCGCTTTCCTCGAGCTCGGCGACGATGCGCTGGATGATGCAGTCCTCGACCTTCTGATGATAGGGCGTGACGTTACGGCTGCCGATCGCTTCCATCGGATCGTAGAAATTCAGCTTGCGGATTTCGAGCGAATCCTTGCCGACGGCAAACGCAACCTCGTCGATGACGCGCTCGGCGCCGACCATGCCTTGCGGCCCGCCGAAGCCGCGAAAGGCGGTGTTGGAGACGGTGTTGGTGTAGAGCGGCGCCGACTTGGCGTGGACATTCGGATAGAAATAGGCGTTGTCGCAATGAAACAGCGCGCGGTCGCCGACCGGGCCGGACAGGTCGGCCGAGAAGCCGGCATTGAGCGCGAAAATGTAGTCGACGCCGAGGATATTGCCCTCGTCGTCGAAGCCGACCTCATAGTCGATGGCGAAGTCGTGCCGCTTGCCGGTGGCGGTCATGTCCTCGTCGCGGTCGAGCCGGACCTTGATCGCGCGTTTCAGCTTCTTGGCCGCGATGGCGGCGATCGCGGCGCACTGGTTGGCCTGCGTTTCCTTGCCGCCGAAGCCGCCGCCCATGCGCCGGACCTCGACCGTCACCGCGTGGCTGGGTACGCCCAGCACATGAGAGACGAGGTGCTGGGTCTCGCTCGGCCCCTGGGTCGAGCAATAGACGGTGACCTCGTCGTCTTCGCCCGGCACCGCCAGCGACACCTGGCCTTCGAGGTAGAAATGGTCCTGCCCACCAAGCTTCATGCGCCCCTTGACCCGGCGGGGCGCCGCGGCGATCGCGGCAGCGGCGTCGCCACGGCGCAAGGTCAACGGCGTGGTGACCAGCCTGTCCTTGATCGGGTCGAGCGGCCAGATGCCAAGGATTGCCGGGAGTTCGTCATACTCGATCTTGGCCAGCCGGGCAGCGCGGCGCGCGGCTTCGCGCGTCTCGGCGATCACCGCGAAGATCGGCTGGCCGAAGAACTGCACCTTGCCCTCGGCCAGCACCGGATCGTCATGCATGTTGCTCGGCGACACATCGTTCTCGCCGGGCACGTCGGCATAGGTCAGCACGTCGACGACGCCTGGCGCTGAGCACACCGCCGACAGGTCGACGCTCTTCAGAACGCCATGCGCGATCGTCGACAAGCCAAGCCCGACATGCAGCGTGCCGGCGGGTTCGGGCATATCGTCGATATAGACGGCGGTGCCGCTGACATGCTTGTGCGCGGAATCATGGCGCTGCTCGGTGGCGACGCCGCCGGCGATCTTGTCCGTCTTGAGGTTCGGGCTGGCGTGCTTGTTCATCAGGCAGCCTCGTCGCGTGACACCTGGAAGGGCGCTTTCGTTCCCGTCGTCTCGATGTAGAAGCGCAGCAAAAGGTTCTTCGCCGCCAGCGCCCGGTATTCGGCAGTCGCCCGCATGTCGGTCAGGGGTGAAAAATCGTTGGCGTATTTGGCCATTGCAGCCTCGACGGTCGCTTCCGTCCAAGGCTTGCCAATGAGTGCCTTCTCGACGGCAGCGGCGCGCTTCGGTGTCGCTGCCATGCCGCCATAGGCGATGCGGATGTCGGCAACCGTGCCATCCTTGGCCAAGGCCAGATTGAAGGCGCCGAGCGTCGCGGTGATATCCTCGTCCCGGCGCTTGGTGACCTTGTAGACGGCAAACTTCGTTCCCTTTGCCGGCACGGGCACATGGACGGATTCGACGAACTCGCCGGGCTGACGATCCTGCTTGCCATAAGCGATGAAGAAGGTTTCGAGCGGAATGGTGCGGCGAACCTTGCCCTTGCGCAGTGTCAGTCGCGCGCCAAGCGCGATCAGCGGCGGCGGCGTATCGCCGATCGGCGAGCCGTTGGCGACGTTGCCGCCAATGGTGCCCATGTTGCGCACCTGCTCGCCGCCGATGCGATCAAACAGCGGGCCGAGCGCAGGGATGCGCTTCGACAGCGTTTTGAAGGCTTCCGTGTAAGTGACGCCGGCGCCGATCGTGATCACGCCGTCGGCCTCCGACATCGAGCGCAGGTCGCCGATGCCGCCGATGAAGATCACCGGCGAGATGTCGCGCATATGTTTGGTGACCCACAGGCCGACATCGGTCGAGCCGGCAACGATCGTCGCTTTTGGCTCGTTTTCGAAAATGTCGGCGAAGTCATCGGCATTGGCCGGCACGATCAGCCGTGCCTTGGCCGAGCCGATGTCGACCCGCGCGCCGTCGCGCAACGCCTCCAGCCTTGCTATGATGTTCTTACGCTCTACGGCCAGCGGATCCTTCGCAGCCTTGCCATAGCTCGATATGGCATGGGCGGCGCGCATGATCGCCTCATAGCCGGTGCAGCGGCAGAGATTTCCCTGCAGCGCCTTCTCGATGGTTCCGTTCGACGGATTGGGCGCTTTCATCCAGAGCCCGTAGAGCGACATGACGAAGCCAGGCGTGCAGAAGCCGCATTGCGAGCCGTGGAAATCCACCATCGCCTGCTGAACCGGATGTAGTTTTTCGCCATCGCCGCGCAAATGTTCCACGGTCACGATATGCGTGCAGTCGAGCGAGCCCATGAAGCGGATGCAGGCATTGACGCTTTCATAGACCAGGCCGTCGGTGGAAAGCTTGCCGACCAGCACCGTGCAGGCGCCGCAATCGCCCTCGGCGCAGCCTTCCTTGGTGCCGCGCAGCGTCCGGTTGAGCCGCAGCCAGTCGAGCAAGGTGACATCGGGCGCGACGTCGGTCAGCGCGACGTCGCTGCCGTTGAGGATAAAGCGGATTTCGCTGCGGATCTTGATCTCGGCCATGGCTCAGCTCCCCCGATAGGTCGAGTAGCCATAGGGCGAAATCAAGAGCGGCACATGATAGTGGCGCTGCTCCGCCATGCCGAAACGGATCGGAACGATGTCGAGGAAAGCCGGTTGCGGCAGGCCTATGCCCTGCCCGCGCAGGTAATCGCCGGCGGCGAAGACCAGCTCGTATTCGCCGGTGTGGAAATCGGCGCCGGCCAGCAGCGGCGCGTCGCAGCGGCCGTCATCATTGGTGGTCACGGTCTTGATATGCGTGCGGCTCTGGCGCTCGATGCGGAACAGCTCGATCGACAGGCCCTTCGCCGGCCGGCCGGTCGCGGTGTCGAGCACATGGGTCGTCAGGCGCCCGCCATCGGCTTTCGACGTTTCTGCCACTGGCCGCCTCCCCCGTAAAGTCGATTGGTCGGTACCGTTCGACATTTTCTGCTCAATTGTGCGCCAATTAAAGGCGATGCATAAGCCCAGGTCGAGCGGAGTGCGGCAAAAAGCACTTTCAAAAATTTTGAGGGGAATGCAGTCGCATCCCTTTCGATATCTTTACTTCAACCCTTGGGCAGGAGTGGCAATGCGTTACGACAGGGACATGCGCGGTTATGGGGCAAATCCGCCAGATCCGAAATGGCCGGGCGGCGCGCATATCGCGGTGCAATTCGTCGTCAATTACGAAGAAGGCGGCGAGAACTGCGTGCTGCATGGCGACAAGGCTTCCGAAGCCTTCCTGTCGGAGATCGTCGGCGCCGCGCCCTGGGTCGGTCAGCGCCACTGGAACATGGAATCAATCTACGAATATGGCGCCCGGGCCGGGTTCTGGCGGCTCTACCGGCTGTTCACCGAAGCCCAGGTGCCGGTGACTTGCTACGGTGTGGCAACCGCGCTGGCGCGTTCGCCCGACCAGGTAGCCGCCATGCAGGAGGCCGGTTGGGAGATGGCCTCGCACGGCTTGAAATGGATCGACTACCGCGACCATGCGCCCGAGGACGAGAGGCGCGACCTGGATGAAGCGATCAAGCTCCACTACGAGGTGACCGGCGCGCGGCCGACCGGTTGGTATACCGGCCGGACCTCGATCAACACGGTTCGCCTGGTCGCCGAGGAAGGCGGCTTCGACTACGTCTCCGACACTTATGACGACGAACTGCCCTATTGGTTCGACCGCGACGGGCTGGACAAGCCGCAGCTCATCATCCCTTACACGCTCGACGCCAACGACATGCGCTTTGCGACGCCGCAGGGCTTCAATTCGGGCGACCAGTTCTTCGCCTATCTGAAAGACAGCTTCGACACGCTCTACGCGGAAGGCCGAGACGGCCGGCCACGCATGATGAATATCGGCCTGCATTGCCGGCTGGTCGGCCGCCCCGGCCGCGTCGCCGCGTTGAAGCGCTTCGTCGACTATGTGAAGTCGCACGACAAGGTGTGGCTGACGCGGCGCATCGACATCGCAAGGCACTGGCGCGAGACGCATCCCTACCAGGCGCCGGCGCTGCGGCCATCGCGGATGGAGTTCGAGGCATTCGTGCATGCATTCGGCGGCGTGTTCGAGCACTCGCCCTGGATCGCCGAGCGCGCCTACGAGTTGGAGCTTGGCCCGGCGCATGACACTGCCGTCGGCCTGCATAATGCGCTCTGCCGCGTGTTCCGTTCGGCGACGGAGGCCGAGCGGCTTTCGGTGCTCAACGCCCATCCCGACCTTGCCGGCAAGCTCGCCAAGGCCAAGCGGCTGACACAGGAATCAGCCAAGGAACAGGCGTCCGCCGGCCTCGACGCGCTGACCGACAAGGAGCGCGAATTGTTCTCCAAGCTCAACGCCGCCTATGTCACCACCTTTGGCTTTCCCTTCATCATCGCGGTCAAGGGCAAGAGCAAGGACGAGATCCTGGCGGAGTTCGAGGCGCGCATCGGCAACAGCCGCGGCGCCGAATTCGACACCGCCTGCAGACAGGTCGAGCGCATCGCGCTGCTTCGGCTGAAAGACATGCTCCCGTTGTAATGTTTGTTGCTTTTGTTGACGCAATTCCCAACGAAAAACTGCTTCACACTTTTCCTGGAATTGCTCTGAGGGTGAGGACCCCATGGATATGATCAAGATGCCCGAGCGAACCTATTATGCGCCGCAGGGCGGCCATCCGGGACAGAACGAGCTGTTGACCGGCCGCGCCGTCTTCACCGAGGCCTATGCCATCATTCCCAAAGGGGTGATGCAGGACATCGTCACCAGCCCACTGCCGTTCTGGGACGATACCAGGGCCTGGATCATCGCAAGGCCGCTGTCGGGCTTCGCCGAGACGTTTTCGCAATACATCGTCGAGGTTCTGCCCGGCGGCGGCAGCGAACGCCCGGAGCTCGACGCCAGCGCCGAGGGCGTGCTGTTTGTCGTCGAGGGCGAGCTAACGGTTTCGCTTGCCGGCAAAAAGCATGTGCTTGCCGCTGGCGGTTTTGCCTTCCTGCCGCCGGCAAGCGGCTGGACGGTGCGCAACGAGAGCAAGGCCGCTGTCCGCTTCCACTGGGTGCGCAAGGCCTATGAGGCCGTCGACGGCCTCGACGCGCCGGAGGCCTTCTTCTCGAGCGACCAGGAGGTGGCGCCGACAGCGATGCCGGGCACCGAAGGTCGCTGGGCGACGACGCGCTTCGTCGACCCGGCCGACATGCGCCACGACATGCATGTAACCATCGTGACGCTGGAGCCTGGCGCGGTGATCCCCTTCGCCGAGACGCATGTCATGGAGCACGGGCTCTATGTGCTCGAAGGCAAAGCCGTCTACCGGCTCAACCAGGACTGGGTCGAGGTCGAGGCCGGCGATTTCATGTGGCTGCGCGCCTTCTGCCCGCAGGCCTGCTATGCCGGCGGCCCCGGCAAATTCCGCTACCTGCTCTACAAGGACGTCAACCGCCACGCCAGGCTTGGCGGCTATCTCGGGGGCCGCGCGCGGTGACCCGCATCGTCGCCCAGAAGCTGACCCGTGAGAGCTTCGCGCCTTTTGGCGACGTCATCGACATGGGCGGCGACAATCGCTATCCGATCAATGGCGGCAGGGCGATGCGCTACCACGACCTCGCCACCGCCGAGGCCACCGGGCCCAACGCGCGCGTGCTGATCTCGATGGTGCGCGGCACGCCCTATGAGATGCCTTTGAAGCTCACCATGGTCGAGCGCCATCCGTTCGGCAGCCAGGCCTTTGTCCCGCTCTCTCCCCGGCCATTCCTGGTCGTCGTCTGCCACGACACCAAGGACGGCCCCGGCGAGCCGCATGCCTTCGTCACGTCGCCCGGACAAGGCATCAACTATCGCCGCAACCTGTGGCACGGCGTTCTGACGCCGATCGGCGAGGCGCAGGATTTCCTCATTGTCGACCGCGGCGGCGACGGCTCCAATCTCGAGGAATTTCATTTCTCGCACCCGTACGAAATCCACCTTCCCTGACCATTTGCGATTTTCATCATGACCGACATTTCACTGATCGACCGCCTGCTCGACGTTATCGAGCACGACATCGTGCCGAAGACGGCGCAAGGTGTTGCCCACGGCAACAAGCTGTTTGGCGCCGCGATCCTGCGCAAGGACGACCGCTCACTGGTGCTGGCCGAGACCAACAACGAGATGGAAAACCCGCTCTGGCACGGCGAAGTGCACTGCCTGAAGCGGTTTTATGAAATGCCGAAAGCGGAGCGGGTCGACACCAAGGACGCCATCTTCGTCGCCACCCACGAGCCGTGTTCGCTTTGCCTGTCGGCGATCACCTGGACCGGGTTCGACAATTTCTACTATCTCTTCAGCCACGAGGATTCGCGCGACAGCTTTGCCATCCCGCATGACTTGAAGATCCTCAAAGAGGTCTTCACCCTCGACCCCGGCGGCTACAATGCCGAGAACGCCTATTGGAAGAGCTTTTCCATCCGGCGGCTGGTGCGGGCTTTGCCCGAGGCCGAGCGCAAGCGGCTGGAGGCGCGCATCGGCAAGATTTCAGCGCGCTACGACGAGCTGTCAGGCGAGTACCAGGCCAGCAAGACCGATAACGACATTCCGCTGAACTGACGCGGATTGACCAGCCGATTTCGCCGGCTGGCTCACGACGCACCGCCGGCCGCTCCATCATGTGGCGACGCTTGGAGCGCCGCCATGAAAACCGTCACTGAATTTCCTCGCAAGGTCGTCGAATTTCCCGATATGGGCATCGTCATGCCGGACGGTTGCCGGCTTTCGGCGCGCGTCTGGATGCCGGAGGATGCGACCGACGATCCGGTGCCGGCGATCCTCGAGCACCTGCCCTACCGCAAGCGCGACGGCACCATTTTTCGGGATCAGCTTACCCATCCTTATTTCGCCGGCCACGGCTACGCCTCGATCCGAGTCGACATGCGCGGCAATGGCGATTCCGAAGGGCTGATGGACGACGAATATTCCGAGCAGGAATTGCAGGACGCCTGCGACGTCATTGCCTGGGCGGCTTCGCAGCCCTGGTGCAATGGCAATGTCGGCATGATGGGTATCTCCTGGGGCGGCTTCAACTGCCTGCAGGTGGCGGCCAAACAGCCGCCGGCGCTGAAGGCGGTGATCAGCCTGTGCTCGACCGTCGACCGTTATGCCGACGACATCCACTACAAGGGCGGCTGCCTGCTCACCGAAAATTTCGGCTGGGCCTCGACGATGCTGTCTTATTCCTCGCGGCCGCCGGATCCGCTGATTGCCGGCGGTAATCGCTGGCGCGATCTGTGGCTGAGCCGGCTGGAAAACCAGGCCTTCCTGCTGCCGCTCTGGCTCAGGCACCAGCATCGCGACGCCTATTGGAAGCGCGGCTCGATCTGCGAGGATTTTTCAGCCGTCAAGGCGGCCGTGCTGTCGATCGGCGGCTGGCATGACGGCTATCGCAACACGATCTCCAATCTCGTCACCAGCATCCAGTCGCCGGTCAAAGGCATTGTCGGCCCGTGGATTCATAAATACCCGCACTATGCAGGCCCCAACCCGGCCATCGGCTTCCTGCAGGAAGCGCTGCGCTGGTGGGATCGCTGGCTGAAGGGCGCGGAAACCGGCGTCGAGGCCGACCCGGCCTACCGTGCCTATGTGATGGACAGCGTGCGGCCGGCGCGCTGGCATCCGGAGCGGCCGGGACGCTGGGTGGCCGAGCAGGAATGGCCTTCGCCCAACATCAAGGTCAATGCCATCGATCTCATTTCAGCAGGCGCCAAACCAGCGATCGTCGCTTCGCCGCAGACCTGCGGCCTTGCCGGCGGCGAATATTTTCCCTTTACCTTCGGCCCGGAGCTGCCGGGCGACCAGCGTTCCGACGACGCACTGGCGGTGTGCTTCGACCAGCCCGCCCTCACCGAGGCCATCGACATTGTCGGTGCGCCGGAGCTGGTGGTGCAGGTGGCCTCCGACCGGCCTCAGGCCAACATTGTCGTGCGGCTCTGCGACGTCCACCCCGACGGCGCCTCGGAGCTTATCTCCTACGGTGTGCTCAACCTTACCCACCGCACCTCGCATGAGTTTCCGGAAGCGCTGGCGCCGGGCGAGACCGTCTCGGCGCGCGTGGTGCTCGATCAGTGCGCCTACCGGGTGCCTGCCGGCCACAGACTGCGCATCGCCGTCTCGACCGCCTACTGGCCGATGATCTGGCCTTCGCCGGAGCCTGCGACACTCGACTTGTCGAAGGCGACGCTCAAGCTGCCGCTGCGGCCGCTCACGCAGGGCGACGAGGTTTCCTTCGGCGAACCGGAAGGCGCGGCGCCCTGGGCCACCGAAACGATCCGACCGACCAGCTCGGAACGGCATATCGACCGCGATGAGAAGACCGGGCTCGTCACGCTGTCCATAGTGGACGATTTCGGCGAGGTGCGCGATCTTGCCCATGGCCTGGCCAATGGCAGCATCGCGCGCGAAACCTGGACGATCCATCCTGACAATCCTTTGTCGGCGTCGGGAAAGACCCACTGGACGCAGACCTTGTCGCGAGATGAATGGTCGGTGCGCACCGAGACGACGGCGGAAATGCGCTGCGACGCGCAAAATTTCATCGTCAGGGCCAGAATCGAAGCCTATGAGGGGCAGAGGCTGATTTTCGAGCGCAATTTCGAAGACCGGGTGCCCCGCGCCCTCCTCTGATTCTTGAATCGACTGGTCCAGTTGCGACGTGCGATTTACGCCACGGCATGTCGCAATCCGTCTTGCTTACGGCTTTGGCTTACGGTCAATATCACTTCGGTAATAACGAACAAAAAACGACCATAAGGTCGAACCATCAGAGTGAGGAACCACAATGTCTATCGAACTCGACTATCTCAGCCGACGTGTCGCCGCTGGGAAGCTTAGCCGTCGCGACTTCCTTGGCCGCGCCGCGGCACTCGGCGTCACCGCCACCTTCGCCAACTCGCTGCTGTCCAGCGCCTCGCGCGCTGCCGGTCCGGTCAAGGGCGGCACGCTGAAAGCCGGCCTGCAGGGTGGTGAATCCACCAACAGCCTCGACCCGGCGACCTTCCTTAGCCAGGTTCCGTTCGCCTTCGGCAAATGCTGGGGCGAAACGCTGGTCGAGCTCGCGCCGGGCGGCGGCATCGAATATCTGATCGCCGAGGAGATCGGCAGCTCGAAGGACGCCAAGACCTGGACGATGAAGATCCGCAAGGGCGTCCAGTTCCACAACGGCAAGGAAGTGAGCGCCGACGACGTGGCGGCGACGCTGAAGCGCCACAGCGACGAGAAGTCGAAGTCCGGCGCGCTCGGCGTTCTGAAGAGCATCGACACCATCAAGGTCGATGGCGGCAATGTCGTGATCGCGCTCAAGGATCCGAACGCCGACCTGCCCTATCTGATGGCGGACTATCACCTGATCATCCAGCCGAACGGCGGCACGGACAAGCCCGATGCCGGCATCGGCACCGGTCCCTACAAGGTCACCACCAACCAGCCCGGCGTGAAGCATGGCGCCGAGCGTTTCGCCAATTACTGGCAGCCAGACAAATACGGCCATGCCGACCAGGTCGAAATCATTGTCGTCAACGACCCGACCGCCCGCATGGCGGCCCTCCAGGGCGGCCAGGTGAACATGATCAACCGCGTCGAGCCGAAGATCGTCGACCTGGTCAAGCGGCTGCCCGGCGTCACCATCCGCGCCGCTTCGGGCCGCGGCTTCTATCCGTTCAACATGTTCTGCGACACGGCACCCTTCGACAACAACGATCTGCGGATGGCGCTGAAGCTCGCCATGGACCGCGAGGAGATGCTGCAGAAGATCCTGCGCGGCTACGGCTCGGTCGGCAACGATATGCCGGTCAACGCCGCCTATCCGCTGTTTGCGGATGATTTCGAGCAGCGCAAGTTCGATCCGGACAAAGCCGGAGCCGCCTACAAGAAGTCCGGCCACAGCGGCTCGATCCTGCTGCGCACCTCCGACGTCGCCTTCCCGGGCGCGGTCGACGCGGCCCAGCTTTACCAGCAGAGCGCGGCCAAGGCCGGCATCAAGATCGAGATCAAGCGTGAGCCCGGCGACGGCTACTGGACCGAAGTCTGGAACAAGCAGCCCTTCTCGCTCTCCTACTGGGGCGGCCGCCCGACGCAGGACCAGATGTATTCGACGGCCTATCTGTCGACCGCCGACTGGAACGACACCCGCTGGAAGCATCCGGATTTCGACAAGATGGTGCTGTCGGCGCGCGGCGAGCTCGACGAGGCCAAGCGCAAGAAGATCTATCGCGACATGGGCGAGATCATGCGCGACCAGGGCGGCCTGATCGTGCCGTTCTTCAACCAGTTCGTCGACGCGACAGGCAAGGGCGTCGAAGGCTGGGTCGACAACCCGGCGCAGGAACTGAGCAACGGCCACGCCCTGATCGAGTGTTGGCTGGCTGCCTGATGAAGGATAGGGCAAGGGCTGGCGCAAGCCGGCCCTTTCCTGTTTCATGCCCCGCTCGAAAGGCGGGCGTCCCTTCTTCACAATAGCAGGTTGCCGATGTCGTCTCCGATCCTGAGATTGATCGCTCAGCGCGTGCTGCTGGGCCTAGTTCTGTTGCTGGCCGTCTCGGTGCTGATCTTCGCCGGCACGCAGATCCTGCCTGGCGACGTCGCGCAGGCGATCCTCGGCCAGTCGGCGACGCCCGAAGCACTGGCGAACCTGCGCGAGCAGCTCGGCCTCAACGATCCGGCCTGGCTGCGCTATGTGCACTGGCTCTGGGGCATCCTGCATGGCGATTTCGGCACGGCGCAATCGAGCGGGCTCGATATCGCCACCTCGATCAGCACCCGGCTGAAGAACACGCTGTTTCTGGCCGCATGCGCCGCAATCGTGGCGGTGCCGCTGGCGATCATCCTCGGCCTGATTGCCGTGCGCTACCGCAACGGCTTCGTCGACAAGCTGATCTCGGGCCTGGCGCTGGCCTCGACCTCGTTCCCGGAGTTCTTCATCGGCTATGTGCTGATCTATTTCTTCGCCGTGAAATGGCAGATTTTCCCGAGCATCTCGACGGTGGACGACTCGACACCGTTCCTCGAAAGGCTGCAGGCCGTGGTGCTTCCGGCGACCGCGCTGACGCTGGTCGTGCTTGCCCACATGATGCGCATGACGCGCGCGGCGATCCTCAACGTCATGCAGTCGGCCTATATCGAGACGGCGGAATTGAAGGGGCTGAGGGCCTTCGACATCATCCGCAAGCATGCCTTCCCGAATGCGATCGCGCCGGTGGTCAACGTCGTCATGCTCAACCTCGCCTATCTGATCGTCGGCGTCGTCGTGGTCGAGGTGATCTTTGTCTACCCGGGCATGGGGCAGTATCTCGTCGACCACGTCGCCAAGCGCGACGTGCCGGTGGTGCAGGCGGTCGGCCTGATCTTCGCCGCCGTCTACATCACGCTCAACATTATCGCGGACATTGCCGCCATCCTGGCCAATCCGAGACTTAGGCATCCGAAATGAGGGGGCATCCGAAATGACGGGGCATCCGACGTGACGGGGGCATCCGACGTGATGGGGGCATCCGACGTGATGGGGGCATCCGACGTGATGGCCGGACACAGAACCACCAGAGGGGGAACTGAGGCGAATGGCGCTTAGACAAATCCCGATAACCGCCTGGGTCGGGCTCATCCTGACCGGCTTCTTCGCGTTCTGCGCCATCTTCGCGCCCTGGATCGCCCCGCATGGCAATGGCGAGATCGTCGGCGACGTGTGGGAGCCGATGTCGGCCGCCCATTGGCTGGGCACCGACAATCTCGGCCGCGATCTCATCTCGCGCATGATCTATGGCGCCCGCATCACCATGGAGATCGCGGTGCTGGCGACGGCGCTGTCCTTCTCGCTGGGCTCGATCCTCGGCTTCACGGCGGCGGTGTTCGGCGGCTGGTTCGACACGCTGATGTCGCGCTTCGTCGATCTTTTGATGTCGATCCCGACGCTGATCTTCGGCCTGGTCGTGCTCTCGGTGCTGCCGACCAACGCGCTGACCTTGATCCTGGTCATGGGCATCCTCGATTCGACCCGCGTCTACCGGCTGTCGCGCGCGGTCGCGGTCGACATCAATGTCATGGACTTCGTTGAAGCGGCCAAACTGCGCGGCGAAGGCAAGGTGTGGATCATCTTCCGCGAGATCCTCCCCAACGCATTGTCGCCGCTGGTCGCCGAGCTCGGCGTGCGCTTCATCTTCGCTGTGCTGTTCCTGTCGGCGCTGTCCTTCCTCGGCCTTGGCGTGCAGCCGCCGGATTCGGACTGGGGCGGCATGGTCAAGGAAAACAAGGACGGCATCGTCTTCGGCATTCCGGCCGCACTCATTCCGGCGGCGGCGATCGCGGTGCTCGCCATCTCGGTCAATCTCGTCGCCGACTGGGTGCTGAACCGCACGACGAGCCTGAAGGGAGGACGCGGCTGATGGCTGACCAGGCAAAATCCGGCCAGGCAAAGTCGGGGCATGCAGAGCCGGGTAAGCTCCTCGACATCCGCAATCTGCGTATCGAGGCGACCGTCTATCCGCCGGGCGAGGCGCCGAAGACGATCACGCTTGTCCACGATGTCTCGCTGACGCTGGAAAAGGGCAAGGTGCTCGGCCTTATCGGCGAATCCGGCGCCGGCAAATCGACCATCGGCCTGTCGTCGATGGCCTATGGCCGCGGCGGCGTGCGCATCACCGGCGGTGAGGTGATCCTCAACGGCCGCGATATCCTCAAAGCCGGCGCGAAGGGCGTGCGGGCGCTGCGCGGACGCGAGGTCTGCTACGTCGCGCAGTCGGCGGCGGCCGCCTTCAATCCGGCGCACAAGCTGATCGACCAGGTGGTCGAGGCCACACTGCTGCATGGCACCGCCACCCGCGCCGAGGCCGAGAAGCGGGCCGTGGCGCTGTTCAAGAAGCTCAGCCTGCCCAATCCGGAGACGATCGGCGAGCGCTATCCGCACCAGGTCTCCGGCGGCCAGCTGCAGCGTGTGATGACGGCTATGGCGCTGTGCTCGGAGCCCGACCTGATCGTCTTCGACGAACCGACAACGGCGCTCGACGTGACGACGCAGATCGACGTGCTGGCGGCGATCAAGGACGCCATCAAGGACACGCATGTTGCGGCTTTGTACATCACCCACGACCTTGCCGTCGTCGCTCAGGTGTCGGACGAGATCATGGTGCTGCGTCATGGCCGGCTGGTCGAATGGGGCGGCACGCGCCAGATCATCAAGGAGCCGCGCCAGGAATACACCAACGCGCTGGTCTCGGTGCACGAGATCGAACACCAGGAAAAGCAGGCTGGCGCGACACCGTTCCTGTCGGTGAAGAACGTCACCGCCGCTTATGGCGGCGGCAACGTCAAGGTGTTGAAGAATGTTTCGGTCGACATCTATCCGGGACAGACGCTGGCCGTTGTCGGCGAGTCCGGCTCCGGCAAGTCGACGCTGGCGCGCGCCATCACTGGGCTTTTGCCGCCGGAAGAGGGCACCGTCACCTTCGACGGCAGGCCGCTCGCCAACAGGCTGGCCGACCGGCCGAAAGAGGATCTGCGCCAATTGCAGATGATCTACCAGATGGCGGATGTAGCCATGAACCCACGCCAGACGGTGGGCACCATCATCGGCCGGCCGCTGGAGTTCTATTTCGGCATAAGAGGACGCGAGCGCGACAAGCGCGTGGCCGAACTGCTCGAAGAGATCGAGATGGGCAAGGGTTTTGTCGATCGTTATCCAGCCGAGCTATCGGGCGGCCAGAAGCAGCGCGTCTGCATCGCTCGATCGCTCGCCGCCAAGCCGAAACTGATCATCTGCGACGAGGTGACGTCGGCCCTCGATCCGCTGGTCGCCCACGGCATCCTGAAACTGCTGCTCAACCTGCAGCAGATCGAGAATGTCGCCTATCTGTTCATCACGCATGATTTGGCGACGGTGAAGTCGATCGCCGATTCCATCGCCGTCATGTATCGCGGCGAGGTGGTGCGCTATGGCTCGAAGAGCAAGGTGCTGGCTCCGCCCTTCGACGACTACACCGACCTGCTCCTGTCCTCCGTGCCCGAGATGGAGATCGGCTGGCTGGAGAAGGCGATCAAGGGCCGGCGCATGGCGAGCGCCGGAAACTAAAGCAATTCCAGGAAAAGTGGAAACCGGTTTTCCGTCCGGAATTGCGCCAAACAAAGAAATTAGCTTCTTAAAGTCGACCCCACGAGCAGCCGCTGTCATGCGGCTGCAATGCGGAGCCGGAAAGAATGGCGTGGGCGGGTAGGGCTCGCGCCAGATCAATCTCGAAATGGGGGCAGGACATGCAAACGGAACTCGACCATCTCGCGGCACTCGCCGGCAAGGGCAGCATATCGCGCCGTGATTTCCTTGGACGCGCCGCCGCGCTCGGCGTCTCGGCAGCGCTGGCGACGACGCTTGCCGGCAAGGCTTTTGCCGCAACCCCCGTCAAAGGCGGTATCATCAAGGCCGGCCTGCAGGGCGGTGAATCGACCAACAGCCTCGACCCGGCGCTGAACCTCAGCCAGGTGACGTTCAGCTTCTGCAAGCAGTGGGGCGAATTCCTGGTGCGCCTGACGCCGGACGGCGGTGTCGAAAACCTGATCGCGCAGGAGATCGGCGCTTCCGCCGACGCCAAGACCTGGACGATGAAGATCCGCGAAGGCATCGAGTTCCACAATGGCAAGACGGTGACCGCGGACGACGTCGCCGCCACGCTCGAGCGCCATGCCGATGAGAAACCGAAATCCGGCGCGCTCGGTATCTTGAAGAACATCAAGGGCATCAAGGCGAGCGGCAAGGAAGTGATCGTCACGCTTGGCGATGCCGATGCCGACTTCCCCTATCTGATGGCCGATTACCACCTCGTCATCCAGCCGAATGGCGGCAAGGACAACCCGAATGCAGGCATCGGCGCTGGGCCATACAAGGTCGCCGTCAACCAGCCCGGCGTGAAGCATGGCGGCGAGCGCTTCGCCAATTACTGGCGCGGCGACAAGGCCGGCCATGCCGACCAGATCGAAATCGTCGTCATCAACGATCCGACGGCCCGGCTTGCTGCGCTGCAGGGCGGCCAGGTGCATCTCATCAACCGCGTCGAGCCGAAGGTGGTCGACCTGGTCAAGCGCATGCCGGGCGTCAGCATCGAGAACGTCGCCGGACGCGGCTACTACCCGTTCAACATGTTCTGCGACACCGCGCCCTTCGACAACAACGATCTCAGGATGGCGCTGAAGCTCGCCATGGATCGCGACGAAATGGTCGAGAAGATCCTGCGCGGCTACGGCTCGGCCGGCAATGATTTTCCGATCAACGAAGCCTATCCGCTGTTCTCCTCCGACATCGAGCAGCGCAAATTCGATCCGGAAAAGGCAGCCGCGGCTTACAAGAAGTCCGGACATAGCGGCTCGATCCTGCTGCGCACCTCCGACGTCGCCTTCCCGGGCGCGGTCGATGCGGCCCAGCTCTACCAGCAGAGCTGCGCCAAGGCCGGCATCAGAATAGAGATCAAGCGCGAACCCGGCGACGGTTACTGGTCGGAAGTATGGAACAAGCAGCCCTTCTCGCTCTCCTATTGGGGCGGGCGGCCGACACAGGACCAGATGTATTCCACAGGCTATCTGTCGACCGCCGACTGGAACGACACCCGCTTCAAGCGGCCTGAATTCGACAAGATGCTCTACACGGCGCGCGGCGAGCTCGACCAGGCCAAGCGCAAGGCGATCTACCGCGACATGGCGATGCTGATGCGCGACGAAGGCGGCCTGATCGTGCCGTTCTTCAACCAGTTCGTCGATGCCTCCAACACCAAGAAGGTCAGCGGCTGGGTAAAGAACCCGAATGGCGAGATGATGGACGGCTACGCGCTCAGCGAGTGCTGGCTCAACGCCTGATATCAAGCTAATTCATACAAGCGCCGCGTGTCCGCGCGACACGCGGCGCTTCTGTTTTCTAAGGACAATCACAGGACCCTGCCGTGACGCTCAAATCCAAAATGCTGCTCATCATTCTCGACGGCGTGCCTTATCGGAACTGGCGCCGGCTGATGGGCAATCTCGAAGGCTGGGCGCAGTCCGGCGAGGCGCAGGTGTGGAAGATGCGCTCCGTGCTGCCGTCGACCTCGGCCTGCTGCTATGCCTCGATCCACACCGGGGTCACGCCGCAGGTGCACGGCATCCTTTCCAACGAGAACCGCTTTCGCGTCGCTCAGCCGGACATCTTCTCGGAGGTGAGCAAGGCCGGCGGCAAGACCGGCGCGGTCACCCATTCCTACTGGTCGGAATTTTTCCGCGGCTTTCCGTTCGACCTTGTCGAGGACATGGAGTTCGACGATCCAAGCGGGCCGATCACGCATGGCCGTTTCCACACCATGACCGGCTACAATCTCAAGAACCAGATGACGCCGAGCGACGTCGACCTGTTTGCGACGCTGACCATGCTGACCAAACGTCACGGCATCGACTACGGCATCCTGCACACCTGCACGCTGGATTCGATGGGCCATCGCTTCGGCCATGACTGCCACGAGATGGACTATGCCTGCTACGCCATGGATGCGATGCTCGCGGCCTTCCTGCCGCAATGGCGCCAGGCCGGCTACGAGGTGATCATCACCGCCGACCACGGCCAGACCGACCGCGGCCACCATGGCGGCCATGACGAGGAGATGCAGGATTTCGCGCTCTACTATTTCGGCCCGGCAAAAGGACCGGACGCCGACACGCTGCTCGACCAGTTGCAACTGGCGCCGACGGTGCTGAGCCGGCTTGGCGTGGCGATACCCGAGACGATGAAGGCAAAGCCGTTTTTGGGCTGAGCACCATCTTCCCCTTCTCCCCTTGTGGAGAAGGTGTCGCCGCAGGCGACGGATGAGGGGTGTTCCAGGGAAAGCCAACGTCTCACTGCGCTGGAACACCCCTCAACCGTCTCGGCGCTACGCGCCGATCCACCTTCTCCCACAAGGGGAGAAGGAAAAAAGCGCACCTCTGGCAACCTCCGCTTTCTTCGGTTAGCCTCCGAAAATTCCTTGGCGGAGGATGAACCTTTTTGAACCGATCAGCGACAGAGCTACGAGGAGCCAGGCGGCTCGACCGGCCATGACGGCGGCGACGGAAACCGATCGCGCGCTTGTCGACCGGGTCGCGAAGGGCGACCGGGCCGCCGTTCGGCTCCTGTTCATGCGTCACCACGCGCGGGTTTACCGCTTCGTGGCGCGCCAGACGGGATCGGAAATGATGGCCGACGATATCGCAAACGAGGTCTTTCTCGAGCTATGGAAGCAAGCCCCCGGCTTCGAGGGCCGCTCTGAGGTCTCGACATGGCTGCTCGGCATCGCCCGCTTCAAGGCGCTGTCTTCGCTGCGCAAGAAGAAGGAAGAGTGGATCGACGACGACGATGCCGCCGAGATCGCGGATGGCGCCGACACGCCGGAAGTCATAACCATGAAGGAGGACAAGGCCGCCGCCTTGCGCCGCATGATCAACGCCCTGCCGGAAGAACACCGCGTGGTGATCGACCTTGCCTATTACCATGGCCAGTCGGTGACCGAGATCGGCGAGGTGCTCGACATTCCGGTCGCCACCGTCAAAACCCGAATGTTCTACGCTCGCAAGAAACTCGGCGAGGCGCTGAAAGCCGCCGGTTACGACAGGGGGTGGCCATGAGCGCCGCTGAAAAGATGTCGCGCCGCGACGAGATGGAAACGCTGCTGCCGTTCTACCTCAACGGCTCGCTGGAAGGGGCCGAGCTGGAAGCGGTCGAGGAGTGGCTCGCTTCCGATCCCGCAGCACTTGCCGCGCTTGGCGAAGCCGAAGCGGAATTCTCCGGCACGGCCGCCGCCAACGAAGCGATCCGCCCGCCCGCCGATGCGCTCAGCCGCTTCACCAAGGCGCTCGACGCCGAAGCCGGCCCGGCGCGCGCGCCGGCCGGCCAGTCCTGGCTTGCCAAGGCTCTCAGTCGATTGACGGCGATGCCCGCCGGCGTCGCCTGGGCCGCGGCCGCGGCCCTGCTGGCGCTCGTCCTGGTGCAGTCCTTCGAGCGTCCGGGCGGCAAGGGCAGCGATTTCGAGGTCGCGGGCGCTGAGGACGATCTGGCGAAACTGCCTTTCGCTTTGGTCAAGTTCAAGCCGGACGCGAAGATGTCGGACATCGCCGCTTTCCTCGGCCAGAACGGGCTGAAGATCGCCAGCGGGCCGACCGCCGACGGTGTCTTCCACCTGACCATTCCAGCCAAGAGCGCGGCTGATTACGACAAAACGGTCGGCCTTATTGCCGCCCAGCCTTTCGCGGATACTGTGATCCAGGGAAGGAAACCGGTTGATGGCGGCTAAGGCGGTCATTCTTCATGCGGCACTCCTCGCGGCGGCTTTTGTCGCCGCGCCGGCTTTTGCGCAAACCAACGATCCGAACCTTTCGCAGACGCAGGTCGACTGCCTGAACCGCACGACCGCGGCAGGCGCCGGCTGCGACAAGAACAACGGCACCAAGAATGGCGGCAGCGCTCCGGGCGACGGCACTGCCGCAGGCGGGGCAGTGTCCCTGCCGGCGCTGATCGTCGACCTTTTCCCGAACCCGCCTGCGGGCGCGAGCCCGCAGACACCTGCGCCCTCCAACGGGACATCGGGCGGTTCCGCCAACACACCGGCACCCCCGCCGACGCCGAGCGGGCCCGTCACAGTGCCGCAAGGTCTCAACCTGGCCGAGCCGCCACGCGCGATCACCGGCGAGTTCGTGCCCGATGAAGTGCTGGTGACGGTCGACGGCGATGCCGGCACTGTCCAGCAGATCGCCAATTCCTTCGGCCTGCAGGTGCGCTCGCAGCGCCAGTCGCGGCTGCTCGGCACCACGCTGGTGCGCTTCGGCATCACCGACGGGCGCCCTGTCGGCGTCGTGCTGGCGCAACTGGCCGCGGACGGCCGCACGCAGCGGCGCGAGCCCAACCATATCTACACGCTGCAGCAGGCGGCCGGCATCGTGAACTACGCCTTCGACCGCATCACGCTCGACGCGAGCCAAGCAAGCGGCGAGAATGTGCGCGTCGCCGTCATCGACACCGGCATTGACGACACCAATCCGGCGCTCGCCGGCGTTATCGCCCAACAGTTCGACGCCATGCCGAACGTGCCGATCGAAAAGCGCGACCACGGCACCTCCGTCGACGGGCTGATCGCCGGCGTCGGGCCGCTGGAAGGCATGGCGCCGGGCGCCAAGATCTACCACGCGCGCGCCTTCGAGGGCGGCAAGTCGACCATGGATGTCATCCTCTCGGCGCTCGACTGGGCGGCGGAACAGGATGTGCGCATCATCAATATGAGCTTCGTCGGGCCAGAGAACGATCTGCTCGGCAGCGCTTGCCGCAATGCGCGCGCGCTGGGCATCGTTCTGGTCGCCGCCGCCGGCAACAACGGGCCGAAGGCGCCCTATGGCTATCCCGCCGCCTTCGACGGCGTCATCGCCGTGACCGCCACCGACGCCAAGGATGGCTTGATGCCGCAGGCCAATCGCGGCGCTTATGTCTTCATCTCGGCGCCGGGCGTCGAGATGGTGGCGCCGAGCGGCGCCGGGTCCGATGTGGTGACGGGAACGTCCTTCGCCGCGGCGATCGTCAGCGGCGCCATCGCCAATCTGATCCACGCCGCGCCCGACCGCTCGGCCGACGACATCGAGAAGGCGCTTGCCGCAACCGCCAAGGATCTCGGCCCGAAAGGGCGGGACAATGATTTCGGCTATGGGCTGTTGGATACGAAGGCGGCGGAAGCGGCGAAGTAGCTAAGCTCGCCAGTCGACCGGCTATTTCAGAGGGCCGGACCCAACCGGACAGGGCTGCCATCATAAAAGCGCGACAATCGAAAGCGTCTGAGATCGTGTCCGGTTTCATTTCCCTGGATCATGTCGGCAACGACACGGCCGATGCCAGGTCCGATACCGAAGCCGTGGCCGCTCATTCCCGTCGCGACGAACAGGCCGCCGATGGCCTCTACCTTATCCACGACGGGGACGACGTCGGGCATGGCGTCGATCATGCCGCCCCAGCCGGTCTTCAAGCGGACGTTCTCGAATTGTGGGAAAAGGCTTTTGAAATTGCGCTCTATCGAACGCAGACGGGCCGGTTCAGGTGCTGGATTGAGCACCCGCATTCTCTCGAAAGGGCTCTGGGAATCCGGCGCCCAAACGCGCGGTGTCGACCAGCCATCCGGGTAGCCTGACGGAGCGAACGGGAAATAGCGTGTTCCTAGCGGATTGTCCCTGAGGGCTGGAATATATTTGGTGGCGTGCCGGAATGCGTCAGGCCCCAAATAAAGCAAGTGGGTGCCACCTCCGGCGAGCGTATATCCGCCATCTTGTCGGCGCCTGAACGCGATGTGGTCGTCGGCGGCTGCGCCCGCATAGATCTCAGGCAAGGGCTCGGTCGCCGCCACGGTTACCCTGACGCTGAGCTGAGGGATGGAGACGCCGTGTCTTTTCAGGAACAGGGATGACCAGGCGCCGCCCGCGACCAACACGCTGGAGGCCTCGATATAGCCCGCCTCGGTCCACACACCCTTGATCCTGCCGGCCGCGATGTCGAGGGTTCGCGCTGCGCAATGCTCGACGATTCTGGCGCCTTTTCGCACGGCAAGCCGGGCGAGCGCAGGCACCGCCAGCCAAGGCTCGGCGCGCATGTCGGAGGGCGTCATCATCGCGCCCTTGAATTTGCGTGACATGCCTTTGATGAGTTTTGCGGTCTCGTCTCCATCCAGCAGGCGCGTATCGAGCTCATGGGCCGCGGCGATCTTCATGAATTCTTCGAAGCCGGCCATATCCTTGTCGGTCTCGGCCAGATAGGTCACGCCCGTCTCGGTCAGCTCGATGTCTTCGCCGCATTCCTCAGCCAGTTGCCGCCACAGGCGAATAGCCTCGATGACGATCGGCAACTCATCCGCATCTCGTCCCTGTTTTCTGATCCAGCCCCAGTTTCGCGACGACTGTTCGGCGGCGACGCGGCCTTTTTCCAGCAGCGTCACCGGAATGTTGCGGGAGGCAAGGAAGAGAGCCGTCGTTACGCCGATGACGCCGCCACCGACGATGACCACCTGCGAGGTCTTCGGCGGCGGCCCAGGGTGTTGGATTGGATCGGCTTCGGAGAACGGGAATGTGGGCAAGTGGCGTACTCTGCAGGACTGGTTGACGGCCTGGCTTACCGGTTGTCACCGTCCAAGATCAGGAGCAGCCGAACGGGGACTGTTGTCCCAGGAGGGTAAAGGCAGCCCAGAAGGGAGCGCTCGGCGAAGCTGTCGTGTCCTAACCTAATAGGCGCCCAGGTGGCTTGGCTTGCGACTGTCGCAGCATGCCCAACCTAGACGCAACCTACCTCCAACAAGTGCCTCCATCCGTTGTTATTTCGCTCGGAGGCGAACCAGGGCCGTTGGAAGAGAATTAAGAAATAAAACCAGGCAGACGCAGAGCAGCACTATGTCTTTGTAGAGAAACTCCCCAGCCAGATTCCATGCGATGGGATCTGTGGAGATGCTCCATACGACAACACCAGGGGTCGTAAAGAAAAACGACCAGGTGATGAGAAACGTACCGACCCCGATCAATGCACCCAGGGCAGACAGGGCGGGCACAAAAGCTCCCAAAGCTAAAAGAGCAGCCGTCGCCAACTCGATGCAGCCTAGAAGATAAGCCTCGCCTCTCATTCCAAAAATCTGGAGCCAAGAGACGAACGGACTGTTTGAGATAAACAGAGCGATTCCTTGCGCTGACTGCGGTGTGAACTTCTGGATGCCGAACGACACGAAAATCAGCACCATTGCCCATCTGAGGATGGCGAGCGGCCAATAAGAGCCGGAGCCAGTCTCGGAGATATTGAACTCTTTATGCATACTATGTCCTTTGCCGGAAGCGATATGCCATACCAAGGCGCTACAGCCGGCAGTGGGTTTGGCAAGCTGCAGGCTTTTGAGGAGCCGTCCAGCTTACTTCGTCGGCAGAATAATTTCGTTACATCACCATACTGAAAGAAATAGGACCGCCCTGCATCATAGGGCGCCCCGGTGACTCCCCGTTTGAGAGCTGGCTGCATGTAGGGTGGCCTTGCTCAGCAACGGCTAAAGGGAGGCGCAAAGGTGCCGCTCGCAGATCGGCGAAGACGTCGGCTCACCGCGTCTCTTCGAGCGTCTGAATTGGCTCTCTACACAGGCGCCCCAGCCACCGATCCCCTGACCACCAGATCGACCGGCCAGACCTCGCCGCGCGCCCCCTCTTCCAACCCCGATATGCGCGCCGCCAGGCGCTCGGCGACACGTGCGCCGGCGAGCCGGATCGAGGAGCGCGTCGTCGACAGGGGCACCGGGAAATTCTCCGGCCGCAGCCAAGGGAAGACGTCATCATGGGCGACCAGCGACAGGTCGCCCGGGATGGTCAGGCCAAGGTCGCGGACGGCGCGCACGACACCCAGCGCCATGATCAGGCTGGAGCAGGCGATCGCCGTCGGCGGCTCGCTCTCTTCGAGCAGGCGGCGCGCGGCGCGGTAACCGTTTTCCTCTGTCATGGCCACCGAGCAGATATGCCGCTCGCCAAGCGTCAAGCCGCTCGTGGCAAGAGCCCGACGCATGCCGCGCTCGCGGTGGATGGCGAACGTCTCACGGTCTGTGCCGTTGATCAGCGCCAGCCTTTTGTGACCGAGTTGGAGCAGCAGCCTGGCTGCCTCGTGGAAGGCGCCTTCATTGTCGATGTCGAGATAGGGATAGTCGAAGTCAAGTCCCTCGCTGCGACCATGGACGATGAAAGGAATGCCCAACGTGTTGACCAGCGCCACGCGCCGATCGGCCGGCCGCGGCGAAGAGATGTAGACGGCATCGACCTGCCGGTTGGCGACGATGCGGCGGTAGGTCGTCTCCTCGTCGTCGGCGTCGGCTGGCGACAGCACAAGGTCGAGCTCGTGGGCGCGGGCATAGTCGCCGAGACCGGACAGGAATTCGACAAAGTGCGGATCGATATCGACGGCATTGCCGGTCGGCAGGACATAGCCGATCATGCCCGACTTGCCGGTGGCAAGACGCCGCGCGGATGGGTTCGGCCGGTAGCCATGGCGCTTGGCGGCGTCCATGACGCGCCGGCGCGTTTCCTCATTGACTTCCGGATAGCCGTTCAGCGCGCGGCTCACGGTGGTCTGTGAGAGCGACAGCATATGCGAGAGCTGTTTGAGGTTCATCGGGGGCCTCCAAGCCTCAAAGCGCTTTCAAATTGAATCGATCTGATGCCAACACGAGGACATCCGTTCGACCGAAAGACCATAGGGTCGGCGGGCGCCGGTTTGAAGCGGAAAATGCTATTGCAGTGCAAAAATGCATATTGCAGTGCGATTTACTCTCCTCATAGCGCTTGTTTAAATCGGTTAGAGTAGAAGGCCTCTTGACTTCCTGCCCGTTCGGTGGCGAGATCAATTCAGCCAAAGCGCTTTGGAACGCTCTTCGAAAGGTTGCGGTTGCCTTCTCGCTGAGTCACAGTTCCACGGCGTCGGCGGACGAGATGGAGGTTTCGTCCGAATCGTTGACCACTGGGAGGATTGCGATGAAGAAAATGCTTTTGCTGGGTGCAGCGTTTGCCGCGCTGACCCTTGGCCTGCCGGCGCATGCCGAGCTCAAGTTCAAGCCGGGCGAGGACCCGCGCTTCCACTGGGCCAACTATGACGACCTCAAGAAGGTCGACCTCAAGGGGGAGACGCTGACCGTCTTCGGACCCTGGCGCGGCGAGGACGAGGATCTGGCCCGCTCGGTGCTCGACTATTTCGCCGCGGCCACCGGCGCCGAGGTCAAATACTCCTCGTCTGAAAATTACGAGCAGCAGATCGTCATCGACACCCAGGCCGGCAGCCCGCCCAACATCGCCATCCTGCCGCAACCGGGCCTGATCCAGGACCTGGCTTCCAAGGGCGTGCTGACCCCGCTCGGCGACGACGTCGCCGCCTGGATCAAGGAGAATTACGCCGCCGGCGATTCCTGGGCCAAGCTCGGCACCTACAACGGCAAGGACGGCAAGCCCGGCTTCTACGCCTTTCCTTACAAGATCGACGTCAAAGGCCTGATCTGGTACTCGCCCGATAATTTCGAGGAAGCCGGCTACAAGGTGCCGAAGACGCAGGAAGAGCTCGCCGAGCTCGAAAAGAAGATCATCGCCGACGGCGGCAAGCCCTGGTGCATCGGGCTTGGCTCGGGCGGCGCCACCGGCTGGCCGGCGACCGACTGGGTCGAGGACATCATGCTGAGGACGCAGCCGCCGGAGGTCTACGACAAGTGGGTGAAGAACGAGATCCCGTTCACCGATCCGGCCGTGGTCAACGCCATCGACATCTTCGGCAAGATCGCCACCGACGATAAAATGGTCGATGGCGGCGCCAAGGCGGTCGCGGCGACCGACTTCCGCGACAGCCCGAAGGGCCTCTTCAGCGTGCCGCCGAAGTGCTACATGCACCACCAGGCGTCGTTCATCCCCTCCTTCTTCCCGCAGAACGTGAAGCTCGGCCAGGATGCCGACTTCTTCCCCTATCCGCCCTACGCCTCCAAGCCGGAACTGGGTAATCCTCAGGAAGTCGCCGGAACGCTGGTGATGATCACCAAGGATTCCAAAGCATCGCGCGAATTCATCAAGTTCCTCGAGATGCCGCTCGCGCATGAATTGTGGATGGCGCAGAAGAGCTTCGTCACGCCTTTCAAGGGGGCCAACAAGGACGCCTATGGCAGCGATGCCTTGAAGAAGCAGGGCGAAATCCTGGTCAATGCCACGACGGTGCGCTTCGACGGCTCCGATCTGATGCCCGGCAAGGTTGGCGCCGGCTCGTTCTGGACCGGCATGATCGACCTGGTCGGCGGCAAGTCCGCCCAGGACGTCGCCGCCGACATCCAGAAGAGCTGGGACGCCATCAAATAGGCAGCCGGCAAACAGGCCGCGCCGCGACCTGATACCTTCCTGATCCTGCTACTGGATCCGGGCCACGGCCCGGATCCGCCCGGCGGCGCACGCCGGAAGCCTTCGCGTCTTGATCGTTCCGAATAATCTAAAAGTCGGTGCATCCGACCGCCAGCATTGCCTGGCCGGTCATGCGCAGGGAGAGGGACCCATGGCGACTCAAATTTTCTCGGCCATATTCGTCATCATCGTCGGCGTCGGCGGCTGTGTCGCCTATTTCTGGGGCGCCAACAAACTGCTCGACCTGACCTTTCCCTCGCGCGGGGTGTCCGGCACGGCTGCCATCGACAATCTGCGCCGGCAGGGGTTGATCCGGCCGTGGCTGTTCGTCGGCCCGGCCATGATCATTCTCACCATCTATCTGATCTATCCGGTGATCGAAACACTGCGGCTCTCCTTTCTCGACCGCGGTGGTGAGCATTTCGTCGGCTTCGCCAACTACCAATGGGCGTTCGGCGACCATGATTTCCGCAACTCGATCCTGAACAACGTGCTGTGGCTGGCGGTGGTGCCGGCCGCCTGCACCTTCCTCGGCCTGATCATCGCCGTGCTCACCGACAAGATCTGGTGGGGCACGATCGCCAAGAGCCTGATCTTCCTGCCGCTGGCCATCTCCTTCGTCGGCGCCAGCGTGATCTGGAAGTTCATCTACGAGTATCGCGGCGAAGGCCAGGTGCAGATCGGCTTGCTCAACTCTATCATCCAGCATTTCGGCGGCCAGCCGCAGGTGTGGATATCGCTGCCGTTCTGGAACAATTTCTTCCTGATGATCATCCTGATCTGGATCCAGACCGGCTTTGCCATGGTGATCCTGTCCTCGGCGCTGCGAGGCATCCCTGAGGAAACGCTGGAAGCGGCCGTCATCGACGGCGCCAACCCATTCCAGATCTTCTGGAAGATCATGGTGCCGCAGATCTGGGGCACGATCGCCGTGGTCTGGACCACCATCACCATCCTGGTGCTGAAGGTGTTCGACATCGTGCTGACCATGACCAACGGCCAGTGGAATAGCCAGGTGCTGGCCAACCTGATGTTCGACTGGATGTTCCGCGGCGGCGGCGACTTCGGCCGCGGCGCGACCATCGCCATCATCATCATGATCGCGGTCATTCCGATCATGGTCTGGAACATCCGCCAGGCCAACAAAGAGACGGGAGGGCACTGAGATGGCCGTCGCAACCGGAAAATCCTTTGCCAGCCGCTTCGGCGTCCATATCGCGGTGCTCGTCTTCGTCGCGATCTGGACCATCCCCACGCTCGGCATTCTCGTCTCGTCGCTGCGCGACAAGGATCAGATCGTCGCCTCGGGCTGGTGGAACTCCTTCGCCAGTTCGAGCCAGACGGAGGCCGGGCGCTTGCCGCCGGCCTCCGCGCAGACCCAGAAGGACGGCAAATTCGTCCTGCAAGGCAACATCTTCGGCGACGGCGCCAAGCGCGCGATCAGCGCCTTTGGTGTAAAAGCCGCGGCACCGACACAATATCAGGCCGGCACATCGGCCGACCTCGGTGACGGCGTGACCCTGCAGGTCAATGCCGACGGCAGCTTCGTCATGACATCGCCCAAGGCGTTCGAAGGCGATCGCGGCCAGCGCCTCTACTATGCCTCGTCGGCGCCGCCGAAATTCACCACCGAGAACTACCAGAATGTGCTGCTGTCGCAGGGCATCGGCCGCTCTTTCATGAATTCGCTGACGGTCACCATCCCAGCGACGGTGATCCCGATCCTGATCGCGGCTTTTGCGGCCTATGCGCTGGCCTGGATGCGCTTTCCCGGCCGGGCGCTGCTGATTGCCGTCATCATCGGCCTGCTGGTCGTGCCGCTGCAGATGTCACTGATCCCACTGCTCAAATTGTACAACGGCGTCGGCACTTTCTTCGGCGTGCCGTCGAAGACCTATCTCGGCATCTGGCTGGCGCATACCGGCTTCGGCCTGCCCTTCGCCATCTACCTTTTGCGGAGCTACATCGCCGGCTTGCCGCGCGAAATCATGGAGTCGGCGCGCATCGACGGCGCCAGCGACTTCGAGATCTTCGTCAAGATCGTGCTGCCGCTGTCGTTCCCGGTGCTTGCCTCGTTTGCCATCTTCCAGTTCCTGTGGGTATGGAACGATCTCCTGGTGGCGATGGTTTTCCTTGGAACGGCGCCCGACCAGATCGTACTGACGGCGCAGCTCAACGCGCTGCTCGGTTCGCGCGGCGGCAATTGGGAGATCCTGACGACATCGGCCTTCATCACCATCATCGTGCCGTTGATCGTCTTCTTCTCGCTGCAGCGCTATTTCGTCCGCGGGCTGCTGGCCGGCTCGGTGAAAGGAGGCTGACATAATGCAATCGGCTTTGAAGGCGACTTCGAAACCGGACCCCGCCGTCGACCGCGACTGGTGGCGAGGTGCGGTGATCTACCAGATCTATCCACGCAGCTTTCAGGACTCGACCGGCGACGGCATCGGTGACCTGAACGGCATCGTACGCCGCCTGCCCTATATCGCGGCCCTCGGCGTCGATGCCATCTGGATTTCGCCCTTCTTCAAATCGCCGATGAAGGACTTCGGCTACGACGTGTCGGATTATTGCGACGTCGATCCGATGTTCGGCACGCTCGCCGATTTCGATGCGCTGGTGGCGGAGGCGCACCGTCTTGGCCTCAAGGTGATGATCGACGAGGTGCTGTCGCACACCGCCGACATCCATCCCTGGTTCAAGGAAAGCCGTTCCAGCCGGACCAATGCCAAGGCTCACTGGTATGTGTGGGCCGACGCAAAGCCCGACGGCACGCCGCCCAACAACTGGCTGTCGATCTTCGGCGGCTCGGCCTGGCAATGGGACACCAGCCGCCAGCAATATTACATGCACAATTTCCTGGCCGAGCAGCCGGACCTCAACTTCCACAACGCGGAAGTCCAGGACGCGCTGCTCGACATCACGCGCTTCTGGCTGGAACGCGGCGTCGACGGTTTCCGCCTCGACACCATCAATTTCTACTTCCACAGCCAGGGCCTGGAGAACAACCCGCCGTTGCCGCCGGAAGAGCGCAACGACCAGACCGCACCGGCGGTCAATCCTTACAATTACCAGGACCATATCTACGACAAGAGCCGGCCGGAAAACCTCGCCTTCCTCGAGCGCTTCCGCGCGCTGCTCGACGAATATCCGGCGCAAGCCGCAGTCGGCGAAGTCGGCGATTCTCAACGTGGGCTCGAAGTGGTCGCCGCCTACACTGCCCAGGGCAAGCGCGTGCATATGTGCTATTCCTTCGACTTCCTGGCGCCAGAGAAGATCAGCGCCGCCAAGGTGCGCTCGGTTCTCGAAGCTTTCGGCAAGGTCGCCAGCGACGGCTGGTCGTGCTGGGCCTTCTCCAACCATGACGTGGTGCGCCCGGCCTCGCGCTGGGCCGCCGGCGAGGCCGACCCGACCGCCTATCTCAAGGTGATCTCGGCGCTGTTGATGTCGCTGCGCGGCTCGGTCTGCATCTATCAGGGCGAAGAGCTCGGCCTGGCCGAGGCGGACTTGCAGTTCGAGGATCTGCAGGACCCCTATGGCATCCGCTTCTGGCCGGAATTCAAGGGCCGCGACGGCTGCCGCACGCCGATGGTGTGGGACGCCGAGGCCAAAAATGGCGGCTTCTCGACCGCCAAGCCGTGGCTGCCGGTGCCGGGCAAGCATCTGCCGCAGGCAGTAAACAAACAGCAAGGCGACGCCAACTCGCTGCTCGAGCACTATCGCCGCTTCCTCGCCTTCCGGCGCCAGCATCCGGCGCTCTCCAAGGGCGACATCACCTTCATCGAAAGCGATGGCGACACCGTCGCCTTCACGCGCCGCGAGGGCAATGAGCGCATCGCCTGTGTCTTCAATCTCGGCAGCAAGCCGGCCGAGGTCGATCTCGACCAGGGCTCGCCGCAACTCTTGCCGGGGCATGGCTTTTCGGGACAGACTGGCAACGGCCCCATCCGCCTTGGCGGCTACGGCGCCTGGTTCGGACGTATCGACTGAGTTTTAGGAACAATCACTGGGAGGACGAAATCATGGCCGATGTCAAACTGAACCAGGTGAAGAAATCATACGGCAACCTCAACATTCTCCACGGCATCGACCTCGACATCAAATCGGGCGAGTTCATCGTCTTCGTCGGGCCGTCGGGCTGCGGGAAATCGACCTTGCTCAGGTCCATCGCCGGGCTGGAGGAAATCACTTCGGGCGAGTTGAAGATCGACGGCCAGGTGGTGAACGACGTGCCGCCGTCGAAGCGCGGCATCGCCATGGTATTCCAGTCCTATGCGCTCTATCCGCATATGACCGTCTACGACAACATGGCGTTCTCGATGAAGATCGGCAAGGAAAGCAAGGCCGAGATCGACAAGCGCGTGCGGCAGGCGGCCGAAATCCTGCAGCTCACCAAATATCTCGACCGCCTGCCCAAGGCGATGTCGGGCGGCCAGCGCCAGCGCGTCGCCATCGGCCGCGCCATCGTGCGCAATCCAAAGGTGTTCCTGTTCGATGAACCGCTGTCGAACCTCGACGCGGCACTTCGCGTCGCCACCCGCATCGAGATCGCCAAGCTGAAGGAATCGATGCCCGCCACAACCATGATCTATGTCACCCACGACCAGGTCGAGGCGATGACGCTGGCCGACCGCATCGTGGTGCTGAAGGACGGCCATATCGAGCAGGTCGGGACGCCGATGGAGCTCTACAAGCGTCCAGGCAATCTGTTCGTCGCGCAATTTATCGGCTCACCGGCCATGAACATCCTGCCGGCCAAGATCGACAAGGCCGGCAACCCGACCGTGGTCAGCCATGTCGGCGGCCGCAAGGCGACGGTGCCGATTGCCACGCCTGTTTCCGCGACGGGCGCGGCGGTGAGCTTCGGCGTGCGACCGGAGGACCTCTCGATCGCCACCGGCACGGATTATCTGTTCGAAGGCAAGGTCGATTACGTCGAGCAACTGGGCGAGGTGCAGCTTGTCTATGTCGATATCGGCCGAACCGACCTGCCGCTGGTGACCAAACTGCCGGGCAATGTCGAGGTCAAGCGCGGCGAGACGCTCAAACTGAACGCCGACGCCGGCGACCTGCATATTTTCGACGCGGATGGCCATTCGTTCAGCCTGCAGCGCGTTGAGGCGAAGGCCGCCTGACACTCGCAGAGCGGCAACAAAAAAAGCGGCGGGCCAAGCCCGCCGCCTTTCTTACTCAATTAATTTACTCGTAACTTTACTGGCGGCCGGCGTGGTCGCGGTCGCTACCCTGCGGCACCGACTTCTGCACGTTGCCCGACGAGTTCAGCAACTTGTAGACCGTCGAGTCCGTGTCGATCGACGATGTACGCGTGGTGTCGACGGCGGGAGCCGGCTGGTTGGCGCCGCTGTTGCCGTAGTTGTCGCTGCCAGCAAAAGCCGAACCCGAAACGGCCAGAACGGCCACCGTGGCGAGAATGATCTTCTTCATTTTAGTAACTCCTGAATTCCTTGATTGGACCGAGACGGCGGGCAGACCCGCCGCCAGCCCAGATTCGGCTGTTAGTTGTTGCCGAAGAGATTGTGATCAGCGCCCGTGATGACGGGCTTCTGAGCAGCCGGCTCGGACTTGACCGAGGCCGTGTAAGACGAGTCGACCGCGACGGCCGGCTGGTTGGCGCCGTTGGAACCGTAGTTATCGCTGCCGGCGAAAGCGCTGCCGGAAACGGCCAAAAGGGCGGCGGCGGCGAGAATGATCTTGTTCATTTTAGTGCTCCTAAATTTTCTGATCCGACCGAGGCGGCGGGCAACCCGCCGCCGGTTCAAAGTCGGCTGTTAGTTGTTGCCGAAAAGGTTGTGGTCGGCGCCCGTCTTGACGGGTACCTGCGTGGCCGGCACGGCGTTACGAACCGATGCGGTGTAGGACGAGTCAACCGAAACGGCCGGCGGATTGGCAGCCTGCGAACCGTAGTTGTCGCTACCAGCGAAGGCGCTGCCGGAAATTGCCAGAAGGGCGGCGGCAGTGAGAACAATCTTTTTCATTTTTGCTACTCCAGTATCTTTATTCAGTCCGTCTAGCGGCGTGTCTTGGGAATGAAATCGCGTCGTTCGGACAGCCCCGATGTGGGTGACCCGATTGCCGGATTCCAATCACGAAGTTTTTCCATCTGGACCAAGAATCTACGTCTTGTAATTTTCCTAAGCATGCCCAACATCACATCTTTATGTAATTAATCCAATAGGTTACACGGATCACTCATTTAGCTCACCAAGTGTGTCAGGGTGCCAACGTTCACCCCGTCCTGCACGCACCGTCAACAGAAACGAACCGTTCGGTTCGATTTTAGAACCTCCTAATAGTCACTTTTCGATACTATTAACCACTTTGAAGCCGGTTACCGATCGGCGCGACGTCATTTCAGAGCGGCGATTCGCTTGCCTGATCGCTGAACCGAATATCGGCACGACAAGCCGGTAGCCGTGTCGCGCCGCATGGATGCGATGTCGTTTTCATACCGGCGGGACCATGGCGTGTCGTGGTTAGATGATCTCATCTCAGGTGCCCTTCGTCGTGACGGAGCGGAGAATTGGGAAGCCGGTCGAATTCCGGCGCTGCCCCCGCAACGGTGGTGGAGTGAAATCGCAACGGGAGACCACTGGGCCATTGGCCTGGGAAGGTGTCGCGATCGCCCGCAAGGGCAACTCCAGAGCCCGGAAACCAGCCCGAGACATTTGAACTCGACTGATCGCGGTGGGCGATCAAGAGGCGGATGGCGCGTGCCGGTTTTTTTGCCGGCGGTCGCCCTTCTTCTCCATCTCCACCAGTTCAGTCCTTGATGATGAGGACAGGACATGGATGCGCGCAATGACATGCTGAGGCTCCTGCAGGGCCGCAAGCCCGGCTATTCGCTGGAACAGCCTTTCTACACCGACACCGACTTCTTCAAGCTCGACATGGAGCTGATCTGGTACCGCGACTGGCTGTTCATCGGCCATGATTGCGAGCTGCCGAAGCCGGGCAGCTTCATCACCGCGCAGATCGGCGATTATCCGATCGTGCTGGTGCGCGACCAGAAGGGCAACATCAACGCCTTCCACAATTCCTGCCGCCATCGCGGCAGCCGCGTCTGCAACACCGACAAAGGCACGGCGGCGAAGCTGGTATGCCCCTATCATCAGTGGACCTATGAACTCGACGGGCGTTTGCTGTTCGCCCGCCAGATGGCGGACGGCTTCGACAAGAGCCAGTTCGCATTGAAGCCGATCGCCTGCGAAAGTGTGGCCGGCTACATTTTTATCTGCCTGGCAAAGGAACCGGCCGACTTCGTCCCGACGCGCGCCATGATCGAGCCATACCTTGCGCCGCATCGCCTTGCCGAGACCAAGATCGCCTTCGAGAGCACGATCATCGAGAAAGGCAACTGGAAGCTGGTCTGGGAAAACAACCGCGAGTGCTATCACTGCGCCGGCAACCATCCCGAACTGTGCAAGACTTTCCCGGAAGCCCCGACGGTGACCGGCGTCAACGGCGCCGAGAGCGATCCGGAAATGGTCGCCCACTGGGCGAAATGCGAGGCGGCAGGACTGCCGAGCAAATTCCGCATCGACCCGGCCGGCCAGTATCGCGCCACCCGCGCGCCGCTGCTGCGCGACGCCGTGAGCTACACCATGACGGGAAAACGCGCCGTCCGGAAGAACCTATCGCTCGATGTCAATGCAGACCGCATCGGCACGCTGATGCACTACCACTACCCGACGACCTGGAACCACATCCTCATCGATCATGCGGTGACCTTCCGCGTGCTGCCGATCAGCGCCACCGAAACGGCGGTGACAACGAAATGGCTGGTGCACAAGGACGCGGTCGAAGGCGTCGACTACGACCTTGCCGAACTCACCCATGTATGGACCGAAACCAACGATCAGGACCGCCGCATCGTCGAGGAGAATGCTTTCGGCATCCTGTCGCCGGCCTATGAGCCGGGTCCGTATTCGGAGCTGCATGAGGGCGGCGTGATCCAGTTTGTCGACTGGTATGCGCGTTTCATCGGGCCGCGGCTTGCTGAAGACGGCCGGCCGGCGCTGCGCAGCGTCGCCTGAGGGCCGAGAGGATGAACGCCATGACCGAACTTGGCCTCTACCGCCATCTCGACGAGATGACGCCCTGGAACGACCGGCTGCAGATGCTGGAGGTGATCGGCGTCAGCGACGAGGCGTCCGACGTAAAAACCTTCACTTTCCGTTCCGACAACCAGACATGGTTCCGCTACAAGCCCGGCCAGTTCATCACGCTGGAATTGCCAGTGGCCGACGGGCCGCTGATGCGCACCTACACGCTGTCGTCGTCACCGTCGCGGCCGTTCTCGATCGCGGTGACAGTGAAGGCGCAAACGGGGAGCATCGGCACGCGCTGGATGTTCGACAATCTGAAACCCGGCGCGCGGGTAAAGGCCTACGGACCGGCGGGCGATTTCTCCCTGCACAGTCATCCGGCCGCGAAATATCTGCTCATTTCGGCCGGATCCGGCATCACGCCGATGATGTCGATGCTGCGCTGGCTGAATGACTGTGCGCCATGGACCGATGTCGGCTTCGTCAATTGCGCGCGGCGGCCAGAAGAGATCATCTTCCGCAAGGAGCTCGAGCTACTCGGCACCCGCATGCCCGGCCTGTCGCTCGGGTTCATGATCGAGGAACGGTCGAGCCGCGAGGGCTGGTTCGGCCATATGGGACGCATCGACGCTATCAGGCTGCCGCTGCTTGCCCCCGATTTCCGCGAGCGGGAAGTCTTCTGCTGTGGCCCCGATCCGTTCATGCGTGCGGTGCGCCAGATGCTGGAAGCCTCGGGTTTCGATATGAGCCGCTTCCACCAGGAGAGTTTCGCGGCGCCGGTCGTCGAGGAAATCCCGCCGCCATTCGCGTCACCGGATGGCGAAAGCGCGCCGGTCGAGGCGGTGACGCCCGTCCGCTTCGCGCTGTCGGGCGTCGATGCCGAATGCGTTGCCGGCCAGACCGTACTGCAGACGGCGCGCGCCTCGGGTGTGCGCATACCGGCGGCTTGCGAGTTCGGCCTTTGCGGCACCTGCAAGGTGAAGAAGGTGTCGGGCGATGTCGAGATGAGCCACAATGGCGGCATCCTCGACCACGAGATCGATGACGGCTTCATCCTCGCCTGCTGCTCGAAGCCATTGTCGGCGCTGGAGATCGAGGCCTGACGCGTACCAAACCAGGAACTTGATCCCGCAGATCGTCAGCAACACGTGAATGGCTATCACCTTGCCAGTGGACGCCCGAAAGTTTACAGGCGTTATCGAGGGATAGGCGGCAACCAGCGCGTCCGGGCTGGGTTTGCGGAGCGGGGTCAGGACATGCATCGTTTTGATGTCTATGCGGTTGCGAGCAAGGATATCGTCTTCGAATCCTTCGATGGCGAAGCTGTCGTGCTCGATCTTTCCAACGGAAAATATTTCGGCTTTTCCGACTCCGGCAGCGCGGTCTGGCAGGCATTGTCCTCGGGGGTCGGCACACAGGCCCTGGTCGGATCGGTCGCCGGCTCGGCGACGATCGACCCGGCGGCGCTCGAAGACTTCGTAGCGCAGCTGGTCGAATTCGGACTGCTGGCGCCTTCCGATGCAACACCGCAGCCATTGCCCGACGGTTTCCCGGCGACGCTCGCGGCGGCCAAGGAGCCGCTCAATGTCAGCGTCCATGACGACCTTGCCGACCTGATCATCGTCGACCCGATCCACGAGGTCGAGGAGCCGCTTGGCTGGCCGGCGGTTAAGCAGGCCTGAGACGGCGGCCGCGCACGGACCGCATGCAGACGAGGCCAGGCCGGGACAGACCATGCCACGCGTGACCATGGCGACCGTATCGGAATACGCCCGCTATCTCGCTGCGGCCGCGCAAGGCGCCTCCGCGCATTTCCCGGTCACGCGAACCGTCCACCTGCCCGGGATGGAAATCAACGTACATCTTGGTCGGGGCATGCTTGCGGACGCGCTCGGTCAGGCTTTCCTCGAAACCAGGGGCGATCGGTCGGGCGCGCGGCAGCTCCGCATTTTCATCGGTCATCCCGGCATCGGCGACCTGCCGGAGCCGGCGCATTGGGGCGACGCGCATTTCACCGAACACGGTTTCGCCCGAACGCTCGCCGAGGCCGGGCTGCGCGGTCATCACTTCCACGATCTGGATTTCTGGCAGTTCTACGATCCCGAGCGGCTTGTCGGCGTCCAGCTGATGCGGTCGGCCGAGGCATTTCCGCCCTGGGAGCCGGGTTCGCCCCTGCGCGCCTTCCTGCACTGGGAGTATGCCGCCCGCGGCATGCGGCTTGCCCATGCCGGGACACTCGGCCTTGGCGGCAAAGGTGTGCTGCTGGCCGGTGCCGGCGGCGCCGGGAAATCCGGCACGGTCGTTGCCGGCCTGCTCCATGGATTGGACAGCGTCGGCGACGATTATGTGCTCGTCGATCTCGAGGGCGGCGTGAGCGCGCGGCCGCTGTTTTCGACGCTCAAGCAGGATCCGCGGGGGTTTGCGCGGCTGGGCTTGAAGAACCGGCTGGGAACGGACGGCCCTCTCAACTGGCAAGGCAAGCACACGTTCCACATCGAGGCCATCGCATCCAGGTCGATACCTGCAAGTCTGGACATTTTTGCGTTGATGGTGCCACATATTGGCGGCAGCGAGACGAGTTCGATCGCGCCGATGTCGCGCAGGGATGCCATGATCGCATTGGCGCCCTCGGGCATTGCGCAAATGCCTGGCGAGCGGGAAAGCGGTTTTCGCTTCTTCAGCGATCTCACCCGGCTGCTGCCGTGCTACCGGCTTTCGCTCGGGCCGCACCCCGCGGAAATCGCCGGCACGATTGCGGATTTCCTCGCACGGAGCGCATGATGAAATTGAGCGTGATCATGCCTGTCTACAACCGCGAACGCTATGTCGTTTCGGCATTGCGCTCGCTGGTCAGGCAGCGCGACGCGGCCGATCTCGACGTCATCGTCATCGACGATGGCTCGACCGATGGTTCGGCCGAGGCGGTGCGCTCGATGATCGGCCAATACCCCTGCATCCGCTTGTTCCAGCAGGACAATATGGGCGTCGCCAAGGCGCGCAATGCAGGGCTGCGCCGCTTGCCGCCGGATACGGCGTTCGTATCCTTCCTCGACTCCGACGACATTTCGCTTCCCGGCCGTTTCAAGGCTGATATTGCCAGGTTCGGCGCCGATCCGGACCTCGATCTGACTTATTCGCTTATGACAATGGCGGACCGGATCGACGACGAGACGCTGGTGCCAACAGCCGACAGCCGTCTCATGACGCTTCGGGGGATCTCCTTGACGACCGCCCTGTTCACCCGCAGGCTGGTCGAGCGCATCGGTGGTTTCGATGAAGAGTTCGAGCAGGCGGAAGACACGGATTATCTGCTGCGTGTTTTCGAATCGGGCCCGAACTACGAGCTGCTGGACACCGTAGCGATCTATTGCAGGCGCCATGCCGGCAATATGACCAAGGAGCGCGGCGCCAGGCTGCAAAATCATCTGCGGGCAATCCACAAATCGATGCGCCGACGCCGGGCAAACCCGTCGCTGCATGAGGTCAACGGTATCTTCGAGCTCAAAAGCCCGCCAGAATGGCAGATGATGTGATGCAGGGCGCTTGGGGTTCATGGCGCCGCGGTGGGGTCGCGGATGCGCGTTAGCATAATTATGCCTGTCCATAACCGCGAAGCCTTTGTCGGCGCGGCGCTCCGCTCGCTGCTCAGGCAGCGCGATTGCGCCGACCTCGACATCATCGTCATCGATGACGGCTCGACCGACGGGTCGGCCGAGGCGGTGCGCGCTATGATGAACCAAAGCCCCTGCATCCGGCTGTTCCAACAGGAAAACACAGGCGTGACCCGGGCGCGCAACAGCGGGCTCAGCCAACTCAGACCGGAGACTGAGCTGGTGTCCTTTCTCGATTCGGACGACATCTCGCCGGGCGGGCGTTTCAAGGCCGACCTGGATCTATTCCGGCGGGATTCCGGCCTTGAGCTCACCTATTCCAGGATGATGCTGGTCGACAAGATCGACGACCAGACCTTGGAGCCGGCAACGGACAGCAACACCACCATCGTCGTTCGAGGCATCCATTTGTCGGCTGCGATCTTGTCGCGCCAGTTGGTCGAGCGCATCGGCCGCTTCGACGAGGATTTCATCCAAGCCGAAGACACCGACTATCTGCTGCGCTGCTTCGAAATCCGACCGCGATTTCTGCTGCCGGACACGTTGGCGCTTTACTACCGGCGGCATCCGGGCAACATGACGCGCCAGGAGGATGTCCAGTCGCGCGAGTTCATGCGTGCCATCTATAAATCCATGAAACGCCGCAGGGCCGATCCGTCGCTCAGGCCCATAGACGGCATCTTCGAACTGAAGAAACTTGCGGACTGGCGGTTCATGTGATGAGCAGATACGGCGTCGTCATTCCGGCCTTCAACGCCAGCGCAACAATCCGCGAAACGCTGCAATCCGTAGCATCGCAGACGCTGCACCCCGAACGCGTCGTGGTCGTCGACGACGGTTCGAGCGACGATCTCGCCGCCGCGATCGAGGGCATCGATCTGCCGCTCGAGTTGCTGCGCCAGGACAATGCCGGCCCAGGCAGCGCGACCACCCGCGGCATCGCAGCGCTCTCGGCGCCATTTATCGCCACGCTCGACGCCGACGACCTCTGGCTACCCGGCAAGATCGAGGCGCAGCTTGCGTATCTGGAACGGCTTCCAGGTGCAGCCGGCGTCTTCACCCACATACGCAATTTCCGCGACGGAGAACCGGATGCGATGGCCCCGACAGCGACGCCCGGCTGGTCGCGTTCGACGATGCTGATCCGTCGCGAGGTCGCCGATGCGGTCGGCCCTGTATTCGACCCGCCGGGCGGGCGCGGCGAAATGATCGACTGGATCGCCCGGGCGCGTGAGGCCGGTTTTGTGCTGGACATGATGGCGGAAGTGCTGGCGTTGCGGCGCATCAGGCCGGGCAGTCTGTCTTACGGGCGCGACGCGACGCGCGATCGCGGCTATCTGGAAGTCGCCCGGCTTGCCATGCTGCGGCGGGCACAGAACAAAGCCGGCTCCAGCTGATGGCGAAGACGCGTCGCATCGGCCGGCGTTTTCCGGATTATGGCTGGTCCTGGCCGACGGGCTCGCTCGATCAACTCCTGAAAGCGGCACTTTTGCCCAACGAGGAAGCAGCCAGCCTTTGCGCTACGCGCTGGCTGGACGAGAACGATATCGACAAGGTCTCCTTCCGCGAACATCGGCTGCTTGCCGCGATTTGCGATCGTTTTGGTCGCAAGCTTGCCGCGCAGCCAGCCTATCCACGGCTTGCCGGCCTGCAGAAGATGCTGTGGACCAAATCGCGCATGGCGATGCGCGAGGCGGAACCGGCATTGCAGGCAATGGTCGACGCCGGCTGCGAGGTGATGCTGATCAAGGGCGCCAGCCGCATCGCGCTCGATGCCGCGGCGCAACGCGGCCGCGTCGCGCATGACATCGACATATTGGTGCGGCCGCAGGATATGCAGCCGGCTTTCGACGTGTTGCGCGATCGCGCCTGGCAGATCGCCACCGGCGTCAGTCCGCAATATCTGCGCACGCGGCTGGCGTCGCTGCGCTCGATGAATTTCTTCAAGGGCACTTACGGCGACATCGACCTCCATCAACTTGCCTATGATGGCTCGCAGCAGAGCGTCGCGGACGACATCGCGATCTGGCAGCGCGCGGTAACCGCCGAATTCAGCGGCATCCCGGTTCTCGTGCCGTCACCTGCCGACCGCATCGCTCTGGCCATCGCGCATGGCGGCCTCGACGCGCATACGCATAGCGACTGGCTGGTCGACTGCGCTGTCGCCATCGAGGGCGGCGACGTCGATTGGAGCGTATTCCTTGATGTCACCGCCAAGCGCGACCTCGCCGTCGCCGCGGCGGTCGCGCTCTCCTATCTCGCGCGGGAGATCGGCGTCGCCTTGCCGGAGGCCGTTCTGGAGCAGGTGGTGGACATGGCCGATCGGCGCGGAGCGTCGCGCCTGTCATCCGTCCTGCAAGCCAAGCCGCGCACCGACTTCGGCGCGCTGACCTGGCTGTCGCGCGGATTTGCCAAGCAGCTCAGGCTGCAGCGCAAGAAAGGCCGGTTGAAGCAGACCGAGCCGGATGTCGTCTGGCGAAGCAAATCCGTGGCGACAAAGGCCGCCCGTGCGGCAGCGTCGCCCGCGCTTTCGCATCGTATAGAGCACCGGCAAGGCGATGGCCGGGAGGTGATGCTCGACGTCGTTGTGCGTGTCGCAGTGCCACCGGTCAGGCGGCGTATCGAAATGGAGATCAACGCCGGAGACCAGCACATTGCCCGACTGCGCTCGATGGTGCTTAGCCGGAGCGGCGGCGAACGGACGTTGCGCTTTCATGGCAAAGTGAGGCTCGGCGGCAGCGAGCAACCCCTGGTGCTCGAAGCGCGGCCGTCACGTCAGTTCCGGGTCTGGGATAATGAGCAGGCCGTCGCGACTTATGGCGCGCTGCCTTTCCAGCTCGTCTCGGCGATTTTTTCTCCAGCCGACTGAAATAGCGCCCCCTCAGTCCTCACAACGCAAATCTTTGCCGGGACGCCGGCGTTTGATCGCGGCTTCGACAGTTCACGTGAAAGCACCGGGCAACCGTTCAGGACGCCGGAGTAATCAGCTTCAGGGATGGGAAATAGGTTCGATATCGGGACACATCGCGGGTCAAAAGCGGAAGGCGTCCAACCGCGGCATGGGCCCCGATGAAGAAGTCAGGCAAGACGCCAGTCTTTTGTCCTTCAGACCGGCGGTACTGCGTGAATACCTTTCCGGCCAGGAAAAGGACTGCCTTTGGCATCGGCGCCATTTCAAGTTCTGCCGCATCAAGAAACGCGTTAAGATCCTCGATGCGAGCGTAGCGAACGGCGAGTTCGGCGTAGATCACGTCATTGACCAGCAATGGCCCGTTGAGACTCGCGGCCTCAAGCTGGCCAATCGACCAATCCGCCCAGTTTGGATCGTCCGTAACAAGGTCTAGCAGAACGTTGGTGTCGACGAGCGTCATGCCTCGCAGCGCGTCAGCGCCATGATCGCGTCGGTCGTGAGCCCTTCGCCGGCATGACCGCGCAACTTGGCGAAGCGGCTCACGGTCCGTTTTCCGTCGACACGCGTCAGCACTACATTTCCGTCGGCGGCACGGCGGAAATCGACCTTGCTTCCCGGGACGATGCCAAGCAGATCGCGCACTGGTTTCGGAATGGTAACTTGTCCCTTTGCTGTAACGGTGGTAGCCATCCTGCGCTCCCAGGTAATACCAGATTTAAGCAAGGTAATACCTTGTCGGCTGAATTTCAATGTTGGGAGCGGCCAGGCTGCCGCAGATCGCGAGCACGGACCGAGGACAGCCTCTATTCAAACCCCGTAGCGCTCCGTGCGGATAAGCCCTGCCGCAACACCGGCATCGATCAGCGCTTCGGCAGCGGCCGAGACGAAAGCATTGGAGCCGCAGACAAAGGCAAGCCTGGGCGTTTTCGGCAACCGCTCGATCGTTTGCATCATCATCTGGGCGTCGACGCGCCGGGAGTAGTCCGACGGGCGCCGGGCCTGCTCACGGGTCAGTGTCAGCACCAGGTCGAAGCCGTCGTGTCGATCGTCAAGACGGATCAGTTCATCGCGGAAGATCACCTCGTCCCAGATCCGCGCCGAGAACACCAGCGCGATCGGCGCGACCGATTTCTGCAGGGTGCGGTGGCGCAGCATGGCCATCAGCGGCACGACGCCGGAGCCGCCTCCGACCAGGAGGATCGGACCGCCATCGTTCGTATCCCAGATGAAATGGCCGCCCAGTGGGCCACGCAGTTCGATCTCGTCGCCGACAACCGCGACGTCGTGAAAGAAGGGCGAAACCTCGCCATCATCGAGCCGCTCGATCGCCAGTTCGATGGCAGCGCCTGCTTCCGGCGGCGACGCGATGGAATAGGAGCGGCGCGCCTGATAGCCGTCCGGCGCCGTCAATCGGATATCGACATGCTGACCTGCAAGATGCACAAACGGCCGCGACGGCTGAAACCAGAAGCTGGTGACACGCGGAGTACGTTTTTCGATGCGCGTGATTTTAGCCGTCTGCCAAGGCGACTGCGGTTCGGCGCTCATGGATCGCTTGAATAGCGCTGCTCGCGCCACGGGTCGCCATACATGTGATAACCGCGCAGTTCCCAGAAGCCTGGCTCGTCACGCTCGGTGAACTGCAGGCCGTTCACCCATTTAGCCGATTTCCAGAAATAGAGATGCGGCACCAAAAGCCTGGCTGGGCCGCCATGGTCTGATGTGATCGGCTTGCCCTCGTAAAGCAGGGCGACCATCGCTTTGCCCGCGACAAGGTCCTTGGCCGGCACATTGGTCGAATAGCCGTCGAAGGAAAGCGCCAGCGTGTAGGCGGTCGGAGGCTCGATACCGGCGTCGGCAAGGATGTCATCGATCATCACCCCCTGCCAAGGTGTGTTGAACTTGGTCCATGCCGTCACGCAGTGGATGTCGCGGGTCATCTTGCTTTGCGGCAGCGCGTTGAATTCGGCCCAGCTCCACTTCTTGATCGGCCGTGGCCCATGCTTGAGCGTGAAGGACCAATCCTCGGTGCGCACGCGCGGCGTCGGTCCGGCGGAAAGAACCGGGAAACCCTGCTCCAGATACTGCCCGGGCGGAATGCGCGCGTCGGTGTCGGAAGGAGGACGCCGTCCGGAAAAGAAGCCGCGGGTGACCATCGAGACGCCTCCTGCACAGCACAACAAACGCAGGCAGTGTTCTCGAAGATGTTGGTGCGAGCAATAGGAATCTTGGCAAGGGCCCGTCGGATATCCGACAGGCCCTTGTGTTTTGTCAGCCGGCGGCGAAGGGCACGGCGACGAATATCTGCGCGTCGCCGCGATCGATCAGCAACAACACCGACTTCTTGCCGGACTTGCCGACCTCGGCGATCGCCTGGTTGGCCTGCCTGGCGGTCTTCACCGGCATCTGGTCGACGCCGACGATGACATCGCCCGGCTGGATGCCGGCGGCCGAGGCCGCCTTGTCTGGATTGACGCGCTCGACCACTGCGCCGCGCTGGTTACCGGCAAGGTTGAGCTGGTCGCGGAGATCGGGAGTGAGATCGGTCAGGCCAAGGCCAAGCGAAGGCACGCGCAACCCCTGCCCTGCTGACGGCTTGCCGCCTTCATTGCCGTTCGATGCGGTCTGTTGATCATCGTTGTTGCGGCCGACATCGGCGGAAACCTGGATCGCCTTGCCCTTGCGCCAGACATCGAGCGTCTCCTTGACGCCGGGCGACACATCGGCGACGGCGCGCGACAGGTCCTTCGGATCCTTGACCTCCTGGCCGGCAAAGCCGGTGATGACGTCGCCGGTCTCGATGCCTGCCTTGGCGGCCGGCGAGCCTTGCGTCACCGCCGAAACCAGCGCGCCGCCCGGATGATCGAGGCCGATGGCGCTGGCGACATCCTGGGTGACCGGTTGGATTTGCACGCCCAGATAGCCGTATTCGATGTCGCCGCCCTTCATAAGCTTGGCGACGACCTTCTGCGCCTGATCCGACGGGATGGCGAAACCGACGCCAACGCTGCCGCCATTGGGCGAATAGATCGCTGTGTTAATGCCCATGACGTTGCCGTTCACGTCGACCAGCGGACCGCCGGAATTGCCGTGGTTGATCGGCGCGTCGATCTGGATGAAATCGTCGAACGGCCCGCTGTGGAGGTCGCGGCCGCGCGCCGAGACGATGCCGGCGGTGACCGTGGTGCCGATGCCGAACGGGTTGCCGATCGCCAGCACCTGGTCACCGGTCATCAGCTTGTCGGAATCGCCCCATTTGATCGTCGGCAGGGGCTTGTCAGCCTTGATCTTGAGCACGGCGAGATCGTTCTTGGCGTCGTGGCCGATCAGCTTGGCGGGAAGCTCGGTGCCATCGTCGAGCGTCACCTTGATCGAGCTTGCGCCGTCGATGACGTGGTTGTTGGTGACGATAGTGCCATCCGAACCGACGATGAAGCCGGAGCCGAGAGCTTCGGCGCGCTGCGCCTGCTGCTGGGGCGGCGCCTTGGGCATCGGCATGCCCTGATCGCCGAAGAACTGCTGGAAAAACTGGTCGAAAGGCTGATTGCCGCCAAGCGGCGAACCGTCGTCTCCCTCCCCGGGTTGCGCCTTCATGACCGAGGTGATGGTGACCACCGCCGGCTTGGTAACGGCGATGACCGGCGCGAAGGAGCCGTTCGGGGCCGTGATGCCGGCGACAGGCGTCTGGGTCGTCGCGGCGACGGTGCTCAGGCCGGCATTGCTCTGGGCGAAGGAAACGACGACGGGCGAAATGATCAGCGCGGCGCCCAGCAGGGCGGCGACGCGATGTCTGCGGAGAATGCTTGAGGGTGACATGGTCGTTCTGTCCGGGCGAGATTTGATCCAACGCCGAGAGGGTGGTCTCCAGCAAACACCCTTTGGCTTGTCGACGACCGGGCCGCCTGTCTCGCCGTGCATGGCAGCCGGCCGTCTCGACAGACACGCATCTAGGACGCCGAATGGCCTGAATTAGGGTTTTGGGCCGACCTTACGAAGATTTAATTCAGACGGCGCTGGCGAAGCGTTCCCTGCGGCGCAGATAGGCGGACGCGATTTCGCGCATTCTGGCGCGATCGAAACTCGGGCCGTGGCCGCCATGGCCGACGCGGATCGGCAGGTCGAGCAGGCGCTGCATGGTGCGGCAATAGGCGGTGCGGTCGGAATCGTCGAGGTCGTCGATCAGCGTGCCGTCATAGATGGCGTCGCCCGCGAAGAACAGGCCATCGGCCTCGTCGAAAAGCGCGATCGAATCCGGCGAATGTCCGGGAAGATGCAGCACCCGGAATTTTCTGTCGCCGAGATCGACGATGTCGCCCTCGTCGAGGGAACGGGTCAGCGGCGCCGGCACGATCCGATAGTCAGCCGCCTTCCAGCCCGGCGCCGGCAGCTTCGACACGGCGCCGTCGAGATGATGGAACATGTAGCCGTAGGTGACGGCGTCATCCATGGTTTCGAACGCCGCCGCGCTCATTTTCGGCCCCATGCGCAGCGGGAATTCGTGCAGCGAGCCGACATGATCGAGATGGATGTGGGTGGCGACGACGATCAACGGCTTGCCGTCCGGCGTGTCGATTTCCGGCGCCAGCGGACAGATCCCCATGCCGGTATCGACCAGAAGGTCGGCGTCGCGACCCTTGAGATGCCACATATTGGCGCGCACGAAATCATGCACGAAGGGCTCGGTCAGCATTGTCGTCTTGGCATCGACAATTGCCTTGCCGAACCAGTCGCCCACCTCAAGGTCGGGCATCGGGCCGCCGGCCATCAGACGAAAGGCTTCCCGACCTTGTATTTTTCCGGCACCAGCCGCTTCAGATAGGCCATGCTGGCTTCGGACAGCTGGTTGACGTCCGGCTTCATGAAATCGTCCGGCATATGACGCGTCTTGCCCGCAACCGCCTTCAGCGGCACCTTCTTCAACACCGTCTTCGACCCGTCATACTGAAGCGCGACCGAGCCGCCGCCCTCGGCGGCGACGCCGACAGCGAAGGCGCCAGCATCGAAGGCTTCTTGCGCGTCGACAGCGCTGATCGCGCCGACATAGCCGCGCGGCATGTAGCCGAGCGCGTCGACACGCGCGCGCTTGCCCGGCAGCCCTTCAGCAAGCGCCCGTTCAAGTGCGGCAGGCAGGTCGCTGCCCGACAGCTTGACGTTGCCGTGCTGGTCGCGCTCGAGCTTTTCCGGCGGCACCAGGCTTTCGACCAGCGCCTTGCCGTCGGCGGTGCTGACGCCTTCAGAGACCGCAACGATGCAGCGTTTGTGGCGGTCGAGCGTTTCGCGCACCTCGTCGATGAAGCGCTTGGCCGAAAAGGCGCGCTCCGGCACATAGACCAGATGCGGACCGCTGTCGGCGTCGAGCTGCCACGCAGCTGCGGCGGCAGTGAGGAAGCCGGCATGCCGGCCCATGACGATGCCGACATAGATGCCAGGCAACGCACGGAAATCGAGATCGACCGACAGGAAGGCACCGGCGACGAATTCGGCGGCCGAGATGAAACCCGGCGTGTGGTCGTTTTCCTCAAGGTCGTTGTCGATGGTCTTTGGCGCATGCACGAAGGCGATCGAGCCGCCGGCGGCATCGGTCAGGATCTGCTGCGTGCCCGAAGTGTCGTTGCCGCCGATATAGATGAAGGCGTCGGCGCCGGCCTTTTTCAACCCGTTGAGGATGACCTCGCAATAGGCGGCGTCCGGCTTGTCGCGAGTTGAGCCAAGGGCGGCGCTCGGCGTGCCGGCGATTAGCCTGAGCCGATCCTCGGGGATCGCGGAGAGGTCGACATAATTGCCGTCGCGGATGCCGCGCACGCCGTGGATCGAGCCCAGTACCTTGGCACCGGGATGGCGCTTGCGGATTTCCAGCGTGGCGCCGACGACCGTCTGGTTGATGACGGCGGTCGGGCCGCCGCCCTGCGCGATGACGAAAGTTCCGGCCATGCTATTTCTCTCCCAAGGCAAAGGTTTTCAGGGCACCTTCGCCTGTCTTGCGGCATCGCGCAACGGGAGAATGGCCGCGAAAAACAGCGGCCTTAAGATCAGACGACGACGACCGGATTTCTTTTCGAAACGCGGCTGTAGAGATCGATGATGTCCTGGTTGATCAGGCGCACGCAGCCCGACGACATCGCCTGGCCGATGCTCCACCATTCCGGCGAGCCGTGGATGCGATAGCCGGTGTCCTTGCCATCCTGGTAGATGTAGAGCGCCCGCGCCCCGAGCGGATTGGTGAGGCCGCCGGGCTGGCCGCCCTGCCACTTGACCAACTCCGGCTTGCGCTGGATCATTTCGGGCGGCGGCGTCCATACCGGCCATTCGCGGCCATACTGGATGTTGGCGCGGCCCGACCAGCGGAAACCGTCCTTGCCGATGCCGACGCCGTAGCGGATGGCGTCGCCGCCCGGCTGGACCAGATAGAGCATGCGCTCCTTGAGATGGACGACGATGGTGCCCGGCGCCTCGCCGGTCTGGTCGACGACGATCTGGCGGCGGAACTGCGGCTTGACCTTCTGATAAGGCACCGCCGGCACCTCGAAGCCGCCGTCGGTGAGCGAGGCATACATGACGTCGGGGCCGGTGATATTCTTGTCGACGCTGATCGCCGGGCGCATGGGCGGCACGGAGCCGGTGACGGTGTTGTCGAGCTGCATTTGCGGCAGGTCGAGCGTGTCGGTGGTGCTGCAGCCGGCCATGCCGAGCAGCGCCATGGCGCCGGCGCCGGAAAGCACGGCGCGGCGGGAAAGCTGAATTTCGGTATCGATCGTCTCGCCGTTCGACGGCGGCGCTTGCGGCAACTCACGCATCTACCCAAACCCTACGCTGCCGGCTGGAAGCACAGTCCGGCCGGATCGAGGCATTTTCGTCATTCATGGTTGAAAAAGCGTGAAAGCGCCGGACCGCGCTTAACCATAACCGTCCGATAAGCCGCAGCCGAAGCGGAGGAGGCCGGCACTGACGATTATTTCAGCGGCCTCTTTACAATTTCAGCGGCCCAAGGATTTATCCTGTTCTTTGCGCTCAAGGAGTAAGGAAATGTCCTTCGAAAACTGGGCTGCCTTTGCCGCCGCCTCTTCCATCCTGCTCGTCATCCCGGGCCCGACGATCCTGCTGGTCGTCTCCTATGCGCTGGGCCAGGGCTGGCGCACCGCGCTGCCGATGGCGGTCGGCGTCGCGCTTGGCGACTTCACCGCCATGACGCTGTCGATGCTGGGCATCGGCGCGCTGCTTGCGGCTTCGGCCACCGTGTTCACCGTCCTGAAGGTGATCGGCGCCGGCTATCTGATCTATCTCGGCATCAAGCTGTTCCGCGCCGGCGGCGCGCTGAAGGCCGAGCCGCGCACCGACGCGGTGTCGGCGGTAAGGATGATGGCGCATGCCTGGCTGGTCACGGCGCTCAACCCGAAGAGCATCACCTTCTTCGTCGCCTTCCTGCCGCAGTTCCTAGACCGGCATGCCGATTTCTGGACGCAGATGCTGATCTTCGAGACGACCTTCCTGACTTTGGCTTTTGCCAATGCCTTCGGCTATGCGCTGGTGGCATCCAGGGCCCGCGCCATCGTGCGCAATCCGAAAGCGATCCGCATCTTCAACCGCACCGGCGGCACACTGCTGGTCGGCGCCGGCATCGCGACGGTGGCGATGCGCTCGGGGAATTGAGGCCAGACGTGGATTCGCTCCACCACGCAGCGCTCGCGCTGCCCTGCCTGCCGGCATCCTCTCCCCCGTGACGGGGAGAGGAAAGCTCACCATTTGACGCTGAGCCCCAGATTTCCTTCCAATATCCGCCGCTTTTCGCCGCCGAGATTGGTGGTGTAGTCGGCAGTAGCGAAGACGCTGACCTTGTCGGTCACCTTGGCGACCACGCCGCCGCCGAACTCGAAGGACGTCGACCTGCTCTCGGTCGAGATGTCGGTGCCTTCGAAATCGACGTGGTCGGTGCCGCCGAAATCATGCCAGAGATCGGCCTTGAAATAGGGTTGCAGCGCCACGCTGTTCAGCACCGTCTCGCCCTGCAGCCTGACCCCGATCCTGCCGCTGACGTCGTCGTTGGAATCGAAGGACACCGAGGAGAACCTGTCCCTGGCATCGTCGAGCGATAAATGCTGCCAGACCAGTTGCGCCTGCGGCTCCAGCGTCCAGCCTTGTCCAAGTGCCAGCGGATAGCCGCCTTCCAGCGATGCGGTGACGCCTGTGCCGCCGACATCGATGCCGATGTCTCGGGTCGAGGTAGCCGAACCGCCAAAGAAGGTCGCCATCAGCACGCCGTCCAGATACCAGCCGTCCTTGCCGATACGGGTCCAGTAGCCGCCGACGCTGGTGCCGGTGACATCGAGACTGCCCACGGCAAGATCGTTCTGGCCCAGCGCCTGGCCGCGCAGGTCGCCATTCATGCTGCCATAGGCGATGAACAGGCCGGCGCGGTCGACGTCACCCGAGGCTGTCTCACGGCCGAGAAGGTCGAAGCCGGCCTGCAGACCGAACAAGGTGCCGTCGAAGGAGGGCGACACCGTTCCCGACCAGTCCGTCTTTGCGTCCTGGCCGAAGATGCGGCCCCAGACCGGCTGCAGATCGGTGTCGGACGACAACAGGCTCTGTTCGCCGCGGCGTTCGTGGAAGGTGCCTAGCGTGGCCATCGCCAGATGCCCGGCCACCGGCGACACGGCCGAATAGACCGGCACCTCGATGCGGTAGAGCACGATCTGCTGACCCGCGGCCGGCGTCGGCAGCTCCGGCGCGGCGGTCGGCACCGGCGGCGGTGGCGGTGGCGGATCGGCGGGCGGCGCCTCAACCGGCGCCGGCGGCGGCTCGGGCTCGGGGTCGCTTGCCTGCACCGGCGGCGTCGGGTCGACCGGCGGATTGTTGATGTCGCCGTCGGTCGGCACCGGCACCGGCGGCAGGTCGGAGGGCGGCGGCGGGGGCTCGGTTGCCGGCGGTACCGGTTCGGGCTCGGGCGCCGGCTCGTTTGTCGGTGGCGCCGCGGCCGGCGTTGCCGGCGTCGTCAGGGTCGAGCGCAGATACCAGTTCTCCTCGGTTCCGGCGCCGGCTCCGCCCTTGAACAGGTAATATTCGAAGGCGCCGGCCGCGACCGGCGCGCTGAGCGCAAAAGCGCCGGCGCTGGCCGTAGCGCCATTGACGGCCTGCACGACCATAATGCCGTCGGCAGTGGTCAGAGCGCCGGCGCCGCCGACATTGACCACGCCGATGCCGGTCGACCCTGACGCCGTGCCGCCCGAGAGCACCAGCCTGTCGGAGGCGGAATTGTCGTCGCCGAGTTCGGTCTGGAGAAGCAGCAGGCCGCCGAGCCCGGTGTAATTGCCGTTGATCGTCAGCCGGTCGGTGGCGCCGGTGCTCCCATTGGTCAGGTCGATGCGGCCGGCATTGACCACACTGGCCAACTGCCCAGCGGTGAAGGCCTGGATGGCCGAATTGAAGCCGCCGCCGTAGATCGTGCTTGCCTGATCGACGTTGAGCGACCCAGTGCCAGTGCCCGAGTCGCCCAGCGTAAGGTTGCCGTCCAGCGTCAGCTCGGTGTCGTCGGTGGCGTTGATGGTCTCCCAGTTTTGAACCCTGGCGATGCCGTCCAGCTTGACGTTGTCCAAGGTGAGCGCGTCGGTGCCAAGGCCGCCGTTCAATGCATCGGCACCGCCGAGATTGGCCCTGGTGAGGTTGCTCAACTTGGCGGTGTCATTGTCGCCGCCGAGATCGACGCTGCCATAGATGATGCCGCCGCCGTCCCAGACGAAACTGTCGGCGCCAAAGCTCATCAACACATCGCCGCCGACCGTGCCGCCGGTGATGGTGACGCTGTCATCGCCGCCGCTGACGCTGATGTTGCCGCCGATCGTGCCGCCGGAGAGGATGATGGTGTCCTGGTCGAAGCCGGTGACGAGGTTGCGGTCGATGGTGCCGCCCGACATATTGAAATAGTTCTTGTCGAGCTTCATGTTGACGCGGCCGATGCGGCCGCCGGTCATCACCGCGCGGTCGCCATCGTCGAAGAAATCGACGATGCGGCCGCCGCTCATCGTGAAGGTGTCGAGCCCATCGCCCTGGTTGAGCGAACCGATCTGGCCGCCGCTCATGTTGAAATCATCGATGCCGGCGCCCTGCTGGACATTGCCGGTGACCGTGCCGGCGCCGATGGTGAAGAAATCGGTGCCGCCGCCCTGATCGACGGCGCCGGTAATGGTGCCTGACTGCATGTCGATGCGATCGGTGCCGGCGCCGAAGGTGACGTTGCCGCTCACCTGCCCGGTGCCGCCAGCGGGGAAGGTCAGCGTGTTGTCGCCATCAGTGTCGGTGAGGCCACCGCCTGAATCGCCGCTATCGCAAACATAGGCGGTGTTTCCCGCCGGTGGACTGAGCACGCATGCCGCGAAAGCCGGGGAACTGGACAGCAACCCAAGTGCTGTACTTGCAAGCAAGCTAATAAAGCATGGACGTTGGTGATGAGGCTTCCACCTTGCCGAAGCAACCGCCTCCAGTGATCTCCCGAAACGACTGTCCGGAAGCCTGTTCTTCAGGTGCCGCATCGCGTCCCTCTCGATTCGCGATTTCAAGCTCCCCGCCCGGCGCCGCAATGAAGACACAATTGGGCAGCTTTTACAAAGCCTAATCTGTCTTCCATGGTTGATAAACTGCGAAGGCCGCAAAGTGAGCTTCGATATTGATGGGGCCAGACATCGCTTGGCGCAGCGGTCGCTGATGCTTTAGGATCGCTTGCGCATCAGCAATTCTGAGACCACCGAAGGGCCGGCATGGCAGTGAAGGACGTATTCGGCCTGACACATTCGGGCGCGAGCGAGGCCGGATTTTCATCCTACGCCAGAGCCGTCCATGAGCTGCAATGCTTCATCGGCGACCCGGTCGGATCGATCGACCGCGCCATTGCCGATGATCCCGCCTTCGTCATGGCGCATGTCTTCAAGGGCTACCTGTTCGGCCTTGCCACCGAGCGGGAGGCGAGCGCTGTTGCGCAGTCGTGCTATTTGGCTGCGTTGCCGCTGGCGGCAACGGGGCGTGAAAAGGCCCATGTCGCGGCGCTTGGTCATCTCGCAGCGGGTCGTTGGCATGAAGCCTCGCGTCTGCTCGAGGACATAGCCATCGACTTCCCACTCGATGCTGTGGCATTGCAAACCGGCCACCAGATCGACTTCTTCACCGGCAACGCCCGCATGCTGCGCGATCGCATCGGCCGGGCGCTGCCGGCCTGGCAACGGGGAATGCCGGGCTATCACGCGGTCCTCGGCATGCAGGCCTTCGGGCTGGAGGAAATGGGCGACTACCCGCGTGCCGAAGCTTTCGGCAAGCAGGCAATCGAGATCGAGCCACGCGACGGCTGGGCGCAGCACGCGGTGGCGCATGTCATGGAAATGCAAAGCCGGCAAAGAGACGGCATTGCCTGGATGCGGGCTAATCCGGACGCCTGGACGAAAGATAGCTTTCTCCAGGTCCACAATTGGTGGCATCTGGCGCTGTTCCACTACGACCTCGGCGAGACCGATGAGGTGCTGAAGCTCTATGACGGACCGATCTTCGGCGCTCGCTCGACGCTGGCGCTCAACATGGTCGACGCTTCGGCGATCCTCTGGCGGCTTTATCTCGGCGGCGCCGATGTCGGCGACCGCTGGCAGGCGCTGGCGGCCAATTGGGCGCCGAAGGCGTCGGCCGGCAACTACGCCTTCAACGACGCCCATGCGATGATGGCCTTTGTCGGTGCCGGGCTGGAGGCGCCGGCAAGGACGCTGCTCGAAGCGCAGCGCGAGGCGATGCGCGGCGACGACGACAACGCCGCTTTCACGCGCGATGTCGGCCACCCGCTGACCTTGGCGATCAAGGCCTTTGGCGAGAGCCGTTACGAAGACGCGGTGCGCCTGATCCGGCCGATCCGTTCGATCGCCCACCGCTTTGGCGGCAGCCATGCGCAGCGCGACGTGGTCGACCTGACGCTGATCGAGGCGGCGTTGCGTGCTGGAGACAAGGGACTGGCGCGGGCGCTGACCGCCGAGCGCCAGCTGGCGCGGCCGGACAGCCCGCTGTCAGCGCTCTTCTCGCGGCGCGCCGCCAATTTGTCAGAGAATTGACCCGAAGCGGATCTTGTCTTAAAAACTGGCCAAGCCAGATTTTTTCGAGATCCGAAAAAATTAATGGCGATGGGAGGATATCATGTATCTCGGCCTCGACCTGGGCACCTCGGGCGTCAAGGCGCTGCTGATCGATGATGACCAGAAGGTCATCGGTTCCGGCCACGGTTCGCTCGACGTCTCGCGGCCGCATCCCGGCTGGTCGGAGCAGGATCCGGCGCATTGGCTCGAGGCCTGCGAGACGGCGATCGCCGAGCTCAAGGCGGCGCACCCTAAAGAGCTAGCGGCGGTCAAGGGCATCGGCCTGTCCGGCCAGATGCACGGCGCCACCTTGCTTGACGCTGGCGACAAGGTGCTGCGCCCCTGCATCCTGTGGAACGATACGCGCAGCCATGTCGAGGCCGCCGCGCTCGATGCCGACCCGCGTTTCCGCAAGCTGACCGGCAACATTGTATTCCCCGGCTTTACCGCGCCGAAGCTTGCCTGGGTGAAGAACAACGAACCCGCCATCTTCGCCAAGGTGGCCAAGGTGCTTTTGCCCAAGGACTATCTGCGGCTGTGGCTGACCGGCGAGCATATTTCGGAAATGTCGGATTCGGCCGGCACCTCATGGCTCGATGTCGGCCGGCGCCGCTGGTCTGCCGAGTTGCTTGCGGCGACGTCGCTCGACGAAAAACATATGCCGTCGCTGGTCGAGGGCACGGCTAAGGCCGGCGGCTTGCGCGGCGAGCTGGCATCGAAGTGGGGCATCGCGGCCGGCATCCCGATTGCCGGCGGTGCCGGTGACAATGCCGCCTCGGCCTGCGGCATGGGCACGGTCGGCGCCGGCCACGCTTTCGTTTCGCTCGGTACGTCTGGCGTGCTGTTTGCCGCTAATGCGTCCTACCTGCCCAATCCCGAAAGCGCGGTGCACACATTCTGCCACGCACTGCCCGCGACATGGCACCAGATGGGCGTCATCCTGTCGGCGACGGATTCGCTGAATTGGCTGTCGGAGATCACGGGAAAGAGCGCCGGCGACCTGACCAGCGAGCTTGGCGACACGCTCAAGGCGCCGACAGGCGTCAGCTTCCTGCCCTATCTGTCGGGCGAGCGCACGCCGCACAATGATTCCGCCATTCGCGGCTCGTTCACCGGTCTCGCGCATGAATCGAGCCGTGCCGTGCTGACACAGGCCGTGCTCGAAGGCGTTGCCTTCGCCTTCCGCGACAGCCTCGAAGCGCTGAAAAAAGCCGGCATGACACTGACCCGCGTCACCGCGATCGGCGGCGGCTCGCGCTCGCGCTACTGGCTGAAGGCGATCGCCACCGCGCTGCAGGTGCCGGTCGACATCCCCGCCGACGGCGATTTTGGCGCGGCGTTTGGGGCGGCCCGGCTTGGATTGATTGCGGCGACGGGTGCGGATCCGCTGCGCGTGTGCACGGCGCCGAGGACGGAGGCGACGGTTGAGCCGGACGCAGGGCTGGGCGGGGCGTATGCGGACGCCTATCAACGCTATTGTTCGCTCTATCCGGCGATCAGGGCCGTAACGGCGTGAGTTTGCGCGAAGCCCCCCTCTCTGCCCTGCCGGGCATCTCCCCCTCAAGGGGGGAGATTGGCAGTTGGGACGCCCCGCTCATTCCTGCAACGCTGGAGATTGGCGAAAGCCGACGCGACATCCAATCTCCCCCCTTGAGGGGGAGATGTCCGGCAGGACAGAGAGGGGGGCCTCGCGCCTCCCTTACCCAGTTGGCCTCACTGCGCCGGCACCTTGTCGAAGAAGCCGGTGACGCTCTTCAGGCGGCCGTTTTCGATGACGCCGATGTCGGTGCCTTCGATGAAGGATTCTGTGCCTTCCGGCCCGAGGGCCCACGAGAAGCGGATGCTGTCGCCAAACCCGTCCGGCGTGCCCTTCAGCGCGAAACGGAAGCCGGCAAAGCGCTGCTGCACACCGTCGATGAGTGCCGCGATGCCTTCGTGCCCATCGCCCTGCATGACCGGGTCGCGGTAGCTGGCATCGCGGGTGAAAGCTGCGTCGAGCAGCGCCTTGCGCTTCGTCGCATCGCTCTCGTTCCAGGCGGTGATGTAGTTGCGGGCGATCGTGTTGAGGTCGGTCATTTCTTTCATCCTTCGTTGGATCGTTTCGACATGACCCTTTTCGCCCGACGAAAGAGCCAAACCAATTACGCCTGAGGTAATCGGGCTGAGTGAGAGGAAGGAAATCATGAGCAGCGGATTTTTCGGCGACATCAAGAAGATCAAATATGAAGGGCCGGATTCGACCAATCCGTTGGCCTACCGCCACTACAACCCCGACGAGGTCGTCGCCGGCAAGCGGCTCGAAGACCATCTGCGCTTCGCGGTTGCCTATTGGCATTCCTTCGCCTGGCAAGGCGGCGACCCGTTCGGCGGCCAGACATTCGACCGCCCCTGGTTCGCCAAGCCGGGCGGTGTCGACACGATGGAACTGGCGAAGCTCAAGGCCGACGTCGCCTTCGAGATGTTCTCGCTGCTCGGCGCGCCCTATTTCTGCTTCCACGATGCCGATGTTCGCCCGGAGGGCAAGGATTTCTCCGAAAGTGCCGCGCGTCTCGACGAGATCGCCGACTATTTTGCGGCCAAGATGAGAGAGACCGGCGTCAAGCTGCTCTGGGGCACGGCGAACCTGTTCTCCAATCGCCGCTTCATGTCGGGCGCGGCCACCAATCCCGATCCGGATGTGTTCGCTTATGCGGCGGCGACGGTGAAGAGCTGCATCGACGTCACCAAGCGGCTGAAGGGCGAGAACTATGTGCTGTGGGGCGGGCGCGAGGGCTATGAGACGCTGCTCAACACCGACCTTGCCCGCGAGCAGGAACAGGCCGGCCGCTTCCTCAACCTCGTCGTCGACTACAAGCACAGAATAGGCTTCAAGGGCACGATCCTGATCGAGCCGAAGCCGCAGGAGCCGACCAAGCACCAGTACGACTACGATGTCGCGACCGTCTACGGCTTCCTCAAGCGCTTCGGGCTGGAGAAGGAAGTAAAACTTAACATCGAGCAGGGCCACGCCATCCTGGCCGGCCACTCCTTCGAGCACGAACTGGCGCTGGCCAATGCCTTGGGCGTCTTCGGGTCGATCGATATGAACCGCAACGACTATCAGTCCGGCTGGGACACCGACCAGTTCCCCAACAATGTGCCGGAAATGGCCTTGGCCTATTACCAGGTGCTGCAGGCCGGCGGCTTCAAGACCGGCGGCACCAATTTCGACGCCAAGCTCAGGCGCCAGTCGCTCGACCCGGAGGACCTTTTGATCGGCCATATCGGCGGCATGGATTCTTGCGCGCGCGGCCTAAAGGCGGCGGCAAAGATGGTCGAGGACAAGGCGTTGTCCGGCCCGCTCGCCGAGCGCTATGCCGGCTGGAACACGGCCGAAGGCAAAGCGATGCTTTCCGGCAAGCGCACGCTGGAGGAGATCGCCGAGCGCGTGGTGAAGAAGAAGATCGAGCCGCAACCGCGCTCCGGCCGGCAGGAATTGCTCGAAAACATCGTCAACCGCTACGTCTGAGACGCCCAGGTCGACGTCATCTGGACCTGTATCTGCCCAAGGTGGCTGAAAGCCACTTTGGGCGACTTCTGCTAGCTCGAATGCTCTTCATGCGCTCAAAGGACAATTTGCGCGCGCGTTGCATGGAGACCAGAAGTGAGCAAGATCACCCTACGCAAGGCCCGGGACGGCGACATTCCAGCGCTAAAGCAGGTGCTGCAGGAGACGTTCGAAGGCACCTGGATGCCGCATATCAGTGCGGCTTCGGCGCAGCGTTATGTCGAGACGGATATCGGCGGACGCTATGTCGACGAGTACTGGCGCGACCTCGCAATTGCCGAGGTCGACGGCGAGGTCGCCGGGCTCATCCATTGGCGCGACGATTTCATCGAGGCCGTGCATGTGAAGGCTGATCGCCAGGGCCAGGGCGTCGGCCGCGCCTTGCTTTCCCATGCCGAGCAGCAAATAGCGGCCGCCGGTTTCGAGCAGGCGCGACTCGAGACCGACACCTTCAACATGCCGGCGCAACGCGTCTATCGCGCGACCGGCTATGTCGAGAAAGACCGCTATCCCGATGACGAATGGGACAGCGGCTTCACCACCGTGCTGTTCGTCAAGCCACTCGAAGTCGTGACTGGTTAGACCCCGGCCTCCGCCGGGAACGCGCTTGCCACAAACTGCGCCCGGCGGACAAAACTTTGCCCCGCGCCGCCCCTCAATCACCTCGCTCCTGCCTTCAAACTGCCGTCACGTAGCTCGTATAAGGATGGCCTGTGGCGGGTGAAAAGGAAGGAGGCGAACCGATATGCAGCACGAACGCGAAATCGACGCCCTGCTCTCATCCGGCGAGACCGGATCGATCATCGATCGGCTGATGGCGTTGCCGAGACCAACCGACGACGTGAAAACCCAATGGGACCGCGCCGTCAGCAACCGTTTTGAAATCCGTCTGGCGCGACAGATGCGCTCGCAGTTGGACAAGAATGCCGCTTAACCCCGGCGAAGCCTGACCGGCGCTTCGCCGAAAGCCCTCGAAAATGCCCTGGAAAACGCCGCGGCGGACGAGAATCCCGTCCGCCCGGCGATATCCGCCATGGCCACCCGCGTGTCGACCACCAGCCGGCGCGCCGCGCCCAGGCGCAGTCTCAAATAATAGGCGCCCGGCGTCTCGCCGATCGACTTGCGAAAGATGCTTTCCAGGGTGCGCGCCGTCACGCCGGCGCGCTTGGCTATGGCTTCTATGGTCAGCGGCTGGTCGACATGCGCTTCCATCAGCCGGATGGCTTGCGCCAGGCGTGGATCGTAGCCATCGAGCCGGCCAAGCGAAACCAGCGGCTGCGCATCGGTCGCCACGCGCGACTGATCATAGATGAATGCGCTTGCCACATCGAGCGCCACGGCCATGCCGAGCCGGGTGCGGATGAGGTGCAACATCAGGTCCAGGGTCGGCGACGCACCGCCCGTGGTGAAGACCGGCCCGTCGACGATGTATCGATCGGGGCGTACATCGACGCCCGGAAAGGCCGACGAGAAATCCTCCATGTCCTCCCAGTGGGTGGTGGCGCTGCGCCCTTCCAGCAGGCCGGCGCGCGCAACCAGCCAGGTGCCGGCCTCGACGCCGCCGCAGGCTCGGGCCGAGCGCGCCGCGCGGCGCAGCCCGGCGAGCAGCGCCGACGTGGCATAGTTTTGGGTGCCGAAGCCCGCGACCACGATCAGGACATCGGTTGGTTCCGCGGCATCGAATCGGCCGCTGACCGCCACCGGCAGGCCGCATGTCGTGACCGGCGCCTCGCCGGTCACCGAAACCAGCTTGAAGTCGAACAGGGTTTCGCCGGCGATGCGGTTGGCGGCGCGCAGCGGATCGACGGTGCACGCCACGCACATGATGGATGCTCCGGAAAACACCAGCAGCGTCACCTTGAGCGGCGAGTGCTCAACGCGAAAGATTGTCGGCTTTTCGTTTTTAGTCATACCTCCTTCGTAAAGTGCAAAACAGTCCCTCGCAAGTCGCGCAATGCTGTGCTCTGTTTCCGACTGGGAGGAGAGTTCTATGCCGCTCGCGATGAACCGTGAGGTCTTCATTACCTGTGCCGTCACCGGTTCCGGCGGCACGCAGGACCGCTCGTCGCATGTGCCGCGCTCGCCCAAGCAGATCGCCGATTCGGCGATCGATGCCGCCAAGGCCGGCGCCGCCATTGTCCACTGCCATGTCCGCGATCCCGAGACCGGCAAGCCGAGGCGTGACGTCCATCTCTACCGCGAAGTGACCGAGCGCATCCGCGACGCCAATGTCGACGTGGTGCTGAACCTCACCGCCGGCATGGGCGGCGACATGGTGTTCGGTTCGACGGAGGCGCCGCTGCCGCTCAACGAAAAAGGCACCGACATGGGCGGCGCGACCAACCGCATGGAACATGTGCGCCAATGCCTGCCGGAGATCTGCACGCTTGATTGCGGCACGATGAATTTCAACGAGGCCGATTACGTCATGACCAACACGCCCGGCATGCTGCGCGCCATGGGCGGCATGATGACGGCGCTGGGCGTCAAGCCCGAGATCGAGGCCTTCGATACCGGCCATTTATGGTTCGCCAAGCAGTTGGTCGAGGAAAAGGTGCTCAACGCCGACGCGCTGGTGCAGCTCTGCATGGGCGTGCCGTGGGGTGCGCCCGACGATCTCAACACCTTCATGGCGATGGTCAACAATGTGCCGTCGACCTGGAACTGGTCGGCTTTCGCCATCGGCCGCAACCAGATGGCCTACGCAGCCGCGGCGGTGCTGGCCGGCGGCAATGTGCGCGTTGGGCTGGAAGACAATCTGTGGCTCGACAAAGGTGTTTTGGCGGCCAACGCCCAGCTGGTCGAACGCGCCGCAAACATCGTAACCAATCTCGGCGCCCGGATCCTCGGGCCGGACGAAGTGCGCAAGAAGCTCAACCTGACCAAGCGGGCGCCAATCGCAGCCGCGGCGTAAAGCGGAGGCTGACCATGACGATCGTAAAATTCACCGCGATGAAGGACGGCGACAGGCAAGACTACGAGTTCCTGACCGCCCATGAAATCGACTATGCCGCCAAGACCGGCGAGCGCTTGCTCGACGCGCTGGTGCAGCTCGACGAAGGCCTGTCCGGCTACAAGATTACAAGGCTGGGCCACTCCCTGCAGGCCGCGACGCGAGCCTGGCGCGACGGCGCCGATACCGACTGGATCGCCTGCGCGCTGCTGCACGACATCGGCGACATCTATGCACCTTACAATCACGACGAATATGCCGCGTCGATCCTGAAGCCCTTCGTGCGCGAGCAATGCACCTGGGTGGTGGAGAAGCACGGCGACTTCCAGCGGCTCTACTACGCGCATCATCTGGGCGGCAACCGCCACGCCCGCGACCGCTTTGCCGGCCACGCCTATTTCGACGATTGCGACCAGTTCTGCGAACGCTGGGACCAGTCGAGCTTCGACCCCGACTACGAGACGATGCCGGTCGAGTTCTTCCGGCCCTTCGTGCTCGAAGTCTTCGCCCGCAAGGCCTACGATCCGGCGGTGATCCGCGCCGGCGAGCGCGTGGCCCTCATCGATCCCGAAACAGCCAAGACAAGAACCGGAGCCTGACCATGAGCATCATCAACAAGGCGGCCGCCATTGGCGGCGGTGTCATCGGCGCCGGCTGGGTGGCGCGGCTGCTGTTGAACGGCATCGATGTGTCGATCTTCGATCCCGATCCGGAAGCGTCGCGCAAGGTCTCGGAAGTGATGAAGGGCGCGCGCCGCGCCTATAAGCAGATGCTGCCCGGCGGCCTGCCCAAGGAAGGCAAGCTGACCTTCGCCAAGACCATCGCCGAAGCGGTGGCCGATGCCGACTTCATCCAGGAAAGCGTGCCGGAGCGGCTCGACCTCAAGCACAGGGTGCTGGCCGAGATCGACGCGCATGCGCCGGCCAACGCCATCGTCGGTTCGTCGACCTCCGGCATCAAGCCGACCGACATGCAGGTGGCGATGAAGAAGCATCCCGAGCGGCTGGTGGTCGGCCATCCGTTCAACCCGGTTTATCTGTTGCCGCTGGTCGAGATCGTCGGCGGCGAGCAGACTTTTCCCGAGGCCATCGAAGTCGCCAAGGAGCTCTATGCCTCGATCGGCATGAAGCCGGTGGTGGTGCGCAAGGAGATCGAAGCATTCGTCGGCGACCGTCTGCTCGAAGCCGCCTGGCGCGAGGCGCTGTGGCTGGTCAAGGACGGCATCTGCACCGTCGAGGAACTCGACGACATCATGCGCTACTCCTTCGGCCTGCGCTGGGCGCAGATGGGCATGTTCCAGGTCTATCGCGTCGCCGGCGGCGAAGCCGGCATGCGCCATTTCATGGCGCAGTTCGGGCCGTGCCTGAAATGGCCGTGGACCAAGCTGATGGACGTGCCGGAGTTCAACGACGAGCTGGTCGACCTGATCGCAACGCAGTCGGACGAGCAGGCGCATGGCCTGTCGATCCGCGAGCTGGAGCGGATCCGCGACGACAATCTGGTCGCGATCATGGATGCGCTGTCGAAACAGAACAAGGGCAAGGGCTGGGGCGCCGGCGCGCTGCATAAGGACTACACCAAGCAGCTCGCCAAGCTGGCGGCGAAGCCGGCCGCCAAGGCTGCGGACAAGGCAAAAGCTGTCAAGTCGGCGAAGAAAGCGGCCAAGCCGGCAAAGGCCGAGAAGCCGGTCAAGGCAGTCAAGATCGAGAAGCCGAAGAAAAAGAGCGGCAAGAAGAAGGGCTGAGGCCATGGATTTCGGTCTTTCGGAAGAACAAAAGCTCATCGTCGAGACGACGCGCGCCTTCGTCGAGAACGAGCTTTATCCGCATGAGCGCGAGGTGGAGCGCACCGGCGTGCTGCGCCGCGAGCTGATCGAGGAATTGAAAGCCAAAGCGATCGAAGCCGGCCTCTACGCGGCCAACATGCCGGCCGATGTCGGCGGCGCGGGCCTGGATACGGTGACCTGGCTGCTCTACGAAAAGGAACTCGGCCGCGCCAATTACGCGCTGCACTGGACCTGCGTGGCGCGGCCTTCCAACATCCTGCTTGCCGGCACGCCGGAGCAGCGCGAAAAGTATCTTTTCCCCTGCATTCGTGGCGAGAAGTGGGACTGCCTGGCAATGACCGAGCCCGGCGCGGGCTCGGATCTGCGTGGCATGAAGGCAACCGCCGTGCAGGATGGCGACGACTGGGTGCTTAACGGCACCAAGCACTTCATCTCGCATGCCGATCTTGCCGATTTCGCGATTTGTTTCATGGCTTCGGGCGAGGAAGAAACGTCGCGCGGCAAGCGCAAGAAGATCACCGCCTTCTTCGTCGACAAGGGCACCAAGGGTTTTTCGGTGCGCGACGGCTACCGCAACGTCTCGCATCGCGGCTACACCAACGCGATCCTCGAGTTCGACGATTGCCGGCTGCCGGCTTCCCAGGTTCTGGGCGAAGTGCACAAGGGCTTTGAGGTCGCCAACTCCTGGCTGGGCGCCACGCGCCTGCAGGTTGGCGCCACTTGCCTCGGCCGTGCCGAGCGCGCGCTCGGCCACGCCATTGAATATTCAGCGCAGCGCCAGCAGTTCGGCCAGCAGATCGGCAAGTTCCAGGGCGTGTCGTTCAAGCTCGCCGACATGGCGACGGAATTGAAGGCGGCGGACCTGATGGTGTTCGAAGCCGGCTGGAAGTACGATCAGGGCACCGTCACGGATCAGGACATGGCGATGGCCAAGCTGAAGGCCACCGAAATGCTGGCTTTCGTCGCCGACGAAGCGATCCAGATCCATGGCGGCATGGGGCTGATGGACGACCTGCCGCTGGAGCGCATCTGGCGCGACGCCCGCGTCGAGCGCATCTGGGAAGGCACGTCGGAAATTCAGCGCCACATCATTTCGCGGGCGCTGCTGCGCCCGTTCGGGGCCTAATCCATGTCGCCCAAAAGCGCAAAGCGGTTTTGGGGAAACGACATGCATCAAAACAAGAAAAGACGGGACTATGCATAAGCTTGAACGTCTCCTGCGCCCGCAATCGATCGCCGTGTTCGGCGGCGCGCAGGCCGCCGCCGTTGTTGCGCAATCGATCAAGATGGGCTTTGCCGGCGAAATATGGCCGGTGCATCCGACCAAGGAAGAAGTGGCCGGCCGCAAGGCCTACCGATCCGTCGCCGAGCTTCCCGGAGCGCCGGACGCCGCCTTTGTCGGCGTCAACCGCCATCTCACCATCGAGGTGGTCAAGGCGCTGGCCGAGCGCGGCGCCGGCGGCGCCGTCTGCTTTGCCGCCGGCTTCCTGGAGACCGAGGCCTATGACGAGGACGGCGAGCGGCTGCAGGCAGAACTGGTTGCCGCAGCCGGCCAGATGCCGATCATCGGACCGAATTGCTATGGCCTGATCAACTATGCCGACGGCGCGCTGCTATGGCCCGACCAGCATGGCGGCATCCGGCTTGATGAAGGCGGCAAGGGCGTCGCCATCATCACCCAGTCGTCCAACATCGCCATCAACATGACGATGCAGAAGCGCGGCCTGCCGATCGCCTTCCTGATGACGGCCGGCAACCAGGCGCAGACCGGCCTGTCGGAGATGGCGCTTGGCCTGATCGAAGATGACCGCGTCACCTCACTCGGCCTGCACATCGAGGCCTTCGATTCGGTAGCCGGCTTCGAGAAGCTAGCCGCACGAGCACGCGAACTGAAGAAACCGATCATCGCCATGAAGGTCGGCCGCTCGGAACAGGCAAGGCAGGCGACCGTGTCGCACACCGCTTCGCTGGCCGGTTCGGATGCCGCCTCCGGCGCCTTCCTGCGGAGGCTCGGCATTGCGCGCGTCGATTCAATTCCTGCCTTTATCGAAGCGCTGAAGCTGCTGCATGTCACCGGACCGCTGCCCGGTTACCGGCTGTCGTCGATGAGCTGTTCGGGCGGCGAAGCCTCCGTGATGGCCGACAGCGCAGAAGGGCGCTGGGTCAATTTCCCGGAGCTCACCAGCAAGCATCGCGCCCATGTCAAGTCGACGCTTGGGCCGCTTGTCGCGGTCGCCAACCCGCTCGACTACCACACCTTCATCTGGAACAACGAGCCGGCGATGACCGCCACCTTCACCGCCATGGTGTCGGGCGGCTTCGACCTCAACATGCTGGTGCTCGATTTCCCGCGCCCCGACCGCTGCTCGGTCACCGACTGGTGGGCGACGCTGCGCGCCTTCGAGGCGGCGCTGAAGACCAACAAGGCGCATGGCGCGATTGTCTCCTCGCTGCCGGAAAACCTGCCGGAGGAATACACCGCCGAGCTGATGGCGCGCGGCATGGTGCCCTTGTTCGGCATTTCCGAGGCCATGGATGCCGCAGGCGCAGCAGCCTTCATCGGCTGGGCCTGGGCCGAGCCGCAGGCGCAGCCGATCGACACGACGGCTGCCGGCGCGGCCGGAGGCGACCGTACTACCCCTGACGAGGCCGAAGCCAAAGCGCGCCTGATCAAGGCCGGCCTGCCGGTGCCGAAGGCCGAGCGCGCCGCCAATGCGGTCGAGGCGGTGATCTCGTCGATGGCGCTCGGCTTCCCGGTGGCGCTGAAGGCGCTGGGTGTCACCCATAAGTCCGAGGTCGGCGCTGTCAGGCTCAACCTCAAGGACGCGGAATCCGTCAGCACCGCGGCGCATGATCTCCTGCCGCTCGGCACCGGCCTCTATGTCGAGCGCATGGTGCGCGACGGCGTCGCCGAGCTGATCGTCGGCTTCACCCGCGATCCGATGTTCGGCGCGGTGATGACGCTCGGCACCGGCGGCGTGCTGGTCGAATTGCTGCGCGACAGCGTCACGTTGATGCTGCCGGCGACCCGCGACGATATCGAGGCGGCGCTGCGCGGCCTCAAGCTCTATCCCCTCTTGGAAGGTTATCGCGGCCGGCCCAAGGCTGACGTAAAGGCAGCCATCGAGGCGATCGCCGGCATTGCCGACTTCGTGCAGAAGAACGCCGGCGACATCGAGGAACTCGACATCAATCCGCTGATCGTCTGCGCCGAGGGCAAGGGCGCCTGGATCGCGGACGCCCTTTTGGTGCTTGGAGAAAAGAAGAATGGCTGACGTCATCACCACCCGCCGCGAGGGCACGATCCTCGAAGTCACGCTCGACCGGCCGAAGGCCAATGCCATCGACCTGAAAACGTCGCAGCTGATGGGCGAGACCTTCAAGGCGTTTCGCGACGATCCGGAATTGCGCGTCGCCATCGTCAAGACCGCCGGCGACAAGTTCTTCTGCGCCGGCTGGGACCTCAAGGCGGCTGCCGGCGGCGACGCGGTTGACGGCGACTATGGCGTCGGTGGCTTTGCCGGTCTGCAGGAATTGCGCGACCTCAACAAGCCGGTGATCGCCTGCGTCAACGGCATGGCGGTGGGCGGCGGCTTCGAACTGGCGCTGTCTTGCGACCTCATCTTCGCTGCCGATCATTCCTCCTTCGCACTGCCCGAAATCCGCGCCGGCACGCTGGCCGATGCCGCGACGATCAAGCTGCCGAAGCGCATCCCTTATCATGTTGCCATGGACCTTCTGCTCACCGGCCGCTGGATGGATGTCGCCGAGGCGCATCGCTGGGGCCTGGTCAATGAGGTGCTGCCCAAGGAGAAGCTCGAGGATCGCGTCTGGGAGATTGCCCGGCTTTTGGCCAGCGGCCCGCCGCTGGTGTTCGCGGCCATCAAGGAGACGGCGCGGGTTGCGGAATCGCTGACCTTCCAGGACGCGATGAACCGCGTGACGCGGCGGCAGCTGGCGACGGTGGATGCGCTCTACGGATCGGAAGACAATATGGAGGGGTTCCGGGCGTTTGCCGAGAAGCGCGATCCCGTGTGGAAGGGGCGATAACGTCGGAGATGACGGCGCCAGGCCCCCCTCTCTGCCCTGCCGGGCATCTCCCCCTCAAGGGGGGAGATTGGCAGCTTTGGCGCCGGCGCTCCCCTGGCAACGTTGGCGATTGGCGAAAGCATCGGCGACATCTGATCTCCCCCCTTGAGGGGGAGATGTCCGGCAGGACAGAGAGGGGGGCCTGGGCTCGACCTTTCGAGTCGGTGCAGCCAGCATGACCGACTACAAAACCCTGATCGACGCTGAGACCTGGGCCTTCATCGAGAAGACCAATTCCTATTACCCGCCCGACACGATCGACTCCACGATCGAGCAACAGCGCGCGATCTACGACCGGATGTGCCGCGAATTCTTTGCCGGCTATCCGGACGGCGTGGCGGCCGAAACGACGACTATCGCCGGCAGCATCCCAATCCGCATCTATCGCAACGCCACGCCGAACAAAGCCGCGACCGTGCTCTACATCCATGGCGGCGGCTTCATTCTCGGCGGGCTGGACAGCCACGACGATGTCTGCGCCGAGCTTTGCGCCCGCACCGGCTTTGACGTGGTCTCGGTCGATTACCGGCTGGCGCCGGAGCATCTGCATCCGGCGGCCTTCGACGATGCGCTCGCCGCCTTCGAATGGGCGGCCGGGACTTACGACTGCCCGGTCGTGCTGTGCGGCGACAGCGCCGGCGGCAACCTTTGCGCGGCTGTCGCCCACGCCACCCGCGGCCATGCCAAAAAACCGATCGGCCAGGTGCTGATCTATCCCGGCCTTGGCGGCGACCGTTCCAAGGGCTCGTATCTCAGGCACGCTGACGCGCCGATGCTGACAGTGCGCGACCTCGAGTTCTACAAGCATATCCGCACCGGCGGCGTCGACCGTACGGGCGACGTCAAGCTCTACCCACTGGCCGATGCCGATTTCACCAATCTGCCGCCGACAGTGCTGATCACCGCGCAATGCGATCCGCTGTCTTCCGACGGCGAGGCCTATCGCGACCGCGTCCTTGCCGCCGGCGGCCGCGCTTATTGGTTCGAAGAGCCTGGCCTTGTGCACGGCTATCTGAGAGCGCGACACACGGTCGGCCGGGCGCGCGCCAGCTTCAGCCGGATCGTCGAGGCGGTTTCGGTGCTGGGCAAGGGCGACTGGATCTGGTGATTGTTTGCCGGCGGACGTGTCGGCCTGAGTAGCCTCCCGGGAGACGCTTCTCGCGGTTCTTCCCCAGAACTCCGTGATGCGAAAACCCGTGCAGTTCGCCGCCTCTGTGAAACGGCGAACAGTTCCAGCCATCGTTTTGCATGAACCTTTGCGCTCCAGCCCGCGACTGATGGCCAGGCGCCGCAATGGTGCGGCCCCGGAAAGGCAAAAGCCCCATGACCAGAAACCCAGAGGCTCCACGGTCTCCGGGAACAACGGGGGCCCAGCGCGATCATCGCCTTCGGGAGAGGATCGATGCGCTGGGCTTTCCGCTCGTTCCGTTGACCCTGCCCAGGAGCAGGCGTATCGTTAGGCCGAGGAAAGCAGACAATTCGATCGGGGAAGAACGTGCCGGAAAGCCGCGCCCTGCCCTGATTGGCGCGGCGAGCTGGGACGTTCCTTCCGCAGACTTCGGGGGGAGTTCAATGTCTTGCTCGTTCGTGCCCTCGCGCGCACGCCGTTTGCGTCGCGTCATCAAGGCCACCAGCGGAATCCTGGCCCTGGCATTGACCGCCGGCCTGTGGCTCGGCAGCGCCGCCCAGGCGCAGGAGACCCAGATCATCTATCCCGGATCGATGGCGGTGACCGGCTTCCCCGGCACCATCATCCCCGATTTCGAGTCTGCTGATTCCGGAAAGGGGGGCCTGCCTCCCGGGGTCGATCCGGTCGACGAGACATTCATCGACACCTCGCGCGCCACGTTGCGCGTTTTCGACGTTTCGCATCTCGGCGGCCCGGCCTCTGGCCAGCTCGTCTTCACGCCGCCGCCCTTCGAGGTGACGGCCGGCCAGATCGGCGAGGTGTTCGGCCTCACCTATGACGACGGCGTGCGCGACGGCGTGCCGTCGGGCATTCCCAACCTCTACGCGGCGGCGACCTCGCTGCACGGCGTCGAGATCGTCACGCCGGACGCCGACAGCGACGGGCGTCCGGAGCGGCAGCGTCGCGGCACCGCGGGGGCCAGCTTCATGGACGGCCAGTTCGGCACCGAGGATGGCGGCGGTCCGGGCACGATCTGGAAGATCGACGGCATTACGGGCGCGGTCTCCAAATTCGCCGATATCGACACCAACAGCGGACCCGGCATCGGCAACCTCGCCTTCGATCCGATCCACCGCCAGTTCTTCGCTTCCGATCTCGACACCGGCCTGATCCATCGCATCGACGCCACCGGCAAGTTGATCGACACATTCGACCATGGCGTTGCCGGGCGTCCGGCGCATAGCCTGGCCCCGGTCGCCGACGACGGGGCGGTCATGGACATCCAGGGCGCCGCCTTCGACACGGAAGACCCCGAGACCTGGGGCTACACGCAGGATGAACGCCGCGTCTGGGCGGTCTCCTATCACGGCGGCCGGCTCTATTATTCGGTCGGTGAAAAATCCGAGATCTGGTCGGTCGGCATAGCGCGCGACGGCAGTTTCGCCGGCGATCCGCGCTGGGAGCTGACGGTCAAGGCCGACAAGGACTACGCCGTCACCGATATCGCGTTCGACAACAAGGGCTTCATGTATCTCGCCCAGCGCGGCCCGGTCGAAAACCGCTACGATTACAGCCGCTTCGCCGATTCCGGCAAGGGCGAGCTGATCCGCTACTGGCAGGAGGACCCGGACGATCCGGCAACCGAATCGACCTGGGTCGAGGTGCCTCAGGAATACGCGGTCGGCTTCCCGCAGGGCAACCGGCAATCGGCCGGCGGCGTCGACCTGCAATATGGCTATGATTCCGACGGCAATCTCGACACCAGCGTCTGTACCGACACCGTCGTCAACACCGGCGACAAACTGCGCGACAATCCCGAGCTTGCCGAGCGCCTCGCCGCCGGCGGGCCGCTTGCCGTGCACGGCGTGCAGTTGACGCCGAGCGCGCTGGTCAAGCCGGCAAACGTTCCGCCCTTCGGCTCATGGTTCGTCGACTTCGACGGCTATTTCGAGGACCCGGAGGTCGAAGGCCATGTCGGCGACGTAAGGGTCTGGCGCCCCTGCGAAGGCCGCGCCGGCTATTATGAGGAAATCGAGGGCGGCGGTTACCTGCCTCCGTTCTATCCGCCGGACTTCCCACCGCCCGGCAATCTGCCACCCTGCGTGGACGTCGAGGACGTGCACTATTACTGCACGCCGCGCGGACTGCGGGCCGATCTCACTCTCCATGACCATGCCGGCTTTGGCGGCGATTCGATCAAGGCGCAGTCCAGGACGCCCGGCGTCGGGGTGACAACCCCCATGTCGCACGTGCCGGGCAAGCCCTACACGGTCGACATCACCGGCCATAATCCTGGCGACACCGTCAATGTCGGGCTCTGCTTCTACCGCAAGACCGACCAGGACAAGGGTGGCTACTACCCTTGCTGCAAGGTGACACTGCCGCTCAGAACCCCAGCAATCAGCTGCGAACGTTGAGGGAGGGACAGATGAACAATCTCAGCCGTTCCCGCCTCGCTTCGAGCAATCCGAAAACCGTCATGGAGACGATCATGAAACCCCTGTCATATGCCAGGCGCGGTGCGCGCTGGCTGATGGCGGCCGGTATCGCGGTCGCCATGATGCCGGCCTTGCCGGCACTTGCGGAAGACACAGCGCCGGCCAAGATCACCACTATTGCCGGCGCCGAGCCCAGGCTCGACCTGGACAATCCGCGCGTCATCAATCCCGAACCTGGCCGCATCGTGCCCTTCTTCACCAAGACGGGCGGCCAGCGCAGCTGCGACTATGTTTCCTACACGCTGACCTTCGGCCTGCGCGGCAATGAGCAGGCCTTCGGCAATCCGGCCTTCGCCGCTGCGCTCAAGAACGCCAAGATCGAGTTCAAGGACCAGCTTGCGCACGGTCTGAAGATCGTCAGCGTGCATGTGACCGGCGACGGCACCGACGGCTCCGGCGGACCGCTGCCGGCGGCCGTGATCAGCAGCTCGGCCAATCCGGACGACACGGCGACGGTTTCCGATTTCCGGATCTCCGCCTCCGACCTCGACGGTTCCGGCGCACCGAACGAACGCACCATCACCTTCCAGATCCTGGCCAAGATCGACCAGGCGGCGTTTCCCGCGCCAGCCAATGTCGACAACCAGGGCCTGATCAAGGTGACGGCCGGAACCGGCACGGGGACCATCATCCCCTCGCAGGACCCAAGCAAGCCGGATGACGGCAATCTGCTTACCGGTGCGAAGACGACGGTCCATATCGACGTCACCAAATGCGACCGGCCGCCACCACCTCCCGGCAAGGAATGCTTCAAGGTCGAGCGCGGCACGGTCGATTGCGTGCCCGGCGGCGGCGCCTTCATCTACCATATGCCGGTCGGCCCGGAGATGGGCGGCAAATGGGTGCAGGTGTCGACGACGACCCCCGGCATCAGCATCGTTCCCGACATGCAGAAAGTGCCGGTCGGCGGCGGCGTGCTGAACTGGAAGATCATCGGCGCCTCGCCCGGCGAGACCATCCACCTCATCGTCACCGGCATCGAGACCTATGCCGGACCGAAGGAAGGCTGGGGGCTTTGCTGCACGCAGGTCATCGACATCGTCGTCCCGCGTGACCTGAGGTGCCCACCCAAGGACAAGGAACCGGACCTCAAAGTCGAGAAGCATGCCGACGTGCCGCGTTGCACGATGGCCGGCGGCTGCGACTTCACCATCACGGTCAGCAATGTCGGCGACGCGCCCTATAACGGCAAGATCGTGCTCGACGAGGTGACGCTGCCGGCTGGTTCGGTGCTGACCTCGGGGCCGAACGCGCCCTGGGCCTGCGCTCCTGCAACGACGCCGATGACGTGCACCTATCCGGTGACCACGCTCAACCCCGGCGCCTCCGTCAACCTCAAGCTCGGCTTCAAGCCGGCCGGCGGCTGGCAAGGCAGCGTGCTGCGCAACTGCGCGACTTATGATTACGACGCCAGCGGCAAGCCGCTGTTCGGCAGCCAGTACAACGACCGCGGCTGCGCTTCGATCCCGATCTGCCGCCGTGGCGATCGCGACCCGCAGTGCAGCCCGCCGGTCGAAAAGAAGGTCGACCTGATCCTGAAGAAGCGCGCCCGCATTCCGGTCTGCACGGCCGACGGCGTCTGCTATTTCGTGATCGACATCATCAACAACGGCAGCAATACCTATAACGGCCCGTTGACGGTGAGCGACAGCTACCCCGGCGGCGCGCCGACCTCCTCGACCTTCGGGCCGAGCCCGCCCTGGACCTGCGGCCCGAACGGCCCCGGACAGTTCCGCTGCGACAACGCCGGCATCTCACTGCCCGCGGGTGCCACGACATCGATCGTCGTCAAGACGGTGATGCCGGCGAACTACCGGCCGGATACGGTGGAGAACTGCGCCGAGGTGAAGGCCATTCCCGGTGAGGTCGACCTCGACAACAACAAGTCCTGCGCGACCGAACGCATCCGCCATCCGAATGGTGGGCAGCCCGGCCTGCGCATCACCAAGGTGTGCGGCGGAGAACAACTCGTTCGCGCCGGAATGACCGCCTGCCGCATAACGGTCACCAATGCCGGCACCGCTGCTCCCAGCGGACCGGTGCGGGTCAACGATGCCGCAACGCTGGTGTCCGGCGGCGGTCCGGTGCAGGTCCAGACCGTGACCCCGGATGGTGCGGACTGGAGTTGCGGTCCGGTGCCGGCCAACTCGCTGTCCTGCCAGATTCCCGGCGCCGTGATGACGCCCGGAACCAGCCGGCACTTCGACGTGACGGTCAGCGACCGAGGGGCGTTCGAGAACTGCGCGCGCGGCTCTTACGGGCCGGCCCCGGGCGACGACATCGTCTACCCGATCAATCAGGCCTGCGCGAAGGGCGGCGGCGGCTCGAACATCCGTGTCGAGAAGACCGGCGATGCCGAGTGCCAGCCAGGTCAACCCTGCTCGTTCGAGATCACCATCACGAACGATGGCCAAAACCCCTTCTCCGGTCCGGTCCGCATCGGCGATGCGATCGGCGTGGAAGGGCTTGGCCGGCTGGAGGGCGTTCAGATCACCTCGATCGACCCGCCCTTCGGCTGCTCGCCGGAACCGGCAAGCCTGCCGGCCTCCTGCATCGCCAACCTGACGCTGGGGGCCGGCGAAAGCCATAGCCACCACGTCACCGTGATCCTTCCCGAGGATGGGCGTCTCGCCGATCTGCAGGGTTCGGTCAACGGCCAGAATTGCGTTGGCGTGCTCCCACCGGACACGCCGGTGCAGGGCGGCGGCGAGGTGCTGTCGCGTGATCTGACCACCGCCCAGGGCGACCGCGGCAAGGCCTATGCTTGCCACCCCTTCACCATCAGGCATGAGGTGAAGAAACAGTGCTCGAATGGGCTGGTGCTCAACTCGGCCGGCCGCTGCGCCTGCCCGGTCGGCACTACCTTCCGCGACGGCCAATGTTCGGGTGGCGGCACCAAACTGTTGCCGCTGCCGCCACCGCCGCGCTGCGTCCTGCTGCAAGGCCAGATCCGGACCGAGGACGGACGTTGCGTCTGCCCGCGCGGCACCGAGCTGGCGAACGGCAAATGCGTGCAGGGTGACCAGCCGGAAGAGCCGCAGTGCACGCTGCGCCCTGGACAGTACCGCGACCGGGACGGCAATTGCGTCTGCCGCCGCGGCGAGCTGGTGGATGGCATCTGCCAGGTCATCCAGCAGACCTGTTCAGTGCGCGGCGCGGTGCCGACATCGGGCGGCAACGGCTGCTATTGCCCGGACGGCACGCATCTTGACCGCATGGCGAAGGCCTGCGTGCCGGACAGGCAGCCGCCTGGACAGTGCCGTATCCGGGGTCAGTTCCGCGACGGCAACGGCGACTGCGTCTGCCCGAGCGGGATGGAGGTGCGGGACGGCGCCTGCCGGCCGATCCTGAGCAAGCAGTGCCCGATCCGTGGCCAGGTGCGCGATGCCAATGGCAATTGCGCCTGTCCGGACGGCCTGGAGGTACGCGGCAGGGCCTGCCAGCGGCCGAAGCCGACCCAGGAGCAGTGCACGATCCGCGGCCAGACCCACAACAAACGGGGCGACTGCGTCTGCCCGCGTGGAACCGAGGTTCGCGACGGCGCCTGTCGCAAGCCACGGCAGGAATGCGCTCCTGGCTCGCGCTACATAGACGGACAGTGCCAGCCTATGTTCATCAAGCAGCGCTGCCCGGTGGGCACAGTCGGACGGTTCCCGGATTGCACGCCGACACGTCGGCGGCCGGGTATCGAGATCAACCCCGGCATATTGCTCAACCCGAACCTGCTGCGTCAGCTGCCGCAGCGGGAGCCACGCCAGCCACGGCGCCTGCTGCAGGACCCGAACGGCGACAACATCCAGAACTTCAAGCCGTAATTTCTCGGTCGACTGAAGACGACACCCCGCCGGAGCAATCCGGCGGGTTTTCTTTTCCACATCGAAGATGGTCGGTCAGGCAAGGGCACCAAGGCGCCATCGAAAACATGCTTCCCCTTGACTGGATCATGGTCTAGGCAATCGCCCTGACAGGCGCGGCAACACGCGCAGGACCGCTGGGAGATTGCAGCATGAGCAAGAAAACCCTGATCGCGCCGTCAGTGCTGGCATCGGATTTCTCGAAGTTGGGTGACGAAGTCGAAGCCGTTGCGGCCGCAGGCGCCGACTGGATCCATCTCGACGTGATGGACGGCCATTTCGTCCCCAACATCACCTTCGGCCCGCCGGTGATCAAGGCGATCCGCAGCCGCACCAAGGCCTTCTTCGATTGCCATTTGATGATTGCGCCGGCCGACCCCTATCTCGCGGCCTTCGCCGAAGCCGGTTGCGACGGCATGACCGTGCATGCCGAGGCCGGCCCGCATCTCGACCGCTCGCTGCAGACCATCAAGAGCCTCGGCAAGCGGGCTGGTGTCGCGCTTAATCCGGCGACGCCGGAATCGGCGATCGAGTATGTGCTCGACCGGCTCGACCTGATCTTGATCATGACCGTCAATCCGGGCTTCGGCGGGCAGGCCTTCATCCCGGCCATCGTCGACAAGGTGAAGCGCGTGAAAGCGCTGATCGGCGATCGGCCAATCCGCATCGAGATCGACGGCGGCGTTTCGCCGGAGACGGCGCCGCTGGTGACCGCGGCCGGCGCCAGTGTGCTGGTGGCGGGTGCCGCGGTGTTCAAAGGCGATAGTGTCGAAGCCTATCGGGCAAACATCGAAGCGATCCGCTCGGCGGCAGACAGGGCTGTCAGTTAAATGCCCCTGGTTCCACTCTCGCGGGGCGACTGTACGCACCTGTTGTTGAACCATTGTTCAATATATCGACTTGTCGATAAATCTCATCTTTTCCTGACCGCGCTTTACTTCGATCGATAATGGGACCACTCGTCTCGTCTTAAAGTCGAATATCGTCATCTTCCGCTTGAGGCAGAAAAGCCCAACGGTATGATACGTGCGCGGGATATTGCTTCGCGACAGAGCCCTGACGAGGCAAGAGCGGGGACAGGAGCCAGTTTGACATACGGGACCGGCGATCCGGACGAAGGCAAGGGTGCCAAGAGCACGCTGGCCAGCTCAGTGTACCATCAACTCCGCGATGACCTTCTGCGGGGAGCCTTGGAAAGCGAAAGCAAGCTTCGCGTCGAATGGGTCGTCGCCCGTTATGGAGCCGGCGCGTCGCCTGTCCGTGAGGCGCTCAACCGCCTGGCCGCCGAAGGCCTGCTCGGACGCCACGACCAGCGCGGCTTCTTCCTGATGCCGGTGAGCGCGGCCGAGCTCGAAGAGCTGACGCACACGCGCTGCTGGCTGGAGGAACGCGCGCTGCGCGAATCCATCGCCCATCGCACCGCCGAATGGGAAGAGCAGCTGGTGCTCGCCTTGCATCGCCTGGCGCGGGCAGACCGGCGCCTGCCAGACGATCCGGCGACCAACAATCCGGAATGGGAAAAGCTGCACCGCGCCTTCCACCGCGCCTTGATCTCGGCCTGCCGGTCGCATTGGCTGATCGGCTTTTGCGACCAGCTTTCCGACCAGGCCTCGCGATACCGGCTGATCTCGCAGCGCGGCCCCGGAACCGAGCGCGATGACATCGGAGAGCATCGAACGATTGCCGAGCGCACGCTGGACGGCGATGCCGACGGCGCTGTCGGAGCCTTGCTCAATCACTACCGCATGACGGCGGCGCTCTGCATGGAGCGCTTCAACCAGGGCTATGCGCCGTTGGCCGCAGGCAAGGCTCGGCGCGTCCGCAAATAGAGCAATTCCAGGAAAAGCGTGAAGCGGTTTTCCGTCCGGAATAGCGTCAGAAGCGCGAGCTAAAGCGGTTCGCCGTTTCCGTGAAACGGTGAACGCTATAGCTGTCGTCCAACGGCAAATCTGTTATTTGCTCTGGCAAATATGACGAGCCGACCAAGGCTTCGTCGATATGCCAGGAACGACCATGACCAACCACTTGTTCGACACCTTCCGCAACCGCATGCCGGCGCCCGGCCGTTTGTTGATGGAGACGGATGACGGGCATTCGATCTCTTATGGCGACATGCTGGCGAGATCGGCGCAGCTCGCGCATGCGCTGCTGCAGATGGGCGTCCAGCCCGGCGATCGCGTCGCCGTGCAGGTCGAGAAAAGCCCCGAAGCGGTGTTGCTCTATCTCGCCTGCGTGCGCGCCGGCGCCGTCTTCCTGCCGCTCAACACCGCCTACACGCTGGCCGAATTGGCGTATTTCCTCGGTGACGCGAAGCCGCGGCTGGTCGTCTGCGATCCGGCACGGGCAACGGAGATCGAGGCGCTGGCACAAACGACAGGCGCTGCCACCGCAACGCTCGGCAGCAGCGGCCAGGGCTCGCTGATGGAACAAGCGTCGCGCTTGCCGTCGGATTTCCACGATGTCGCACGCGGCCCGGACGACCTCTGCGCCATCCTCTATACCTCCGGCACGACCGGACGTTCCAAGGGGGCGATGCTCAGCCACGAGAACCTCGCTTCCAACGCGCGGGTGCTTGCCGATTGCTGGCGCTTCACCGCCGACGACGTGCTGATCCACGCGCTGCCGGTCTTCCACACGCATGGCCTGTTCGTCGCCACCAACGTCGCCCTCATCGCAGGCGCCAGAATGCTGTTCGAACGCAAGTTCGACCCGGCTCGTCTTGTTTCGCTGCTGCCGCGCGCCACGGTTTTGATGGGCGTGCCGACCTTCTATGTGCGGCTGCTGCAGCAGGATGGCTTGAACGAGCAGGCCGCCAGCTCCATGCGGCTGTTCATTTCAGGCTCGGCCCCGCTGCTGGCCGAGACACACAAGGCCTGGCGCGAGCGCACGGGTCACGCCATCCTCGAGCGCTACGGCATGACCGAAACCAATATGAACACGTCCAACCCTTATGACGGCGAGCGGCGCGCCGGCACGGTCGGCTTTCCGTTGCCGGGTGTCTCGCTGCGCGTCACCGATCCTGAAACAGGCGATCAAGTCCCGCAAGGCGGGATCGGCATGATCGAGGTCAAAGGGCCGAATGTCTTTGCCGGCTATTGGCGCATGCCCGAGAAAACGAAAGCCGAGTTCAGAAAGGACGGCTTCTTCATCACCGGCGACCTCGGCCTGATCGATGCCGACTTCTATGTCCACATCGTCGGGCGCGGCAAGGACCTGATCATCTCGGGCGGCTACAACGTCTATCCGAAGGAGATCGAAAGCGAAATCGACGCGCTGGACGGCGTCGCTGAGAGCGCGGTGATCGGCATAGCGCATCCGGACTTCGGCGAGGGCGTCACCGCGGTCGTGGTGCGCAAGCCGGGATCTGCGATCAGCGCCGCCGACATCGCCCTGGCCATCGCTGAACGGCTGGCGAAGTACAAGCATCCGAAGCAGGTGATCTTCGTCGACGACCTGCCGCGCAACACGATGGGCAAAGTGCAGAAGAATGTTCTGCGCGACGCGTATAAGGGTATTTATGACAAAGCCGGCTAACAACACTGCGTCGTCATCCTAGGGCGAAGCAAGGAGCGAAGCGACGCGGCGCAGACCCTAGGATCCATGCCGTGACGCTAAGGCGTTGCAGCGGTTACAGAATTCTGCACCGTTGCGCTCTACGGCAGCAGTCACGGCATGGATCCTCCGGTCAAGCCCGAGGATGACGAAAGCGCGAGGGGCCTAGGCAGCAAAAACCTTCTCACCCCCGATCCAAACGCCGCTGACGTCCAGCTCGTCCGTCAGCCCAACGATGTCGGCCGCTGTGCCGTTGGCGAAGCGGCCCAGCCGATGCGCCTGGCCGATCGCTTGCGCCGGATAGAGCGAGGCCATGCGCAAAGCTTCGGCGAGTTCCAGGCCGACGACGCGATGGACGAAGCGCACCGCCGAGATCATGTCCAGATCGGCGCCGGCCAGCGTGCCGTCGGCAAGCCTGAGGCTGCCATCCTTGCGATAGACGGTGCGGCCGTTGAGCGTGAAGGACGTCATGTCGGTGCCGATCGTCGCCATGGCGTCGGTGACCAGCACGATCTTGCCCGGGCCTTGCTTGGCGCGCAGCGCCAATATCATGGTGGCCGGGTGGACGTGGATGCCGTCGGCGATGATGCCGGCCGACAGACTGCCGACATCGATTGCCGTGCCGGCAAGGCCAGGCTCGCGATTGCCGATCTGGCTCATGGCGTTGAACAGATGCGTGACCACCGTGGCGCCGGCCACGGCAAACGCGTTGGCCGTCTCGTAGCCGGTGTCGGAATGGCCGAGGCTGACGATGACGCCGGCCTTGGCCAAAGCCGTGACACGGGATACGTCAACCGATTCCGGCGCAATCGTAGTCAGCAACACCGGCAGATCCCGGCGCAGTCCGATAAGCGCCGCCTGATCGGCATCGGTCATCGGCCGAATAAGCGCCGGATCATGCGCACCCTTGCGGGCAATGGAGAGATGCGGCCCCTCCAGATGCAGACCCAGGAAACCCGCCACTTTTTCCCGGGCTGCCTCCGTGCCGGCTGTTATGGCGGCAGTGGTGATCGCCGGCGTATCGGTGATCAGCGTTACCAGCAGCGCCGTGGTGCCGAAGGGCGCGTGGGCGCGGCAGATGGTTTCGATCGAGGCGACATCGGGATGGTCGTTGAGCATGACGCCGCCGCCGCCATTGACCTGGATGTCGACGAAGCCCGGCGCCAGCAGGCCGCCGCCGGTGTCGACGGGCGTCACGCCGGATGGAAGCGCACCGGCGGGCAGGATGGCCTCGACGACATCGCCGTTGACGACGAGGGCGGCATTGTCATGCCAGTCGTCGCCGTCGAAGATACGGGCGCCGGTGAGTGCGAAACGGTCGCTCATACGGTTTCCGTCACCTTGCGCAGGTTGCGCGGGGTGTCCGGATCGAGACCGCGATGACGGGCGAAGGCCTCGACGAAGCCGTAGAAGGACACGATCAGCGGCAGCGGATCGGTCAGCGGATGTCCAGTGGCGACATGCGGCAGAAGCCTGGCCGCCTTTGCCCTGTCCGACGTGATGAAAGCGGCCGCGCCCTTGGCCGCGACGCTGTCGGCGGCCTCGGCAACGGACGGCTCGGATGCATCGCGGGCAGCAAGCGCCAGAACCGGGAAACCCGGCCCGACCAGGGCCAGCGGCCCGTGCATGACCTCGGCGGCGCTGTAGGCCTCGGCATGCATGGCGCAGGTTTCCTTGAATTTCAGCGCCGCCTCGCTGGCGATCGCGAAGGACGGACCACGACCGAGGATGAACAGCGATTGCGGGTTCTCGAGCGCGGCGGCCAGCGCCATCCAGTCGCAGGCGATCGCTTTCTCGAAATGCTCGGGGAGCCGGGCGAGCGCGGCCAGCAACGCCTGATCGCCGGTGCTGTGCGCCATCAGCGCCAGACCGGCGACGGCCGAATTGACGAAGGTCTTGGTGGCCGCGACGCTGCGCTCCGGCCCGGCGAGGATATCGATGGCGTAATCCGAAGCGCGCGCCAGCGGCGAGTCGGCCGTGTTGGTGATGGCAACAGTCAGCGCGCCGCCGGCCCGTGCCGTCTCTGCCATGGCAACGATGTCGGGGCTTTTGCCGGATTGCGAGATCGCAAGGCAGGCGGAGCCACGCAATCTCAGCTTGGCGCCGTAGATCGAGGCGATCGACGGACCGACCGAAGCGACGGCAAGACCTGCCGTCAGCTCGACCGCGTATTTCATGAACGTCGCGGCGTGGTCGGAGGAGCCGCGCGCCACGGTGACGACGAAATGCGGGTCGCGCTCGCGCAGGCCGCGGCCGGCCTCGGCAAGGACGGCTGACGACCCGTCGAGCAGACGGGCGGCGGCCTCGGGGATCTCGTCGATCTCGCGCCGCATATGAGTGGTGTTGGCGTTCATGGCCGGCTCTCCTCTCCCGGCCCGGTCAGCCGGAGTTCCGCGACGAAATCATAGGCGTCGCCCCTGTAGACCGAGCGGGTGAATTCGATCACCTTGCCGCTCGCAAGATAGGAAATGCGCTCGATATGCAGACCGGCAACCCCGGGCGGTACTTCCAGAAGGCGAGCATCGGAGTCGCCGAGATTGGTGGCGGAGATGCGCTGCACGGCGCGGACCGGGCGATTGCCGGTCAACCCCAGCGTCGCATAGAGCGATGAGCCGATCGCCTCGGGATCGGGCAGCACGCTGGCTGAAATTGCCGCGCGCTCGATCGCCAGCGGCGTGTCGTTGGCCACGCGCAGGCGCGAAACGCGGGCCACGAGCTCGGTCGAGGACAGGCCGAGCACCATCATCTCGTCGGGCGATGGCGCAAACAGGCCGCGGTCGAGCCAGACGGAGCGCACGCTCATGCCGCGGCGCGCCATGTCTTCGGTGAAGGAGGTGAGCCGGGACAATGATTGCTCGACGCGCTCCATGCGCGGCGCCACGAAGGTGCCTGAACCATGGCGCTGGACAAGAAGGCCGCCCTTGACGAGATCCTGCACCGCCTTGCGCACAGTGACGCGCGAGATATCGGCCTTGCTGGCGATGTCACGTTCCGACGGCAGCGCGTCGCCGGGGCCGATCAGGCCGCGATTGACCGCTTCCTCGATGCTTTTTCGCAGTTGCAGGTAAAGCGGCGCACCGCTCTGCGAAGATTCCTTCAACATGGCGAAGATCTGGTCGGCGGCGCTCATCGCGGCGCCTCCGGCAACATGGCGAAGACCTGGTCGCCGGCGCTCATCGCGGCGCCTCCGGCAACATGGCGAAGATCTGGTCGCCGGCGCTCATCGGACAGCCTCCGAACCAGGCGCGAAGATGCGCACGGCCATCTGCACGGCGCCGCCGAGCGCATCGTCGAGCGGGGCTTTCAGCAGCGCCTGATAGCGCGCCGACAAGCGTGGCGCGTAGAGCGGCGCCAGGCCGCCGAGCAGGCAGAGCGGGGCATCGTCGGCCAGATCGAGGGCGTCGAGCGAGGCCTCGACGTCGGCGACCGCCTTGTCGAGGATCCAGTTGGCGACGAGGTCGCCCTTTTGCGCATGATCAAAGACTTTTGGCGCGAAGCCGCCGAAGTCGCCGGGCTTGGCGTTGGTGGTGAACTCGACCACGTCCTCCGGATTGTTGCGGAAGACGGCAAGCATGGCATCCGTCAGCGGCGAGCCGGCACGAATGCCATCGTAAGCAAGCAGTGTCTGTTCTAAAAGGTCGCGGCCGATGCGGGCGCCGCTGCCCTGGTCGCCGACCTGGAAGCCCCAGCCGCCAATGGCGCGCGACTTCCCCTCTTTGCGCGCCATATAGGCGGTGCCGGTGCCCAGAATGGCCATGGCGCCATCGCCCGAGCCGACCGCGCCTTCGAGCGCGATCTCGGCATCGGTTTCGACGCGGCTTTTGCTGAACGGCAGGATCGCCTCGAGCTGCTGGCGGTAGGTGCCGACATTGGCGCCGGCGAGGCCGAGAATGGCGGGCGTGCGTGGGATAAGCTCGGAATCCTCGCCGGCGGCGACGAAGGCCTGCCTTGCCGCCTCGACGATGTTGGCGCGGGCGCCGGTGAGATCGGTGCGGATGTTGGCGGCGCCGCTCCTGGCGCGGCCGACGACGGCGCCGTCGACGGTCGCAAGGGCCGCCCTGCAGCTGGTGCCGCCGCCATCGATGCCAAGCACGAAATTCACGCGATTTCTCCTCGCGGCGGATAATACCAATAAAATACCAATAGCCAAGCGTTAATTTCCGTTTCAAAAAGATTGAGGCGTATTTTATTGAAAATCCATGACATTTTGCCGGCAAGGCACCTGCGACACTCGAAAAGTGTTAATGGATGTGGACAAGTGGTATTTTTTTGGTATTGTTCCCGCAATTGGAGGGCAATGGATGGCCGAGACGCGCACAGAAGCGCTTCACCAGAACGCCGAGGGGCTGGATGTCCAGACCCCGGATGCCATCCTTTCATTCCTCGCAAACGCGCAGATCGAGGCCGCCAAGGCCGTGCACGGCGCCATCCCGGCGATTGCCGCGGCCGCCGAACTTATCGCCAGGCAACTGAGGGCCGGCGGCAGGCTGGCTTATGCGGCCGCCGGCAGTTCCGGCTTGATGGCGGTGGCCGATGCGCTGGAGTTGCCCGGCACATTCGGCATCGCGCGTGACCGCATCGCCATCCTGATCGCCGGCGGCGACGAGGCTTTCCGCACTTTGGCCGGCGGGCCGGAGGACGATACCGAAGAAGCTTCCGCTGCTGTTGTCGCGGCTAATATAGGCAAGGGCGACTGCCTGATTGCCATTTCCGCCAGCGGCTCGACCCCTTACGCTGTCCAGGCATTGAACGACGCACGGAGCCGAGGTGCTGCGACCATCGCGGTCGCCAACAACCGCGGCGCGCCGCTGTTCAAGCTGGCCGATGTCGCGATCCTGCTCGAAACCCCGCCGGAATTGATCGCCGGCTCGACGCGCATGGGCGCCGGCACGGCGCAGAAGATCGCGCTCAACATGCTCTCGACGCTTGCCGCCATCCATCTTGGCCATGTCCATGACGGCTACATGGTCAATCTCGCCGCCGACAACATCAAGCTGCGCGACCGCGCCGTGCGCATGGTCGCCGCCATCAGCGGCAAGAGCCGCGAAGACGCCGCCCGCCTGCTCGAAGAGAGTGGCGGCGTTGTCAAAACCGCCATTCTGCTCGCCGCCGGCGCCGCCAACGCCGATACGGCCGAGAAGATACTGGAAGGAACCGGCCAGAAGCTTCGGCCGGCACTTTCCGCGCTGGGGCATGATCCCGAAAAGTGGAACCCGCTTTTCGGAAAAGATCATGCCCGAACAAGGAAGTAGGGCCTGTTTCATCCCGATTTCATCGGGGTGAAACGGGCTTGCGAGGGGAGCAAGGGGCAATAGCTCCTGTTCTCATCAAAACCGAACCTGAAAAAGGTCAACAGGGAGACTGAACATGACGACCAAACTACTGACGGCACTGCTGCTCGGCACAAGCATCCTCGGCACCACGGGAATCGCGCTGGCCGATGACGTTACGCTGAACATCGAGAGCTGGCGCGGCGACGATCTTGCGATCTGGAAGGACAAGCTGATCCCGGCCTTCGAAGCCAAGAACCCCGGCATCAAGGTGGTGTTCGCGCCTTCGGCCCCGACCGAGTATGACGCGGCCCTCGGCGCCAAGCTCGCCGCCGGCTCGGCGGGCGACCTGATCACCTGCCGCCCGTTCGACAAGTCGCTCGAACTGTTCAAGAAGGGCAACCTTGCCGACCTGACCTCGCTGCCCGGCATGGAGAATTTCTCGCCGGTGGCCAAGTCCGCCTGGCAGACCGACGACGGCAAGTCGAGCTTCTGCGTGCCGATGGCCTCGGTCATCCATGGCTTCATCTACAACAAGGACGCCTTCGACAAGCTCGGCATCAAGGTGCCGACGACCCGCGACGAGTTCTTCGCCGCGCTCGACAAGATCAAGGCCGACGGCACCTACATCCCGATGGCGATGGGCACCAAGGACCTCTGGGAAGCCGCGACCATGGGCTACCAGAACATCGGCCCGAACTACTGGAAGGGCGAGGAGGGCCGCGCCGCTCTGATCAAGGGCGACCAGAAGCTGACCGACAAGGACTGGGTCGCTCCCTATGAAGAACTGGCCAAGTGGAAGCCTTACCTCGGCGACGGCTTCGAGGCGCAGACCTATCCGGACAGCCAGAACCTGTTCACGCTCGGCCGCGCCGCCATCTACCCGGCCGGCTCGTGGGAAATCGGCCTGTTCAACACCCAGGCGCAGTTCAAGATGGGCGCCTTCCCGCCGCCGGTCGAGAAGGCCGGCGACACCTGCTACATCTCCGACCATACCGATATCGGCATGGGCCTGAATGCGGCGTCGAAGAATGCCGACGCGGCCAAGACCTTCCTGTCCTGGGTCGCCTCGCCTGACTTCGCCACCATCTATGCCAACGCGCTGCCGGGCTTCTTCAGCCTGAACTCCGCGCCGGTGAAGATGGCGGATCCGCTGGCGCAGGAATTCGTCTCCTGGCGCGGCAAGTGCAAGTCGACGATCCGCTCGACCTACCAGATCCTGTCGCGCGGCACGCCGAACCTGGAAAACGAGACCTGGGTTGAATCGGCCAACGTGATCAACGGCACCGACACCCCCGAAGCTGCCGCCAAGAAGCTGCAGACCGGTCTCGACGGCTGGTACAAGCCGGCGAAGTAAGACCTCGACAACAGGCCGGCCGGGCGCTTGCCCGGCCGGTACACTGCCCGTTTTGAGATAACGATTGTCGGCGCAGCCTCTCGGTCCTACCCTTATTTGGCGGGGAAGACGAAGCCGGACAATCGCAGGCCTTGTCCTCACCTGGCGGGGACAATCAAGCCGTGCATCGAGGCGTCAGCTAGCATCATTTGACCTGGAACCGAGAGACGGCGGGGACCGAACTCATGGCCGCAGAAATACGACCGAAAAGACCGTTTCGCTGGCATATCGGCGTCTTCCTGGCGCCGGCTGTGCTGGTCTACACGGCCATCATGATCCTGCCGCTCGCCGGCACGCTGCAGCTTTCGCTGTTCCGCAATGTGAGTGAATCGCAGGTCTTCGTCGGGCTTGGCAATTTCCGCACGCTGTTCGGCGACCCCAACTGGTCGGTGGGTTTCTGGAACGCGCTGAGGAACAATGTCTGGTTCTTCATCATCCACATGCTGGTGCAGAACCCGATCGGCGTGCTTCTGGCGGCATTGCTCTCGAGCCCGAGGCTGCGGTTCGCAGTGTTCTACCGTACGGCGATCTTCGTGCCGACGATCCTGTCCTTCGTCATTGTAGGCTTCGCCTGGAAGCTGATCCTGTCGCCGCTGTGGGGCGTGGCGCCGCATCTCATGGACTTCGTCGGCTTGAAGAGCCTGTTCACGCCATGGCTCGGCAAGGAACAGTATGCGCTGACCGCGCTCAGTCTGGTCTCGGTATGGCAGTTCGTCGGCATCCCGATGATGCTGATCTATGCCGCATTGCTGTCGATCCCCGAAGAAGTCATAGAGGCCGCCGAATGCGACGGCATCACCGGCATGGCGCAATTCTGGAAGATCAAGCTGCCGCTGATCCTGCCGTCGATCGGCATCATCTCGATCCTGACCTTCGTCGGCAATTTCAACGCCTTCGATCTGATCTACACGGCGCAAGGCGCGCTCGCCGGGCCGAATTATTCGACCGACATCCTCGGCACCTTCCTCTACCGCGCCTTCTTCGGCTTCCAGCTGCAGGTCGGCGATCCCAATATGGGCGCGGCGATCGCCACGATGATGTTCCTGATCATCCTCGGCGGCGTCTGCGTCTACCTGTTCCTCGTGCAGACGCGCCTGCGTCGCTACCAGTTCTGAGGCGCGCCATGAGCACTGCGACCCGCTCCCTTCCCCGCACCATCGGCGCCCACGCGATCCTGTTGACCTACACGGCGATCGCGCTGTTTCCAGTGATCCTGGTGATCATGAACTCTTTCAAATCCCGCGCCGGCATCTTCGGCGCACCGCTGACGCCGCCGACGCCAAAAACCTTCGACCTGATCGGCTACACAACGGTGATCGGCCAGGGCGACTTCATCCATTATTTCCAGAACAGCTTCGTCGTCACCGTCGGATCGCTGTTCTTCGTGCTGCTGTTCGGCGCCATGGCGGCGTTTGCGCTTTCGGAATATCGCTTTCGCGGCAACACGCTGGTGGGGCTTTATCTGGCGCTCGGCATCATGATCCCGATCCGCCTCGCTACTGTCGCCATCCTGCAGCTGATGGTGGCGAGCGGGCTGGTCAACACGCTGACGTCGCTGATCCTGGTCTACACCGCGCAAGGCCTGCCGCTGGCGATCTTCATCCTGTCGGAATTCATGAAGCAGGTGTCCGACGATCTGAAGAATGCCGGCCGCATCGACGGGCTGTCGGAATACACGATCTTCTTCCGGCTGGTGCTGCCGCTGGTGCGGCCCTCGATGGCGACGGTCGCCGTCTTCACCATGATCCCGATCTGGAACGATCTGTGGTTCCCGCTGATCCTGGCGCCGTCGGAACAGACCAAGACGGTGACGCTCGGCGCGCAGCTCTTCCTCGGTCAGTTCGTCACCAACTGGAACGCGATCCTGGCGGCACTTTCACTGGCGATCCTGCCGGTGCTGATCCTCTATGTCATCTTCTCACGGCAGCTGATCCGCGGCATCACGTCGGGAGCCGTCAAGTGAGCGACGGTCGCGATATTTTCGTCGAGGCCATTGTCGAGACGGCAAACCGCCATGGATTCCGGGGCGTTCGCACCACGAATTTCTACCGGGAATGGCCGGAGACGATCTGCGTTTTGAATCTTCAGAAGTCTTCCTGGGGTCCGCAATTCTACATCAACGCCGCTGTCTGGTTTAAGCGGCTTGGGCCGGAGCGCCGACCGAAGGAATACAATTGCCACATACGTTGGCGCGTCAATTCCCAGATGGGCGATGCACAGTCGAAGGCATTCACCCAGGCGCTGGACCTTGAGTACGCGCTGCCCGACGACAAAAGGCAGTCGCTCGTTAGGGATGGCGTCGACACTTACGGCTTCTGTCTCCTGGCGCGGTGCGACAGCGAGCTGACTGCTTTGCAGGTCGCCGATGAATGCGAGCCGCACGTTTTGGTCGCTCTCGCAGCCCGCAGTCAAGAAAAGGCAGATTGAAATGGCTCAACCGCTTCGCGTTGTCGTCGCCGGCCTCGGTAATATGGGCCGCAGCCATGCGCTCGCCTATCACAACAATGCCGGCTTCGAGATCGCGGCGCTGATCAACCGCTCCGACGTGCCACTGCCGGGCGGTCTTGCCGACCATGAGATCCGGCGCTCGTTCGAAGACGCATTGCGCGACGAGAAGCCGGATGTCGCCGCGATCGCCACCTATTCCGACAGCCATGCCGACTATGCGGTGCGGGCGTTCGAGGCCGGCTGCCATGTCTTCGTCGAGAAGCCGCTGGCAACCACGGTGGCGGACGCGCAACGTGTCGTCGACGCCGCCAAGGCCAACGGCAAGAAGCTGGTGATCGGCTATATTTTGCGCCACCACCCGTCCTGGATGCGGTTGATCGCCGAAGCACGCAAGCTAGGCGGGCCCTATGTCTTCCGCATGAACCTCAACCAGCAGTCCTCCGGCCACACCTGGGGGACGCACAAGCAGCTGATGCAGACGACATCGCCGATCGTCGACTGCGGCGTGCATTACCTCGACGTGATGCTGCAGATCACCGATGCCAAGCCGGTCGAAGTGCGGGGCATGGGGGTGCGGCTGACCGACGAGATCGCGCCCACCATGTACAATTACGGCCATCTGCAGGTGCTGTTCGAGGACGGCTCGGTCGGCTGGTACGAGGCCGGCTGGGGGCCGATGATTTCGGAGACTGCCTTCTTCGTGAAGGACGTGATCTCGCCCAAGGGCTGCGTGTCGATCGTGATGAAAGAGGGCGTGAAGTCCGACGACATCGACACCCACACCAAGACCTCGACCATCCGCCTGCACAGTGCGGCCACCGGACCGGACGGCAAATTCGCTGGGACAGACGAGCTGCTGTCGATGGAAGGCGAACCCGGCCATCAGGAACTCTGCGATGCCGAGCAGGCTTTCCTGCTCAAGGCCATCCGCGAGGATATCGACCTCACCCGCCACATGGACGATGCCGTGAAATCGCTCGCCGTCTGCCTTGCCGCAGACGAGAGCGTGCGCAGCGGCAACGCCGTGAAACTCTAGAACAGGAACGACGCCGTGGGCTCGCTGAAGATCGAGAATGTGAAGAAGGCCTTCGGGCCGGTCGAGGTGCTGAAGGGCATCGACCTGGACGTGACCGACGGCGAATTCGTCGTCTTCGTCGGCCCCTCCGGTTGCGGAAAGTCGACGCTGCTCAGGGTCATCGCCGGCCTGGAGGATTCGACCTCCGGCCGCGTGCTGATCGACGGCGCGGACGTCTCGATCACGCCACCCGCCAAGCGCGGTATCGCCATGGTGTTCCAGACCTATGCGCTCTACCCGCATCTGACGGTCAAGAACAACATGGCGCTGGGTCTGAAGCAGGCAAGCACGCCGGCCGCCGAGATCGAGCGCCGCATCGGCATCGCGTCCGCCATGCTGTCGCTGGAGCCATATTTGGAGAGACGTCCGGCCGAACTGTCGGGTGGCCAGCGCCAGCGCGTCGCCATCGGCCGCGCCGTGGTGCGCGAGCCGAAGCTGTTCCTGTTCGACGAGCCGCTGTCGAACCTCGACGCCGCTTTGCGTGTCAACACAAGGCTGGAGATCGCGCAGCTGCACCGCCGGCTCAAGGCAACCATGATCTATGTCACCCACGACCAGGTCGAGGCGATGACGCTGGCCGACAAGATCGTCGTGCTCAATGCCGGTCGGATCGAGCAGATCGGCGGACCGATGGAACTCTACAATTCGCCGGCAAACGAGTTCGTCGCCGGCTTCATCGGCTCTCCGAAGATGAATTTTGTGGACGGCGCCAGGCTTGGCGAGACGGCCAAGACCATCGGCGTGCGGCCGGAGCACCTGACGGTCGATCCGGAATCCGGCGCCTGGAAAGGCACGGTTGTGCATGCCGAGCATCTCGGCGCCGACACCAACCTCTATCTCGACTGCGAGAAGGCCGGGCTGATCACGGTGCGGATTTTCGGGGTATACGATGCCGAGCCCGGCGCGACGCTTTATGCGACGCCGGAACCAGGAAAGACCTATCGGTTTGGAGCGGACGGGAAGGTGTTGAAGTAAGCGCCAACGCTTCCCTTCCCCCCTTGTGGGGGAAGGTGGATTGCCGCGAAGCGGCAAGACGGATGAGGGGTGTTCCAGCGGAGTGAGACGTTGGCGTTCCCTGGAACACCCCTCATCCGTCGCCTTCGGCGACACCTTCTCCCACAAGGGGAGAAGGGGAAACCTGTGGCGCCTACACGTCGGCCTTGAACGTCTGCTTCTGCTGGCCGAGGCCTTCGATGCCCAGTTCGACGACATCGCCGGCCTTCAAAAACACCGGCGGCTTCATGCCAAGGCCAACGCCGGGCGGCGTGCCTGTCGAAATAATGTCGCCCGGATGCAGCGACATGAACTGGCTGAGATAGGAGACCAGATATTTGACGCCGTAGACCATGGTCTTGGTCGAACCGTTCTGCATGGTCTTGCCGTTGACGGTCAGCCACATTTTGAGGTTCTGCGGATCGGCCACTTCGTCCTTGGTCACCAGCCACGGGCCGGTCGGGCCGAAGGTGTCGCAGGACTTGCCCTTGGTCCACTGACCCTGGCGTTCGGCCTGGAAAGCGCGCTCGGAAACGTCGTGCGCGACGCAATAGCCGGCAACATAATCCAGCGCGTCGTCCTCGCTGACATATTTCGCCGTCTTGCCGATGACCACGGCGAGCTCGACCTCCCAGTCGGTCTTTTCAGAGCCGCGCGGGATCAGCACGTCGTCATCCGGCCCGACGATCGCCGAGCTTGCCTTCATGAAGATGATCGGCTCCGGCGGCACGGTGGCGCCGGTCTCGGCGGCGTGGTCGGAATAGTTGAGGCCGATGCAGATGAATTTTCCAGTGCCGGCGACGCAGGCGCCCATGCGCGGCCTGCCCGAAACCGCCGGCAGCGATTTCGGATCGAGTTTGGCGATCATCTCCAGCGAGGCCGGATGAAGCGTCGTGCCGGCGATATCGGCAACATAAGCCGAGAGATCACGGATCGTCCCATCCGCATCGAGCAGGCCGGGTTTTTCGCTGCCTGCTTCGCCATAGCGCAACAATTTCATCTTTTCTCTCCACCTTGCGGCCAGCGGCCGTTTTCAAAAATTCCCGTCAAAACCAGCGGACCGTAGTCGCCGGCCCCACCGGCGGCAAGCGCGCCATCTGTTCGAGCCGGCTAACGCTTCGATCCACCAACGCGGGGACCGGGTCTTGTCTTCCCGTTCAGCCGTCTATCCTGTTCGGTTCTCCGTCAGATCGACCAACCGCCATCAATGTTGTAGGCCTGCCCGGACGTATAGGTGGCGCCGGCCAGATAGACGGCGAGATCGGCGATCTCTTCCGGCGTGCCGAGCCGGCCCATGGGCTGGCGGGCGATAAAGGCCGCGCGGGCCGCTTCATAGTCGCCTTGCGCATGCATGCGATCCTGCAGCGACGGACTTTCGACGGTGCCCGGACAAATGGCGTTGCAGCGAATGCCCTTGGCGACATAGTCGGCGGCGACCGCCTTGGTCAGGCCGATCACCGCCGCCTTGCTCAGGCCGTAAGCGAAGCGGTTCGGCACGCCCTTCTGCGAGCTTGCCAGCGAGGCCATGTTGATGATCGAGCCGTCGCCCCGCTCGAGCATGCCGGGCAGCACTGCGCGGATGGTGCGGATCATGGCGCGGACATTGAGGTTCAAAGCGAAATCGAGGTCCTCGTCCTTCATCTCCAGGATGGAGCCGGAATGGACGAAGCCGGCGCAATTGAACAGCACATCGACGCGACCGATTTCGGTGAAAGCCGTGGCGACGGCAGCATCCTTCAACACGTCGAGCTTGCGGGTCTTGATGCCCGATGTCTTGCCGAGCTCGGCCAGGAGCTGCTCGTTGATGTCGGTGGCATGAACGATAGCGCCTGCCTTGGCGAAGGCCAGCGCGCTCGCCCGTCCGATGCCTTGCGCCGCTGCCGTGATGACGGCCACCTTGCCTGCCAGATCCGCCACGCTTGTCTCCTCGCCTGGAGCGGTTCACCGTTTCGTGGAAACGGAAAACCGCTCTACCTCTTTCTTTTGATGCAATTCCGGACGGAAAACCGCTCACACTTTCCTGGAATTGCTCTTATCCATCCGCTCTATCGGTGGCCGGCAGCAGCGTCGTGTGCCAGACGGCCAGGCCTGCCGATTTCACAGATAAAGATGTTTTTTCTCGTTAAAGAGCAAGCGCGCGAGCGTCAAGCCCGAACGCGATCACCTTCGCGCCAGCAGCTTTAATGCATGCAGCCCGCGCTTTTTTTGGGAGGCGATCAGTCGCCGTAGGGCACCCAGACGTTCTTGACCTCGATGGCGCGACGCAGGATCCCCTCGCCGGCAGCACCGTCCGAGGCCCAGTCTAGGCTGCGACCATTGCCGGTCCAAACGCGCTTCAGGTTGCCGATGGAGTCGGCCTCCGCCTTGGCGCAGGTCTCCGCGTCGGCGAACACCCAGAGCCCGTCGACGTCGTCATGCTTGGCCAGCACCCCGGCAAGTTCCGCTGTTCGGCCGGTGACGATGTTGATGGCGCCCGCCGGAACGTCGGAATATTCGATCACCTGGTAGAGGTCGGTGGCGAGCAGGGGATGACGCTCCGACGGAATGGCCACGACCGTATTGCCCATGGCCAGAGCGGGTGCGACCAGCGAGATGACGTTGAGCAGCGGCTGGTTGTCCGGCGCGACGATGCCGACGACGCCGACCGGCTCGTGCAGCGCAAGCGTGACGGCGCGGGCCGGCGGTTGGTGCACGCGACCCTCGAACTTGTCGGCAAGGCCGGCATAGAGGAAGAGGCGCTCGATCGACAGCTCTACTTCTTCCCGCGCCGCCTTGGCGTTGGCGCCGGTCAGTTCGGTCAGCCGGGCGGCGAACTCACTTGCCCGACCGGAAAGGTTCTCGGCCAGGTAATAGAGCACCTGGCCGCGATTATAGGCCGTCGCCTCCGGCCAGGCCTTGCAGGCGCGCGCGGCGGAAACCGCATCGCGGATGTCCTTGCGGTTGCCGAGGCCGACTTCGCCGGCAAGCTTGCCCTTGGCGGTGACGACGCCAAGCGAATAGTTGCCATCCGGGCGAACCTGTTTGCCGCCGATGAACAGCTTTGCCGTGCGGTCGATGGCCGCGCCGTCGGCCTGCTCGACCGGTTGGGCTGAACCAGCCGCGGCAGGCTTGACGACCGGACCCACGGGAAGCTTCACCGCCAGATATTCGAACATGCCTTCGCGGCCGCCCTCGCGGCCATAACCGCTTTCGCGGTAGCCGCCGAAGCCGCAGGCGGCATCGAACATGTTGGTGCCGTTGATCCACACCACGCCGGCCTTCAGCTGCGGCGCGACATGCAGCGAGAGGTTGACATTCTCGCTCCACACGGAAGCGGCAAGGCCATAGCGCGTGTTGTTGGCGAGCTCGATCGCTTCCTCGGTGTTGCGGAAGGTCATGGTGGCGAGCACCGGCCCGAATACCTCTTCCTGCGCCAGGATATTAGCCGGCGAAACGGATGTGGCGAGCGTCGGCAGATGGTAATAGCCGGAGGACGGCAAAGTGGCGTCCGGTTGCCAGCAGACGGCGCCCTGTTTGGCACCTTCCGCGATCAGGCCCTTGACGCGATCGAGCTGGGTACGGTCGACCAGCGGGCCGATATCGGTGTTCTTGTCGAGCGGGCTGCCGACGCGCAGCCGGCTCATCCTGACCTTGACCTTGGCGATCAGGGCCTCGGCGATGCCTTCCTGGACCAGCAGGCGCGATCCGGCGCAGCAGACCTGGCCCTGGTTGAACCAGATGCCGTCGACCAGACCCTCGACAGCGCTGTCGAGATCGGCATCCTCGAAGACGATGAAGGCCGACTTGCCGCCGAGCTCCAGCGACAGTTTCTTGCCCGATCCGGCGGTGGCCTTGCGGATGATCTTGCCGACTTCCGACGAGCCGGTAAAAGCAATCTTCTGGACGCCCGGATGGTTGACGATTGCGGCACCCGCTTCAGGCCCACCCTGGACGATGTTGACGACACCCTTGGGTACGCCGGCGCGCTCGCAGATTTCAGCAAACAAGATGGCGGTGAGCGGGGTGAATTCGGCCGGCTTCAGCACTACCGTGCAACCGGCGGCCAGAGCCGGTGCGATCTTCCAGGCCAGCATCAGCAGCGGAAAATTCCACGGGATGACCTGGCCGATGACACCGACCGGCTTGTGATCGGGAAAATCCTTATCAAGCGTCTGCGCCCAGCCGGCATGGTGGATGAAATGGCGGATCGCCAAAGGGACGTCGATGTCGCGGCTTTCGCGGATCGGCTTGCCGTTGTCGATCGATTCCAGCACCGCGAACAGGCGCTGATGACGCTGCATGGCACGGCCGATGGCGTAGAGCACTTTTGCGCGCGCATAGCCGGAACTGGCGCTCCACTTCGGCAGCGCCTTGGCGGCGGCGGCGACCGCCGAATCGATGTCGGCGGCGCCCGCGTCGGACACTTTAGCCAGCAGCTTGCCGGAAGACGGTTCGCTGGTCTCGAAAGTCTTGCCGCTTGCCGCTGCCTTCCAGGCGCCATCGATGAACAGCGCCTTGCCGAAATCGCGCGCGGCGAGCCAGGCATCCGCCTCGCCGCGGGCTTCCGGCGCCGGTCCGTATTCCATGGCATGATAGCGTTCGAGGATGTTCATGGGGTACTCGCTTGCAGGAAGATTCTAGCACTGCGGCCGTGGGGCTCGTCCCGAGGATCTGCTGACCAACGAGAATGTGGTTCGATCATAAATGAGAGGCTGGTAGATCCTGGAGACAAGCCCGAGGATGACGGCCGCAGAGCATGACGCGCTTGAGTGGATAAGACAGCGGGGGCGCGAAGGAACTCCACGTTCAAGGTCTCACTCGCCTACGCCATCGCGTGGCGGTGGTTGGCCGAATAGTGACCGGTTAAATGATGCTCGAGCTGGCGCTCGATGTCGGTGAGCAGACTGGAGGCGCCGAAGCGGAACAGGTTTGGTTCCAGCCAGGGCCGGCCAAGCTCTTCCTTCATCAGCACCAGCCAGTCGAGCGAGACTTTTGCCGTCGAAATGCCGCCGGCCGGCTTGAAGCCGATGAGGTAGCCGGTCTCCTCGAAATAGGCGCGGATGGCGCGCACCATTGCGAGGCCGACGGGAAGCGTGGCGTTGACGCTTTCCTTGCCGGTCGAGGTTTTGATGAAATCGGCGCCGGCCATCATCGCCACCATGGAGGCCAGCATGACGTTGCGCAGCGTGGCGAGGTCGCCGGTGCCGAGGATGACCTTGAGATGCGCATCGCCGCAGGCGGCGCGCATGGCGACGATCTCGTTGAACAGCTCGCGCCATTTGGCGCCGTAGACAAGACCGCGCGGAATGACGACGTCGATCTCGTCGGCGCCGTCCTTTACCGAGGCTTCGATCTCCTGCAGGCGGGTCGAGAGCGGCGCAAGTCCATGCGGAAAGGCGGTTGAGACGGCGGCGACATGAATGCCGGTGCCGCGCACCGCATCGACCGCCGTGGCGACGAAGGGATGGTAGACGCAGACGGCCGCCGGGCGGATGGTCTCGCCCGATATACCCAGACCCTCGATAATATCGCGACGCAGGGGGTTGATCGCCTTGGCGCAGAGCCGGCGCACGCGCTCGTCGGTATCGTTGGAGTTGAGCGTGGTGAGGTCCATGCAGGCGATGGCCCGCAGCAGCCAAGCGGCCTGGTTGTCGGCCTTGATCGAGCGCCGCTTGGTCAGCGTCGCGACGCGGCGCTCCAGCGCCGAGCGGTTGACGCTGCGCACCGATTCCAGGAAACCGAGATCGAGCTTCATGCCGGGGTTGCGGGCAATGCCATGCTCGCTCAGCACAGGCGTGTTGGCGGCGGCGCGCGCCGGCAGCGGCATCACCTTGGACGCACCGGCACCTGCGCCGGCCTCGCGGATCGTGCTCATCTCCTGCCCTTTCATTCAGCGACGTGCGCTTTATGTCTTCATGCGTGTCGCGAGGCGACGCGCATAAAGATAGCCCGCCAAGCGACGCTTCACGAGTCTTTCAAAGGGTCTTAGCGGAAAAAGGCCGCCGAAGCAGCAGATTTTTGACCGTATGGTCAAACCATCATGCTGAGTGGGCGCTCCCCGCGTTGGGAATTGGCCGAAACGCCCATCCCTTCGTCATACTCGGGCTTGACCCGAGTATCCATGCCGTGACCTCTGCTGCAGAGTGCAACGGTGCGGAATTCTGTAACCGTCGCAACGCCTTAGCCTAACGGCATGGATTCTAGGGTCTGCGCGCGTCGCTCCGCTCCTTGCTCCGCCCTAGAATGACGAAGCGCGAATGTCGTCGCTAATCTCAGACGCCTACAAGAGAGTTGACGGGCCGCGACCCGCCTCAGCCGACGAAGGCGCGCTCGACGACGAAGCTGGCCGGATGGCTGAGCGAACCCTCCTGGAAGCCGAGGCTCTCGGCGAGCTCCTTGACGTCCTTCAGCATATGCATCGAGCCGCAGATCATGATGCGGTCGGTCTCCGGATTGAGCTTGTCGATGCCGAGGTCGGCGTAGAACTTGCCGGAGCCGATCAGCGCGGTGATGCGGCCCATGCGCGCCGATTCCTCGCGGGTCGTCGAATTGTAGAGCGTGACGCGGCCGCCGGTCAGCTCGCCGATCAGCGGATCGCTCTCGAGCGCCGCCACCAGCTCCTGGCCATAGATGAGCTCGGCATTGTCACGACAGGTGTGGGTGAGGATGACCTGGTCGAACTTCTCATAGGTATCGGGATCGCGCAGCAGGCTGGCAAAGGGCGCGATGCCGGTGCCGGTCGAGATCATGACCACACGCTTGGCCGGCGTCAGCGCGTCGAGCACCAGCGTGCCGGTCGACTTCTGACGCATGATGACCGTGTCGCCGACCTGGATCTTCTGCAGCTCGGAGGTGAGCGGACCGTCCGGCACCTTGATCGAGAAGAATTCGAGTTCTTCGTCCCAGGCGGGACTCGCAACCGAATAGGCGCGAAAAACCGGCTTTTCGGCATTGGGCAGGCCGATCATGACGAACTCGCCGGAGCGGAAGCGCAGCGACTGCGGGCGGGTGATGCGGAACGAGAACAGCCGGTCGGTGTAATGCTTCACCGACACCACGGTCTCGGCATAGACATTGGCCGGGATCGGGAACTGCAGCGGCTTCGAGCCGGCAGCGTTCAATGCGGATATCGTGTTCATCAAACCCAACTTTCCGGCCCAGACGAGACACGCTGGCGCCAAACTCTCTCCTGCGCGCCCGGACGATCAGGTCCCGGCGTGCTCTTCACACACTGCCAAGCAGTAGGCTCTTGTGTCGGAAACTTATTAGTATACAAATGATATTCAGGTCAAGATCACAGCGTAAAACGCCTTTCCAATCCAAGGCATATCCTTAGTCCTGGCATTTCGGGTTTCGGCAATGAATGAGAAATTTTCGGCGTCGGCGGGCAGTGTCGTGGCTGGCATCGATGTGGGCGGAACCTTTACCGACCTGCTCCTGATCGACGGCAGAGCCGGTGGCAAGGTGCATATCGCCAAGACACCGACGACGGTCGAAAATCAGGCTTTCGGCGTGGTCTCGGCGCTTGGCGCGACCGGCTTTCCGATCGACGGCATCGACCTCATCGTGCATGGCACGACGACCACCACCAACGCCGTTCTGGAACGGCGTCTCGCCAGGACCGGCATGATCACCACGCGCGGTTTCCGCGACGTGATCGAGCTTGGACGACGCTCCCGGCCGCAGCCCTATGGCATGACGGGCAGCTTCGTGCCGATCATCCCGCGCGATCTCAGGCTGGAAGTGTCGGAGCGGGTCGAGGCGTCGGGTGCCGTCCGCATTCCGCTCGACGAGGCCGAGATGCGCGATGCGGTGAAGGCGCTGCTTGCCGCCGGCTGCGAGTCGCTGGTCATCCATTTCCTGCACTCCTATGCCAATCCGGCGCATGAGCGGCGCGCGGCCGAGATCGCCGCCGAGCTCTGGCCGAACGGCCACATCACATCAGGACATGCGCTGCTGTCGGAGGCGCGCGAGTTCGAGCGTGGCGTAACAGCCGCGGTCAACGCCTCGGTGCAACCGATCCTCGAGCGCTATGTCGAGCGGCTGCGCAAGGAACTCGCGGCACAAGGCTACGCGCGCGACTTCCTGATCATGAATGGCAATGGCGGCATGATCTCGGCCCCTTTCGTCACGCTGGAATCGGCAAAGACCGTGATGTCAGGCCCGGCCTCCGGCGTGATCGCCGCCGCCTACACCGGAAAGCGCGCCGGCTTCGGCAACCTCGTCACCTACGACATGGGTGGCACCTCGACCGACGTGGCGCTGATCCGCGACGCCGAGCCCGCGGTGTCGAACGAGATCGAGATCGAATATGCGATGCCGATCCACGTGCCGATGGTGGCGGTGCACACCGTCGGCGCCGGCGGCGGCTCGATCGCGCGCGTCGATGCGGCCGGGCTGATCCAGATCGGCCCGGAAAGCGCCGGCGCCAATCCCGGCCCGATCTGCTACGGGCGCGGCGGCACGGAGCCGACCATCACCGACGCCAATCTGGTGCTCGGTCGCCTGGCGCCGAAGAAGTTGCTCGCCGTCGACAATCCCGTCACCGTCGAGCGCGTCACCGGAATCTTCGAGGACAAGATCGGCAAGCGCACCGGCCTCTCGGGTGTCGAAGCGGCGGGCGCCGTGCTCAGGCTTGGCAATATGAAGATGGCCGGCGCCATCCGCATGGTCTCGGTGTCGCGCGGCCACGACCCGCGCGATTTCGCGCTGTTTGCCTTCGGCGGCGCCGGGCCGCTACATGCGACAGCGCTGGCGCGCGAGCTCGGCCTGCCGCGCGTCCTGGTGCCGGCGCGCCCCGGCATCACCAATGCGCTCGGCTGCGTCGTCGCGGATCTGCGGCACGACTTCGTCAACACAATCAACCAGCCGGTGGGTGGGCTCGACGAAAGCCTTATCCACTCGGTTCTGGAACGACACCGAAACGAAGGCGAGGCACTGATCGCCAAGGAAGCGGTGAAGCCGGAGGAAATCCGCGTCACCCATTCCGCCGACATGCAGTTCGTCGGCCAGACGCACATCATCAACGTGCCGCTGCCGTCGTCATCGGTGACGCGGGCGACGCTGCAGCAATTGTTCGAGAAAGCCTATTTCGCGCGCTTCAAGGTCGAGCTGCCGGAGATCCGCGCCAACCTCGTCAACCTCATCACCTCGGTCACCGGGGTGCGGCCGCAGATCGACCTGTCGCGGCTGATCGATCCGGCAGGGCGCGCGGCCACGCTTGATGAAGCGCGGCGCGAGATCCGGCCGGTCTGGTATGCCGGCCGCTGGCACGACACGCCGGTCTACGCACGCGAAAAACTGCCGCTCGACGCGGTCATCGACGGGCCGGCGATCCTGGAGCAGATGGACGCCACCACCGTGCTCGAACCCGGCGACCGCGCGCGTTCGGACGCCGACGGCAACATCATCATCGATATCGGCGAGGCCTGAGATGCAAAAGCTCGACGCCATCACGCTTTCGGTCCTCCAGGCGGCTTTGCAGCAGGTCTGCGACGAGATGGACCTCACATTTTCCCGCGCGGCCTTCTCGCCGGTGATTGCCGAGGCCAACGACCGCTCGGACGGCATCTATTCGGCCGTCGACGGCTCGCTGATCGCGCAGGGCAGCCAGGGCCTGCCGGTGTTCGTCGGCGTCATGCAATATTCGACCAGAACGGTGATCGAGATGATCGCCGACGGCCGCTGCCTCGCTCCGGAACCGGGCGACATCTACATCGTCAACGACCCCTATCTCGGTGGCACGCATCTGATGGATGTGCGCTTCGCCATGCCGGTCTACCGCGGCGGCAAGATCTTCTGCTGGCTGTCCAACACCGGACATTGGCCGGATATCGGCGGCTCGGTGCCGGGGGGGTTTTCCGCCTCAGCCACGGCTGTCGAGCAGGAGGGCCTGCGACTGCCGCCGGTCAAGCTGTTCAAGAAGGGCGTGCTCGATCCGGAGATCTACGCCATCATCTGCTCGAACATCCGTGTCGCCGATCAGCGCATCGGCGACATCCGCGCGCAGGCGGCCGCCTTGCTGATCGGCCAGGACAGGCTCAATCAAATCCTGGATCGTTACGGTGACGAAACTGTCGTCGAGGCCATCGCTGAACTGCGCCGCCGCGCCGCCCACCAGATGCGCGCCTCGATCGCCGCGATAGCGGACGGCATCTACCGCTCGCAGGCCTTCGTCGATTCCGACGGGGTTGTGAACGAGCCGCTGACCATCAATCTCGCCGTCGAAAAGCAAGGCGACACGCTGACCTTCGATTTCACAGGTTCGTCAAAACCTTGCGCCGGGCCGATGAACAGCGTGCTGGCGACGACGCTGTCGTCGGTCTACCTGGCCATGCGCCATATTTTTCCGGAGGTGCCGATCAGCGCCGGCGCCTTCGAGCCGCTGAATGTCAAACGGCCGGAAGGCACGTTCCTCGACGCCAAATACCCGCGTCCGGTCTCGGGCTGCGCGGCGGAAGTCTCGCAGCGTATCGCGGAAGCCGTGTTCGCCGCCATGGTGCAGGCATTGCCCGAGAAGGTGACGGCGGCGCCCGCCGGCTCGAGCGGCAATTTCGCGCTGGGCGGTAACGATCCGGCGCGCGGTCGCGACTATGTCATGTACCAGATTTCGGGTGGCGGCTATGGCGGCAATTCAGGCCATGACGGCCTCAGCAATGGCTGCTCGACCATCGGCATTTCGAAATCGCCGCCGGTCGAGATCATGGAGCAGGCCTTTCCCGTCCTCTACCGGCATTACGCGCTGCGCGAAGGCTCTGGTGGCGCCGGAAAACATCGCGGTGGCTTTGGGCTCGCCTATGAGGTGGAGATATTGCGAGGGGACGCCCGCGCGTCCTTCGTTATGGACCATGGTCGCTTCGGGCCGCAAGGCGCGCTTGGCGGCAAGGATGGCGCGGTCAACACGGTGACCGTGTTCCGCGGCGGCGAGGCCCATGTGCCGCCGCATCTTTCCAAGGAACAGGACATCGCGCTCAAGGCCGGCGACCGCGTGCGCGTCGGCACGCCGGGCGGCGGCGGCTATGGCGACCCGCGCGAACGCGACCCGAGGCAGGTGGCCGAGGATGTCAGGCTTGGCTATTATACGGCCGAGCAGGCCAAGGAGATGTTCGGGGTCGACCCGGCTAACTAATCAGGCAAGCTTCGCCAGCAGCCGCAGGAATGTCGCGGCTTCCTTGGCGGTCAGCGGCGCCAGCGTTTCCTCGGTGATGGCGCGCGCCAGCGGGATCAGTCGCTCGATGGCCTGACGGCCTTCCGGCGTCAGATTGACCAGCAGCCGCCGTTTATCGACTTCGTGCTTGGTGAGATCGACCAGGCCGCGCGCCTTCAGACGATCGATGACGCCCTTCACCGTGGCCGCATCCATGGCGATCAGCGTGCCAAGTTGGTTCTGCGAGGTTTCGCCGATATCGTAGAGCTTGGCCAGGGCAGCAAACTGCGGCGGCGTCAGATCGCCGATGTGGGCGGCGAAGATCGAGACATGGCGCTGATGCGCCTTGCGCAACACGAAGCCGACCTGGTTCTGCAAGCGGTAATCATGATCGTCCGACTCGTCGGCCTCGACGAGCTTGAGCAGGTTGTCCTCGCCGCTCATCGCAAGCCGTCCCATGCCTTGATGTCTCCCGCCGCGAGCCCGCCCATGCGGTCGTGGATCCGCGGACCGCAGCTCATGGCCAGGCAGAACAGGATTTCGTCGGGGCGCGGCCCGTCGCTGATGCCGACCTCCATGGCGTCGAAATGGCTGCGCACATAGGCGGCGTTGGTGTGGCCGAGCGGCACGTCGAGCCGCGAACCGAAGGCGCCGACCTTGGTTGCCGACGGCACGATCGCCTTGGCGTCGCCGAGCCGCTCGCGCATCGCGTAGCCGCCCGGCACATGCCAGAGCGCGCCGTGCTCGAGTTCGCCGGACGAGCCGATGATGGTGCCCTTGCCATAAGCGTCGATCAGTTTGACGTCGCCGCCCAACGCGGCAATGAGCTTATCCGTGAGCAGCAGGCCAAGCGGCTTCAGATCGTCCATGGCGCTCTGCAGCTCTTCCACGTAGCGGCCGGCGAAGGGGTTCTTGACCAGCGCGACGGCGGCGGCGCGGCAACGCGGCGCGGCGGCAACCGGCCCGCCATCATGGAAAATCTCTTCGGTCAAAACAGCGATCTTGCGGATCGGAAACTCAGGCATGGGCAAATTCCTCCTGTATATGCTTGTTGGGCGCGGCAAGCGCTATCGCGCCACTGATGCGGGCTTCGCCCGCCAGAAACAGCGCCGAGGCGGCAATCAGGCCGCGCCGGCGAAAATCTTCGGCGACGACAAGGCCATTGTCCAGCGCCCGGGCCGCCTCGACCCGCGAAAGCGGGCCGACGCTTTGCGTCACCAGCTGCGCGCCGAGATCGCTATCGGGCGCCAAGTCGCGTGCCGAAACGCGCGTGATGGCAGGGTGTCCAGTCAGGTCGACGGCGTTGGCAATCAGCGTTGCCGCCGCGTCGGCCTCGGCGCCGGTGCGCGCAAGGACGGTGACGGCGTCGGCGATGCCCAACGAAAACGACCGGCCGCGCCAGCCGCTGGTGGCAACGCCACGCACGCCGTCCTTGGCGCGTATGGTGACGCGGTCGGCCATGCCATTGCCGGTGCCGGCGATTGCCACGGTCATCGACTGGCTTTCGCCGAGATGCAGGGCGCAGTCGCCGCCATTGTTGACATAGGCGCGATCTAGCCGGCGACCGGCGAGCATTGCGCTAAGAATTTCGTCGGCTACCGAACCGGCGACCGCGGCCATCGGCGTTATGAAGCATTCCGCCAGCGGCATGACGGCTGCTTCCATCCGGCGCGCGGTTGGACCTGCGAAATCGCGTGGCGCCAGGAAGAACGCCGGCAGACGCAATTCGGGAAGCTCTTTGACCAGCTCCATCAGGATGGTCTGAAAGCGGTCAACCGCCTGCGCGTAAGCGGCGCGGCGTTCATCCGCCTCGCCAAAGGCTTCGACGATCAGGTCGATCGGCCCATGGTTGAGATGGAGCCGTCTGCCGTCGGCCAGCCAATGCGCCTGCGGGCCTTGCATCATCCGGCCCCGTTCGCCGCGGCACGCCGCAGCTGCGCCAGCGGTGGCCAGGGATTTTGAACCACAGCCCCTGAGCCACGGCGCGGATTGAGATATTCGCCGCCTTTGGCGACGATGTCGTCGACGCTGCGTATCTCGGCCTCGTAGCCGCCCAACCTGACATAATCGTCGCGGCGCATGGTGAATTCGATCGGCGCCACCAGAGCCGGGGTCGGCACATAGCCGAAAGCGCCTTCCGGCACGCGGGTGACATCGACCATCAGCGTGATGCCACCACCCGGCCAGACATAGACCGGCGCGCCGCCGACCGTCACATAGGTTTTCAGACCCTGTACCGAGCGGGTGAGGTTGACCGGGTTTTCGGTGACCCCGGCGCGCAGCGAGCCGCCGGCGCCACCGATGAACAACACGGTGCACAGCGCCGGCTCGCAATTATCCTCGATCAGGCCGACGGACTTCTGCAGCCGCTCCGGGAACGGCCTTTCGACCGGCTTCAAATCGTCATCAAGTTCGTAGTAGGCGAACTGCTCGCCGGTGGTCGAAACCATCAGCAGCGACAGGCCAGGACGCGCGCCCTTCTTGGCGTTCCAGTCGCCGAGGATCGACAGCGGATCGGAAATCGAGGTGCCGCCCCAGCCGAGGCCGGGCTCCGACACCTTGAAGTAGCGGCCAGGCGTCGAACGGCGGCCGATGATTTTTATGCCCGTATCTTCCCAGCCCAGCACCTTGCCGGCCTGATGCTCGGAGATGACGCCGGTGATGTGGTCGTCGACCACAACCACCTCGTCGACCAGCCCGCGCCATTGCGTGGCGAACATGCCGATGGTGGCCGAGCCGCAGCCGACGCGCATGCGATGCTCGATTTTGCCGTCGATGACCGGCGCCTTGCCGGCCTCGACGATGATTGTCGCGCCACCGTCGATGGTGAGCTCGACCGGCTTGCGGTTGCAGAGGTTGAGCAGCGCATCGCAGGTCGCGCGGCCTTCGGCCTTCGAGCCACCCGTGAGGTGATGAACGCCGCCGAGCGACAGCATTTGCGAGCCGTATTCCCCGGTGGTAACGTGGCCGATCGCCTCGCCGCCGGCGCGCACGATCGCCGTCTCGTCGCCGATATGACGGTCGGTGTCGATCTTCACCTTGACGCCACAGTAAGAGAAGATGCCCTCGGTGACGACGGTGACGAGATCGACGCCTTCGACCTCCTGGCTGACGATGAACGGTGCCGGCTTATAATCCGGATAGGTGGTGCCGGCGCCGATCGCGGTGACGAAGCGGCGGCCGGTGTTGACCAGCTCGCCGTTCCAGGCCTCGCCCTCGGCAACGAACGGCACCACAGCAGCACCAGTCTCAGCTGCATGGTCGAGGATGGTCAGCGGATCCATGCGCACGATGCGGCCGCCGACATTGCCGTAGCGGTCGCAGGCGCCGGTGCGGCCGTCGGCGATGTAGCACATGACCGGGCAGGCATCGCAGCGGATCTTTTCCGCTATCTGCTTTTCGCCGGGATCATGGGTTTCGAAACGTTCGGCAAGCTCGCTCATCGGCGCGCCTCCTTGTCGTGAATCGCCGCCAGGATACGGCTCGGCGTCGCCGGCACCTTGGTGACCAGCACGCCGGTGGCGTGGCGGATGGCGTTGAGGATCGCCGGCGCGGTCGGGATCAGCACATGCTCGCCCAGGCCCTTGGCGCCGAACGGCCCTTCCGGGTCCGGGACCTCGACCAATATGTGCTCGATCGGCGGCACGTCGCCAATGGTCGGGATGAGATAATCGTGCAAATTCTCGGTGCGGCCGGGGATGTATTCCTCCATCAGCGCCATGCCGATGCCTTGCGCGATGCCGCCCTCGATCTGGCCCTCGACCAGCACCGGGTTGATCGCCTTGCCGACATCATGCGCGGCTGTGATTTTCAGCAGCTTCACCGTGCCGAGCTTCAGATCGACCTCCAGCTCGGCAATCTGCGCGCCGTAACCATAGAGGGCATAGGGCTTGCCCTGGCCCTTGGCGTCGAGCGGCAGGGTCGGCGGGTCGTACGTCTCTTCCGCAACAAAGACCAGCCCGTCGGCATCGGCCTTCAACGTCGACAGATCGATGCGCCTTGCCGCGTCGCCTTCGCGGATGGAAAGGCTGGCGCCATCAAGCGCGATCGTCGCTTCGCCCGAAACGTTGGCGAAGCGCAGGATCTTTTCGCGCAAGGCGCGGCCGGCTTTCTCGGCCGCCTTGCCGGTGACAAACGTCTGGCGCGACGCCGATGTTTTGCCGGCGTCCGGCGTGAGGGCGGTGTCGGCGCTCTTCAGCCGGAACCGTTCCAGCGGCAGGCCGAGCGCGTCGGCGCAGATCTGGGTGATGACGGTGTTCGAGCCCTGGCCGATATCGACCGCGCCCTGATGCAGGATGACCTCGCCCGACGCCGAGATGCCGACCCTGATGGTCGAGGGATTGGGCAGCGAGGTGTTGCCGCAGCCATACCAGCAGGAGGCGACGCCGACGCCGCGCTTGCTTGCCGTGCTGGTCGCGTTGAAGGCTTCGGCCTCGGCACAAGCGCGCGCCCAATGCGGTTGCAGCTGCTCCAGGCATTCGCCGATGCCGACGCCCGACTCCAGACGCTGCCCGGTCACCGTCTCGCAGCCATCGCGCAGGCAGTTCTTCAGGCGGAAATCGAGCCGGTCCATGCCGAGCTTGCCGGCAAGCTCGTCATAGAGCGTTTCCTGCATGATGGTGGCCTGTGGCACGCCGAAGCCGCGGAAAGCGCCGGCGATCGGGCCATTGGTGTGGATGGCGTAGCCGGTCGCGCGGTAGTTCGGCGTCGCATAAGGACCGGAGGCATGCACCGGCACGCGGTTGGCCACGGTCGGACCCCAGCTCGCATAGGCGCCGGTGTTGAAATCGCCTTCGAAGACCATGCCGGTGACGCGGCCGTCGGCATCGGCGCCGATGGTCGCCTTCATCTCGGCCGGATGGCGTTTGGTGGTCGACATCATCGATTCATTGCGCGTGTAGGCAAGGGCCGCCGGCCGGCCCGTCTTCATCGCCACCAGCCCAATGAGCGGCTGCAGCGAGACGTCGAGCTTGGAGCCGAAGCCGCCGCCGGTGGCGGTCGGCACGATGCGGACTTTCTCGACGGCAAGGCCGAGCACCTTGGCCGTGTCGTCGCGGTCCATATAGGGCGCCTGGGTGCAGGCGACGACGACCAGCGTATCGCCATCCATGTAAGCGTAGCCGGCTTCCGGCTCGATATAGGCATGCTCGACAAAGGAGGTTTCTATAACGCCGGACGCGGTGGCCGCCGCGCTGGCGAGCGCTGCGTCGGGATCGCCACGTTCGACATAGCCGGAGGTGAGCAGGTTCGCCGGGCGGTGCGGATGGATAAGTGCCGCACCTTCGGCCTTCGCCTCGCGCGGCTGCAGCAGGTGCGGCCGCTCGGTCCAGACGATTGGAAAATCCGTCAGGTCGAGATCGAGGATCGCCTCGCGCTCGCCGGCCACCAGCGCCACGGCCTCGCCACGCAGGCGGGCAAAGCCTTCGGCCAAGGCCGGCTGGTCGGCAAAGGGACCGATGACGCCAAAGCAGTTCTTGCCGGGGATATCGGCGGCGGTGAAGACACCGGTAATGCCGGGATTCGCCCTCGTCCAGGCATCGAGATCGCCGAAACTGAAGCCGGCGTGATAGTGCGGCGAGCGGATCACCAGCACCGACAGCGCATCGGCCGGAAAGGAATCGCCGCCGAATTTCTCGTCGCCGGTGACCTTCGGCACGCCATCGAGCCGGATCGGCGAAGCGCCGACGGCGTGGCCGGATTCGGGCAGGCGAAGGTCGACGCCGTTCATATGCTTCGAGGCGTGCATCACCGCCGAAACGATCTTCCTGTAGCCGGTGCAGCGGCAGAGCACGCCGCCAAGCGCATCCTGTGTCTCGGCTTCGCTGGGCGTCGGGTTGTGCTCCAGAAGCGCGGTGGCCGCCACGAGCAGGCCGGGCGTGCAGATGCCGCATTGGGCAGCGCCATGCTCCAGGAAGGAAGCTTGCAGAGCCGAAAGCCTGCCATTGGAGAGGCCTTCGACCGTGATGACCGAAGCGCCCGACACCGAAGCGGCCGGCACCAGGCACGCGCAGACCGGATCGCCGTCGACCAGCACCGTGCAGGCGCCGCAATCGCCGGCATCGCAACCGACTTTGGTGCCAGTCAGCCGCAACTCGTCGCGTAAAACCTGCGACAGCCGCCTGACCGGCGGCACGCAGACGCTGACGCCGGCGCCATTGACCTCGAAAGCGATGTCGGCGCGTTGCATGCTCATGCAGCCACCTTGCCTTCATTCGGATCAACGATAGCGCGCACGGCGCGGGCGACGATCTCGCGCGCCGCGTCCAGCCGGTATTCGGCGCTGCCGCGCACATCGGCGATCGGCGCCAGTTCCTCGATCGGCGCGGACAGCACCGCATCACCAAGTTCCGCCGATGCAGGCAGCCCACGCAACGCCGCCTCGACACCGGCAAGGCGACGAGCGACGGCGGAGCAGGCGCCGACGGCGATTGCCGCATCGGCGACCGCGCCGTCCTCGATCACGAGCCGCACTGCTGCCATAGCGATGGAGATAACCAGATAGCGCCGCGCGCCGAGCTTGACGAAGGACGACACGCCCGTGGCGGCACGCTTCGGTACGCGGATCGCCGTAACCATCTCATCCGGTTGCAGCGCCGTTCGGCGATTGCCGAGTATGAATTCGCCAAGTGGCAAATGACGGGTCGTCTGCGCGGATCGCAACTCGACTTCGGCGTCGAGCACCAGCAGCGCCGGCACGCCATCGGCGGCAGGCGAAGCGTTGCAGAGATTGCCGGCAACGGAGGCGACATTCTGGATCTGGACCGAGCCGACTTCGCGCGCGGCGGCCTTCAGCGCATCGAATGCCGCCGGCAGCGGCTGGCGGACAATGTCGGTCCAGGTGGTGCGGGCGCCGATGTGCCAATGCTCGTCGGTCTCGGCGATGCCGCGCAACGCGGCCAGACCGTTGATGTCGAGGATATTGTCGCGGAAAGGTTTCACGCCCTGCGCCGGATAGAAATCCGTGCCGCCGGCAAGGATGCGCCAGCGGTCCTCGCCAAGAAGGCCAAGCGCCTCGTCGACATTGGTGGGTTTCGCGTAACGGATCACGCTTTGCCTTCCAAAATTGGGCCTTCCCCGAATTGGCCCGCCCAAAGCGCCGTGCCTTGGGTCTTCCGCCGGCATCGAGACCGGTCAAATTCATTCGTATGCAAATGATATCAGGCCGACCGGAATTGTCAAAGCAAGAGTTGGCGGCGCGGCCTCACTGGAACGGAGCTGAACGCATTTGTTATGCCGCCGGAGGTTGACGCCGCCAGCCATCTGGTCAAGGTTCTGCCGCCGGTCGCGCGAGCGGCATTCTTTGGAGCCCAGACCGAGAGAGGGAGGCCCATGGCCGACGAAGCGCTCATCGTGATCGACCTGCAGAACGATTTCTGCCCCGGCGGCGCATTGGCGGTTGCTGGCGGCGACGAGATCGTGCCGTTGGTCAATGACCTGATCCGCCGCACCGAACATGTGATCCTGACGCAAGATTGGCACCCGGCCGGCCATTCGAGCTTCGCTTCCAGCCATCCCGGCAAGCAGGCGTTCGAGACCATCGAGATGCCGTATGGGCCGCAGACACTGTGGCCCGATCACTGCATCCAGGGCAGCCTTGGCTCCGACTTCCATTCCGGGCTCGCCTGGACCAAGGCCGAACTGGTGATCCGCAAGGGGTTCCGCACCGCGATCGATAGCTACTCGGCCTTCTTCGAGAACGACCATGCGACGCCGACCGGCCTTGGCGGCTATCTCAAGGAACGCGGCATCGACACGATCACGCTGGTCGGGCTCGCCACCGATTTCTGCGTCGCTTTCTCGGCGCTCGATGCCATGAAGCAGGGTTTCAAGACCACAGTGCGGCTCGACGCCTGCCGCGGCATCGATCTCAACGGGTCGGTCGAAGCGATGCTGAAGCGCATGCGCGAAGCCGGCGTGAGCCTCGAAGATCATTCGGCGGACTGATCGGGCTGTGGGGAAGAACCCCCTCACCCGGATTGCCAACCGAATTGCGAAAGGCAATTCGGGGCAATCCGACCTCTCCCCGAGGGGAGAGGAGGCAGCCGGCGCCGGCGCCAATCTCTTCTCCCCTCTGGGGAGAAGGTGGCCGCGAAGCGGCCGGATGAGGGGTTTTTTCTGTTTCGCACCACTTGCCATAGCGCTGCTGCTTCCAGCACAGGCGTTCGCCGCCGAGCTCCACGAACTCCCCGGCGCTGCGATGCCGCTCTGGTGGGCGCTGCCGTTCGCCGGCCTGCTGTTGTCGATCGCGACCGGGCCGCTGCTCTTCCCCCATCTCTGGGAACATCACTATGGCAAGATCGCCGCCGGCTGGGCGGCGCTGGTTGTGGTTCCGCTGGCGGCCGCCTTCGGGCTTCCGGCGGCCAGCGAAGCGGTGCTGCACACACTGCTGACCGAATATATGTCCTTCATCATCCTGCTCTTCGCGCTCTACACGATTTCCGGCGGCATCCTGCTTGCCGGCAACATCCACGGCACGCCGCTCACCAATGCCGGGCTGCTGTTGACCGGCGCGATGCTGGCCTCGGTCATCGGCACGACGGGCGCCTCGATGATCCTGATCAGGCCTATGCTGCGCGCCAACGACAACCGGCCGTTCAACGCCCATGTGGTGATCTTCTTCATCTTCCTGGTGTCCAACATCGGCGGCTCGCTGACGCCGCTCGGCGACCCGCCTTTGTTCGTCGGCTTCCTGCGCGGCGTCGACTTCTTCTGGACGACCGTCCACATCCTGCCCGACACGCTGTTCGTCGGTGGCCTGGTACTGGCGGTCTTCCTGGCGATCGACATTTTTCTGCACCGGCGCGAGAACGGCGCGCCCAAGATCAAGGACCCGACGCCGGATTCGAAAGTGCGCCTCCGCGGCCTGCCCAATTTGCCGCTGCTCGCCGGTGTGATCGGCGCGATCCTGCTTTCGGCAAGCTGGAAGCCGGGCATCAGCATTCCGATCTTCGGCGTCGGCCTCGAACTGCAGAATCTCGTGCGCGACGCGATCATCCTGATCCTCGCCTTCGTCTCGCTCGCCGTATCCCGCAAGGAATACCGCGCCGCGAACGGCTTCAGCTGGGGGCCGATCGCCGAAGTGGCGAAACTCTTTGCCGGCATCTTCATCTGCATCGTGCCGGTGGTCGCCATCCTGCGCGCCGGGCTTGGCGGCGCGTTGGCGCCGCTGGTGTCGCTGGTGACTTCGGCCAATGGCCAGCCGAACGATCTCGCCTATTTCTGGCTGACCGGGGCTTTATCATCCTTCCTCGACAATGCGCCGACCTATCTGGTGTTCTTCGAGCTTGCCGGCGGCGATGCGAAGCATCTGATGATGGAAGCCGCCTCGACGCTCGCCGCGATCTCGGCCGGAGCGGTGTTCATGGGCGCCAACACCTATATCGGCAACGCGCCGAACTTCATGGTCTATGCCATCGCCCGCCATGGCGGCGTGAAGATGCCCGGCTTCTTCGGCTATATGGCGTGGTCGGGTCTGGTGCTGATCCCGACTTTCCTGATCGCCGGGTTTTTGTTTTTCTAGCCGACGCCGACATAGCGCCTAACGGCCGACGGATCGGCGCGTAGCTGCTCGACTTCGACCGTCTCGCGGTTGCGGCCGTTCTCGATGAAGGAGACGCGGTCGGCGACCGAGAGCACGGCGTCGACGCGCTGCTCGACCAGGATCGTCGAGACGCCGAGGTCGCGCAGCTTGGCCACTGTCTCGCGGATCCTGGCGATCATCGACGGCATCAGCCCCTCGGTTGGCTCGTCGAGCAGAAGCACTTGCGGCTCGAGGCAAAGCGCGCGCGCCATCGCCAGCATCTGCTGCTCGCCGCCGGAGAGCGTGCCGGAGCGCTGCTTCAACCGCTCGCGCAGCAACGGGAAGAGGTCGAGCACGTTCTCCCGTGTCTGCCTGCCCTTGCCGCGCGCCATCAGGCCGATCTCGATGTTTTCGGCAACCGTCATCTCGGCGAACAATCGCCTTCCTTGCGGCACATAGGCGATTCCGACCTTCGGCACGTCATGCGCGGCAAGCCCGGTCAGTTCCTTGCCGTCCAGCTTGATCGAACCGGCCGCCGCCGGCACCAGGCCCATGATGGCCTTGAGCGTCGTCGTCTTGCCGGCGCCGTTGCGGCCGAACAGACACAACACCTCGCCTTTGTTCAGCACGAGGTCGAGGCCGTAGAGCACCTGGACCTCGCCATAGAAGCAATCCAGTCCCGCAATCGTCAGCAGCTCAGCCATGGGTCGCTCCGAGATAAGCGTCCTGGACTTGCGTATTGGCGCGGATCTGCTCGGGCGTGCCTTCGGCGAGGATCTTTCCGCCATTGAAGACGGTGATGCGGTCGGCGAGCTGCATGACCACGGGCATGTTGTGCTCGATGAGCAGCACCGTGGCATCCTTGGCGATCTCGTTCACCAGCGCGATGAAATTGTCGATCTCGCTGTCGGCCAGGCCCTGCGTCGGCTCGTCGAGGATCAGCAAACGCGGCTTCAGCGCCAGGCCCATCGCGACTTCGAGCAGCCGCTGATGGCCGTAGGACAATTGCCCGGCAAGCGTGCCGGCGCGGTCGGCAAGGCCGGTGCGTTCCAGCGCTTCCATGACGCCGTTTTTCACCTGCCCTTTCGAGCGGCGGTCGGTCAGCGTGCGCTGCACCGGCAGCGCCACATTGTCGAAGGCCGTGAGGTTGGCGAAGACGCTGGTGATCTGGAAGGTATAGGCGACACCGAGGCGAACCCTTTTGTAGGCCGGCATACCGGTGATGTCGGCGCCGTCGAAGACCACCATGCCGGAGGACGGCTGGATGCGGCCAGAGAGCAGGCTGACGAAGGTCGTCTTGCCGGCGCCGTTGGGTCCGATGATAGCGCGGATCTCGCCCGGCATCAGCGCGAAGTCGACGCCGTCGACAGCGCGCAGGCCGCCGAAGAAGCGGGACAGGCCCTTGGTGGTGAGCAGCGGCATCATGGCAGCCACCCCAGCCAGCGCTGGCGGATGCTGCCCAGGATGCCCTTCGGGAAGAACAGCACCAGAAGGATGAGCGCCACGCCGACGATCAGCAGATAGGCGGAAGTGAAGCCGCTGGTGATGTCGGTGACATAATACATGAACAGCGTGCCTAGGAGCGGCCCAAGCGCTGTCGCGGCGCCACCGAGCAAGACCCAGAGCAAGGGCAGGATCGAATATTGCACCGTCGCGAAGCTCGAGCCGACATAGCCGAACAACAGCGCATAGGCCGCGCCTGAGGCCGCGCAGATGGCGCCCGAGGCAACGACCGCAACGAGCTTGTTGGCTGTTGTGTCGTAGCCCAGCATCTTGGCGCGCTCCTCGTTCTCGCGGATCGCCACCAGAACGCGGCCGAAGCGGGAGCGGACGATGGCCAAGGTGGCAAGCAACGCGACCGAAAACAGCGCCAGCGCGCTCATGTAGCGCACGGTCGGATTGGTGAGGTCGACGGAAGTGCCGCCGATCGAGATCACCCGTGAAGCCTGCTGGATGACCAGGCCCTGGTCGCCGCCGGTCCAGGCGGCGAAATAGAGGATGAGCAGATAGAGGACCTGCGCGAACATCATGGTGACGATCATGAACGCCACGCCGGAGGTGCGCAGCGCCAGCAGGCCAATGACCAGCGCCAGCATCGCGCCGCAGGCGACCCCGGCGACAAAGGCTTCCGGCACGCCCCAGCCGAGATGGTAGACGGTCAAGCCCGCGCCATAGAGGCCGGCGGAAAAGAACATCGCGTGGCCGAGGCTGAGCAGGCCGACATAGCCGAAGAGCAGATTGTAGCCCATGGCGAAGACGGCCAGCGGCATGATGCGGGCGAAGAGGCCCTGATGGTAGTCCGGCAGGGCGAAATTGAGCACGAACAGAAGCGCTATGACGCCGATATGCAGGGCGTAGATTTTTGCCGGCGAAGCATCCTTCATCGCTGGGCCGTCCCGAACAGCCCTTGCGGGCGGAACACCAGCACCATGGCGACAACCAGCGTTGCGATGATCTTGGCCAGCGTCGGCGAGAAGAACATCGAGACGATGCCGTCGGAAAGGCCGATCAGAATGGCGGCGACCACCGTGCCGCGCAGTGAGCCGAGGCCGCCGATGATGACGACGATGAAGGACAGGAGCAGCGGATCCTGCCCCATCAGATAATGCGCCTGACTGATCGGCACGATCAGCACCGCGGCGATCGCCGCCAGCATGGCGCCGACGGCGAAGACGCCGGCATAGACGCGCTCGACCGGAATGCCGAAGGCCTGCGCCGTCTCGCGGTCATACTGGGTGGCGCGCATGATCAGGCCGATCTTCGTGCGGGTCAGCACCAGCCAGGTGATCACGAGCAGAACGAGCGAGGCCGCAACGATCGAGAGCTTGTAGCCGGAATAGCCGAACCACGGCAAAAGGATGCGGTAGCTGAACGGCGGCTCGACGGGTCTCGCCTCCGGGCCGTAGAAAGTCAGCGCCAGCTGCTGGATGATGTAGAGCATGCCGATGGTAGCGACGATGGTGCCTTCGGGATTGTAGTTCAGCCGGCGCAGCACCAGCCGTTCAGCGACGAGCGCGATGGCGCCGACGATCAGCGGCGCCAGCACGAGTGCTGCCAGGAAGCCAAGCGTGGGATGGCCCGGTATCGCGGTCGAGATCGCCCAGGCCAACACCGCGCCCAGCATGAAGAACTCGCCATGCGCGACGTTGACGACGCGCATGACGCCGAACACCAGCGACAGGCCAAGCGCCGTCAGCGCCAGAACGGCTGAGGTGACGAGACCTTCGAGAGCGGCGAGGAGGAGATGGGGGCCGAAGTGCATGAGGCTACCCGGTTAGGGAGACGCGAGGCGCCCCCCTCTGCCCTGCAGGACAGAGAGGGGGGCCTGGGCGCTCACGCTTGCTGGAAAAGCAACGCCTACAGCGCCTGCGTCGTGTAGTCCCCTTCGGCCTCGTAGAGCCCGTCCTCGATCTTGGTCTTGTGCACGACCTTCAGCTTGCCGCCCTCGACCTTGGAGATGTTCTGGATGCCGAAACACTGGTGGATCTTGCCGTTGAAGGTTTTCGCTCCCTGCGGATGCTCCGGCCCTTCGGCGAATTCCTTCAACGCCTCGGTCGCCTCGACCAGCTTGGCGCGGTCCTCGGGTCCCTTGTAGCCGGCGTCTTCCATCGCCTTCTTGACGACGTAGAGCGTTTCCCAGCAGCCGAACATATGCGCGGCGGTGGAGACGTCCTTGGGGTCGCCGACGGCCGCACCATTGTCGTCGATGCCGACGGCGGCGCGATAGGCTTTCTGCGCGGCGGAGTCGTCAGGCTGGGCATAACGCGGCGAGCCTTCCCAGAAATGGCTGCCGTCGAGAAATTCGAGACCGGGGCTGTTGATGTCGACGGCCTCGAGCGAATCGATGAAGCCGAACAGCTGCGGCCGGTTGGAGCCATAGAACTCGCCGAGTTCCTTGACAAAGGTGAGCACCGCCGGGCCGACCATGACGTGATAGATCACCTCGGTCTCGGCCGGGATCTGCGGGAAGTATTTGGTGAAGGAGCTTTCCGTCGGCGGGATGGCGATCTGGGCGATGACGTCGGCGCCTTGCGCCTTCAGCGCCGGCGGCAGGTAGTCGCGATGGTCGTAGCCGAAGGCGAAGTCGGGGAAGATCTGCGTCACCTTCTTGCCGGCATTGGCCGCGATCCACGGCGCCATCGACTGGATCTGGCTCTTCACGTCGGTGATGCCGGGCTGGAAGACGTAGCGGTTGAGCTTGGTGGAGGCGACGTGATGGCCTTCGCTGACGACGAAATAGGGGATCTTGTTTTCACCGGCCGCCGGCGCCGAGCCGATCACCACATGCGAGAACAAAGTGCCGAAGACGATGTCGGTCTTGTGCTGCTTGGCGAATTTGGCGACCACCTCGGCGCCGCGCGCCGGATCGGTGCTGTCATCCTCGATGACCAGCTCGACCTGGCGGCCGCTGATGCCGCCGGCATCGTTGATCGCCTTGATAGCGGCGGCACTCGTCTTTTCGTACCAGCGGCCATAGGCGGCGCCGATGCCGGTGCGGTGCGACTGGAAGCCGATCTTGATCGGCGCCGAGCTCTGCGCCTGGCTGTAGCGCACGAAGCCTGGCGCCAGCGCCAGGCCAGCGCCGGCAGCGATGCCCTTCAGCGCGGTGCGGCGCGAAAGCGTCGTCTTCGAGAGATCGAAAAATCCGTTCTTGTCGGCCATGTCCGTTCCCCTGTTTTTTAAAGTCTTGACCAGCGATAAGGCGGCTAAACCATCCTCTTGCGGAGGACGGGAAAATTGCATGTGTACAAACTAAATCACCAAAGCCCTGGCCTGGCAAGCGAGCTTCCCCAAGGAGCCCAAGGACATCGCCTTGTCTCATCCGGCGGTCGGCGTTGCAAGCAACCACAGGCCGAAGATCGTATAGGCGATCATCAAAAGAGTGAGCGGCAGCTGGCTGAGCGCCGCGCGTGAAGGCTGGCCGTATGATCGCCAGGCAAAACCATGCGCGACAAGCACCGCCAGCACATGGCCGGCGATGATCACGCCAGCCTGCAGATTCCACAGCCACCAGGCCGACTGGGCGCCGGCGACGACGCCCGCTTCGACCATCATGTTTGCGGTGCCGAACACGTTCCAGCCGAGCGCGAACGGGTCGGAGAGCGCGACCAGCGCGTACTGGCCGTCGACCAGCAGCGCGGTTACGTAGTGCGCGATATGGTAGGCGAGCGCGATCGGCACGATCGACCATACGAGCAGGCCTGCTGTGTCCGCGAATGAACGGGCATTGCCGGCAAGACGCCCGCCGAGAAAGACGGCCAGCGCGAACACCGCTGCCAACAAAATGAAGGTCAGCACGAGGCCGAAGCTGCCGATGCCGATCAGCGCGGTGCGACCGGGGAACTCCAGCGGATTGACGCCGAACAGGCCGAGCCAGAAGAAGGTCTTCGACAGGCCGTCGAAGGATACGGACGACAGCGCCAATAGAAGAAAAGCCATGCCGCTCAATGGCAATGGTTCGGCGGCAAGCAGCCCGACGCCCGGCCATGCGAGCGAGAGGCGGCCTTGCTCGCGCTGGAATGGCGCGAAGCGTGCGACTATCGAGAAGAAGACGCTCAGGAACTCGCCGCGCCGGCTCCAGGTCTCATAGCCGAAGGCCAGCATGGCGAAGAAGGTGACCAGCCAATAGAGGCCGGCGGCGCATGCTAAGCGTGCTGGATCGTCGGGCGCCGGGTCGATCAGCTCGAACCAGGCGAAGGCGAAGAACAGCACGAAGGCAAGCCAGAAGCCGAGCCATGGGGGTAGGCGCGATGGCTGTGTTTCGTCGCCTCGGAGCCCGACGATCCGGGCCGCGACACGGTACGGGCCGTACCACGGGTTGAGCCATGCCCACAGGTTGCCAAAGACGCCTTGAAGCAGCGTGAAGCCGGCCCAGAGCAGCGTCCAGATCACCAGTGGCAGCGGGTTGGAGAGTGGATCGCGGCTGCCGAAGAGGCCGGCGGCAATGAGGATTGCGAAACCGGCAAAGGAAATGAGACTGATGATTGTGCGTGAGCCGTCGCCGAATGAGAACAGCGGAAGGCGCTTGCGCCAGAAGCGGTCGAAGGCGACGGGTGGCACCAGCGCCAGCACGAGGAAGCTGATGGCTACGGCCAGTGCGCCGCCGGCGATGTAATAGCCGGTTGGGAGGAGGAGGACGTGGCCACGGTCGGAGGCGTGGGCGAAGGCGGGGGTGGGAAGGAGGGCAAGGAAAGCGAGAGGGAAGGCTAACCTGTGGCGACGGCGTTCTACGGCCCCCCTCTCTGTCCTGCCGGACATCTCCCCCTCAAGGGGGGAGATTGGCTGTTTCGGCGCCGGTTCTTTCTTAGCAACGTCGAAGATTGGCGAAAGCGGAGACGAAAGCTTAATCTCCCCCCTTGAGGGGGAGATGTCCGGCAGGACAGAGAGGGGGGCGAAGGAACTCGGCCTATCCAGCCTTGCTCTATTTCTTGACGATGCAGGACATGTCTGGGCCACGAAGAACGACCCTCACACCTTCACCAACTGCTCCACACGTCCCTTCTCGCCGAAAATCCTGAGATACCGCCTTATCTCTTTCGCATCCCCGGTCGCCTTGGCGGGATTGTCCGACAGCTTCACCGCCGGCCGGCCATTGGCTTCCGTGACCTTGCAGACCAGCGATATCGCGTCGAGGCTGTCGGTCTCAGTCGGGGCGCAGCCTTCGAAATCGTTGGTGAGGTTGGTGCCCCAGCCGAAGGACATGCGCACCTTGCCGCGGAAATGCCGGTAGGTTTCCTCGATGGTCTCGACCTCGAGCCCATCGGAGAAGATCAGCAGTTTCTGCTTGGGGTCCTTCCCCCTCTGGCGCCACCACTCGATGATCCGCTCACCGCCCTCGATCGGCGGCGCGCTGTCGGGGCGGAAACCGGTCCAGTCGGCGACCCAGTCCGGCGCGTCGCGCAGGAAGGAATCGGTGCCGAAGGCATCGGGCAGCACGATCAGCAGGTTGCCGCCATAATAGCGCTGCCAGTCCTGCAGCACCTTGTAGGGCGCCTCGCGCAGCTCTTCCTCGGAGTTGGCCAACGCGGCGAACACCATCGGCAATTCATGCGCGTTGGTGCCCAGGGCCTCGAGGTCGTTGTCCATGGCCAGAAGCACGTTGGAAGTGCCGGTGAAGGCCTCGCCGATGCCTTCCTTCAGCGCCTCCACGCACCAGCGCTGCCACAGGAAGGAATGGCGGCGACGGGTGCCGAAATCGGAGATACGGATGCCGGGCAGCGCCTTCAGCCGCTCGGTCTTGGCCCACATCTTGGCCTTGGCGCGGGCATAGAGCACATCGAGCGCGAACGGCCCGTAGGAGCGCATGGCGGCGCGCGAGCGGAGCTCGTTGATGATGGCAAGCGCCGGGATCTCCCACAGCGTGGTGTACATCCAGGGACCGGGGAAAGAGAGCTCGTACTGGCCGTCGCGCTTGGAAAGCTCGTATGGCGGCAGCCTGAAACCTTCCAGCCAGGCGAGGAACTCCGGCTCGAAGATCTGCTTGCGGCCGTAGAAATTATTGCCGCCCAGCCAGATCATTTCCTTCTTGGAAAAGCGCAGCGTGCGGGCATGGTCGAGCTGCTCGCGCAGTTCGACCTCGTCGATGTCGTCGGCGAGGCGCACCGAGGTCGTGCGGTTGATCAGCGAAAAGGTGGCGTCGACCTTGGGGTACATGCCCCAGATCATCTGCAGCATCAAAAGCTTGTAGAAGTCGGTGTCGAGCAGGCTGCGCACGATCGGGTCGAGCTTCCAGGTGTGGTTGTAGACGCGCCGCGCTATATCGGTTCTTGCCATGCCTGCTGCCGCCTTCGCTGCTCGCCTTCAAGGCGCTTCGCACAGGGGCGCGCCTCGAGTGTTGGATTTAGCCAATCGCGTCTTAGCATCGAATTCCTGGATGCGCTGCCCGCTTTGCAAGCTGGCCCGACAAAAACGCCGGCAGGCAAGGCCAGCCTCAGGACGCGGTCCTGGCGCCTATGACCTTGAGCGCCGGGCGTTTCCTGCGGCTCAGCGCGCGGCCGGCCACCGGCGCGTCGGCGCGCCTGTCGGCCTCTTCCTTCTCGGCAAACAGCCAATCGATGAACAGCTGCACGATCGGCGCCGAGCGCATCTCGTTGCGGCAGACGACATAAAAATCGTCGACCGCCGGCACCGACAGGCTGAACGGCGCCACCAGCAGTCCCCTGGCGAGCAGCGTGCTGGCGGTGACGGAATCGCCAAGCGCCACGCCGTGGCCGTGTACCGCGGCTTCGATTGCGGTGCGCGCGTCGCCGAGATGGTGGCGGCGGCCGCGTTCGAGATCCAGCCCGTCGGCGGCGGCCAGCCAGGTATGCCATTCGCGCCCGTCATCGCCATGCAGGAAGACGTGATCGGCGAGGTCGCGCACGCTGCGGATCGGCCGGTTGTTGATCAGCGTCGGGCTGACCACCGGGAACAGCTCGAGGCCCGACCATTTGCGCATCCAGCAATCGCTCCAGCTGCCATCGCCATAGAGCACGCAGACATCGACCTGCGGCGAGCGGATGTCCCTGATATCGTTGGACGGGATCAGCGTCAGCCGGATGTCGGGATATTGCGCCATGAAGCTGCCGAGCCGCGGCGTCATCCAGAGCAGCAACAGCGCCGGCACGCAGGACACCGACAACGCGCCCGCACTCGCCGGCCTGGTCATGCGCTGGGTGGCGGCGGCGATGCCGTCGAAGGCCGTCGACACCGCCGGCAGCAGCTCGGCGCCATGCGGGGTGAGCTTGACCCGCTGCCCAGTGCGTTCGAACAGCCTGACGCCGAGCGATTGCTCCAATGCCTTGATCTGATGGCTGATGGCGCCATGCGTGACATTGAGCTCACCCGCCGCCTTGGTCAGCGAGGCGTGGCGCGCCGTGGCCTCGAAGGCGCGCAACGGGTTCAGGGGTGGCAGGCGCTTAGCCATGGACAGCTCGCTAGTTTGTGAGATTTTCTCACAATCCAGACTGTAACAATATCAATTGATTTTTCAAAGCCGCTGCCCGACACTTTTGCCCGGAACAGCTTTCAAGAGACGTGAAATCCGCGCGGACAGCGGGCAACGATCCAGCCGCAGATGGCTGGCGTGGCAATTGTCCATGCGGGCAGCAAGCAGAGGAGGACCGGACATGGGTTACGATCGCGGCAAGCTCGAAGCGTTGCGCCGCAAATATGGCGAGAGCCATGGTGGCGAGATGTTCGACCCGAAATTCCGCAAGGTCGCCGACAAGATCTTCAACAAGTCGGGCACCAGGCTGGCGCCCTATTCCGGCATCCCGACCTTCCTCGCCGCGCCCTATCGTGAAATATCGGCCGACAATCCGGATTTCGGCGATCTTCAGGTGGCGATGATCGGCGTGCCGATGGACCTCGGCGTCACCAACCGCCCCGGCTCGCGCTTCGGGCCACGCGCGTTGCGCACCATCGAGCGCATCGGCCCTTACAATCATGTGCTGGAATGCGCGCCGACGCATGAGCTTCGCGTCGCCGATATCGGCGATACGCCATTCCGCAGCCGCTACCGGCTGGAGATCAGCCATGAGGACATCGAGCGCCGCACCAACCAGATCGTCGATGCCGGCGTGCTGCCGCTCTCGGTCGGCGGCGACCACTCGATCAGCCATCCGATCCTGAAGGCGGTCGGCAAGAAGGCGCCGGTCGGCATGATCCATATCGACGCGCATTGCGACACCAGCGGCCTGTTCGACATGACCAAGTTCCACCATGGCGGACCGTTCCGCAACGCGGTGCTGGACGGCGTGCTCGACCCGACCCGCACCATCCAGATCGGCATTCGCGGCTCGGCCGAATATCTGTGGGAGTTCACCTACGAGTCCGGCATGACGGTCGTGCATGCCGAAGAGGTGACCGGGCTCGGCATTCCGGCAATCATCGAGAAGGCGCGCAAGATCGTCGGCGACGGCCCGACCTACATCTCCTTCGACGTCGACAGCATCGATCCGGCCTTCGCGCCGGGCACCGGCACGCCTGAAGTCGGCGGGCTGACGACGCGCGAGGTGCTCGAGCTGCTGCGTGGCCTGAAAGGCCTCAACATCGTCGGCGGCGATGTCGTCGAGGTGGCGCCGCAATATGACGCCACCACCAACACCGCCCATGTCGGCGCCCAGGTCCTGTTCGAGATCCTGAGCCTGATGGTGTTCAGCCCGGCAATCAAGAAGGGCTGACGCTAGACCTAATGCGGCCGCCGCGCTGGAGCCGGCGGCCGTATGCAAACAAACAAGCTTCCAGCAGGGGAACCACAATGTTACTTCGCAACACAATCAAATCCGCAGTCGCGGCAGCCATGATGCTCGGCGCCACCTGTCTTGCCACGCAGGCGAAGGCCGACGCCATCGACGACATCACCAAGGCCGGCGCTATCAATGTCGGCATCTTCTCGGACTTCCCGCCCTTCTCCTCGGCCAGCGCCGACATGAGCATCAAGGGCTATGACATCGACGTGGCGCAGGCGATTGCCGATTCGCTCAAGGTCAAGCTCAACCTGGTCAGCGTCACCGGACAGAACCGCATCCCGTATCTCACCGACAAGCGCGTCGATATTTTGATGAGCGTCGGCTATTCCAAGGAGCGCGAGCAGGTCATCGACTTCGCCGCCGCTTATGCGCCTTACTACATCGCCGTCATCGGGCCGAAGGCAATGGCGGTCAAAGGCAAGGAAGACCTTGCCGACAAGTCCATCGCCGTCAATCGCGGCACGCTGGAGGATACATCGCTGACCGCGGCGGCGCCGGCATCCGCCGACATCAAGCGCTTCGACAACTACAATTCCGTCATCCAGGCCTTTATCTCCGGCCAGACGCAGCTGATGGTGGTCGGCAACGACGTCGGCGCGCAAGTGCTGGCCAAGCAGGACGCGCTGCAGCCGGAGCAGAAATTCCAGCTCTTGACCTCGCCTTCGCATATCGGCCTCAACAAGAATGAGGACCGGCTGAAGAAGGCGGTGAACGACGCGGTCGCCAAGATGCTGGCCGACGGCAAGCTCGACGAGAGCTCCAAGGCGTGGCTGAAGACGCCTCTCAATCCCGACAACCTCAAGGATTGAGTTCCCGTGGCCTTTGGCTGGCTTGCAGGCGCCCTGGGCGACATCGCGCGCGGCGCGGCCACGACGGTCCTGTTGATCGTCGTGACCACGCTGTTGGGCACGCTGCTCAGCATCCTCGGTGCCGCCGGCCGGCGCAACGGCCCGGTGTTCCTGAAGCGGGCGATCGCGGTCTATGTCGAGGTGATGCGCAACACGCCGTTCCTGGTGCAGTTGTTCTTCATCTTCTTCGGCCTGCCCAGCCTCGGCATCCGGCTCGACCCGATCCTCGCCGCCATGCTGGCGATGACGCTCAACATGGCGGCCTACACCATCGAGATCGTCGGCGCCGGGCTCGACGCCGTGCCGGGTGGGCAGACGGAAGCCGCCCTGGCGCTTGGGCTCAGGCCCCGGCAGGTGTTCATTAAGATCGTGCTGCCGCAGGCGCTCAAGATTATCTATCCGGCGCTGACCAGCCAGATCGTCATCATGATGCTGGAATCAGCCGTGGTGTCACAGATCGCGGTGCGCGAATTGACCTACGAGGCCGACATGCTGCAGGCGCGCACCTTCCGTTCCTTCGAGACCTATTTTGTCGTGACCCTGGTCTATCTCGGCCTGTCGATGGCGCTGCGCCGGCTGCTGGTCACAGGTGGACGCCGTGTTCTTGGGGCGGGCGTGTCATGATCGAATTCACCTTCTGGGACATCGTCCGCAACCTGTTGCTCGCCGCCCGCTGGACGGTGCTGTTGTCGCTGGCGGCTTTCATCGGCGGCGCGCTGGTCGGGCTGATCGTGCTGTTCTTCCGCATCGCCAAGGCCAAGTGGAGCCGGCGTATCGCCTCGGGCTACATCGCGCTGTTCCAGGGCACGCCGCTTTTGATGCAGCTGTTCCTGATGTTCTTCGGCCTGCCGATGCTGGGCCTGCGCATCGAGCCGTGGACTGCCGCCGTGCTCGGCCTCACCTTCTTTGCCAGCGCCTATCTGGCCGAGATCTGGCGCGGCGGCGTCGACGCTCTGCCGCGCGGACAGTGGGATGCCGGCGCCAGCCTCGGGCTGCATTATCTGCAGGAGCTGAGGCTGATCATCCTGCCGCAGGCGTTCTCGATCACGCGCGCACCGACGGTGGGTTTCCTGGTGCAGTTGATCAAGTCGACGGCGCTGACCTCGATCATCGGCTTCGAGGAACTGGTCAGGACCTCCAACGCCATCAACAACGCGACGTTCGAGCCGTTCAAAGTCTACGGGCTGGTGGCGCTGATCTTCTTCGTCATGTGCTTTCCGCTGACGCAATATGCGCGCACGCTCGAGAAGCGGACCGCAGCACACTGAAGCCGAGCGCGAGGGCTGACCGCATCGACGGCGACCACAAGCTGCTGCGGCATGCAACGCGCTGATGCCATCAAGCAGTTGCTGTTGGTCGCCGACCCGAAATCAGTGGTGCGTCAACCGGGCGACCTCAATGAACCTCGCGCCCGGGGGCCCCGGCGAAATTGGCAGTGCCGCCGCCCGGCGCAATGCAAATTCCACCCGCGGCCCCGGTCAGACGCAACTCAGGAAAACCAGAAGTCGGATTCCAACCGCTTCATCGATCCGTATGCGGCCGCCAAAGGACATTGAGAGGACGTTGAGGGGACGCTGGCCCTCTATCAATCCCCACGCCGTCGGGCCGACCCAGAGGGGGAGCGAGAAATGTCACTGGTCAATACACTCTCCTATCATTGCACGTCCGAGGCTGTTGCCAGCGACGGCATCTCTATCGCTTACGAGGACCTGGGTCGCGGCGAGCCGCTCGTACTGCTGCATGGCGTGACCGAAAACAGCGAGTGCTGGCACGAGGCGGGCTACGTCGACAAGCTGCTGCGGCGCGGGCGCCGGCTGATCCTCATCGATTGCCGCGGCCATGGCCGGAGCGGAAAGCCTCACGATCCGATGGCCTATTCCGGCCTCAGGCGGGCGGCAGATGTCGTTGCCGTGCTCGACCATGCCGGTGTCCAGCATGCTGCGCTGATGGGACATTCAATGGGCGGCGTGGTGGCGTTGGCCGCGGCTCTCTATCATCCGGACCGCGTCAACGCGCTGATCGTCAATGGCGCGCATCCGTTCGCGGAGGATCTCACCTCCCTCCGAGTGGCGCTGAAGAATGACTTCGAAACTTGGCTCGCCTTCTTGACGCAACTGGCCCCCGACCTTTCGCAGGCCGCAAGCCGGCGGATCCGGGCCAACGATCTCACCGCTGTTCAAGCAAGCCTTGCCAAGGACAGGTTAGATTTCTCGGCGGCCTTCGCGGGGCTGGGGATACCGGTGCTGGCAATCAGCGGCATGCTCGATTCCCGTTGCGAGCCCGTCAGGAATTTCGCGGAACTGGCGGGCGGCGAGTTTCTGCCACTCGCGGGTAAGAACCATGTCACCGCCTTCCTCGATGTCGACACCGTGGCGCCGGTGGTCGACGCCTTTCTGGACCGTGTCGGTGCTCAGAACACAAGGCAAGGAGGCTGAGCTGTGTTCCAGTCCTGTCTTTCTTGGTGCGGACGCCGCACTGCGCCCTACGTCATCACCATGCTCGGCGGGTCATGGCGGATTGGGAAATTCCTTCGATGGCCAAGATCACGATGCGGCCATGACGATTAATCCTGGCCGGCGCGTCACGCGCAGGCTGCCCACAACCAAATCAAAGGACACAGACGTGATTTTGACATCCATCACCCGGGACTTCGGGCTCGCGACGCCAATCGTCAATGCAGGCATGGCGATGATCGCCCGACCCGCTCTTGCGGCCGCTGTCTGCGAAGCCGGCGGGCTTGGCACGATCGGCTGCGACATCAACCCGCCCCACATCCTGCGCGAGCTCATCGGCAAGACCAGGTCACTGACGAAGCGGCCCTTCGGCGTCGACCTGATCGGCGACTTCGTCACCGACGAACACATATCCGTGCTCATCGAGGAACAGGTGTCGCTCGCAATCTTCTTTTGGACGTTGCCGACCTCGGAACATGTCGGAAGGCTGAAGCACGCCGGTATCAAGGTCTGGATGCAGATCGGCCGAGTCGCCGAAGCTGAGCAAGCGGTCAATCTCGGCGCCGAAGCTCTCATCGTCCAGGGTGCCGAGGCCGGCGGCCACAATCGGGCGGAGGGGTCCACTATGACGCTCTTCCCCCGCATTCGCCGACGCTTCCCCCGCCTGCCGCTGCTTGCCGCAGGTGGCATAGTGGATGGCACGACCATGGCCGCCGCGCTTGTTCTCGGGGCTGATGCCGTCTGGTGCGGCAGCCGTTTCCTCGCTTCGCAAGAGGCCGAAGCGCACGATGCCTACAAGGACCGCGTGCTAGCTGCTGATGTTGGCGATACGGCGCTCTTGTCCATTTACGGGCCCGAGTGGCCCGATCAGATCATGCGAGCCATCGTCAATGACGGCGCACGTGCGGCGCTGGGGCGGGAAGCCGAAGCCACCAGGGATGCAGAAGGCCAGTTCATCGGCACTACCGTCCTCAACGGCCAGACGATCCCGGTGCCGCGCTACAGCGCTATCCTGCCGACGACGGATTTCAACGGCGACATAGAGCAGGCATGCCTGACGGCCGGACAAAGCGCCGGCAACATCGACGAAGTCCTGCCTGCGGGTGAGATAGTCCGGCGAATGACGGCTGAGGCAAAGTCAGTGCTCCGCCGTCTTACCAGCATAGCGGAGGCCGCCTAGCGCGAGGCCTTCACAGATCCATTTGCAACCGATCATCCCTGCAGAGTGCGCGCCTTGGTGAGCGATCAGCTGCGTCGTGCAAACGCGCTGATGCTATCAAGCAGCGGCTGTTGGTCGCCGACCCAGAACCAGTGGTCACTACCGGCGACCTCAATGAACTTCGCGCCCGGGATGTTGGCCGCAAGGAAGCGCCCGGCTTCGATGCGAACGGCACGGTCGCCGAAGCGATGCAGAACAATCGTCCGGGCCGAGACTTTTGCAAGGAAATGACGAACATCGGTATCACGCAGCGCTTCCAGCAGGCCAGCGACCCCACCAGGACTTGAGGCCGCCCTGAGCAACCCAGCCCACCAGGTCTGCGCCTGGCGGTCTGCGGCCAGGCTCGGGGCGAAAGTTTCGATTTCCGCCGGGCCACCCCAGCTGGCGAGCAGCCGTTGCTTCCATAGATCGTATTGCGCGACAGTCAGGGCAAAAGGATAGTCGGGCGCCCGGCTGCCTTTCGCAAGGGAACCCCAGAGAACAAGTCCGATCAGGCGATCGGAGTGGTTTACGGCAAAGCGGACACAACCCGGCCCACCTTCCGAGGCGCCGATGAGCAAGGCCTTACGGCTACCGGCCGCGTTCATGACCGCCAGAATATCCTGCGCCGTTGCTTCGACGGTCGGGCGGGCGCCGACACGGTCGGAAAGTCCCATGCCTCGCCGGTCGAAAAGGATCAGGCGGCCGAGACGCGAAACCGCAGTGATCCAGGCGCGGCAACTCCTGTCTTCCCAGACCCGCTCGACATGCGAAATGAACCCCGGAACAAGCACGATGTCCATCGGGCCGTTGCCGACGATCTGGTAGGCGATATGGATGCCGTCCACTTCGACATAGCGCGTTCTGGGTACATCAAGCGTGGTATCGTGAGTTGGCTCACGCAGCAGGGCAAGAGTGGTGGGGTCCGGCGTGATGCCGAGTTCGTCCCGCAGCAGCCGGACACAGGATTCGGCTTGGCGCTCGGCTGCCGCCCTGTCCCCGGCCGCCAGATGGGCACGGATCAGGTGACGGTGCGCACTTTCGCTCAAAGGGTCCAGTCCCGTCAGCCGCGTAGCATGCACGACCGCGCTGCGAGGCTCGCCGGAAGCGATCTTCGCTTCGACCAGCCGCTCGAGGGCCTGCACCAGCCGGCTGCGTAAGGCCTCGCGCCTGAAGAAGACCCATTCCTCGAATTCCGGACAATCCGGGACTGAGAAACCAGCGAGATAGCCGCTCTTATGCATATCGGCTGCCTCGTCGAGAGGACCGGCATTGCAGGCATGCTCGAAAACCTTGGAGTCGACCTCGACGGAGAGCGCTGGGTACAGGCTGAGGGACGTTCCGCTGGCGGCGATAACCTCGCGGCCGAACGCGATGCGGATTTTATACAGCGTGCGCCGCAGGCGCGCCCGTGCGGCTTCCTCGTCGGCTTCGGGCCACAGAAGCGTGGCTGCGACCTCGCGCGCCACAGGCCCCCTGGCCTCGGCGAGGTAGATGAAGAGCGCTGCTGCCTTGCGCAAGGCAAGTTCCACGCGCCGCCCGTTCAGACGGAACTCGGGAAAACCCAGAAGCCGGAGTTCCAACCGCTCCATCGATCCGTATGCGGCCGCCCAAGGACATTGAGAGGACGTTGAGGGGACGCCGGCCTTCTATCGATCCCCACGACGTCAGGCCGATTGGGCCCGGTAGGAGACTCCCTTGGAGCGAGAAATGTCAGTGGTCAATACTCTCCCTCACCATTGTCCCGGTCACGGCGGGCGGCGCTTGGCACCGGCTGTCGGTGCTTTCCCGGGTTTAGTCGGCTCTGCGAACACCGGGCGGGGAGGCTGAGACATGTGCCAATCCTGCCTCTCCTGGTACGCGCGCTGCATTGCTCCCTACCTCGTCCACGCCGGCTGTTCGGCCAACGCGTTCGCGCACATGCGAAGGCGAATGATCCCGCGGGCAGAGGGCATTGTTGTCGAAGTCGGCTTCGGGTCTGGCCTGAACCTTCCCTATTACGATCCGGCCAGGGTCGAGCGGCTGATCGGTGTCGATCCCGACGGCACAATGCTCGGCTTGGCCGGACCCAGGACCCGTTCCCTGCCGTTCGATGTCGAATGCCTCCGGGCCAGCGGCGAAAGCCTGCCGTTGGCCGATGCCTTCGCTGACACGGTCGTCGTGACCTATGCCTTCTGCACCATTCCGGACCCCGACGTGGCGCTGACCGAAATCCGGCGCATCCTGAGGCCTACGGGTCGGCTGATCTTCATCGAGCACGGTCAGGCCGAGGGGCCGCGCTGCCGCAGGTGGCAGGTGCGACTGAACGGGTTGTGGGGACGGCTCGCCGGCGGCTGCCACCTCACCCGCAGCCCGCTCGCCTTGATCCGGGGAGCGGGGTTCCGTATCATCGAAGAGGAGCGCGCACGGTTCCCGCTGCCCTTCTGGCAATTGGGGAGCCACCACGCCGGCGTCGCGGTACCTCAGACGGTTTGACGCCCTTCATCAGCTAAGCCTGCGACGCAAACGTCAGGAATGAGGCGCGAAGCAGCCATTCGTGATCTGGCGGCCGCCAGGCGTCGGCGGCCGTTCTGCCTCAATGCCCGAAAGCGAACGGCGGCGCCAGTCGGTCGCGGCGGAGCCAACGCCCCAGCAGCAGCACCGCCACCACGGCGAGGCCCGAGGCCAGGCCGATCCAGATGCCGACGCCGTTGGCGCGACGTCAGACCGGCAGCCCGCTTTGCTTTCTCAGACTCTTGTCGAATGCAGATTCGGGAACGAAACGGCGCAATATGCTGACCCGGCGCGCCATTTTTCCAGCGGCATAGCGCCTCCTGGGGGCGGACGCGGTCGCGGCCTCCAAGACAGTCCTGGCTACGACCTCGGGAGCATCACCTGTTTCAACTGCTTTCCGCAGGACCCCGTTCATACTGCCACGCGCAGCGTCATAGATGTCGAGCAGCCGGTCCGGCCTTATGAGATTCTCTTCGAATGACGTCCGGGTATAGGCGGGTTCGACCAGCACAACCCGGATTCCCAATGCACGCAGTTCGTGGTCAAGCGATTCAGAGTAGCCTTCAATGGCATGCTTGGTAGACGCATAGAGCGCGGAATAGGGAGCCGGAATTAGGCCCATCAGCGAACTGAGGTTGACTATCCTGCCCGTTCCTTGCCGGCGCATTGTCGGCAACACCGCGCTCGTGACGCGGAGAACGCCGAAGACGTTTACGTCGAACAGCGCCTGAGCCTGTGCCGTCGAGGATTCCTCCGCGCCGCCGAGTAGGCCGACACCGGCATTGTTGACGAGCAGGTCGATGCGCCCAGCCTCGGTCAACACCCTCTCGACCATTCTTGCGACGGACTCATCGTCGGTCACATCGCAGGCCAGCATCGTAATGCCGTCGGAGCTTTCAGAGCCTCCACGACGGCTGGTCCCGAATACCCGGAAGCCCGCGCTCCGCAAGGCTATGGCCGTCGCGCGGCCGATACCGGAAGATGCTCCTGTCACCAAGGCGACGCCGGGATTGGTCTTGCTCATGTCTATCATTACTTTCTTTGTGTTGGATCGGACGCGAAGAAGCTAAGGCCCGGAACGAAGGCGCATCAGCTATGGGTGCCTCTGGCGCTCGCGTCAGTCGCCGCGGCGGCCCAGCACCTGAACAAGGCACTGGCATTCACTCCGCCGAAGCCAAAGCCGTTGCAGATCGCGTAATCCATCGCCATCGGCCGGGCTCGGTTTGCGACGAAATCGATGCCGTCGCCGACCGGATCGGGAGCGCTCAAATTGAGTGTCGGCGGCGCCACCTGGTCCCTGAGCGCCAGGATGGTGAAGATCGCCGCAAGGCCGCCGGCGGCTCCAAGCAGATGCCCGGTCGCCGACTTCGTGCCGCTGACGGCGATAGAGAAATCCGCGCCGAACACGCTTTTGATCGCCGCCATTTCTCCGAGATCGCCGACCGGCGTGGAGGTCGCGTGTGCGTTGAGATGGCCGACCTCACACGGCGAAATACCTGCCTGGGCAATTGCGATCTCCATGGCCCGACGCGCGCCATCGCCGTCCTCGGGACCAGACGTGACGTGATGGGCATCCGCCGTCGTACCGTAACCGACGAGCTCGGCGAGCGGCTTGGCGCCGCGCGCGAGCGCGTGGTTCAATTCCTCGATGACCAGGACGCCGGCGCCTTCGCCCATGACGAAACCATCCCGCGATATGTCGAATGGACGAGAGGCCTCTTCAGGGCGGTGGTTGAAGGAGGTCGATAGCGAGCGCGCCGCTGCAAAACCGCCGAGACTGACGACATTCATGCATGCTTCGGTGCCTCCGCACACGGCAATGTCGGCTTCATTGGCGCGGATGAGGCGGGCCGCATCACCGATCGCCTGAATGCCGGCCGCGCATGCCGTCACTGGCGCGCCGAGCGCACCTTTGAAGCCGTGACGGATCGAGACATGGCCCGCCGCGAGGTTCACCAGGAAGGACGGCACCGTGAACGGCGAAAGACGGCGCACGCCGCGCTGGTCAACCGTTCGCACGGCCTCGGTGATAGCGGGAAAGCCTCCGACGCCCGAAGCGATGATCGTCGCGGTGCGCAGGCGATCTGTCTCGGACACGGGCGCCCATCCCGCCTGCGCAAGCGCCTCATCCGCCGCCGCCAGCGCGAACAGAATGAAGCGGTCTACGCGGCGCTGGTCCTTCGGCGCCAGGATGGCGTTCGGATCGAACCCTGCCTCGGCGTCTTCCTCCACGGACGGCACCACGCCGCCAATCTTCGCCGGCAGGTCGCCCACCATGTCGTCCGGAAGCTTCCGAAGCCCCGAGCGGCCGGCCAAGAGGCGCGACCAGGACGCTTCGACGTTGGCGGCGAGCGGTGTGACCGCGCCCATGCCTGTTACAACTATACGTCGCATCTGTTCTCCTAACAATCCGGCGCCATGCCCCTCGGCGACCGGAATCTGTGCTCTCAAACCAGCATCGACTGCTGGGCGAAGATCCCCGCCATCGCGCCGTGTGATGACGCCAGGGTGACCGAGGGGGGCGCGAGGGGGTTGGCGAGGTCGCCGGCGGCGTAGATGCCGGGCATGCTGGTTTCGCGGCGCTCGTCGACCTTGAGGATGATGCCAAGGGGCGTATTGACCGTGGCGAGGCCCAGTGATTCATGCAGGCTTGCGGACGGCTTGTTGCGCGGATGCGCGAACAGGATGTCTACTGCGACATCGGGGGCGGTATCGAGCTTGACGGTGGCATTATGGTCCCCGTGACGGGCGATTTCGGTGATCCTGCCGTCGACGACAGGTACCTGGCGGCGCGCCAGATCGGTTCGGATATCGGATGGAATGTCGTGACCATCGGCGAAGACCGTCAAATTGTCGGTCCAATCGTGGAACAGCCTGACCTGATTGTGCGACTGCGGGCCGGACCAGACGAGGCCCCAATGCTGGCCGGCGAATTCAAAGCCGTCGCAGTAGGGGCAGGGCACGATGGACGTGCCCCAGCTTTCGGCAAAGCCCGGAACATCAGGCATCTGGTCGGCGACGCCATAGCTCAGGATAAGGCGGCGCGCCCCAAGGCTTTCGCCATCGCCGGTGAGGACGGAGAAATCGTCGATGGCGCCGGAGATGTTGTCGGCGCGGGCATTGACCAGTCTGATCGTGGGATAGCGCGCCAGCTGCTGCCGCGCCTCCGCCAGGATTTCCAGCGGCGGCTTGTGATCGTGGCCGAGAAGGCCATGCGAGTGGCCGGCGAAGCGATTGCGCGGCAAGCCGGTATCGAGAACGGTGACCTTGCGGCGGGCACGGCCGAGCTGCAGGGCGGCGGCGAGACCGGCAAAGCTGCCGCCGATGATGATGACGTCATCCATGGTGATGGGCTCCGTGTTGCGGATGGAGGGGGTTGGGCTGGGCCTGGCGCGCAATATCGTCCAGCGATACGCGCTCGAGACGGGCAGCGGGCAGGGCTTCGGCATCGGCGAGAAGCCGCCCCCGACTGTGTTGACCGACCGGGCCGCAGGACCCGGCTGGAGAAACCACCGTCATCGGAGCTGTCCTTTTTGGGCAGCACCGGCAGACGACCCCATCACGCTCTTGGCGGCCGCTTGCAGGAACTGCTTCGACAGCTCCTCGTCGTTGACCGCTCGCGCGAGAACGACCGCGCCGATCATGGTCGATAAAATGGCCATGGCCTTGCCGCTAGGCGCATCGCCGCCGGCCTCGCCAACCCACGGACCCAGCATCTCGAGGTAGTCCCTGATCCCGGCTTCGAATGAGGCCTTCACCTCGATGCCCTGCCTTGCGGCATCGGAGCCGAGCGCAACCACCGGGCAGCCGTCCATCCTCTCTTCGCGGTGCCCCGTGCTGAGATAGAAGTCGATCAATGCGCCAAGCGGGTCCTCGGGGCTCGCCGCGACTGCGGCCGACCACCGGTTCGCGCAGCTTTCCAATGCCCGCCTGGACGCCTGCGCCACCAAGTCGTCCTTGGATGCGAACTGTTTGTAAAACGCGCCTTGGGTCAGCCCGGCGCCTTCCATCAGATCCTTGACGCCGATGCCATCGAATCCACGCTCGCGGAAAAGTCGGCTTGCCACATCGATCACGGTTTGCCGGTTCTGCTCTGCCTGACTGCGACTAACCCGCATCGTCGATGTCCTTTTTTAGATTTCGTTCGTAATCAATAACAAATATAGAGTACGAATGCAATCTATTTTGGCGTGAGGCGATGGGCATGAAAAAGGCAACTTGTTATCGGGCTGGGCAGCATCCTGGCCGCAGGGTTAGGGGTGGCCGTGTTCGTCACGCTTCCCATTCGACGCAGGAAGCTTCCGCCGCAGCCGACCCGAGGCATGAACCATCGATCGTCGGACTGGTGATGGCAGCGGCCGCGCGGTGTTGGCCGCCGCTTTTGCGTTCAATGCCCGAAGGACAGCGCCGGGCCGATGCGGTCGCGCCTTAGCCAGCGCGCCAAGAGCAGCGCCGCCACCACGGCGAGGCCCGAGGCCAGGCCGATCCAGATGCCGACGCCGTGCAAGCCGAAATGGAAGGCAAGCAGCACGCCGAGCGGCAGGCCGACGCCCCAATAGCCGATCGCGGCATAGATCATCGGCACCTTGGTGTCGTGCAGGCCGCGCAGCATGCCGGCGGCAACGGCCTGGGCGCCGTCGAAGACCTGGAAGATTGCCGCGAACACCAGGAACGAAACGGCAAGCGCGATCACCCTGGCGTTGGCCGGATCGGTCATATCGATGAAGGCGCTGATCAAAAGATGCGGCAACAGCACCATGACCAGGCCCATCAGCGCCATGAACGAGACGCCGATGACAAAGGCCGTCCAGCCGGCGCGCGACACCCCCTCGGGGTTGCCGGCGCCATGCGCCAGGCCGACGCGCACGGTCACCGCCTGGTTGAGGCCGAGCGGCACCATGAAGGAGATCGAGGCGATCTGGATGGCGATGGCGTGCGCGGCCAGCGAATCCGCGTCGATCAGGCCCATCAACAGTGCTGCCGCATTGAAGATCGTCACCTCGAAAGCGAGAATGCCGGCGATCGGCAGGCCGAGCCGCAAGAGGCCACGGAAGCGTGGCCAATCAGCGCGCCAGAAGCGGCCGAACAGGTGATAGCGGCGGAACTTCTGCTCCAGCATCACCACGGCCGCCAGGCCGATGAACATCAGCGTGCTGGACAAGGTCGTGGCGAGGCCGGAGCCGGCGATGCCCATCGCGCGGATACCGAGATTGCCGAACATGAACACCCAGTTGAAGAAGACGTTGCAGGCGACAGCCACGAAAACGATGACCAGCGCCCAGCCTGGACGCTCCAGCGCCGAGATGAACGAGCGCAGCACGATGTAGCCGTAGAAGGGCAGCACCGCCCATTCGAGCCAGCGCAAATAGATGCCGGCGTGGTGTGCCAGCGTCGGTTCCTGGCCCATCGCCAATAGAATAGCCTCGCCGTGCCAGAGCACGACCCCGATCGGGATCGAGATCAGGATCGCCAGCCACAGGCCCTGGCGCACCGTGCGGCGCAGGTCGCGCACCGAATGGCGACGGCGGCCGAGCTCGGTCGCCATCATCGGCGAGGTGGCCAGCATCAGGCCAAGGCCGAAGATCAGCGGCATGAAATAGAGATTGGCCCCAAGCGCGCCGCTGGCCAGCGTATCGGCTCCGAGACGGCCCATCATCATGACGTCGGTGGCCGTCATCGCGGTCTGGCCAAGATTGGTGAGCACCATTGGCCAGGCGAGCGCAATCGTCGCCCTGATTTCCTGACGCCAAAGGTTTTCCGGCGCAAGGGCGCCGGTTTCGATCGCAGACATTGATCCGTTCTTTCAGAACACGGCGCGTCGGCACGGAGCCGGAAGCCGCACATCAACAGCGCGAAATGGCGCGGTTTGCGTCGCCTTGTGAACGAAACGCGACATGTTGGCAAGGGAGGAGGCACCGCCAGCAATTGAGCCAGCGGTCCGGGCGACGGCCAATGCCTCGTTCACTTGCCGGAACTAGCCTGCTACGGATTGCGCATATGGGAACAGCCGGCGAAGCTTGCCGGGAGGAACGAATGCCGTTCAGGCGCAGGAAGAACACGGCCGCGATCCCGCGCACAGCGCCCGCTTTCGAGCACATCGTGACCGAGGCGAGCGACAGTTTCCTGTGGCGGCTGGACGACTATCCCTGGGAACGCAATGTCTGGAATTTCCATCCGGAATACGAGATCCATCTGCTCCGGAAATCGTCCGGCGTCGTCCTGGTCGGCGACCATATCGGCGAGTTCGGGCCGGGTTATCTCACCATTGTCGGCGGCGGGCTGCCGCATGACTGGGTGACGGCGGTGCAGCCGGGCGAACTGATCGAGGGCCGCGATATCGTGCTGCAATTCGATGCGGAGCGGTTGCGCGGCTCGGCCGGCCTTTTGCCGGAGCTGCGCGAGCTGGAGCCGTTCCTCGAGCGATCGTTGCGCGGCGTGGCCTTCCATGGCCAGACCGCGATCGACGGCGCCGCGCTGATGGAGCGGATGGGCACGGTGACCGGCCTCAGCCGGTTCCGCCTGTTCCTCGAACTGGTCGACCTGCTGGCCAAGACCGAGGAATACGAGCTTTTGTCGTCGCCGGACTTCTCGCCGATGCTCGACGCCGCGTCGCTCGACATCATCCAGCGCACGCTGACCTATCTGTTCCAGCATTTCGCCGAGGACCTGAAGCTGCCGGAGTTGGCCGAACGCGCCGGCATGAGCGAAAGCAGTTTCTCGCGCTTCTTCCAGAAGAACACCGGCAACTCGTTCAGCGACCATGTCGCCAAGCTGAGACTCTGGCAGGCCTGCAAGCTGCTGGCCGACACCGATACCCCGATCACCGACATCTGCTTCCAGGTCGGCTACATGAACATCTCCAATTTCAACCGGGCTTTCCTGCGCAAGCACAAGATGACACCGTCATCCTATCGCAAGCTGTCGCGGCAACGGCTGGCGCTGCGGGCCTGATCAGGAGCCAAAACACATCCGCCCACCAGAACTGATATTCGTGTGACGGGCGGACTCTGCGGACGGTATATTTTGCGCCGCACAATGCATAAAAGTACAGGTTTATCGCAAAGGGCCTTCTAGCGCGGCCTTTAGCAACTCCTCATTTTGGCGATGGGTGGCTTGTCGCTCGGGCGATGGCGAGGATCGCGCAATCCGAGGGCTTCCGCTTCCTGCGACTGTTCCTGGAGGAGAAAATCAATGCAACCAATTCGGCTCGCTGCGGGCTTGAGCGCAGCTTTCATGCTTACCACCACCCTCTCGACCATGGCGCTGGCGGCGCCGGTCTGCACGGCGCTGGTCAAGGTGCTGGCGCAGCCGCGCGACGGCCTGACGCTACTGGAGGATTCCAAGGCGGAGTTCGAGAAACTTGCCGGCGCCAGCTTTAAGATCGACTACCTCAACGAGAACGACCGCCGCGCCAAGTCGCGCGCCGATGCCTCCACCGTCGGCAATTACAACGTCTATTATGTCGATGAGGCCAATGTCGCGCTGTTCGCGTCGTCGGGCTGGATCGTGCCGCTGACCGATTATTATCCGGCTGACTATGATTACGCCGATTTCGATCCAGGCCGCCAGAAGGTCGCCACCTATGACGGCAAGGTGTGGTTCGCGCCGCTGACCGGCGGCGGCGACCTGATGGTCTACCGCAAGGATGTGCTGGAGGCCGCCGGCATCCAGCCGCCGAAGACGCTGGACGAGCTCATTGCCGACGTGCCGAAGCTGACCGACGCCGACAAGGGCATGTATGGCATTGCGCTGCGCGGCGCGCGCGGCTCGGGCGCCAATGTCTGGCGCTGGATGCCGTTCTTCAAGGCCTATGGCGGCAAGTGGTTCGACGGCGACAAGCCGGCTTTCAACTCGGACGCGGCGGTGAAGGCTACCGAGACATATCTCAAGTTGTTCAAGGATTCGGCGCCCGGCACGCAGACCGGCAGCTGGGATGAATCGACCGGCGCCTTCCTCTCGGGCCAGGTCGCGATCCTGGTCGAGTCGACGCCGCTGTCGGGCATGGCGGTCGATCCCAAGACCTCGCAGGTGGTCGGCAAGATCGGCTTCCTGCCGCCGCCCTCGCCGTTGCCCGGCGGCGGCTACGGCCATGGCCTCGCCATCGCGGCCAAAGCCAATGCCGACGACGCTTCGAAGAAATGCGCCGGCCTGTTCATCGCCTGGGCGACCTCGAAGGAAAACGAGAAGCGCCGGCTCGACGCGCATCAGTTCGGCGAGCTGAACCGCACCAGCGTGCTCTCCAGCAAGGAATTCGCCGACATCTACGGCGCCGACCTCGGCCAGGCGTTGGCAGAGACCGGCAAGGTCACTGCGGTGAACTTCTGGCAGGACCCGCGCTGGCCGGATCTCGGCGACCGCTGGGGCATCATCCTCGAGGAGCTGATCAGCGGCACCCGCACCGACGTCAAGGGCAGCCTCAACGAGCTCGAGGCTTACGCCAACGAGCTGGTGAAGAAGAAGTAATCCTCCCGCCCGTGGCGCGTGGTTCGCAGCATTCGGCTGGATGCCGGGACCTGCGCGTCACGGGTTTTCCTTGCCGCTCTTGAAAGGCATAGACCGAGGATAGGCAATGCGCCAACGCTCTTCCCTGCCCGTGACGTTTCTCGTTCCGACGCTCGCCGTTCTCCTGGTGCTGTCGATGGTGCCGACGCTCTACGCCATCGTCATCGCCCTGCAGAACCGCGAGCTGAGCTCGGCAAACTATTCCTGGGTCTGGTTCTCGAACTTCGCCGATCTGTTCTCCGACCGCCGTTTCCTCAACGCCGTCTGGGTGTCGGTGAAATGGGAGATCGTCACCGTCGTGGCGACCATGGTGGTGGCAGTCGGGCTCGGCGTGCTGATGTTCGAGGTCGCCAGCCCACGCCTGCGCAACGTCTACTGTCTGCTGTTCATCATCCCGGTGCTTCTGCCGCGCGTGTCCGCGGCCTTCGTGTGGAAGTTCGCCTACCATCCGCTCTATGGCATCGCCACCTACCCGTACCGGCTCGTCACCGGCGGACTGATCTTCGATCCGCTGTCGAAACCTTCGACGGCGCTGTTTGCCGTCGCTTCGGTCGATGTCTGGCAATGGGGTCTGTTCTTCGCTGTCATCGTGCTGAAGCTGCTCGAAACCTTGCCGCCGCAGCCGATCGAAGCGGCTCGGCTCGATCACGCCAAGCGCTGGCAGATCCATGCCTATGTCACCTTGCCGATGCTCAAGGCGCCGCTGATCAGCCTGATGTTCGTCAAGATGATCGAGTCGCTGCGCTCCTTCGACCTGATCTATGTGATGACGCGCGGCGGTCCGGGCGTGGCGACCGAAACACTCGACATGTATGCCTTCTCGCAGGGTTTCATCGAATCCGGCAAGGTCTCCTACGCCTCGGCCATGGCGGTGCTGATGATGATCGCCACCGTCATCACCTTCACCATGCTGTGGAAGCGAGTGCAGGCATGAGGCCCGGCAGACTGATCGCCAAGACCATCTTGGCGCTGGCCGGATTCCTGGCCGTGTTCCCGCTTGTCTGGACGGCGCTCAACGCGCTGAAGAACAATGTCGACATCATCACGCGCGTGCCGAAGGTGATCTTCACGCCGACACTCGCCAACATCAGCTACATCCTCGGCCGCGACAGCGTGCTCACCGGCCTTTACAATTCGGTCGTCGCCTGCGGCTCGGCGGTGCTGATCGGCATCGCGCTCGGCCTGCCGGCTGCCTACGCCGTGGCGCGTTACCCCAATCGCTTTGCCGGCGACATCCAGTTCTTCGTCCTGTCGCTGCGCTTCCTGCCGCCGGTGGCGGTCGCCATTCCGCTGATGGTGATCTGGCTGCAGATCGGTCTCTACGACACTTTGCCGGCGTTGATCGTCACTTATTCGCTGCTCACCATCTCGGTGATCATGTGGCTGGCGATCCCAGCCTTCCAGGGCGTGCCGAAGGAGATCGAGGAAGCCGCTTTCGTCGATGGCTACGGCGCCTATTCCGTGTTCTGGCGGATTGCGCTGCCTGTCGCGGCGCGCTCGCTGATCGGCGCTGTCGCCTTCAGCTTCGTGCTGGTCTGGAACGAGTTCCTGATCGCGCTGATGCTGTCGAGTTCCAACGCCAAGACCTTGCCGATCGTCGCCTCCGAACTCTCGCAGCAAGGCATGAACGTGCCGTGGGGCATCCTCAATGCCTCGGTGGTGCTCTTGTCACTGCCGCCGCTGCTTTTCCTCGGTGTCTTGAGCGGCTTCCTGAATTCCGTTTTCCGGCAAAAGAAGACTTGATGTGAGGAATACCCCGATGCGGGCACTGGTGCTTGAAGAAAAAGGCAAACTGTCGCTGCGCGAGATCGCGCTGCCGCTGGATGTCGGTGCGGACGACGTCAAGATCGCCATCCACACGGTCGGCGTCTGCGGCAGCGACGTGCACTATTACACGCATGGCGCCATCGGCAGCTATGTCGTGCGGGCGCCGATGGTGCTCGGCCACGAAGCCGCGGGAACGGTCGTCGAGGTCGGCGCCAATGTCGAGGCATTCAAGGTCGGCGACCGCGTCTGCATGGAACCCGGCGTGCCGAACCTTGCGTCGCGCGCGACGAAGCTCGGCATCTACAATGTCGATCCGGACGTCCGCTTCTGGGCAACGCCGCCGGTGCATGGGGTGCTCGCGCCCTACGCCGTTCACCCCGCGGCCTTCACCTACAAGCTGCCGGACAACGTCTCCTTCGCCGAGGGCGCGATGGTCGAGCCCTTCGCCATCGGCATGCAGGCGGCAACGCGTGCCCGGATCGTTCCAGGCGATGTCGCCGTCGTCGTCGGCTGCGGCCCGATCGGCATCATGATCGCCTTGGCCGCGCTGGCGGGCGGCTGCTCCAAAGTGCTGATCTCCGACTTTTCGGCCCCGAAGCTGGCAATCGCCGCGCAATATGCCGGGATCGAGCCGGTCAATATCGGCGAGCAATCGCTGGCCGACGCCGTCGCGGCGGCGACCGACAATTGGGGGGCCGACATCGTTTTTGAGGCGAGCGGCAGCCCGAAGGCTTTTGCCGACCTGTTCGGCGTGGTGCGGCCGGGTGGCGCGGTGGTGCTGGTCGGGCTGCCGGTCGAGCCGGTCAGCCTCGACGTGCCGGCGGCGATCGCCAAGGAAGCGCGCATCGAAACCGTGTTCCGCTACGCCAACATCTTCGACCGGGCGCTGCAACTGATCGCGTCCGGCAAGGTCGATCTCAAGCCACTGATCACCGGCACCTATGATTTTTCCGACAGCATCAAGGCGTTCGAACGGGCGGCCGCCGGCAACCCGCAGGACGTCAAGCTGCAAATCCTGGTCACTGGCGAGAAGGGATAAGAGATGTCCGCGATCGTCTGCTCCCATGTCGACAAGGCCTATGGCGCCACGACCGTCATCCGCGACCTCAACCTGACGATCGAGGAGCACGAATTCGTCGTCTTCCTCGGCCCGTCCGGCTGCGGCAAGTCGACCTTGCTCAGGATGCTGGCCGGGCTGGAGGAGATCAGCGGCGGCGAGGTCTCGATCGGCGGCAAGGTGGTCAACGATCTCGAACCCGGCGACCGCGGCATCGCCATGGTGTTCCAGAACTACGCGCTCTATCCGCATATGACGATCTTCGACAACATCGCCTTCGGGTTGAAGCGGCAGAAGGTGCCGGCGGCCGAGATCAAGAAGCGCGTCGAGGCGGTCGCCAGGACGCTTGGCCTCGACCCTTATCTCGGCCGCAAGCCGACGGAGCTTTCCGGCGGCCAGCAGCAGCGTGTGGCGATCGCTCGCGCCATGATCAAGACGCCGAAAGTGTTCCTGTTCGACGAGCCGCTGTCCAACCTCGACGCCAAGCTGCGCAACCACATGCGCATCGAGATCGCCAGGCTGCATCAGTCGCTGAAGACGACCACCGTCTATGTCACGCATGATCAGTTGGAGGCGATGACGTTGGCGGATCGCATCGTGCTCCTGAAGGACGGCGTCATCGCCCAGATCGGCTCGCCGGCGGAAATCTATCGTCGACCCGGAAATCTGTTCGTGGCCGGCTTCATCGGCACGCCGAACATGAATTTCATCGAGGTGACGGTCACCCACGCCCGAGACAGTTGGATGCTAACGGGTGCTGGCACCGTGCTTTCGATGGACGGCTCGGATTTCCATCTCCACGATGGCGACCGCGCCGTCCTCGGCATCCGGCCCCCAGACCTGAAAACGGCCGGCGCCGGCGCCGCCAACATACTGCAAGGCACCGCCGACCTTATCGAATTCCACGGCAATGACGCGCTGGTGACATTTGGCTCCGGCGGCAAGGAGGTCAGCGCCCTGGTGCCGGCCCGCGAGTGCCCGGCGCTGCGCGCGCCTGTCCGCTACACCTTCGATGAGGAAAGCATCCACCTCTTCGACGCAACGACCGGCCTGTCGCTGCGCAAGCCATAGACTAACTGATCGCGTCAAGCATCCGCCGCTGGCGGTGCATTTCGAGGAAAATGCGGTAGTCGCGGTCGAAGCGAGCGCCGGCGGCCTTGTTGGGCGCGCGCGTCTTGCCGCCTTGCTGCATGGCAACGCAAGCCGCGTTGAGGTCGGGATAAAGCCCTGCGGCGGTGGCCGCCACCATGCCGGTGCCGAGCAGCACCGCTTCGTCGGCCAGCGGCTCGACCACGGTGCAGCCGGTGGCGTCGGCGTAGAGTTCCATCAATAGCGGGTTCTTGGTGTGGCCGCCGGTGACATGCAGCGTATCGATCAGATAGCCGTTCTCGTTCAGCGCATCGAGCACATGGCGCACGCCGAGCGCGATGCCGACGGCGGTGCGCCAGTAGAGCTTGCAAAGACTGTCGAAGGAGGCGTCCAGCGTCAGGCCGCTGATGACGCCGACGGCATGCGGATCGGCGAGCGGCGAGCGGTTGCCGTGGAAATCCGGCAACACATGCAGCCGGGCCGCCAGCGCATCGCCGTCCTCGGCGCGCAATTCGGCGACACGGCCTGCGATCTTCATATGCATGGCCGCATCCGGCTCGCCGCCGGCGCCGTGCAAGCGGATGATGTGGTCGAGCAAGGCGCCGGTGGCCGACTGGCCGCCTTCCGCAAGCCAGAGCTTCGGCAACGCCGCGCCGTAATATGGGCCCCAGACGCCGGCGAAGGGTTGCGGATCGGGCGACATCGCCATGACGCAGGACGAGGTGCCGGCAATCAGCGCCAGGTGCCGGCTGATATCCTGCTGGTCGCCGGCAAAGCCGCCGAGAACGCCGAGCGCGCCGGCATAGGCGTCGATAACGCCGGCGCCGACCCGGCATTTTTCGGTCAAACCGAGATCGGCGGCCGCCTCGGCCGTCAACGGACCGATATCGGCCCCGACCGCGCTGGCCTTCTCGGGCAGATTGCCGTGCGCGAACAGGTCGTCCAGGCCAACGAGGTCGAAGAAATCGCGACGCCAGCTCGTTTCTTCATGCGCGAGATAGGTCCATTTCGCCGTCAGCGTGCATTGCGAGCGGGCGAGCGAGCCTGATGCCTTCCAGGTCAGGAAATCGGCGAGATCGAATAGATAGCCGGCTTCATTCCACGTCTTCGGCAGGTTCCGCTTCAGCCACATCAGCTTCGGCGTCGCCATTTCCGGCGACATGACGCCGCCGATATAGTCGAGCACGACATGGCCGCTTGCCGTGCATTCATCGGCTTCGGCGATGGCGCGATGGTCGAGCCAGACGACGGTGTCCCAGCGCTTCTCGCCGGTGACGGAGGCGCTGAGCTGGTCGCCGTTCCTGTCGCGAACGACGAGCGAACAGGTGGCGTCGAAGGAGATGCCGGCAATACTGTCGGCGGCGACGCCGGATTTTTGCAGGGCGCCGCGCACGGCCTTGCACACGGCCGACCAGATATCTTCCGAATCGTGCTCGGCGTGATCGGGCTTGGGCTGGTGCATGGCGATCGGGTGATCGGCCCGGCCGAGCAGGTTGCCGGCAGAGTCGAGAATGCCCGCGCGAGCGCTCCCGGTGCCGACATCGACCGCGCAAACGAAACTCTTCGTCAAGATGCTTTTTCTCTCGCTCCCAGGCCTGCAATCAGATCGGGCAATTGCAGCATGTCAGCGAATATAAAGTCCGGTTCGGTCGACGCAAGCCGCGCTTTCAAGCCGGGATTGCCGGCATGCGAACCGCCGGTGAAGGCAAAGACGCGCATGCCCGCGGCACGCGCCGCGGCAACGCCGGCGGGGCTGTCCTCGATGACCAGGCAATCGCGCGGATGCGCGCGCATCGAGGCGGCGGCGTGCAGGAAAAGATCCGGCGCCGGCTTGCCGCGCCGAACCATGGTGGCGCTGAACAGATGCGGCTCCAGAAAGGCGAGCAGGCCGGTGACGTCGAGGGCGTAGCGGATGCGCTCCAGCGTTCCGGACGAGGCGACACAAACGGGCAGGCCGAGCTTCGGCAAGGTTTCCGCGATGCCCGGGATCGGCTTCAGTTCCTCGCGGAACTTGCGCATCAAGTCGACGCGCATGGCGGTCAGATGCTGGTCGCTGATCTCTATGCCGAAATCGCGGCCGAGGATCTCGCGCACGCTTTTCATGCTCTTGCCGAGAAAATGCTCGTAGGCGGCGTCCTCGCTGACGGCGCCGCCGGCGCGCTCGATCATGCCGAGCAGCGCCGATACCGAGAGTGCTTCGCTGTCGACCAGAACGCCGTCGCAGTCGAAGATGACCAGTTGCGGCGTCATGGCTGTTGCTTCCGGTGCTTTCAGAGCTTGCCGGCGAGATAACGCGTCAATGTTTCGCGCGCGCCATTCGCCCACAGCACCTTCAGCGCATGGCCAAAAGCTTCCCCAAAAACGGCTGAGCGGCCGACATCGCCATAGATGTCTTCCATGGCAAGCCAGGCCTTCGGATCGTCCTTCGCTGCCTTCGCGGTCGCCTGCATGCGGTCCCAGCTCGGATCGTTCGGCTCGATGACGGCGCCGCTGTCGGTGGCGCCGAAGCAGTAGCGGCACCAGAGCGCCGATTCCAGCGCCAGTCCGGCGACGCTTTTGCCCGCCTTCAGCCGGTCGGCGATCGTCGGGATGATGAATTTCGGCTGGCGGTTGGAGCCGTCGAGGCAAAGCCGGCGGATGGTGTCGCCGATCTTTGGGTTGGAAAAGCGGCGTTCGATGAGCTGATAGTAGTCCTCGAGGTCGGTATTCGGCACCGGCGGCACGGTCGGGATGATCTCGTCATGCTCGAGCTTGGCGAGAAAATCACGCACCAGCGGCTCCTGCATCGCCTCATGGACGAAATGGATGTCCATCAGCCCGGCCGGATAGGCGATTGTGGCGTGGCCGCCGTTGAGGATGCGGATCTTCATCAGCTCGTAAGGCGAGACATCCTTGACGAACTGCACGCCGACCTTTTCCAGCGCCGGGCGGCCGGCGGTGAAATGATCCTCCAGCACCCATTGCTTGAACGGCTCGCAGAACACCGGCCAAGCGTCTTCCAGGCCGAAATCGTCGGCGAGAATCTTGCGCTCGCGGTCGGTGGTGGCCGGCGTGATGCGGTCGACCATGCCATTCGGGAACGCGACATGATCGCCGACCCAGTTGGCGAGATCCTCGTCGATCAGCCGGGCGAGGCCGATGACGCCATCGGACGTGACATGGCCGTTGTGGGGGATGTTGTCGCAGGACATGACCGTGAACGGCACGATGCCGTCGGCGCGACGGCGCAACAGGCCGGCAAGGATGATGCCGAAAACGGTCTTCGGCGCCGCGCCCGGCCGTGCATCGGCGACGATGTCGGGATGGGCCGGATTGAACTTGCCCGAGGCCGGATCGATGAAATAGCCGCCTTCGGTGATGGTCAGCGATACGATCTTGATCGCCGGATCGGCGAGCTGTTCGATGATCGCCTGCGTATCGCCGGGCATCAGGAAATCGATCATGGCGCCAGTGACGCGGGCGCTCATATGGCCCTGGTCCTGCTCGACGACAGTGGTCAGCCAATCCTGTTCCTGCAGCTTGGCGCGGCCGATCTTTTCACCTTCGAACACACCGGCGCCGATCAGTGCCCAGTCGTGGCCTTCGCCGGTTCCAAACAGGTCATCCAGATAGATGGCCTGGTGCGAACGATGGAAATTGCCGACGCCGAAATGGACGATACCCGCCTTGAGCGAGGCGCGGTCATACTTTGGACCGGAGACCTTCGAAGGAAGCCTGGCGAGGTTCGAGGAAGAGAGTTTCACGGTCATCTCATATACCCTTTGGCCGACCTGCAGCCCGACTGTTTTGCCTCCTTGGGTGAGCGAGGATGAGGGACAGCATCCGGTGTTCCAGCGTGCTGTCCCTCACCTGCCCCGCGGCGTCTTCTCCGGAGGAAAGAGAGAAGCGCCTTCCCCCTCAACTGATCGTCTTCAGCTCGTCTCGATACCGTGCGCCGATCCGGTGATCGGCGCCGATTTGCCTTTCAACGTCACTGCGCCAGAGCCTTGCCGTCGGCGCCGAAGCGATGCAGCTTGGTCTTGTCCGGCGTCAGATAGACGACATCGCCATGCTTCACGGCAACCTCGCCGTCGGCGCGGACATTGATCGTGCCGATGCCGTCGGCTTGGGCGTGCAGGAAGGTGTCGGAGCCTAGATGCTCGGCAACACCGACCGTCGCTTTCCAATCGCCGGAGGTGGTCGAGATGTTGATGTGCTCGGGCCGGATGCCGATGGTCTTGGCGCCGTATTTGTCGGCCGGCGCGCCTTCGATAAGGTTCATCTTGGGCGAGCCGATGAAGCCGGCGACGAACAGGTTCTTCGGCGTCTTGTAGAGCTCCATCGGCGAGCCGACCTGCTCGATGTTGCCGGCATTGAGCACGACAATCTTGTCGGCCATCGTCATGGCTTCGACCTGGTCGTGGGTGACGTAGATCATCGTCGTCTTCAGCTGATGGTGCAGCTCGCTGATTTCGAGCCGCATGGTGCCGCGAAGCGCGGCATCGAGGTTGGACAGCGGCTCGTCGAACAGGAAGGCGGTCGGCTGGCGCACGATGGCACGGCCGATGGCGACGCGCTGACGTTGGCCGCCGGAAAGCTGGCCGGGACGGCGTTCGAGGTAGTTGGTGAGGTTGAGCACCCGCGCCGCGTCCGCCACTTTCTTGTCGATGGTCGCCTTGTCTTCGCCAGCCATCTTCAGCGGGAAGCCGATGTTCTTGGCCACCGTCATATGCGGGTAGAGCGCGTAGGACTGGAACACCATGGCAAGCTTGCGCTTGGCCGGCGCCTCGCCGGTGACGTCGCGACCATCGATGTTGATGGTGCCGCCGCTGGTGTCCTCCAACCCGGCGATCAGGCGCAACAGCGTGGACTTGCCGCAACCGGAGGGGCCGACGAAGACGACGAACTCGCCATTCTCGATCACCAGATCAAGGCCGGGGATGATCGACGTCGATCCGAAGGACTTGGAGACGTTCTTGAGCGTGATATTTCCCATGGTTTCCTCCCGGGGATTTCGTCGGCCGTTTGCGGTCTTCTACTTCACGGCGCCAAAGGTCAGGCCGCGCACCAGTTGCTTCTGGCTGAACCAGCCCATGATCAGGATCGGCGCGATGGCCAGTGTCGAGGCCGCTGAAAGCTTGGCCCAGAACAGGCCTTGCGGGCTGGAGAAGGAACTGATGAAGGCGGTGAGGGGTGCGGCGTTGGTGGTGGTGAGCCGGATCGTCCAGAACGCTTCGTTCCAGGCCAGGATGATGTTCAACAGCATGGTCGAGGCGATGCCCGGCACTGCCATGGGTGTCAGCACATAGATGATCTCGTTCCACAGCGACGCGCCATCCATGCGTGCCGCTTCCAGGATCTCGCCGGGGATTTCGCGGAAGTAGGTGTAGAGCATCCACACCACGATCGGCAGGTTGATCAGCATCAGCATGACCATCAGGCCGATGCGGCTGTCGAGCAGTCCGAGATTGCGGAAGATCAGGTAGATCGGGAACAGCACGGCGACCGCCGGCATCATCTTGGTGGACAGCATCCACATCAGGATGTCCTTGGTCCGCTTGGTCGGCGAGAAGGCCATCGACCATGCCGCCGGAATGGCGACGAGCAGGGCCAGGATGGTCGAGCCGACCGAGAGCAGCACCGAGTTCAGGAAGAACTTGAAGTAGCCGCTCTGCGCCTGGACCTCCGAATAGCTCTCGAAGGTTCCCGATGGGATCAAATTGAAGCCCTGGATCGCCTCCTGTTCCGACTTGAACGAGGTGATGATCGTGTAAAGGATCGGAAAGAAGATCAGCAGGGCGACGATCCAGGCCGCGGCCGTGGCAATGGTCTTGTGCTGGGTGGTGACTGCGCGTGCCATCTTGTCCTCCCTTACTTGTCCAGGTTCTTGCCGACGGCGCGCATGGCGAAGAAGGCAACGATGTTGGCGAGAATGACGGCGATGACACCGCCAGCGGATGCCTGGCCGATTTTGAACTCCAGCAGCGCCTTCTGGTAGACGAGGAAGGGCAGGTTGGTGGAGGCATAGCCCGGGCCGCCATTGGTGGTGACCAGGATCTCGGCATAGACCGAGAGCAGGAAGATGGTCTGGATCAGGATGACGACGGTGATGGCGCGCGACATATGCGGCAGCGTCAAATACCAGAAGCGGCTGAGGAAGCCGGCGCCGTCCATCTCGGCCGCCTCCTTCTGCTCGCCGTCGAGCGACTGCAGCGAGGTCAGCAGGATCAGCGTTGCGAAGGGCAGCCACTGCCAGGCCACGATGATGATGATTGCCGTGAGCGGATATTGCCCGAACCAGTCGATCGGTTGCAGGCCGAAGAAGCGCGCAATATCGGCAAAGACGCCGTATTGCGGGTGCATGATCATGTTCTTCCAGACCAATGCGGCGACCGGTGGCATGACGAAGAACGGTGAGATCACCAGGATGCGCACGATGCCCTGGCCCCACATCGGCTGGTCGATGAGCATCGCCAGAAGGATGCCGCCGACCACGGTGATGACCAGCACGCTGACGACGATGGTAAGCGTGTTGAGGATCGACTGCAGGAAGGCCGGGTTGGAATAGAACAGCGCGTAGTTGGAGAAGCCGACGAAGCCGTCGCGCATCGGGTTCAGCGGATTGTACTGCTGGAACGAGAACCACAGCGTGAAGGCCAGCGGCACGATCATCCAGACAAACAGCAGCACCACGGATGGGGCCATCATGAAACGGGCAAGCGAACGGGTTTGCTGAGTAGCCATGACGGTCACCCTCCCAAGGTCAGCCAGGTTTTGCAGAACTGTGCCAGAATTTTCCCGATTTTGAAAAGTGGCCGCCCGAACTGGGTTTCGGGCGGCCCCTTGCCGGTCATGATACGCGACCGGCTTTCGGCACCGGGAGGAGCCTTACTTGATATAGCCGCCTTCGGTCATTGCCGCGGTGGCTGCGTCCTGGGCCTGCTTGAGCGCGTCGTCGACGCTCGACTGGCCGGCAAGTGCGGCCGAGAAGAGCTGGCCGACGGTGGTGCCGAGGCCCTGGAATTCAGGGATGGCGACGAACTGCACGCCGACATACGGCACCGGCTTGACGGTCGGATGCGTCGGGTCGGCGGCGTTGATGGAGTCCAGCGTCATCTTGGCGAAGGGCGCCGCCTTCTGGTAGTCGGCATTGGCGTAGAGCGAGGAGCGCGTGCCAGGAGGCACGTTGGCCCAGCCTTCCTTCGCAGCGACCAGCTCGGCATAGTGCTTGCTGGTTGCCCAGGCGACGAACTTCTCCGCCGCGTCAGCCTTCTGCGTGCCGGCCGGAATGGCCAGAGACCAGGCCCACAGCCAGTTGCCGCGCTTGCCGAGGCCGTTGTCCGGCGCCAGCGCATAACCGACCTTGTCGGCGACGGTCGAGTTCTTCGGGTCGGAGACGAAGGAAGCGGCGACGGTGGCGTCGATCCACATGCCGCACTTGCCCTGCTGGAACAGGGCCAGGTTCTCGTTGAAGCCGTTGGACGAGGAGCCCTCCGGGCCATCGGCCTTCATCAGGTCGACATAGAACTGCAGCGTCTTCTTCCATTCGGGCTGATCGAACTGCGGCTTCCAGTTCTCGTCGAACCAGCGGGCGCCGAAGGAGTTCGACATGGCGGTCAGGAAGGCCATGTTCTCGCCCCAGCCGGCCTTGCCGCGCAGGCAGACGCCATTCACGCCATTGGCGCGGTCGGTCATCTTGTCGGCGGCCTGCTTGATGAAGTCCCAGGTCGGGGCATCGGGCATCTTGAGGCCGGCCTTGTCCATCAGGTCCTTGCGGTACATGACGAAGGAGCTCTCGCCATAGAAGGGCGCGGCATAGAGCTTGCCGTCGACCGAGAGGCCGCCGGCGATGGCCGGAATGATGTCCTTGGCGTCGTAGTCGTCGCCGAGCTTGTCGAGCGGCAGGAGCCAGCTCTGCTTGGCCCAGATCGGAACCTCGTAGGTGCCGATGGTCATGACGTCGTACTGGCCGCCCTTGGTGGCGATGTCGGTGGTGACGCGCTCGCGCAACACGTTCTCTTCGAGCGTGACCCAGTTGAGCTGGATATCGGGATTGGCCTTGGTGAAGTCGTCCGTCAGCTTCTGCATGCGGACCATGTCGCCATTGTTGACGGTGGCGATGGTGATGGATTCGGCATGTGCGGCGAAAGCGAGAGCGCTGGCCGACAACAAGCCCAAAGTGAGCGTGCGCAGTTTCATGAATTCCTCCCATAAACCAAAGTGAGCATTTGCCTTGGCTATGGGCAATTACTCACTTGATATGAATTATGTCAAGGCGGAATCGATGCTGCAATGCAGCACGACCGGACGATAAAGGCATTGGCCGGCAGGCGTCCGGCACAGGGGTAAGTGGAAACGAACAGGAGTGCGGGCTTAGCCCACCGGCTCAAGGAACATGTCGGTGAAAAGCGACCGCGCGAATCCGCCGGCGGCTTCATCCGTGCGGTGGATATCCGCCAATGCGAAACGCAAAGACCTGTCCGTCGCGAAGCTGCCTGCCCACGCTCGACGTCTCCGTCACCCTGATCCAGTTGGGCTCGTCCTTGCGCAGGGTGACTTCACGGTTGACGGCCAGCGCGGCAGCCTGGAAGGCGGTGAACGCGCGGATGACATGGGTCGCCCGGACGGTGTCGTTTTCCATTTCCTCGACACGATAGGCTTTCATCGACCAGGCCACCTCGCGGATCAATCCTGATTCCCCGGTCGATTGATCCAAGGCGACTTGAGTAGCGGCAAGCGCGCGGCCGGCGCGGACGATGATGTCGACAGTGTTTTTCCAGGCCATGGTTAACCGGAGCATCGCCCCTTGAGCGCCAGCCGCCAGGAACTGCCGCGAGCCTGACGCCTACCGGCAGGCGATCTCGGCCAGGATCCAGTCGCGAAAAGCGCGTATCTTGGGCACATTACGGCGCGCCGTTGGATAGACCAGCCAATAAGCATGGCCATCGTCGCCGACGAAGTCGAAGGGTTGGATGAGGCGGCCGTCGGCCAGTTCGTTCTTGAACAGCGCCCTGGTGAGGATTGCCACGCCGTGGCCGGCGATCGCGGCATTCGCCTCATAGGCCTGTGCGCCCATGCTTGAGCCCGGCCGCCTGGCAAGATCGTGCGCGTCCACGCCGGTGGCCTCGAACCACTGGGTCCACCAGATGTCGCCGGGGTCGAGGATCGGCAGGCGCAGAAGGTCCGCCGGTTCCTTGAGGCCACCGATGCTTGCCGCGAGCTTCGGGCTCAGCATCGGCGTGAAATCGGCGTCGAGCAATTTGTGCGCCTCCAGCCCCGGCCACTTGCCGCCGCCGGAGCGGATCGCGAGATCGACATCTTCGCGGGCGAAGTCGGTCAGGCGGCTCGACGTGTCGAGCCGGACGGCAAGGGCCGGATGGGCGAGCTGGAACGCGCCCAGATGCTGCGCCAACCAATTCGATGCGAAGGTCAGCACCGTGGTGACGCATAGCAGCCCGTCGGCGCCGCCACGCGCCGCGGCATAGGCCTGGCCCAGAATGGCGAAGGCTTCGCTGACGGCGGGCGCCAGGCGCTGTCCGGGCTCGGTCAATTCGATCTGCCGTGGACGGCGCAGGAACAATGGCGCGCCGATGCGCTCCTCGAGCAGCTTGATCTGGTAGCTGGCGGCCGCCTGGGTCATGCCGAGCTCTTGCGCCGCCTTGGTGAAGGAAAGATGCCGGGCCACGGCCTCGAACACCTTGATCGCCTGCAGCGGCGGCAGCTGCGCGAGCTGCGGGGGGTTCAGATCAGGCATAAGGCCTCCTTATGGGTCATGATCGAGGTTTGATTGGAAGCACGAACCAGCCAACCCGATATTTGGGGTCGACGATCAATCCAATTCAAGCAGGTGGACGATCATGACCACAGTACAGGAAAAGCTCGTTTCCAACGCGACGCCCAGCTGGCTTTCCCTGCTGGTGCGTGAGTTCTCGCGTCTTACCGGTCGCAGACGCAACCATGTCGACGTCCGCTACCTGTCGGAACACCTGCAGCGCGACATGGGTTTTCTCGACGGCAACGATCCGCGCGGGCCCCGTCGATAGGCGGATGTTGTTTTCGGTGCGTTCGGCGGATAGCTTGAGCCTGGAAGCTCGGAGATCATGCGCCTGCAAGCAAGGCTTCCGCCGTCCGCTCGTCGGTAATGAGGCCGTTGACCAGCCGGCGGTTGACCGCCGCCAGAATGCCCGGCAGCTTGCGCTCGCCCATGGCCAGAGCAATGACCAGCGATCTTTCGCGCGACGGCAGTGAGGCGGACGACACACGGTCATTGGTGATGCCTTCGATCATGCGGCCTTCGCGATCGAACACCCAGCCGACGATCTCGGCGATGCCGCCTGCTTTCTGCAGCGCCTTCAACTCGCTTTCGGAAATGAAGCCGTCCTCATAAAGTGGCGCCTTCGGGCCGAGGTCGCCGATGCCGACGAAGGTGACGTCGGCTTCCGCCGCCAGCGCCAGCGTCGGCTGGATCATCGGCTGGTTGAGCAGCATCTCGCGCTCTTCCGGAGAAGACGCGATGACCGGCAACGGCATCGGGAAGGAGCGCGCCTTGACGCGATCGGCCATGGTGAAGATGACGTTGTAGAAGGCGGCGGAGCCGTCGGGCGAGATGTTGCCGGTCAAGGACACTACCTTGTGCTGCGGGCATTCCATCGGCGGCAATTGCTCGATGGCGGCTTTCAGCGTGCGCCCGGTGCCGATCGCCATGACGATGGGCGCTTCCGAGCGCAGCCGGCGCTCGATCTCGGCCGCGGCCGCCTCGGCAATCCCGATCGTCGTCGAGGACGACGTCGGATCGCTCGGCACGACTTCGACCAGGTCGAGCGCGAAACGCGATTTCAGCCGAGACCCAAGATCGAGGCAATTGGCGATCGGATGATCGACGCGCACCTTGATCAGGCCTTCGGACATGGCGAGCGACACCAGCCGCTGCGCCGTCTGCCTGGAAATGCCTAGCTTCGCCGCGATCTGGTCCTGCGTGTTGCCGGCAACATAATAGAGCCAGCCGGCGCGCGCGGCGTCGTCCAACCTGGTGCTGCCGGTTTCCTGTCGCGAACTCAACGTCCTGCCTCCCAGCCCGTGCCATGTCGGCAAGGGCGCTATAGCTTACAAGGAATATGCAGATGCGCAATTGTCTGTCAAAAGAGCAATTGCTTGCTCGCATCATACGCTGCCGCAAGATCGTTCGGACCTTGCTCCGGCCATTTGCGGCGGGACGGTTTATCTCGACGACGAAACGCATTAAGTGATCGGGCAAAGGAGCCTCGCATGACGCCGAAAGCGGTTTTCTGGGACATGGATGGAACGCTGGTCGACAGCGAGCCATTGCATGCGGCAGCACTTGCGGCGGCCTTGCGCAGCGTCGGCATTGCCCCGCCGCACGACCTGCATGAGCGGGTACTGGGTATCGCCGCATGGCCGGTCTACGAGATGCTGCGCGACCAGTTCGGTCTGTCACTGCCGTTCGACGACTGGATCGTGCGCAAATACGATCACTATCTGCCGATGGCCGAGACGCTGAAGCCGCGCCCCGGCGCGATCGAGGTGTTCAACGAATTGCGGGCGCTCGGCGTCGAACAAGCCGTGGTGTCGAATTCCGACCGGCTGATTGTCGACGCCAATCTGACCGCCGTAGGCCTCACTTATCCAGGCATGCTAACGGTCAGCCGCAACGATGTGATCGACGGCAAGCCGCTTCCCGAGCCCTTCCTGCGCGCCGCCTATCTGGCCGGAGTCGAGCCGGCAGACGCATTTGCCGTCGACGACAGCCTCACGGGCGCCATGGCCGGGCTGGCGGCCGGCATGAAGACGATCTTCTGGCCAGAAGCGCCGATGGCAGGACCGCCTGGCGCGATCGTGATCAACAGCGCTGAGGAATTGCGGGCGCAATTGGGACTCTGAGCTGGCCCTACCGACGTCGGCGCTGCCCCTCATCCGCCCTTCAGCATGGCGCATGTATTGCCCAATCTCGCGCTGATCGACCCCCACTCCGTCTCGGCTTCGCCGAGCCACCTCTCCCCCGATCGACGGGGTAGAGGAAAGGCGCCAAGCTTTTTGCCGTCAACGCTCGTCCAGCAACGCTCCCTTCCTTTCCCTCCGGAGGGGGGAAAGGTGGCGCTGCGAAGCAGCGACGGATTGGGGGAACGCCTGGCAATCAAGCTTTGAGCCGATCCGTTACGCTAGCCACAGAAGACGTGTGCGTAGCGTAAACGGCGAGAAGGATGGCCGCTCAATTCCGATACACCGGCTCTTCCTCGTCGAGAATGGCCTTGAGTTCGGCCAGGTGGCGGTCGGCCTGGCCGGGGTAATCGTCCATTTCGCGCGCGGTCTTCTCGGCGATCTCGTCGGAAAGCGTGCGCAGCGGCCGTCCGGTCCATAGCGCCTTGATGTAGGTCTCGGCGGCGCGCTCGAAATAGAACATGCGGTTGAAGGCATCGGCGACGGTGTCGCCGATGACCATGACGCCGTGATTGCCCATCACCATCACCTTGACCTTGGGATCGGTGAGCAGTTGCGAGCAGCGCTCGCCCTCTTCCTCGAAGGCCAGCCCGCCATAATGGGCGTCGACGACATGGCGGTTGAAGAACATGGCCGAGTTCTGATCGACCGGCGGCAGTGTCGAGTCGGCCAGCGAGGCGAGCACCGTGGCGTGGATCGAATGAACATGCATGGCGCAGCGCGCATGCGGCACATTGCGGTGGATGGCGCCGTGCAGACCCCAGGCCGTCGGATCGGGCGCGTTGGGACCGGTGAGCGTTTCGGGATCGTTGGCGTCGATCAGCAGCAGATCGCTCACCTTGATGCGCGAGAAATGCACCTGGTTCGGGTTCATCAGAAACTTCGTGCCGTCCTCGTTGACCGACAGCGAGAAGTGATTGGCGACCGCCTCATGCATGTTGAGCCGCGCCGTCCAGCGGAACGCCGCGGCGAGATCGACCCGCTCCTCGTAATAAGGCAGGTTGGTCAATTGTTCTTTCTGCAGACGGGCAAGGCTCATCGAAAATCCTCCGGTTTGCCAAACAATGCCGTGCGCAAGGCCGACCAGCAACCGCAAACTGGTATGTCAGGCGATCAGGCCGCCGGGCGAGCCGATTGCAGCCCACCATGCTCGACAATAAAATCGATGACTTCCTGCAGGCCCTTGCCGCGCGACAGGTCTGTGAAGCCGAAGGGACGCTTGCCGCGCATGCGGCCGGCATCCGATTCCATGACGTCGAGGTTCACGTTCACATAGGGCGCCAGGTCGCTCTTGTTGATGATGAGGAAATCCGAGCGGGTGATGGCCGGGCCGCCCTTGCGCGGAATCTCCTCGCCCTGACAGACCGAGATGACATAGAGCGTCAGATCGGCGAGATCCGGCGAGAAGGTGGCGGCGAGATTGTCGCCGCCAGATTCGATGAAGATGATGTCGAGATCGGGGAACTTTTTGTTCAGCTCGGCAATCGCCCGCAAATTGATCGAGGCGTCCTCGCGAATGGCCGTGTGCGGGCAGCCGCCGGTCTCGACCCCGACGATGCGTTCTTCGGGCAATGCTTGCAGCCGCGCGAGCATCATGGCGTCTTCCTTGGTGTAGATGTCGTTGGTGACGACGGCGATCGAGAAGTCGTCACGCAGCGCCTTGCAGAGCTTTTCGGTGAGCGTCGTCTTGCCGGAACCGACGGGACCGCCGATGCCGATGCGAAGGGGACCGTTGGCTTGGGTCATGCCGGAAACTCCGTGATTGCGAGGATTGCGAAGCCCGCCCCGATCAGCAGACAGAGCGGCGAATAAAGGCGCTGGTCGAGCCGGGCGAAAGGCTGTTCGGGGGCAAGTTTGCGCCACCAAGACGTGAAGCCGGCAATGCCGCGCCCGAGAAAGACGAGACCGATCATCAACGCCGTTGCGGCCAGCCCTTCCCTTGGAAAGGGCGTGGCGAACACGCCTGCAAGCGCCAGTGGCCAGAGCGTCGCGAGCGCCAGGCAAGCAGCGACCGCGAAGCTCGCAACGGCCGAGGGCATCTCGTCGACACCGCGAAAGCCAACGACGGCGTGGGCGCAGGACGCCTGATCCGTGCCCGGCCAGATTCCGCCAAGGCCCCAATAGACATGCAGCGAGGTGATTATGAGCAGGACGAATGAAAGGGCATAAGCAAGCAAGGTCATGACCGAAACAGGCGTGAGTATTGGGTTTCGTGCCGCATCGCCATTATGTCGGACATGAAAGCCGAGCCGCCGAGATCGTCAAGGCTGGAGGTGGCAGCCCGAGCGGCCGTCGACAACGCAAGCCGTTCAAAGCCGGCTAACAACGCCGTGGCGTCGACCTGGCCAACGACACCCAGTCTGATCGCCGCCTGCACGAGATTGGAGAAGAAAGCCTGCAGGAAGGCGGACAACGCGTCCTGAAGTGCAATGCGATGGCTGCCCGCCACAGCGCCGATGGCAACGCAATAGGGGCAATCGGCAGGCAATTGTTCAAGCACCAGGGACGGCCAGGCGGACGCCGCCTTGAGGAACGCCGCGCCTTGCAGCATCGTCTCCATATGGCGCTCCTGCGAGCCGGCCAGCGCTTCGGCCAAAGTGGCGACCTCCGTGAGGTCACCGCCGTCCCGCGCGCGGCGCCAGCTTTCGGCGAACAGCACGGCGTCGTTCCAGCCTGAGCCTATCTCGACCAGCGTCTCCAGCCATTCGGCGAGATCCCGGCGGTTGCCGATCAGCTCGTCATGGACGGCGCGCTCGAGGCCATGGCTGTAGGAGAAGCCGCCGATCGGGAAGGCCGGCGACAGCCAGGCCATCAACCGCAACAGGGAGACGTTGGAAGGCTGCTCAGTCATGGTGATGGCCATGGTCATGGTGATCATGATCGTGATGGTCGTGGCCATGATGATCGTGATCGTGGTGGTCATGCGCATGATCGTGGCCATGCCCGGAATAGGCGCCGCGCACCGGACTGAAGGGCTCGGACACCTCAACCACCGTGGCGCCGAGACCTTCGAGCATCGCCTTGATGACGTGATCGCGCAGGATGAGGATGCGGTTCGGCTCGATCGCCGCCGCGAGATGACGGTTGCCGATGTGCCAGGCAAGCTCCGTCAAATGCACGGCGTCGCGGGCGCGGATGTCGTAAACCTCCTCGGGTGCGGCGACGATCTCGAGCTGGCGGCCGTCCTCCAACACCAGCCGGTCGCCATTGCCGAGCGCCACCGGTTCGGGCAGGTCGACCAGCACCTTGTCGCCGGCTGCCGTCTCGATGGCGCGGCGGCGCAGATGCCGCTCGTCATGGGCGAGCACCGCCCTGTCATAGGGCGCCGCCGAGACAGCTTCGCCGGCTGCAAGCACCGAGACGGCGCGCGGGAACTTGGTGAAATCGGTGTTGATGTTGAGTTTCATCCCATTGCTCCGCCATTGGCCTGCGCCCGCGCGCGAGCGGGACGTGATAACACGCGGTCGAAATAGGCGTCGACGCGTTCGGATTCGATCGGGAAGCGGCCGGCGCGCGCCCAGCCGCCCATGTCGCCAAGCAGCACGTCGACGGCCGAGAACCGATCGCCCAACGCAAAGGGCTTGTCGCCAAGCCGGCGATCCAGCGCCTTCACCTCGGCGACGAAATCGTAAGCCGCGGCCGGACCGACATCGACCCTGACGTCCTTCGGCAGCAGGAAACGGTGGCGCAGCTTGTTCCACAGCGGTGCTTCGAACTCGCTCTGAGCGAAATGCATCCAGGAATCCATTTCGGCGCGGCCGGCGAGGCCGAGATTGGCGCCCATGCCTTTGTCGGCGTGCTTGTCGGCGAGATAGACGCAGATCGCCGCGGAATCGGTAATCGTCAGGTCGTCGTCGATCAGGATCGGCACCTTGCCCGATGGATTCAGCGCATAGGCTTCCGGCGAGCGCAATTTGACCTCGACGAATTCATAGGGCTGCCCGAGTTCCTCCAGCATCCACAGCACGCGGCTGACCCGGGATCCGCGCGATCCGACAGCCTTGTACATGGTTGGACCCTGCCTTTCCCTGGACTCTAGACCATCCGCCACAGTCATACGATGGTGTCGAAGAGCCGCAGGATGAACGATATCTGGTAGATCAGCGCCGCCGCGACGAAGGCGACGTGGAAGCGGCGGTCGCGCACCAGGATTGCGGCAATGCAGAACGCGACGAAAACCGGTGTGCGGAACAGATATTCGTTGCCGAAACGGGCGAAATGCTCCGGACCTTTGAGCAGCGTGTCGACGACGTCGAGCAGATAGGTCGCCGCCAGCAGGCCGAAGAACCAGGCGCGGCGTGAGTAGAAATAGTCCTCGTAGCTGGTGTAATCGAGCATCGAATCCGGGAACAGCAACGCGCACAGCAGGAACAGCGTGATGGCGTAGAAAATGATGAACAGGTATTTGCCGAAGGTCCAGGTCTGGATGGCATAGAGCCCGAACTCCCACCACCAGAAATGCACCATCATCAACAGCACCGAGCCGACCCAGGCCAGATGCACTGCGTAAAGCCGGTACTGGCCAGGATGCTGGACGATGCGGGCGACGCCGGAGAGCAGCCGCGTGACACCAAGGCCGATCACCATGCCCATGACGATTCGGATATGTGGGAAGATATCGTGCGGAGAGGCTATTTCGGTGGCCATGGGCAACTAGCAGGTCTCTCGACGCAATGAAGTCAGCGGCGGACCGATTCAAAGTGATGTTTCATTCACGGATAAGCTTGTCCGAGGACCAAGGGATGCCTGGGAAAAAATCGTGATCGAGAATTTGGTTGATCGTGTACGGGCAATCCACGGGAAAATCCCGTTCTCTCAGACCGGTCTCATCAACCGCCTTCAGCCTCGCTATTTTAAACTCCTGACCGAGTTGTTTTTGCGGATAACCTTTCAGGCTAGGACTCTCGTCGAGGAGATTTTCGATGCGAAATCGCTGTTCGTGGATCGTCGCCAGCCATCCGGTTTTGCGTTTCTCGGGCTGGAATTCCCATTTGAGCAAATGTTGAAGCAACGTGCCCAACCTGTTCGCAATTTCCCTTTTGTCACTCCGCCCCAAACTCTCGATCTCCTCGGCAAGGTTCTCGCGGTCGAGGTCGGAGAGACGACCTTCGCGCAGCAGCGCGCCCTGCTCGGCGCACCACTGAGCATAATCGGCCTCATAAGGTGTAGGCTTATGCCGGCGCTGTATCTGGATCTTGTTCATCACCACATAATGCGCCGTTTTCGACCACAAGCCAATCGCGGGCCTGCCAACCTTCGGTCCAGCATCAAAACAGAAAATACCTCTGCGCCATCGGCAGCACCGTCGCCGGCTCGCAGGTCAGGAGTTCGCCGTCGGCGCGCACCTCATAGGTCTCGGGATCGACCTCGACATGCGGTGTGGCGTCATTGAGCACCATGGAATGCTTGCCGATGCCGCCGCGGGTGTTTTCGACCGCGACCATCGCCTTGTCCACACCAAGCCTCGCCTGCAGGCCGGCATCGAAGGCGGCCCTGGAGACGAAGGTCACCGACGAATTGGTCAGCGCCTTGCCGTAGGCGCCGAACATCGGCCGGTAGTGCATCGGCTGCGGCGTCGGGATCGAGGCGTTGGGGTCGCCCATGGGTGCTGCCGCGATCATGCCGCCGACCAGCACCATTTCGGGTTTCACGCCGAAGAAAGCCGGGTTCCACAGCACCAGATCGGCGCGCTTGCCGACGGTGATCGAACCGATCTCCTTCGACAGGCCATGCGCGATGGCCGGATTGATCGTGTATTTGGCGATGTAGCGGCGGACCCGGAAATTGTCGTTGTCGCCGGTTTCGTGCGGCAGCGACCCGCGCTGGCGCTTCATCTTGTCGGCCGTCTGCCAGGTGCGGATCGCCACTTCGCCGACACGGCCCATGGCCTGGCTGTCCGATGAGATGATCGAGAAGGCGCCGAGGTCGTGCAGGATATCCTCCGCCGCGATCGTCTCCTTGCGGATGCGGCTTTCGGCAAACGCGATGTCCTCGGGGATCGACGGCGACAGATGGTGGCAGACCATCAGCATGTCGAGATGCTCTGCCAGCGTGTTCACGGTGTAAGGCCGGGTCGGATTGGTCGAAGACGGGATGACGTTGGGCAGGCCGCAGACCCTGATGATGTCGGGCGCATGGCCGCCACCGGCGCCTTCGGTGTGGAAGGCATGGATGGTGCGGCCCTTGATCGCCGCGACGGTGTTTTCGACAAAGCCGGATTCGTTCAGCGTATCGGTGTGGATCATCACCTGGACGTCGTAAGCGTCGGCGACCGACAGGCAGCAGTCGATGGCCGCCGGCGTCGTACCCCAGTCCTCATGCAGCTTCAGCGAACAGGCGCCGGCCAGCACCATTTCCTCAAGCGCCGCCGGCTGCGAGGCATTGCCCTTGCCCGACAGGCCGATGTTCATCGGGAAAGCGTCGAAGGACTGGATCATGCGCGCGATGTGCCAGGGGCCGGGCGTGCAGGTGGTGGCCAAGGTGCCGTGCGCCGGACCGGTGCCGCCGCCAAGCATGGTGGTGACGCCGCTCATCAGCGCTTCCTCGATCTGTTGCGGGCAGATGAAATGGATGTGCGCGTCAAAACCGCCGGCCGTCAGGATCTTGCCTTCACCGGCAATGATTTCCGTGCCCGGGCCGATGATGATGGTGACGCCGCTTTGCGTGTCCGGATTGCCGGCCTTGCCGATCGCGGCGATGCGGCCGTCCTTGAGGCCGATATCGGCCTTGATGATGCCGGCCAGCGCATCGACGACCAGCGCGTTGGTGATGACGGTATCGACCGCGCCGCCTGCCCGCGCCACCTGGCTCTGGCCCATGCCGTCGCGGATGACCTTGCCGCCGCCGAACTTCACTTCCTCGCCGTGAACGGTAAAATCCTTCTCGACCTCGATGAAAAGTTCGGTGTCGGCCAGGCGCACCTTGTCGCCGACCGTCGGGCCATACATCTGCGCATAGGCGGCGCGGGTTATTCTGCCCATCAGCGACTGCTCCTGAAAGTGAGATTGGTTAAGCGTGGGGCGCACATTGTCGCCATCCAATGGTCACGCAATGACCCGCCCAGCGACACCTTGCGTTCCCATTTGGACGTTCCCCTCGGGCGGTTCACGCGGGCGGGGCCATTCCAGGACGACGATTTGCCAAACTGATGGCCAAACTGATGGAAGGAATATCCATGCGCAAAACGATAATTTTCACTGCGGCCGCCACGCTGATGATGGCTGGCGCCGCCAGTGCCCAGCAATCCACGCCGACGCCGAGCCCGTCTCCGGCCGCACCCGCCGCTCCGAAGGCTCAGGCGGTGCCGGCGATCCAGAGCGTCAGCATTGTCGACATCACCGAATTGCCCAAGGATACGCAGACACAGGTCAACCAGATCGTGGCGCAGCGCGGCGACGCCGGCCTGCAGACGCTGCGTCAATCGATCGAGGCTACGCCCAAAGTGAAGTCCGCACTGCAGGCCAAGGGAATGAGTTCGGCACAGGTCATCGCCGCCAGCCTGCAGCCCAGCGGGGCGCTGACGCTGATCACCAAGAAGGCGAGCTGATTTCGCGCGGTGGCGGGCCCGACGCGGGTCCGCCGGCGCCATATGCAAGGGAACTTCTGCCTGAGACGAGTCGTTTGGTCTTTTTCGCCCCGCCCGAAGCCCAATCAGGAGCGAGCGACGATGGGATTCTCGCATCAGACCAGAATGTTGCCTGTCGCGGCCGCGGTCACGCTGTTCGTCACGGCCGCTGACACCGCGTTCGCGGCGCAACCCTTGGACAGCAATCCTGCCGCCGCGATCGTCGATTCCGCCGTCCGTCAGGAAGAGGCCCTCTCCAGCGCGGAGGCCGGCAAAGTCATCCGCGCCATCGACAGCACGCGCGACAACATCGGCGCGGTTCGCAAGACGACCAAGCTCGACACGGTCGACATCATTTTTCTCACCGATGCGGCGCGCAGCGAGGGCGGGCCGCCGCCTGCGATCGAAAACAAAGTGAAGCAGCACAAGGATGACGTCGCCGAGCTGCGCCAGGAGATCGAGGCAAATGCGTTGCTGTTCAACGCGATCGATTCGCGGCGCGTGCTGGCCGAGGATGTGCTTGCCGTCGACTTCGCCAATCCCGGCAAGATCGTCATCTACGCCGCCGCCAAGCCCCCGAAATGATGGCCGCCGAAGTGATCTGAGCGCGGCGGCGGACCTCACAGCTTGCCCATCACCTTTTGCTGGAACCCGTAGACCTCGCGTTTTCCCCCGAGCGGCACCAGCGTGACATCGCGCTCCTGCCCGGGCTCGAAGCGCATGGCGGTGCCGGCGGCGATGTCGAGCCGCATGCCGCAGGCGCGCTCGCGGTCGAATCTCAAGCCCTCATTGGTCTCGAAGAAATGATAGTGGCTGCCAACCTGGACCGGCCGGTCGCCGCTGTTGGCGACCTTGAGCGTCACCGTCGGCAGGCCCTCGTTGAGCTCGATATCGCCCTTTGCGGGAATGATTTCGCCCGGAATCATCGCAACCCTCACAAAACGCCGAAGGCGAGGCCGACACCGACCGCCGCGCAGGCGGCACCGGCAGCGCGCACCAGGCCGCGGAAGCGCAGGCCCAGGCCGAGGGCGGCGGCGATGCCGATGCCGTGAAGCAGAGCCGTGGCGACGGCAAAACCCGCCATATAATCCAGGCCACCGGCATTCTCGGGCACTTCCGTGCCATGCGCGTGGCCGTGGAACAGCGCGAACAGGCCGATGATCGCCACACCGACCGAGACCGGCAGGTCGATCGCCAACGCCACCAGCAGGCCAAGCGCGACGACCGAGGCAAGGATGCCCGGCTCGACGAAAGGCACCGGCACATGCAGCATGCCGAGCGCGCCGCCGACCAGCATGACGCCGACGAAGGCCAGCGGCCATGCCCAGATCGCCTTGCCGCCCTTCAGCGCCGCCCACAAGCCGACGGCAATCATCACCGTCATATGGTCGAGGCCAGACAGCGGATGCGCAAAACCGGCGGCGAAGGACGAAGTCGTGCCGACGCCGACATGGGCATAAGCGGGCATCGCCGCGGCCAACAGCAAGATGGTGGCGAGCGTGGTGCGTTTCGTCGAAGCTGAGATCATGTCTGGCTACCTCTGATTGCTTGTTCAAGCGGCTTTGCGTGGGCCGCAGCCTTCGGCCTTGAGCACGCGTTTGGTCGATGGCGGATACTTCGCCAGCTTGGATTCCGGCCGGATCGGGCGCGGCGTGAAATTGCCGCCGCAGTTCGGACAGACGCCGCCAAGCACATGCTCGGCGCAGGCTGCGCAAAACGTGCATTCGAAGGTGCAGATCAGCGCATCGCTCGCTTCCGGCGGCAGGTCCTTGTCGCAGCATTCGCAATTGGGCCTGAGATCCAGCATCCGTCTCTCCTCACTTTACGGCGCCTCACCTGATCGGCTCATGCACGGTCACCAGCTTGGTGCCGTCCGGAAAAGTCGCCTCGACCTGAACATCGTGGATCATCTCGGCGATGCCGTCCATGACCTGCGCGCGGGTGATGACATGCGCTCCGGCCTCCATCAGTTCGGCGACCGGGCGGCCGTCGCGCGCGCCTTCGACGACGAAGTCGGTGATCAAGGCGATCGCCTCCGGGTGGTTGAGCTTGACGCCACGCTCCAGCCGCTTGCGCGCCACCATCGCCGCCATGGCGATGAGCAGCTTGTCTTTTTCGCGCGGAGTCAGGTTCATTCAAGTCTTCCCGGTCTTCGAGGTCACAATGACCATAATTTGGGCAGGCCCGCCCGCCCGTTGAGCAACTCAACGAGTGGAACCAGCCGTTTGCGGAGCTGGTAGCCGTCCCCGGCGTAAAGCCTCGCAAGAAGCTTGCCAGATCGACCGACGCTCCAGTGGCTGGCGCCGCCTCGATCGCCGATAATGTCACGAGCGGGTTCCAGCAGGCGCTCCGCGTTCGGCGCAACGAGCAGCAACGTTGCAACAGCCGTCGCCCCGCCAGCCACTGCCATTCGCTCCAGCCTGGCGGCGATGTCCTGCCCGATGCGGAAATCCTCGGCGTGGATCAGGGCGCCGCCCTGGCGGACCCGCCAGCGGTCATGGAAGCTGCCGCCGATGGTCCGCTCACCCATCGCCAGCCGGCCGAACAGCGTGGCTTCGAGAATCAGCCCCTCGGCGCCCTCGGCGAGCTCGACATCCAACCTGCGGACGAAGGCGGCCTGGTTGAAGACGATGGTTTCCTGCGGCAACCAGGCGATGCGGCCGCCGGCGCCGACGCGCAGGCTCACCTTCGCCTCCGCATGGTCGGCGGCGGCGCGATAGACCTTCTCGCAGGCTTGCGTGGTGATGGAGACGCAAGCGCCTTCGCCGGCCCCGATCGCCCAGCCGAGCCGGTCGCCGCCGGTCAGGCCGCCGGCGGTGTTGATCAGGACGGCCTCGAGCGGATCGCCCTGCACCAAAGGCATGCGGATCTTGGCCGAACCATCCTGGTAAAGACGTTGCAGCCTGGTCCGGCCACCACTCATGCCGCACAAAAGCCTGCCTTGCCCGGCAACACGTTGCGCGTGAGGGGCGGGGTCGGATGCCAGGGCATTGTCGATCTTGTCCACGGCGCCAAGGTTAAGCACCCGGGCGGCTTTGTCGATATAGCTTGTTGCTTGACATCGTTTCGGTTTCTATAGAGGGAAACCACCCTGGAGCGTCGCGCGGTGCCTTGCGTGGTAAGAGGCAAACGCTTTCGTTCAATCCGGGGATCAAAAAGGGGCGCTCATCAGTTGGCGTCGGGAAACGACAGGGAAGGAACCGAATGGCTGACCAGCTGACGACCGAGATCATCGAGAAGATCAAAGCCCACGCCGAGACTGGCGGTGAGGAAATCACCACCAGCACCGATCTCAGCACGCTTGGCATCCATTCGCTGGAGCTGACGGAGATTATCTTCGACCTCGAGGAAAAGTATGGCATCGAGATCGAAATGAACACCGTCGACGCCTGGAGCAACCTCAAGAACGTCGGCGACATGGTCGAGGCGGTTCGCGCACTGATCGCGAAAAAAGCCTGACTGTATGCAAAAGCGCGTCGTTATCACCGGTATTGGCGGGATTTGCGGGCTCGGCAACGATGTGGCCGCGATCTGGGATGCGATGCGCGCCGGCCGCTCCGCGATCGGCGTGATCAGCAATTCGCCGCTGCACGACCTGAAGGTCAAGGTCGGCTGCGAAATCAAAGCTTTGCCCGAGCACGGCATCGATCGCAAGCAGGTGGTGTCGATGGACCGTTACAGCCTGCTGGCGGTGATCGCGGCGCGGGAAGCCATGCAGCAGTCCGGATTGACGGCGCACGCCGACAATACCTATCGGATGGGCGGCGTTGTCGGTGTCGGCGTCGCTGGTTTCGAAACAATCGAGGAGAACTATCGCGCGATCCTGCTCGAGGGGCGCAACCGCGCCGGCATCTTCACCGTGCCTAAGGTGATGCCGGGGGCCGCCGCCGGCCAGGTCAGCATGGCGCTCGGCCTGCGTGGCCCGGTGTTTGGCGTCACCTCGGCCTGTTCCTCGTCCAACCATGCAATCGCCTCGGCGGTCGATCAGATCAGGCTTGGCCGCGCCGACGTCATGGTTGCCGGCGGCACCGATGCGCCGCTGGTTTGGGGCGTGCTCAAGGGCTGGGAGGCGCTGCGGGTGCTGGCGCCCGACACCTGCCGGCCGTTTTCAGCCGATCGCCAGGGCCTGGTTCTGGGCGAAGGAGCCGGCATGGCGGTGCTCGAAAGCTACGAGCACGCCGTGGCGCGCGGCGCCACCATCCTTGCCGAGATCGCCGGCGCCGGGCTCTCCGCCGACGCCTCGGACATCGTCGCGCCAACCGTCGAGGGGCCGGAAGCGGCAATGCGCTTCTGCCTGGCCGATGCCGGACTTAACGCGGAAGATGTCGACTATCTCAACGCGCACGGCACCGGCACCAAGGCCAACGACCAGATCGAGACCACCGCGATCAAGCGCGTCTTCGGCGAGCATGCGCGGACGCTTTCGATCTCCTCGACCAAGTCGATGCATGCGCATTGCCTCGGCGCTTCCGGCGGGCTGGAAATGATCGCCTGCGTGATGGCGATCCGCGACGGCGTCGTGCCGCCGACGGCCAATTATCGCGAGCCCGACCCCGAATGCGACCTCGACGTGACGCCGAATACGCCGCGCGAGCGCAAGGTGCGGGCGGCCTTGAGCAACAGCTTTGCCTTTGGCGGCACCAATGCCGTGCTGGCTTTCAAGGCAATCTGACGAAGCGCGGCTAATCTGGATCAAGCAAAGCCGATCCGCATCAAGCAGCTTGATGTTATCAAGCGAAGCTTTGGTTGACTGTACGTGCACGACCGGGTGCCTATCGGCGCATTGATCGCGGCGAAGGCCGATTGTAGTTGTTGTTTCCCGCCACAAGAGCCGCTGCCCAGCGCCAATCCATTCAGGAGACTCACCATGACCGACCTGTCAGCCTTCCTGATCAACCAGCGCTGGCCGGCCAAGCAACCCGACCGCCTGCAGCTCTATTCGGCCACGACGCCAAACGGCGTCAAAGCCTCGATCGCGCTGGAGGAGATCGGCCTGCCCTATGAGCCGCATTACGTCGATATCGGCAAGAACGAGAGCTGGACGCCGGAATTCCTGTCGCTCAACCCGAACGGCAAGATACCTGCCATCATCGATCCGGACGGCCCCGGCGGCAAGCCGATCGGCCTGTTCGAATCCGGCGCCATCCTGCTCTATCTAGCGGAAAAGACCGGCAAGCTGATGCCTGCCGATCCGGCGCGCCGCTACGAGACGATCCAGTGGGTGTTCTTCCAGATGGCGGCGATCGGCCCGATGTTCGGACAGGTCGGCTTCTTCCATAAATTCGCCGGACGCGAGATCGCCGACAAGCGGCCGCTGGAGCGTTACCGCGACGAATCGCGGCGGCTGATCGGCGTCTTGGAAACGCGGCTCACGGGGCGGCAATGGATCATGGATGACGACTACACCATCGCCGACGTCTCGATGCTCGGCTGGGTGCGCAACCTGATCGGCTTCTACGAGGCGCGGGAACTGGTAGGGTTCGACGATTTCCCAACGGTAGCGGCATGGCTGGAGCGCGGCCTGGCGCGGCCGGCCGTGCAGCGCGGCCTCACCATCCCGGCAAAGGCCTGAAAACAGGACGCTGAAGCCGGCTCTACTTCGCCTTGGCTTTCGCGCGCCTGCCAAACACCGAAGCGGCAAGCCGCGCCGTCGCGACCACCGCGCCGGTGGCGACACTGGCCACGGTGCGGATCGGGCCGGATTTGCTCGTGGCGGGTTTCGGCGGCTTTTTAGCTTTGGCCGGAGCCTTGTGCGTCGCGCCGACCACCACTTTCCTCGGTGCTGCCTTGCCGAAGGTCGGCTTGGCGTCCTTCGCGTCGGCCAGTGCTGTGTCCGCGCCGGCTGTTACCTGCCTGGGCTGCTTGGCTCTGCTCCTGGCGGGCGCGGGTTTTCTGGTCTTGGTTGCCATTTGACGGCTCCCTTACGCCTGACAAAAAGGGGATACCGGCATAACGGCCTGAAAGTCTTAAGGTTCCGACCCGGAAATACTGAAAATTGAGCGGGTTAACCAATGACGAGGTTATCAACCGATGACCAGATCGGCTGGCCGGCGTCGCGCCAGCACACGCTCGATGTTGGGCATGTCATTGGAGGCTATCCAGGCGCGGGCGTCGTCGTCGGACTTGCCATGGCCACGCCAGCGCTCCATCAGGCGGCGTTCCAACTCATTGCGCGACACATCGATGAAGATGGTGAAATCGAACAGTGGCGCCAGCCGCGCCCAGGGCTCCTCGTCAAGCAGAAGGTAGTTGCCTTCGACCAGGATGAACTTGGTGTCGGCGGAAACGACCTCGGCTGCGGCGCGCGACAGTTCGACGGTGCGGTCGAACACCGGAATGGCGATGTCGGGCTCGCCGGAGCGGATGCGTTTCAGAAGCGTCTCGAAGCCGGCGAAATCGAAGGTTTCGGGCGCGCCCTTGCGCGCGCGCAGGCCGCGGCGGTTGAGGATGATATCGTCATAGTGGAAGCCGTCCATCGGCACGACTTCCGAAGCGCCTTCCGGCAAAAGCTCATGCAGGTTCCCCGACAACGTCGATTTACCCGAGCCCGGCGGCCCGGCGATGGCGACAATGAAGCGCTTGGCCTTGCCGGCGCGCTTGAAGATGGCGGCTGTGATATGGGCGATCTCGGACATCGGCGCCTTTCCGGTCGTGATTTCAGACCGCATCTTGGCGGGTATAGAAGGAAATTTCAAACCTGGATTCCCTGGTGCCGATGTTTCACGGCTGTTGGCAGGACGCATCTCTTTGAGTTTAGCCGAGACACCTGAAGCGTCGTCATCCACGGGCGGAGCAAGGAGCGAAGCGACGCGCGCAGACCCGGGGACCCATGCCGGGGTTTACGAGCGCAGAAATTCTGCACCGTCGCGCTCTTTGGCGACGGTAACGGAATGGATCCTCGGGTCTGCGCTCCGCTTCGCGTCGCTCCGCCCGTGGATGACGAGGGCGGCGATTTCAGGCCGGGACCGAGCGCCCGATGCGCAGGAACTCGCCATCGAAGGGCACGTCCTTGGCTGTGCCGTCGGCGGCAAGGACGCGCATCGCATCGCGCGCGGTTTCGATGCCTGCCGGCGCTTCGGCTTCGGCGGACGCAAGCGCGCCGATGACATGACGGAAGGAGGTCGACCGCCCCTCGGCAAGCGCAAAGGCCGTCGCCACGCCTTCGTGCTTCAGCCAGTTGTCGCCAAGCGAGGCGGCGTGGCCCATCGCGGCGCGGCCATCCTCGATGCCCAGCACACCGAGATGGCGGCCGCTCCAGGGCGCGTAGTCGCGACCGCCATTCGAGAGCCACAGCATGGTCACCGGTAGTTCGGCGGGGTTCTTCAGCACCAGCACAAGGTCCTGCTCGGCGCGGCGGGCAATGGCCGTCCAGCCCGGACCGCCGTGGTCGGCTTCGACCAGGGTGATGAAATCCTCGCGCTTGTCCTCCATGCGATAGTCCGTGAGGTCGGTGGTGCCGCCGGCGGCAAGCGGCAGATGGGTAAGATCGGTGGCGCGGGCCGGATAAGCAAACCGGAAGCGGCCGCGCGCCGGATCGGGCTCCAGCGGCGTCGGCGGCGTCACCGCGATGCGCTTGGGCGAGAACGCAAGCCGGCCCCCTTCGCGCATCGAGGTCATCGGATGATGGGCAACCGAGATGGCGCCGGAGCCGCCGGAAAAGATGTGCTCCTGGTAGAGGAACGGGTGGCCGTCGCGCAGGGTGAAGATCTTGTCGACGGCGGCGCCCATGACCTTACGGCGCAGCCGGAAGACGGCGCGCCAGCCGCCGGGGATCGCGCCGTTCTCGACGACGTCCCATTGGCTGTTCGCCGTCCAGCCATGCAGGGGTGCTGCCTCGACGTCGCTGGACGAAAACGGCGCGCACAGGAAATCGCCTGAAAGGCGCACCGTGCCTTCGGGGATGTCCTGCGGCAGGCTCTCGCGCGGCGAACCGACCCAGGGCGCGCGATGCAGCGGCTTCAGGGTTCGGCCATCGGCCTCGACCTGCATGTCGGCGATGTGGCCGACCGCGAGGTCAAGCGAAACCGAGATGCCTTTTGCGCCGAGCGTGACCATGTCCATGAATGCCTCCCCGAATCTTCTTCGGGCGCAAGCAAAGCCTGTCCGGTGACGGATAAGCAAGCGGGTGGACAGGCATTTTGCATCAGACGGGGCGGGAGCGCTCGGCGCAGGGATTTTCGACGTTGGCGCCGCCCCTCATTGCCCTGCCGGGCATTTCTCCCCGTAGAACGGGGAGAAAGAAGCTCACTACTGCCTTTTGTACTCCCGGATCGGCGACTTGGTGCCGTCGGTGTACGTCACCTGCACGGCCATCGACGTCACGTCGTCCTTGACCTTGAAATAGGGCTGGTAGTTGCCGGGGATGGCGTAGGGATCCTTGGCGTCGCAGGGCGGCATTTTTATCTCTTTGTCGAGCGTCGTGCCGTTCAGGCTGTAATGCACCGCCTTGATTGCGCAGCGGTAGGACAGCATCTGGGTGAAATATACCAGGCCATGATTGCCGCCCGAATCGAAGGCGATCCACGACGTCCAGAACTGATCGAGAATCTGCTTATTCTCCTGCTGGAGCGCACTGGCCGGGTCGAAGCGGATGTCGAACGGACCGGTCTCGCGGCCCCTGATGTCGAGATATTTGATCGCGATGGTGGTGGCCGCGGTGTTGTCGGGCAGCTCGAAACTGGGGTTCGGCATCGGCTTGCCGGTGCGCTGGTCGTTCATCGCCATCGCCCCGGTGTCGGTGAACGGGCCGGTCTCGCCGAGACGCCAGGAGATCGCCGTCGCCGGCTCGGGCAGCGAAATCGTCATCGACCAGCCGGCGTTGGAGCGCATCGGCGTCAGCGTCGGAACGAAGCGCGAGGGATCGAGCACGTCGCCCAGCGCGGTCAGCCGGCTGCGGCTGCGGTCGAGCCAATCGGCCAGTTGCGTCTGGTCGACGAAATATTGGAGCAGCCCGCCATCCTTCTCATAGGAAACGAATTTGGCCAGCGCCTGGGCTTCGCTGCGCTTATCGGCCAATGTCTGGCTGCCCAGCCGGTCCTCCGAGAACTCCTGCGCCAGGAGAAAGTAAGCCGGCGCGTAATCGGGGTTGGCCGCAATGAAGGCGTTGAGCTTGTCGAGACGCTGGGTGTCGTCGAATTGCAGGAGATGGACGAGCTTGATCGACGGCGCCTTGGCCTTGTCGGCCAACTGGCCGAACACTTCGCGGGTGCCGGCCTTGCCGTCCTGGACCCGAAGCAGCGTGGCAAAGCGGGTATAGGGGTCGATGGCGTCGACATCGAAGCCGGCAAAGGCGAGATAGGCGCGGCGGGCGTTGAGCATGTCGCCGGCGAGCTCGTAGACGCGAGCGTTGTGATAGAATTCGTCGGGCCGCTTGGGATCACCGATCGCGCCGCCCTGCGCCGAGAGCTGGGCGAAACCCTTGGCTATCGTGTCGATCGAGACGGCGATCTGCTCGGTCGTCGCCTGCAGTTTTTCCGCCTGGGCCTGCTGCTGCTTCTGCCCGGCGGCCAAAGTATCGGTGGTCTGCTTGACCGCTTCGACGCTCTTTTGCGTCTCAGCGCCCTGCGCGGTCTGTTGCTGCTGGGTGGAAGCGATCTGATCGGCGGTCTTGGCCACCGTGTCGGTGGTTTGCTTGACCGCTTCGACCGTGTTCTGGGTCTGAGCGCCCTGCGCGGTCTGTTGCTGCTGGGTGGAAGCGATCTCCTGCGTCGTCTTGGCCACCGTGTCGGTGGACTTGGCGATCGTGTCGGTCGACTTCTTGACCTCCTCGACCGTCTGCTGCGTCTGCGTGACCGTCTGCTCGATCTTGGCTACTTTTTGCGAGACGATGCCCATCGACTGCTGCACCTCACTGATCGCCGGCACGAGCGCGGCGATCACACCGTTCTGCGAGTTCGTCTGCTGTTGGATGCCATAGACACCGCCGGCGATCGCCGCCGCACTTGTGGCGAAGATCAGTGCCGGCATCGCTTTTGCGGCCAGCACCAGCCGCAGCGCCATGGCGATGGCGATGATCAAGGCCGCGACCGCGGCGCCGAGCGCGATGTAGGCGGCAAAGGGTCCGAGCGGATTGAGCACGTCGCCAACCGCGCCGGCGACGAAAGCGAAGCTCGCCGCCCATTTGCCGGTACGGCTGAGCGATGCCCGCAGCAGCGAACTGGTACCCGAGGCGATTTCCGACATGCCGATTCCCCCAAACCGATGCGGCGCATCATAGCTGCAAGGGGGCGAGGATGGCAAAGCGGGGCGGGCGGCTAGCCGCAGACGGGCCCTCACCCAGCCTCCGCTTCGCTCGGCTGACCTCTCCCCGGCGGGGAGAGGAGGCTGTCGGCGCCGGCGCCGGTTTCTTCTCCCCTCGGAGAGAAGGTGGCCGCGTAGCGGCCGGATGAGGGGGCGGCGCCAACCTGCGAAAGCTGGGCAAATGCCTTGCTGCCCCCGTTAACCAGTTGGACGCAGCGGATGCGTTACGTTAGCTTTCCTGCATCTCACCAACAGCCTTAGAACAATCTTGCCCTATCCACGCCCCTTCCCCCTCCTTCAGAAACTGATCGCCGTGCTGGCATTTCTGGCGCTGGTGACCGGCTGCACGACCGCGGCGCCGCCGGAAAGCGTGCTCGCCGTGCCGGCGCAGCCGCAGAAATATGCGGCGATCGTGGTCGATGCCTCGACCGGCAAGACCTTGTTCGAGGCGAATTCGAGGTCGCCGCGCTATCCGGCGTCGCTGACCAAGATGATGACGCTCTACATGCTGTTCGAGGCGATGGAGAGCGGGCGGGTGACCAAGGAGACGCGCATCCCCGTCTCCGACCACGCCGCCTCGCAGCCGCCGACGAAGCTGCGCTTCCGGCGCGGCGAAACGATCGACGTCGATTCCGCCATCCGCGCCATGGTGGTGAAATCGGCCAATGACGTGGCGGTGGCGGTGGGCGAATATCTGGGCGGCGGCTCGGAGGACCAGTTCGCCGCCATGATGACCGCCAAGGCGCGCTCGCTCGGCATGACCAGCACCAGTTTCCGCAACGCCTGCGGCCTGCCCGACGATGCGCAGATGACCACCGCGCGCGACATGGCGGTGCTGGGACAGGCGCTGGAGCACCGCTTCCCACAGCATTTCCACTATTTCTCAGAAAGCGACTTCATGTTCCGCGGCAGGCTGGTGCGCGGCCATAACGACATGCTGGGCCGGGTGCGCGGCGTCGACGGCATCAAGACCGGCTACATAAGGGCTTCCGGCTACAACATCGTCACTTCCTACAATGCCGACGGCCGGCATCTGATCGTGGTGGTGATGGGCGCCGACAGCGCGCGCCAGCGCAACGACCATGTCGAGGCGCTGATCCAGCGCAGCGTGGCGCCGACAGCCGCCGACGCCGCCCAGCCCAGGCTGATGTATGCCGGGCAGCAGCCGGCGTCGCCGCCGCCTGGCCTGTCGCCAGCGGATACGGCTTTGCCAGGGTTGCCGCCTCCCGCTCAGACGGCGTCCGGCTCAACGGCGTCCGGTTCATCGCTGCCGGGCCTGCCGCCGCCGGGTGCGCCGGCGTCCGATCTGCCATCGCCGGATCTGGCCTCGCCCAATTCCTCGCTGCTGCTGCCACAACAATAGAGGGACGGGGCGAACGCAAAAAGTCCGAGACGTCGGCGGGACAGCGCCCCTCTCTGTCCTGCCGGACATCTCCCCCACGAGGGGGGAGATTGGCAGCCTCGGCGTCGCGCCTTTCCTGCAGCGTTGGCGATTGGCGAAGGCCGTGGCGACATCTGATCTCCCCCCTCGTGGGGGAGATGTCCGGCAGGACAGAGGGGGGCGCGAAGGATCGCTACCGATCTAGTCCTGCGCCAACAGATCCCTACCGAACCACCAGCACCGGGATTTCCGTCAGCGATACCACTTCGGCCGTCTGGCTGCCGAGCACCAGCCGGCCCAGGCCGCGGCGGCCGTGCGAGGCCATGACGATGAGGTCCGAGCCTTCCGAGCGGGCAACGTCGAGGATGGCCTCGGCGGGCGTGCGGTTTTCGATATGCAGGCTCTTGGCGCTGATGCCCGCCGCATCGGCCTCGGCCTTGCATTTGTCGAGCACCTCGCGGGCATATTTGCGCGCGCTTTCCTCATAGTTGACCAGCTCGTCGGCCGCGACATAGCCGGCCATGGCGCCGCCCCAGGCCAAGGTCGGGAAGGCTTCCGAGACGTTGAGGAAGGTAACGCCGGCGCCGAGGCCCCGGGCCAGTTCCAGGCCATGGGCGACGCCCTTGCCGGCGAACTCCGAGCCGTCGGTGGCGATCAGGATTTTCTTGTACATGATGACGATCCCTGTTGTTGCAGCCTGGCGGGCGCATGGGCGTGGCTGGGCTTCTAATTGGATATAGTTTGCCGGGCGGGTCGGCTACAGGGGCGGGATGGTGCCAGCGGGCGGGGAGTATCGCGCCAGCGGAAGCGGATAGTCGCGGAGGGCGTTCCCCCTCACCCAGCCTCCGCTTCGCTCGGCTGACCTCTCCCCCGGGGGAGAGGAGATTGTCGGCGTCAGCGCCAGTCTCTTCTCCCCATGAGGAGAAGGTGGCCCGAAGGGCCGGATGAGGGGGCGGCGCTGCCCTGTGCGATTGCGAGCCACTCGGGCGGATTGCCCAACCAAACCCATCACAACAACTTGTTCGGTCACACGGGATTCACACTGGCGATGGATATGCTGCGCCGGCTTGGCGTATCGTATCCGCAAAGCCGGCGAACAGGAGCACCGACCATGGCAGGCGACCCTAAGACATCCGCGCAGAAGCAGGCCGACAACGAGAACGACATCGCCGGCGAATATCTCGAAGCGGAGACCGTGTCGGAGGGCGACGAGCACGCCGCCGACGAAATTCTCGAAGCGCCGGAAGTGCCGGATTCCGAACCGCATGTTCCGGGCACCGGGCGGATCAAGCCGAAGAAGAAGCCGTCGGCGATATCGGGCCGCAAATTCCGCAAGCGCGACCTGGTGCGCATCGACGATCTGCGGCCCAGCCTCGCCGACCGCATCCGCTCCGACCATCCCGACCTGCCGCGCGGCGCCCGCGTCAGCCGCGAGGAGCTTGGCCGCTACCGCATGCGCTACATGGAAGAGCTGCTGCAGCAGGAGCACGGCGAATTCTCCGAGCTCGACCGCCAGGTGGTGGAATCGATCGCCAAGCAGGACACGATCTCGGAAAACTCGGAAGAGGAGTTCGAGGAGCACCGCACGTTCCCCGACCGCGTTTCCGACAACATGGCCGCCTTCGGCGGCAGCTGGTGGTTCCTGATCTCGTTCGCCACCGTGCTCCTGGTCTGGATCGGCCTCAACCTCGTGCAGGGCGAATCCAAGGCCTTCGACCCCTACCCCTTCATCCTGCTCAACCTTCTGCTCTCCTGCATCGCCGCCATCCAGGCGCCGGTGATCATGATGAGCCAGAAGCGCCAGGAGGTGAAAGACCGCCTACGCTCCTTCAACGAATACCGCGTCAACCTCAAGGCCGAGCTCGAAGTGCGCCACCTGCACGAAAAGCTCGACTACCTCATCTCGCGCCAATGGACGCGGCTGGCCGAAATGCAACAGATGCAACTCGACGCGATGAACGAGCTGGCGGGCGCGAAGAAGCAGAAGCATACGGCGAGGCGCGCCGTGCGGCGCAAGGCGGCGAGGGCCGAGGTGGAGGGGTAGCTTGGGTTCCTTGCCCCACGAAGCGGGGGTCCGAAGGACACGTGGCGCGCCCGGAATGGTGGCCCGGCGAAGCCGGGACGGAGAGGGGAGCGCCATCTCCGACAGCCTCTAGGCCGGACAATCAACCCATCTCAGGCCGTCACCATCCCAATTGCCCGTTGAAGCCCGCAGCGGCTTCCGCTAAGAAGCCGTGGCTGGCCGGCTCACCGGCCGGTTCGTTTTCCGGTTCCCGGGAAGCACCCGTAGCTCAGCTGGATAGAGCGCTGCCCTCCGAAGGCAGAGGTCACAGGTTCGAATCCTGTCGGGTGCGCCAACGGAATCAACTACTTAGAAGCGCGCGGCGCCGATGTCCCACGCTGATTTCCAACACAGCACATATTCAGGCTGAATTTAGGTTGGGGGCCGGAGCCACTCCCACGCTGCCAGCGCCAAGATGATGCCTGAGATCAGGCCACCAAGAACCCCAAAGCCGCTCAATCGATTTCGCTTTACTAGTCGCCCCACGTCTTTGAACAACGCTGTCGTCGCTAAACTCGCTCTGGAGCTTTGGACAAGAACTTGTCATAATCGTCACAGAGCACTTTGAGCTTCTCGACAGCTTCGTCAATCGGCCGCTGCCCTTGATGAGTACTGATATCGATACGGAGAGCACTGAGCGATGCGCAGAACCCATTGGTCAATCGCGCTTAGATATCACCCGACATCAAGGAATTGAAGATGGCGATCCTGACGATATCCAGGTGCTCTTGCCCCGACTGACTACCTTTTCAAGGCCGCGGGCTTCGCGCCAATCTCTGCCGATATCTTTGATAATCTCGGGCTGACCGAGACCAGCCAGCACACGACAATCAAACTTCGACGTGTATTTAGCCAGGGAAGGGTTGACATGAGTTCGCTGTTGCTTTTCTGGGTCCAGGTTAGGGTCGATCAAGTAACTATATCCTCGAACAAATTCGCCCGTTAAGAATGCCGGACTAACGCCGAAGTTTGGAACCCGTCTATAGTAGACGGTAATGCCGGCAAATTTAACCTTTTCAATCCGAGTGCGCCGCTCTCGACCGTCCCACCGCAGCTCTGCGTTATTCAGTTTCACACACGCGGTTCCTGCATGGAAGAGCCCACCAACTCTCTCGGGGGCAATCGGTTCAAGAGCAACCCAATCATCTTCTAGATGAAGCACGAAATCCGAAGTCACGCTGCTCCAGAGCGATTTGACCGCTTGCCCGTAGCTAGGTTGTGAAGGTTCCGAAATTATCGCCTGCGGGAAATGATCCCGAACTATGCTGCGGCACTCCACCAATTCGCGCTCTTGTCCACCGAACGGGTCGATATTCACCCTGAAGTTGTTTATGCGGAAATTTCTGAATACGCGTTCCTGAAACGAATGCATTGTGGCGCGCAATAAATCGGGCCTTCGACCACTAACCAGCGTAACATCAATATTAGAGAATTCAAATATAGGCATTCTGCTTACCCCCTTAATAGGGATATGCCCGCCTGCTGCAGACTTCAAGAGATAGAGGTAATGCCGAATGTCCATTCTCTGGGTGCTTCCACCGACGGGAATGGCCTTATCATCATTCAGTACAACCCGGCGTCAGCCAAGGATACGTCGGGCATGTTCCTGGGCGTTAGAATAATGGCGGTTGTCGTCAGGTCCTTGCCGGGCGTGCGCTCTTTCATTGGCAAATAAAAAAGCAACAAGATAAGTAATGCAATGACGACATTGCGGCTACAGCAGTAAAAATAAATCTCAAATAGTATCGGCATCCCCCGGCCGATGGCTCTATAATCGACGGCAGCATCAAGCAACTACCATTTTCAACCTAAAGAGGTTCCCATGGGCCGCAACTTTGCGCGCCCCTCTTTCGATTGACCGATGTGGAAGGTGTAGGGAGGGCCTGACCCTCACCCCAGCGTCTCCCGTATCGCCGCCGCCAGCCGCTCCACCCCCTCCCGCGTCTGCGCCGCGTCACACGCGGCGTACCCCAGCACCAGCCCTTGGGTCGGCGCCGTGTTCTGGAAATATTTCGACAGCGGTGAGACGTTGATCGCCCTCTTCGCCGCAGCCTGGCTGACCTTGATGTCGTCGATGCCTTCCCTGAGATAGCCCACCACCTGGATGCCGGCTTCGGCGGGGGAGAGGGTGATTTCGTCGCTGAGCCGCTCCGATACGATGTCGCGGAAAAGCTGGCGGCGCTGGGCGTAGATGCGGCGCATGCGCTTCAAATGGCGGCTCATGTGGCCTTCGGTGATGAAATCGGCGAGGGCCGCCTGTAAGAGCAGCGGCGCGAACTGGCCGGTGGTGGAGAGCGCGTTCACGATGCGGCCGGCGAGCTCGGGCGGCAGCACCATGAAGCCTAAGCGCAGCGCCGGGAACAAAAGCTTGGCGAACGTGCCGACATAGATGACGCGGCCGGAGCGGTCCATGCTCTGGATCGCCGGCACGGGGCGGCCCTGAAAACGGTATTCGCCGTCGAAATCGTCCTCGATCACCCAGGCGTTCGCGGTCTCGGCGATGTCGAGCAGGCGCAGCCGCTCCTCCATGCGCATTGTGATGCCGAGCGGATGCTGGCAGGCCGGCGTCACATAGATGAGGCGGGGCGAGAAGCTTGGCGAGTCTGAGTCTTTGTTGGAGCATGATCTTTCTCCGAAAACCGGTTCCCACTTTTCGGGATCATGCTCAAGACGCCAGCCGCGCTCCTGGTCGACCGGGATCGGCAGGATCCTTGCGCCGGCCACAGTGAAGGCGGCCTTGGCGCCGTAATAGCCGGGCTCTTCCATCCAGACGGTGTCGCCGGGGTCGAGCAGCAGGCGGGCGAGCAGATCGAAAGCGGCCTGCGCGCCGGTGGTGATGACGATCTGCTCCGGCCTGCAGCGCACGCCGCGCGCGGAAAACAGATAACCGGCGATCGCATTTTTCAGCGCCGGATGGCCGGTGACGTCATAAGTGCCGAACAGGGTCTCGCCGCCATGGCTGGCGCGGCGCGCCACCAGCCGGCCCCAGACGCCGAAGGGAAAGCTGCCCGCATCCGGCATGCCGGGGTGGAAGGCGACGTGGCCGGGCGTGCCGTGATGGTAGGGCTGGCTGAGCAGCAACTGCCCGCGCTGCGAGGGCGAGCGCAGCGGCGCGGGCGGGGCTTCTGCCAGTGTTTCGCGCGGGCCATCGGGGAGGTCGACGATCACCGGGCGCGCGCCCTGGCGGTTGGCGAGATAGCCTTCGGTGACGAGCTGGTCGTAAGCGGTGACGATGGTGTTGCGGCCAAGGCCGAGCTCGGCGGCTAAAGCGCGGGTGGAAGGGAGTTCCGAGCCCGGCGGCAGCGCGCGGTTGCGGATGATGGCGACGAGGCCGTGGTAGAGCTGGCGCGAGAGGTGCTCGGGGCTGGCGCGGTTCACGGCCAGCATGTCGAGGGGGAAGGCTTGCGGTTTGGGATAGGGGCGCATGGGGCTAGCTCGCGCCATGGGTGGGATGGCGTGGCGGGACACGCTTGCCTTGCGCGGCGGCGCGAGGCCCCCCTCTCTGTCCTGCCGGACATCTCCCCCTCAAGGGGGGAGATTGGCAGCTTTGGCGCCTCGCCGTTTCTTGCAACGTCGGCGATTGGCGAAAGCCGGCGCGCCATCTGATCTCCCCCCTTGAGGGGGAGATGCCCGGCAGGGCAGAGAGGGGGGTCTCGCGCCAACGATTGATGATTTCCAAATTATCCATTCCACATCCTGCCACACCCACCACCCAACATGAACTGGTTCCTTCATTTCCTTCAAAACTGGACCTCGCGATGGAGACAGAGCGCGATAGACTTCACCTCATGACGTTGGGGTAAGACGTCGACGCGAAGTTTGGCCAGGCGCTGGGAGGGGTCGGGCCGGACCAACACAGGCAGGAGCCATATCCCGCCGCCAAGAACCCGGATTCACTTCAACCTCCCAGGACCCCGCGGCCGTTTGGCCGCGGGCGGAAAGCGAGCAATGACAACTGTACGACTTGGCATCAATCCGATCACCTGGAGCAATGACGACGTGCCGGAGCTCGGCGGCGACACGCCGCTCGAGACGTGTTTGAGCGAAACCGCCCAGGCCGGCTACGCCGGCACCGAGCTCGGTGGCAAATTCCCGCGCGACAGCCGCACGCTGCGGCCGATCCTCGACCATTACGGGCTGGCGCTGGTCTCCGGCTGGTATGACGGCCGCATCTGCGAGAAGGATTTCGACGAGGAGTTCGAGGCGATCCGGCCGCATCTGACCTTGTTGCGCGACCTCGGCGCCCGGCGTGTCGTCTATGCCGACACCTCGCGCGGCCGCCATGGCGGCATCCACGATCCGATCTCGCAGCGGCCGAAGCTCGCCGATGACGAATGGAAGCCTTACGGCGCCAAGATCACGCGGCTTGCCGAACGCTTTGCCGATTTCGGCGTCGGCATGGCTTTCCACCATCACATGGGCACCATCGTCGAGACCGACGCCGAAATCGACCGGCTGATGGCGACCACCGGCGATGCGGTCGGGCTGCTCTACGACACCGGGCATTGCGCTTTTTCCGGCGGCGACCCGGAGCAGCTGTTGCGCCGGCATGTCGGCCGCGTCGTGCATGTCCATTGCAAGGATGTGCGCCCGGCGATGCTGAAGAAGGCGCGCGCCACCGATATGAGCTTCATGGGCGCGGTGATGGACGGCATTTTCACGGTGCCCGGTGACGGTTCGATCGACTATCCGACGCTCTTAAAAATTCTCGCCGACAAGGGCTATGCCGGCTGGCTGGTGGTGGAGGCCGAGCAGGATCCGGCCAAGGCGCATCCGTTGACCTATGCCACGCTGGGCTATCGCAATCTGAAGGCGTTGGCCGAAGGCGCCGGCTTCTACGTGCACGAACGCGCGAAGGAGGTTCGCCATGCCGGCTGAACGCAAGGTCGTCATCAACATCGACGATGTCGGCATGTGCCATGGCGCCAACGTCGCCTATCTCAAGCTGAAGCGCGCCAGCGCGGTCGACAGCGGCTCGGTGATGGTGCCCTGCCCTTGGTTCCTGGAGATCGCCGAGGAAGGCGCCAAGGATGCCTCGCTCAATCTCGGCGTCCACATCACGCTGACCTCGGAGAAGAAATACTACCGCTGGCGGCCGCTGACCAAGGCGAGCCGGGCCTCCGGCATCGTCGACGGCGACGGCTATCTGTGGCGCTCGGTGCCGGAATTGCGAGCCAAGGGCGAACCGGAAGCGGTCGAAGCCGAGATGCGGGCGCAGATCGACGCGGCCAAGGCCGCGGGCCTGAAGCTTACGCATATGGATGGCCATATGGGCGCGGTGTTCTCGCCGGAATTCGTCGACCGCTATGCCGCGGTCGGCATCGAATACGGCCTGCCGACGCTGTTCCCGAAAAGCATCTCGGTCTATGGGCCGATCCATAATCTGGGCAAGCTGGACGACAGCGTTTACGCCGCGCCCGGCAAGCGGCTGGTTGAAGCCGGCGAAACGCTGGCGAGCGCGGTGCTGGAAACGCCGTGGCATCGCAACCAGCCGGCCCGCGCCCGCTACGAGGCGCTGTTCAACCAGATCGGCGAGGGGCTGAATTTCCTCTGCCTGCACGCCAATGCGCCCGGCGAGATCGAGGTGATCGAGCCCGGCTCGGCGCAGATCCGCATCGACGAATTCGATTTGCTTGCCGACCCGGATTTCATGGCCTTCGTCGAGGGACTGTCCATCCAGCGCGGCACGCTCGGCGATTTCCGGGCATGATCATGCCCGGAAGGAAAGACCTGGAATTATGACGACAATGGCCTGACCGGGAGGGTCGAGGCCAAACCAAGAAACGCCAACGATAACAGAGGAGAACGATCATGAATGCCTTATTCTCAATGCCCACAATTCGAAACGTGCTTGGCGCAGCCGCGCTCTCGCTCGCTTTTGCCGGCGCCAGCATCCTGCCCGCGTCGGCGCAGGTGAAGAAAGAGGGCGATGTACGCATCGTCTTCGTCACCCACGGCCAGGCCAACGACGTCTATTGGAGTGTGGTGAAGAACGGCATGCAAGCCGCCGCCAAGCAGCTCGGCGTCAAGGTCGAATACCAAGCGCCGGAGACCTTCGACGTGGTGCGCATGGCGCGCATGATCGAAGCCGCCACCGCCTCGCAGCCCGACGGGCTGGTGGTGTCGATCCCCGACATGGACGCGCTGAAGGCGCCGATACAGGCGGCCAAGGCGGCAGGCATTCCGGTGGTGGTCATCGACAGCGGCGAGGAAGCGGTGGAGCCCTGGGGCCTCGACCTTTTCGTCGGCGGCGGCTCGGAATACGACAATGGCGTCAAGGCCGGCGAGATCATGGCCAAGGCCGGCGTCAAGAAAGGCATCTGCATCAATCACGAGGTCGGCAATGTCAGCCTCGACAAGCGCTGCGAAGGCTATAATGACGGGCTGAAGAAGAGCGGCGGTTCTTCCGACGTTGTCGCGGCCACCATGGACCCGACCGATGTGACGCGCCGCGTCGAGGGCTACCTCACCGCGCATCCTGATGTCACCGGCGTGCTGACGCTGGGGCCCACGGTCGCCGCGCCGCTGCTCAAGATGTTCACCGATGCCGGCACGATCGGCAACTACAAGATCGGCACCTTCGACCTGTCGCCCGAAATCCTCGATGCGGTCGCCAAGGGCACGATGATGTTCGGCATCGACAACCAGCAATATATGATGGGCTATTACCCGGTGGTCTTCCTGACCAACAAGGCGATGTACAAGACCTTCCCGACCTCGGCGGTGCGGACCGGCCCGTCCTTCATCATGAAGGATGACGCCGCCGCCGTGCGCGATCTCAGCAAAGCCGGCATACGCTGAGCTGGGATAGCCCGCCGGCTTGATTGGCCGTCGGGCCTTTGTCTTCGTGCTTGCGCAATTTGCGCTTTTTCCTAGCCTGGACGCCGATTGGGATGACGATTGTGACCGATGCCTTGAACGCAGCCCATCCGCCCGAGCCGAAACCCGCTTCGCGCAGGTTTGTCCGCCTGATGCGGCGCCCGGAGCTCGGCGCCATCACCGGCACGATCATCGTGTTTGTCGCCTTCGGCGTCACCGCCGGCAACAGCGGCCTGTTCTCGATGGCCGGCATCGCCAATTTCCTGCAGGTTTCCGCGCAGCTCGGCATCCTGGCCGCGGCGGTAGCGCTGCTGATGATCGGCGGCGAGTTCGATTTGTCGCTCGGCTCGATGATCGGCTTTGCCAGCGTCACCATCGGGCTCTGCGTCACCCAGTTCGGGCTTTCGATCCCTGTATCGGTGGCGATCGCCTTCGTCATCGCCATCATCGTCGGCGCGCTGAACGGCATCCTCGTTGTGCGCACGCGGCTGCCGTCCTTCATCGTGACGCTGGCCGGGCTGTTCATCCTGCGCGGGTTGACGCTGGCGGTCACCCGCACCATCACCGGGCGCACGCAGATCCCCTATATCACCGACGGCCAGGAAGGCAGCTTTGTCGTCTGGCTGTTCGGCGGCAAGTTCGGTGGGCCGGTCTTCGCCTGGCTCGCCTCGCATGGCGTCATCGCCGCCCGCCCCGACGGCTCGCCGATGGTGCAAGGCCTGTCGATGTCGATCCTGTGGTGGGTTCTGGTGACGGCCTTCGCCACCTGGCTGCTGGTCAAGACGCGCTTCGGCAATTGGGTGTTCGCCGTCGGCGGCGACGACCGCGCGGCGCGCAATGTCGGCGTTCCAGTCGACCGGGTGAAAATCCTGCTGTTCATCGGCACGGCGCTTTCGGCGACTTTGTTCGCCGTCATCCAGGTGCTGGAAGCGGGCTCCGCCGACACGCTGCGCGGCACGCAGAAGGAATTCCAGGCGATCATCGCCGCGGTAATCGGCGGCTGCCTGCTCACCGGCGGCTACGGCTCGGCGATCGGCGCCATGTTCGGCGCGCTGATCTTCGGCACGGTGGAGATGGGCATCTTCTACACCGGCATCGACACCGACTGGTTCCAGGTCTTTTTGGGCTCGATGCTGCTGATCGCGGTGCTGGTCAACAATTACGTGCGCCGCAAGGCGACGGAGGCACGCTGATGACTGAGCCCGTTCCGCTCATCGAGCTGCGCAACGTCACCCGCCGCTTCGGCTCGGTGACGGCGCTGCGCGACATGTCGTTTGCCGCGCATGCCGGCGAGGTGCACTGCCTGCTCGGCGACAATGGCGCCGGCAAGTCGACGCTGATCAAGACGCTGTCGGGCGTGCATACGCCGAGCGAGGGCCAGATGTATGTCGACGGCAAGCCGGTGACCTTCGCCTCGCCCAGGCAGGCGCTCGATGCCGGCATCGCCACGGTTTTCCAGGACCTGTCGATGATCCCGCTGATGAGCATCACGCGCAATTTCTTCCTCGGCCGCGAGCCGGTGAAGGGATGGGGGATCGCCAAGCGCTTCGACATGAAGGCGGCCGACGCCATCGTCTATGAGGAACTCGCCCGGATCGGCATCAATGTGCGCGACCCGCAGCAGGCGGTCGGCACGCTGTCGGGCGGCGAGCGGCAATGCGTGGCGATCGCGCGCGCCGTCTATCACGGGGCGCGCGTGCTGATCCTCGACGAGCCGACCTCGGCGCTCGGCGTGCACCAGGCCTCGATCGTGCTGCGCTATGTGGCGCAGGCGCGCCAGCGCGGGCTCGCCGTCATCTTCATCACCCACAACATCCACCACGCCTACCCGATCGGCGATGTCTTCACCATGCTCAACCGCGGCCGCTCGCTCGGCACCTTCCGCAGGAGCGAGATCACCGAAAAGGAGGTGCTGGACATGATGGCGGGCGGCCGCGAGATCCGCGAATTGCAGCAGGAACTGGAGCGCTTCACCAAGCCGGGATCCGGCGCTGAGGCGGCTGCTTCCTGAAGAACTGAAAAAGAGAGAAAAATGATCGACGCCGCTTTGTTCGGCGCCGGGCTGATCGGCTCGGTGCATGCGAAAAACCTTGCCCGCCATCCAGGCGTGCGCCTGCGCGCCATCGTCGATCCGCGCCGCGATGCGGCCGAGCGGATCGCGGCTGAAACCGGCGCCGAAATCGCCGACACGGCAAAGGTGATGAATGATCCGTCGATCAAGGCGGTGGTCATCGCCTCGGCGACCCGCACTCATGCCGACCTGATCATCGAGGCGGCGGCCAAGGGCAAGGCGATCTTCTGCGAGAAGCCGATCGACCTCGACATCGCGCGCACCGACGAATGCCTGGCCGCGGTCGAGAAGGCCGGCGTGCCGCTGCAGATCGGTTTCAACCGGCGCTTCGACCCGTCCTTCGCCACTATCCGCAAAAGGATCGACGCCGGCGAGATCGGCGCGGTCGAGCAGGTCATCGTCACCAGCCGCGATCCGGAACCGGAGAGCGAGGAAGCGCTGGCCGGCGGCGGCGGCGTGTTCCGCGAGATGACCATCCACGATTTCGACATGGCGCGGTTTTTGTTGGGCGAGGAACCGGTCGAGCTCTTCGCCACCGGCTCGTCACTGGTGCTGCCTTACTATGCCAAGCTCGGCGACTACGACACGGCGATGTTCATCCTGCGCACCGCCTCAGGGCGGCAATGCCACATCAACAACAGCGTGCGCGCCGTCTATGGCTACGACCAGCGCGTCGAGGTGCATGGCTCGCGCGGCATGCTGCAAGCCGGCAACCGCACGCCGACCTCGGTCAGCCTCAGCGGCGAGGCCGGGATCGCCACTGAGCGGCCGCTCTATTTCTTCGTCGAGCGCTATGCCGAGTCGTACCAGGCTGAGCTCGATCATTTCATCCAATCGGTCGCCGCCGGACAGACACCGGCCGTCGGCGCGGCGGATGGGCGCAAGGCGATGATCCTGTGCGAGGCCGCCCTTGCCTCGGCGAAGTCGGGTCGCTTCGAGCCGGTGCGTTTCTGAGGCATGACGATGACGAATGCCGAGTTGCGTCCACTCCCATCGGCATCGCGCGGACCGATGCCGGCGCGACCTGGACGACCGCCAGCGCTCCTGGTCGCGGCTCTCGCCAGCGAGCCGAAACTCATCGCCAAGCATCCGGCGCTCGGCGATTTCTTGCGAACGCGATGGGCCGACGCCGCCTTCATGACCGCCGCCGGGATGGCCGAGACTGTCGGCCTGCCGACCACGACGCTGGTGAGGCTGCTGGCGCTGCTCGGCTATCCGAGTTTTCGCGGTTTTCGCGATGCGGTGCGTGATCAGCTGCGATCGCAGTAGATGTTGTTTTCCGCGAGCGTGGGCCGAAGCCACTTTCCTGCTTAGGCTACGATGCCTCGACAGGCCCAGGCGACACTGGCGAATGAGCGCTGACCATCAGGACGGCCGGCCTGATAGGCGTCGCGAACGGCGGCTTCGACGCGTGTCTGTTCGGCTGCGTCGAGCGTCATGTATCTACCGAGCGGGCCCTCGCCGGCAGCGATCGGCGCCCAATAGTCGTCAAAACTCTCGTAATCCATGCGGATCGTCAGCTGGGTCTCGGTAATTTCGGTCAGCCCCTGATCGATGAAGCTCTGTTTCATCTCACCCGGTTGCACCATCGGCTGAAAGCAGAAGCGACTGCGCATCTGGCGACCGCTCTCGCTCAGCGCCGCCACGGTATCGACCATCATGCGAAAGCCGGGCATGCCACCGTAGTGGTCCCACACCACGGCCGCCACCACGCCGCCCGGGCGCACGACGCGGCGCATCTCGGCCACCGCCTTGCCGGCCTCCGGCACGAAGTGCAGCACAAGCAGGGCAAGGGCGCGATCGAATGTTTTGTCGGCAAATGGCAGCGCGGTTGCGTCCGCCTGCTGGAAATGTACGCGCGGATCCGTGTTGCGGGCCCGCGCCGCTTCGACAAAGACCGGCGAGAAGTCGATGGCCTGGATCTCGGTCAGATCGGCGGATTTCGCCAGTTCGAAGGTCAGGCTTCCTGTACCGCAGCCGACGTCGAGAATGCGCTCCCCCGGAGCCAGGCCCGCAAAGTCGATAAAACCTGTCGCGAGCCTGCGGCTCCAGCGGCCCATGAGCTGCTCGTAACCCGACGCCGCACGCACCGTGAAAATCGACGCCATGCCATCTTCCTCCGCTTGAACCGCAGGCTAAAGCAATTCGAGGAAAAGTGTGAAACGGTTTCTGTCCCGATTGCGTCGAACGCTACAGCCAGCCGGCCGCTTCAAAGAACCCAGGCACATCATCCAGCCCACGGGCGATCGCGTCCGGCTGATAATCCGGCGGCGGGCGGCGGCCTGTGCCGCGATCGACCCACACGGTGCGAAACTGAAGATCGCGCGCCGCGGCCAGATCGAGATGCGGACTGGCGCAGATATGCACCAGCTCGTCCCTCGCCACGCCCAGGGTGCGCCATGCATGTTCGAATATCTGCCGCGACGGCTTATAGGCCTGCGCCTGTTGGGCGGTGATGACGCGGTCTATGGAGCCGCCCAGTTGCGCGACATTGCCGGCAATGATGGCATCATCGGTGTTGGAGATGATCGCCAGCTTGAAGCCGGCTTCCTTCAGCCGGCGCAGCGTCGCCACGACCTCCGGGAAGGGCGGCATGCGACCGATCGAGGAGGTCAGCAGTTCGGCATCGTCCACGGCCGCTTCGAGCGAAAAGTCCCGCATCGCCCGCTGCAGCGACTTTGCCGTAACTTCAGCGAAGGACAGATGCGGCTTGGTGTGCTCGAGTTCATGCTCATGGCGATCGTAGACGGGAATGAACTCTTCGGCGTCAATCTTGCGGCCCTTGCGGGCGAGGATCGTCGCCATTGCCGCCATCAGGCTCTCATCCCACTGGATGAGCGTTCCATAGCAATCGAATGTCAGCCAGGTCGGGCGCGGTCCGTTCAATGCCATTCCAGGAAGACCTCGGAGAAACCGGCTGGACACTGGCAGCGAAATCCATCATTGGAAAATTAAATGTTCCAATGAAGTCGATTGGGATTTCGAATGAACCTCGAGCTCGATCTCCTGCGCGCCTTCGTGGCGGTCGTCGACACCGGCGGCTTCACGCGCGCCGCGGAGCGTGTCCATCTGACCCAGTCGACGATCAGCCAGCAAATCAAGCGGCTTGAGGAAAATGTCGGTCACAGCCTGCTTATCAGGGACCGCTCCATAGGCGGCGCGCAGGTCACCGAAGAGGGCGAACTGCTGCTCGGCTATGCCCGGCGCCTGCTGGCGATCTCGGCGGAGGCCGAGCAGGCCCTGCGGCGTCCGACGGCGCCGAAGACGGTGCGTCTCGGCCTGCCGGAAGATTTTGCCGGCCGGCGGCTGATCGAATTGCTATCGGGCTTCTCGAGCGCCTCGCCGCATCTGCGCCTCGACACGGTGAGCGGCTGGAGCTTCGAGCTGCGACGGCTGCTGGACAATGGCGATATCGACCTTGCGCTGGTCAAGCGGGAACCCAGCGATGCGCATTGCCTGGGGCGCTGGCCGGAGGCGCTGGTCTGGGTCGCCGGCATGTCCGGCGAACTCGACGCAGACCCAGTGCCGCTCGCCATGTTTCCGCAAGGCTGCATCTATCGGCAAAGGGCGACGCGCGCGATCGAGGGGACGGGCCGGATGTGGCGCATCGCCTACACCAGCCAGGGGCTGATCGGCGTGCAAGCCGCCGTTGCGTCGGGCGTCGGCATAAGTCTTCTGCCCATGGACGCGGTGCTGGCCGAGCATCGCCGGCTGACCCCGGCCGACGGTTTTCCCGAGCAGCCGCCGTCGGAGCTCGCCCTGATCGCGCGCTCGCCCCGGTTGGATGCGCCGGCGCGTGCGCTCGCCGACTTCCTGGTCCGCAACGTCGGCAGCATCCAGCAAGGTACTCCGTCCGACGATTAGTCCCTCGAGAGATCGCGACGAGCGCCGCGCGACCTAGGCGCCCTTGAGCTGAGCCACGCTTTCGCGCTCGACCAGCGGACATTCGAGCTTGGTGATCGGATAGCGGCCATGGCCAGGGATCGGCGGCGTCTCCAATTGCTCGATCGCCCATTGGCCCATCGCCAGATGCGGCAGGATGGATGTCGTCAATGGCGGGAAGAGGTGGCGGGCGATCTCCTCGTCGTCGTAGCCGACGACGGAGATGTCCTGCGGGATATGCAGGCCGGCTTCCTTCAGCGCTTCATAGCAACCGATGGCGGTGCGGTCGTTCTGGCAGAAGATGGCGGTCGGCTTGTCCTTCAGCGCCAGCAGCTTGACCGTCGCGGCATAGCCGGCGCTGGCCGACCAGTCGCCCTCGACCACCAGATCCGGGTCGAACGGAATGTCGGCGGTGGCAAGCGCGCGGCGATAGCCCTTCAGCCGGTCCTGCGCGGCCTGCATCCACGGCTCGCCGGTGATGGTGGCGATGCGGCGATGGCCGTGGCCGATCAAATGCCTTGTCGCGCTCTGGCCGCCGGCGATCTCGGAAGGGACAACCGCCGGGAAGGCGTAGTCGGCGGTGTAGCAGTTGAGCAGGATCACCGGGATGTCGAGGCTGTAGAGGAAATCGGGCGCGGTGATCTCGCGGGTGAAGATCGTCATGTAGATCAGCGCCGAGATGCCGCGCCTGGTCAGCGCCTGCAGCGCGCGCGGTTCCATCACCGCGTCGCCCATGGTCTGCGCCACCAACAGCACGTTGCCGGCGTTCCATGACGCCTGGCGCGCGCCCTCGATGGCGACCACCGCCTCCGGGCTGGTAGCGAGCTGGTCGACGGCAAAGCCGATGACGCCGTCCAGCCCCTCGAAGGCCGTCACCGGCGGCCGCAGCGCCGAGAAGGCCGGCGCGGAATAGCCGAGCGCCCTGGCCGCCTCGATGACGCGGTCGCGGGTCTGCTGCGACAGCCGGATGCCCGGCGAATTGTTGAGCACGAAGGAGACTGTTGCCTGCGAGCAGCCCGCGGCTCGGGCGATGTCGGTCATCGTGACGCGACCCTTGGGCTTCGCAGATGGCTTGCGGCGCCTGGAGGCTTCCGGGGGATCGCGCAGTTTCGTCGGTTCGCTCATCGTCGTTTCCCAAACCCGGCCGGCTCTTAGGCAAAGGCCGCATCAACGGCAAGATGTCAGCCCGATGCATTAGCAGAAAACGCATCTTGCTTATAATTATAATCGCAAGTCGGACGCTTTCGCCGACCGCCTCGCCTGCCGACGAAAAGCGACCGAAGGACGCGAAAACCCCGCAATCGTCGGCGGTTTTCGCATAATATGGCCTCCATATGTACCTGTCGTCCTCCCCCAGGACACGCATGGCCCTCAGCGTCTCCTCCGCCGCCAATGCGTGAATAGAGCTCGATAACTAATACTCTTTACTAATAGTCGCAAGCGTTCTACTGTCAACTCGTCGCGACCGGGCCGGGCTTCGGCGCAGTCGCCGCAAAGCGTGAAGGGCACTGTCAGCTGGCCGGACAAGCTGCCGGATAGGGGCTGTGCCTTTTCACGAAAATGTCAGACAAATCGGACTATTTACGAACGTCACATCAGTGTCTAGTGTCTCGACCGTGGCTGGATCGGCGCCTTCCTTTCGTTGGCGGACCCCTGGGCCAGACCCTTGAGGAGAAGGGTTATCCAAGCTGCGGACGAGACATAGCGAGAAGTTTCAAAGGGAGGTTGAACCATGAAATCCATAATCCGTAACGCATCCATCGCCGCGACGGCCTTGGCTTTAGGGCTGGCGGCCACGGCGATTGCCCGCGCCGACGACAAGCCGACGCTGGCCTTCGTCGTCAACGGCGCGTCAGACTTCTGGAAGGCGGCGGAAGCCGGCGTGAAGAAGGCGCAGGGCGAGCTGCCCGACTACACTCTCGAGCTCAAATATCCGGAACAGTCCTCGGTCGCCATCCAGCAGCGGCTGATGGATGACCTGGTGACGGCCGGCGTCAAGGGCATCATGGTCTCGGCCGTCGATCCCAAGACCTCGACCGACGGGCTGAACAAACTCGCCTCGGAAACGGCGCTGTTCACCACCGACAGCGACGCCCCGCAGACCAAGCGCGTCGCCTATATCGGCTCGTCCAATGTCGATGCCGGCAAGCAGGCGGCCGAGATCGCCAAGAAGGCGATGCCCAATGGCGGCAAATGCCTTGGCTTCGTCGGCCTGCTCGGCGCCGACAACGCCAAGGAGCGCATCCAGGGCATGAAGGACGGGCTGGCCGGCAGCAAGATCGAGCTGGTCGACGTGCGCGGCGACGATATCGATCAGGCGCGCGCCAAGAAGAATGTCGAGGACGCGCTGGTCGCCAGCCCCGACATCACCTGCATGGTCGGCTTCTATTCCTACAACACGCCGCGCATCTATGAAGCGCTGCGCGATGCCGGTAAGCTCGGCTCGATCACCGTCGTCGGCTTCGACGACGATCCGATCACGCTCGGCGGCGTCAAGGAAGGCACCATTGCCGCGACCGTCGTGCAGCAGCCGTTCGAATGGGCCTATCAGGGCATGAAGCTGATGGCCGCCTACCTCAAGGGCGACAAGTCGGGCATCCCGGCCAATAGCCTGATCATCATCCCGACCAAGATCATCGGCAAGGATGACGTCGATGCCTATGCCGCCAATCTCAAGGCGATGGCCGGCAATTGATCTCCCAAGCATTGCGCCGGCTCAAGGTTCGCCTTGAGCCGGCGTTCGTATTGACGGACCCGCCAAGGCCCGTCAGTCTGTGGCCCACCGGCTGCTATCAGGCGTGATGACCCCTACCGACACCACCCAACCGACGACTGCTCCGTTCCTGACCCTCGACGCCGTGCGCAAGACGTATCCGGGTGTCGTCGCGCTGGACAGATTCTCCATGGACGTCCGGCCCGGCGAGGTCATCGGCCTGGTCGGCGAGAACGGCGCCGGCAAATCGACCTTGATGAAGATCCTCGGCGGGGTAACCCGGCCGGACAGTGGCACGATCACCGTCGACGGCGTCGCGCATGACGGGCTGACGGTCGAAGGCAGCATCGGCTCCGGCATCGCCTTCGTGCACCAGGAACTCAATCTGTTCGACAACCTCGATGTCGCCGCCAACATTTTCTTTGGCCGCGAGCCGCTGCGCGCTGGCCCGCTGAAACTGGTCGACCGCGCGCGCCTCCGCGAAATGGTGGCGCCGCTGTTGAAGCGCGTCGGTGCCAATTTCTCGGCCGACACGCCGGTCGCATCGCTATCGCTGGCGCAACAGCAGATGGTCGAGATCGCCAAGGCCTTGTCGATCAGGGCGCGGCTGGTGATCCTTGACGAACCGACCTCCAGCCTGCCGATCGCGGAAACCGAAAAGCTGCTCGATGTCATCAAAGGCCTGAAGGCGGAAGGCATCAGCGTCATCTTCATCTCGCACCGCCTGCACGAGGTCGAGCGCGTCGCCGATCGCGTCGTGGTGCTGCGCGACGGCACGCTGGCAGGGACGCTGCCGAAGGACCGGATCAACCACGACGAAATGGTCCGGCTGATGATCGGACGCATGCTGAAGCAGCGCGAGAAAGCCGGCGAGGCCACGCGGGCGCCAGGCGCCGTCGCGCTGTCGGCGAACGCCGTCCGCACCAGCACCTATCCCGACCGGCCAGTCAGCCTGGACCTTCGGCGCGGCGAAATCCTCGGCCTTGCCGGCCTGGTCGGCTCAGGCCGCACCGAACTCGCACGCGTGCTGTTCGGCATCGACGAGCGGCTCGCCGGCAGCGTCACGCAGGACGGCAAGCCGCTGAACGTCGCATCGGCCGCCGACGCGGTGGCCAACGGCATCTTCCTGGTGCCCGAAGATCGCAAGCTCAACGGCATCCTGCTCGACCTGTCGATCGCCGAGAATATCTCGCTGCCCAATTTGCCGGCGCATGCCAAACGCTCGCTGGTCTCGACCAGCGCCGAACTTGCCACCGCCGAGAAGCAGAAGAAGAACCTCGGCATCAAGGCGCCGTCGGTGCTGACCCGAACCGGCACGTTGTCGGGTGGCAATCAGCAGAAAGTGGTTCTGGCCAAATGGCTGGCGATGAACCCGAAGGTGATGATCCTCGACGAGCCGACGCGTGGCATCGACGTCGGCGCCAAGGCCGAGATCTACCAGCTGATGCGGGGGCTGGCCGACGCCGGCGTCGCGGTGCTGATGATCTCCAGCGACATGGAAGAGGTGATCGGCGTCTCCGACCGCATCGCGGTCATGCATGAGGGGCAGATCTCGGGCATTCTCGACAAGCAGGATTTCAGCCAGGAAAACGTGCTGCTGCTGGCGGTCGGCAAGAAGCCGAAGCTGGCACAGCTCGCCGGAGGAGCGCTATGAGCAAGAAAGATCTTGGCCTGCTGATCCTGATCCTGGTGGTCGGCGCGGTGGTGACGGCCATCAACCCGCGCTTCCTGTTGCCGATCAACCTTGCCAATACCTCGAACCTGATCGGCCTGTTCGGCATTCTCTCCATCGGTCAGGCTTTCGTCATCATCACCGGCGGCATCGAATTGTCGGTCGGATCGCTGATCGCACTGCTCGGCACGCTGTTCATCGACTTCATCGCCGTGCGCGGCATGGAATGGCCTCTCGCTTTCGTGCTGATCCTCCTGCTCGGCGCCATCATCGGCCTGGCGCATGGCTGGCTGATCACGCGGCTCAAGCTGCAACCCTTCGTGGTCACGCTCTGCGGCCTCTTGATCTACCGCGGTGTAGCGCGTTTCTATACCGCCGACGGCACCGCGGGCTTTGCCTTCGGCCAGAATTTCCCGGCACTCGAATTCCTCACCGCCGGCCGCAGCTATGGCGTGCCGAACAGCTTCATCGCGCTGATCGTGATTGCCATCGTCATGTGGGTGGTGCTGCACCGCTCGGTGTTCGGCCGCTACCTCTACGCCATCGGCAAGAACGAGGAAGCCGCCAAGTATTCGGGCATCCGCACCGGCCGGGTAGTGACGTCGGCCTATGTCATCTGCGGCGTGCTGACGGCGCTGTCGGCGATCTATTTCGCCATGTACACGCGCTCGATCTCACCGGCCAGCCATGGCCAGTTCTATGAGCTCTACGCGATCGCGGCGGCGGTGCTTGGCGGCTTCTCGCTGCGCGGCGGCGAAGGTTCGCTGATCGGCGTCATCCTCGGCACGGTGTTGCTGCAGGAGTTGCAGAACCTCGTCAATCTGCTCGGCATCCCCTCCTCGCTCAACTTCGCGGTGATGGGCGGCGTGATCCTGATCGGCGTGCTCGTCGACCAGCAATGGGGCGTCTTCCGCGCCCGGCGCCGGATGATAGAGGCGACGCGCCAGAATGTGGCTGGAGCACCTGCGGAGTAACGTCGCGCCCACCAATTTCAGGACGACCTGAAGAAAGTCCGCCTCAATCAGCGGGCTTCAACGAAGCGTGTAGACCAGAAACAGCCCTTGTCGAGAAATAGGGGCTGGGCTAAGCAATTGGTATCTGAGGGTTCCAAAGAACAAAATATGGGAGAAAGTACCGTGACATCATCACGTTGGATTGCGCTTGCCGCGCTGGCGCTGACCTGTTCAACCCCGGCTCTGGCCAAGGACTGGAAGACGGTCACGGTTGCCATGGAGGGCTCCTACGCCCCGTGGAACCAGACCGACGCGAGCGGCAAGATCGTCGGCTTCGAGGTGGATATCCTCAACGACGTCTGCGCCCGCGCGAAGCTCGAATGCAAGATCCAGGCACAGGATTGGGACGGCGTTATTCCGGGCCTCACCGCAGGCAAGTTCGACATCGTCATGGACGGCATGTCGATCACCGAAGAGCGCATGAAGACCATCGATTTCTCGATCCCCTACGCCTCCTCGCCGGTGGCTTTCCTTGCCGACAAGAACGGACCGCTGGCGCAGCTGTCCAACAGCGGCAAGATGATCGACCTCTCGAAGGACGACGCCGAATCCAAGGCGGCGCTCGATACGCTGCGCAAGGAACTCACCGGCAAGAATGTCGGCCTGCAGGTTTCGACCACCGAGGCGACGTTTGCCGACAAATATCTCAAGGATGTCGCCAACGTCCATGAATACAAGACCACCGACGAGCATGACCTCGACCTGATGGCCGGCCGCCTCGACGTGGCCTTCGCCGACACCACCTACTTCCTCGGCACGCTGGCCAAGCCCGACGCCAAGGACCTGGAGTTCGTCGGGCCGCAATTCAAGGGCGGCCCGATCCTCGGACCGGGCATCGGTGCTGCCTTCCGCAAGACCGACAAGGACCTGCAGGATATCTACAACAAGGCGCTCAAGGCCGCCCTCGATGACGGCTCGGTGTCGAAATACTCGATGCAGTGGTTCAAGATCGACATTACCAAGTAATGTCGCAAAGGGAGCAGCCAAGGCTGCTCCCTTTTTGCATTGAGTGCATGTCGCCCGAAAGTGCCCGGCGGTTTCGGGAAAACGACATGCACCGAAGCAAGGCGACCTGCCGATGCATTATCTCGACGCCCGGGGAGGCGTAGGTGGACTTTCTCAACGGTCTGAAGGATCAGCTGTCGACGGCCTATGAGCTGTTGGCGGCCGGTTGGGGTTTGCAGCTGCTCTGGGGTATCGGCTGGACCTTGGCCGTCACCGCCGTCTCGATGATGATCGGCGCGGCGCTGGGCTCGCTCGTGGCTGCTGCCAAGCTTTCGCAGCGTGGCGGCCTTAGATTCATCGGCGAGAGCTACACGACCGTGTTTCGCGGTGAGCCGGAGCTTCTGGTCATCTATCTCTTCTACTATGGCGGCACGCAGATCCTGACCGGCGTGGCGCGGTCCACCGGATCGATCGGTTCGACCGACATTTTGAACATGCCGAGCTTCCTCGGCGGCGTGCTCGCGGTCGGCATCATTTCGGGCGCCTATCAGGCCGAGGTCTTCCGCGGGTCGTTCCTGGCCATCCAGCGCGGCGAACTGGAGGCGGCGCGCGCCTATGGCATGTCTGCCTGGCTGCGTTTTCGCCTCGTGATCATGCCGCAGGTCTTGCGTCTCGCGGTGCCGGGATTGGGCAATGTCTGGCAGCTGACCATCAAGGATTCGGCTTTGATCTCGGTCACCGGCGTCGCCGAGCTGATGCTGACGGCGAACAAGGCCGCGCGCTCAACGCACCATTCGCTGCTTTTCTACACGGTCGCCGGCATCCTCTACCTGGTGATGACGTCGATCTCTACGCCGATCTTCGACAAGGCCGAGCGTTACACCTCACGCAGCTTTCTGCGTCCGAAATAAGAGGTCGCGGTGGATTACAACTTCTACCTTTCGACGATGTGGAGCGTGCTGAAAGCACTGCCGCTGACGCTCGAGATCTGGTTCTTCGGCATCGCCTTCGGCCTGGTCATCGCCACCGGCCTGACCTGGTTGCGGGCATCGGGCTACAAATCGGGCGAGTATTTTACCCGGGCCTATGTCTTCGTCTTCCGTGGATCGCCGCTGCTGGTGCAGCTCTATCTGATTTATTTCGGACTCTCGCAGTTCGATTTTGTCCGCCACAGCCCAATCCTGTGGCCGATCCTGCGCGACCCGATGTATTGCACCATCGTCGCCATGGCCTTGAACACCGCCGCCTATGAAAGCGAGATTTTTCGCGGCGCGCTGCGGGCGGTGCCAGTCGGACAGATCGAGGCCGCCAAGGCGTTCGGCATGTCTCCAATTACACGGTTCCGCCTTGTAACCTTGCCCATCGCGTTGCGGCTGGCCTTGCCGGCCTATTCCACCGAGATCATCCTGATGACGAAGGCGACCGCGCTCGCTTCCGTGGTGACGATCATGGAGATGATGGGAACGGCGCAGAAAATCCAGCACGACACATTCCGGCCGATCGAGGTGCTGACCTGCGCCGGTGTGGTCTATCTGTTGCTCAACCTGTCGATTGCCCGGCTGTTTGCCTGGGTCGAATACCTGCTTTCCCCGCATCTGCGCCCCGCGCCCGAGCAGTCCCAGCAAATCAAACCCGTACCGGAGGTGTTGTGATGTCGGCTAGTCTTGCCGCTGCCGCGAGTACGGCATCGTCCGCCAACGAAGCACCCGCCATCAGCGTCAAGGACATGCGCAAGTGCTTTGGCGATCACGAGGTGCTGAAGGGCATTTCGCTCGAGGCGCACAAGGGCGACGTCATTTCCATCCTTGGCTCGTCGGGCTCGGGCAAAAGCACGCTGCTGCGCTGCATCAACCTTTTGGAGACCCCGGATTCCGGCGAAGTGCGTGTCGACGGCGAACTCATCAAGATGAAGCCGGGACGGGACGGCAATCAGCTGCCGGCCGATATCCGTCAGGTGGAACGCATCCGCGCCAATCTTGCCATGGTTTTCCAGAGCTTCAATCTCTGGTCGCACATGACGGTGCTCGAGAACCTTGTCGCGGCGCCGACGCATGTGCTGAAACGTCCGCGGGCGGAGTGCCTGGAGCAGGCCGAGGCATTGCTGAAGCGGGTCGGGATCTGGGAGCGGCGCAACTACTACCCGCCGCATATGTCGGGCGGCCAGCAACAGCGCGCCGCGATAGCCCGGGCGCTGGCGATGAACCCCAAGGTCATGCTGTTCGACGAGCCGACATCGGCGCTCGATCCGGAACTGGTCGGCGAGGTGCTGCGTGTCATGCGCTCGCTCGCCGAAGAAGGCCGCACCATGCTGGTCGTGACGCACGAAATGGGGTTTGCCCGCGACGTGTCGAGCCAAGTGATGTTCCTGCACAAGGGCGAAGTGGATTGCCTGGGCGAGCCGAAGGAAATGTTCGCCAGACCGTCGACGCAGCAATTCAAGCAGTTCATCACCAACTTCAACAAGTAAGCGCAACTTCCCCTTCTCCCTTGTGGGAGAAGGACAAGGCGCTAAATCATGTCCGAGAGATCGGAGAACGCCATCGCCTTGCGCAGGATCTCGGTGAAGCGCTCGCCGGCGATTTGCTTGTCGCCGCTGTTGTCGATCGAAGTGACATCCGGTCCCGACAATTGGACACTGGTGCTGCGCGCCAGGCGGGCGAGCACTTCGCCGCGCGATTCGCGGCCGCGCGCCGCCAGCCGTTCGGCGAGGATTTCCGGCGTTGCGGTGATCTCGACCACGGCCAGGTTGGCGTAGCGCTCGCGCAGCGCCGGGATGACCGCGCGCGAGACATTGGCCACGGCAACATGGCCGTTGGCGACAGCCCAGTCGACATCGGCCGGCAGGCCGTAGCGCAGGCCGTGCGCATCCCAGCAGAGCGCGAAGGCGCCATCGATCTCAGCTTCGGCGAAGGCGGCGTCAGCCAGCGTGTCGTGGTCCTCGCTCGCCGCATCGCTCGGCCTGGTGATGACACGGCGCACGAATTCCAGCCGTGTCTCACCGGCAAAGCGCGCTTTGGCGTAGCCGATCACCGTGTCCTTGCCGGCGCCGCTCGGGCCGACGACGGCGACGAAGACGCCGTTGCGGATCGGGAAGCTCTCAGCCAACTCGCGTTCGATCAGGGCCGACACCATCATGCGACCCGACGCCCTTCGCGCCACACCGTGCGCACGACCGGCACATGGTCGTCGACGCGCACCCGCACCAGGTCGGCGCGGCGGCCGGGCTCGATGATGCCGCGATCGGTAAGGCCAACCGCCTCGGCGGGGTTTTTCGAGACCATGGCGACCGCCTGCGGCAGCGAGATGCCTTCGACGACGTCGCCAAGGAAGAAGGCCGACTGGATCAGACTGAAGGGGATGTAGTCGGAGGACAGGATGTCGAGCAGGCCGTCGGCGGCCAGTGTGCGCGCCGAGACATTGCCGGAATGCGAGGCGCCGCGCATGACGTTGGGCGCCCCCATCAGCACGCCGAGACCCGCCGCCTTGGAGGCCTTGGCCGCTTCCTCCGTCGTCGGGAACTCGGCGACGCGCACGCCCTGCTCGATCGCCTCGTCGACATGACCGATGGTGGCGTCGTCGTGGCTCGCCAACACGATGCCGCGTTCGTGACAGGCGGCCGAGATGAAGACGCGGTTCGGGCCGGAATTGCGGGCCGATTCCGCCATCCGCTTCTCGCAGAATTTCTGGAAATCGCGATCGGAGAGCTTCAGCTTGCGCTGGTAGTAATAGGCATAGGTCTCGAGGTTGACGAACTGGCGCTGTCCAGGCGCGTGATCCATCAACGAGGCGAGCTTGACCCTGTCGTCGGTCTCGAAATTGGCGAAGGCCTTCAGGCAATCCGGCGCCGAGACCTCGCAGCGCAGATGGATGAAGTGATCGGCCCGAAGCCGGTCCTCGCGCACGCTGTCCTCGATGGCGTCGGCGAGCTTGCGGATATCGGCGGAGGTCAGGTCGGCGTCCTCGTCCATGCCGACGCGCAAGGCGTCGAGCACGGTGGTGATGCCGGCAGTGGCAACCTGCGCGTCATGGGCAAGCACGGCGGCGATCGGGTTCCAGCGCACCTTGGGGCGTGGCGCATAGTGGCCCTCAAGATGATCGGTGTGGAGTTCGACGAGACCGGGGATGACGTAATCGCCGCCCATATCCTCGCCAGTGCGGGTGCTGCCCGGCTCGACAGCGGCAATCAGGCCATCGCGCAGCAAAAGCGAGCCCTCGACGATTTCATCGGGCAGCACGATGCGGGCATTGGTGAGAATGGTTTCGGCGGTCATCTCGGGCGGTCCTGTCTCAAGCAGCGGAATCGGCAGCAAAATGGGCGGTCATCTCAGGCGGTCTTGCGGGCCGGGTGGTGGCCCAACGCATGGTGGGAAAGCACCATGAACGGAGCACCCGGCTCGCTTTCGACGAACAAGGTCAGGGCATCCACCGGCACCGGCTGCCGCAGCACGTCGGCGAACAGGCTGTCTATCGCTGCGCGCAGACGTGGGCTTTCCTGTGGCCCGACGCGTCCCGAAAGCGTCATGTGGAAGCGGAACGTGTCGAAGACATAGGGGTAGCCCCACTGACAGAGGTTGCGGAACTCGTCCGGCTTCAGCGCATCCGGGCTACGGCGCTCGATCTCGACCTCCGTCAAAGGCGCGCGGAAAGGGTCGAAACCGCGCACCACCTCGCCGGCAAAATCATTCAACGGCGCAAACGGAGCTTCAGGCACCAGGGCGAAGAAGCCGTCGATCTGGCCGACGACGAGGCGCGGAATGACGACGGGCGGCGTCGCCTCGGCAAAAGCGTCGAGCGCGGCGCGCAGCGAAGCCTCCGTCTCGTTCGGCGCCAGGCGGAACGGCGCCTTCAGTGTGGCATGGAACCCGTATCGCCTGGCCGACGCCGTGTGGAAGGCAACTTCGGCCGCCGACAATTCGCCAACGGCCTCGACCGGACGTGTCGCCGCGCCGAACGGATCGCGGCCCAGCCAGTTGGCGGCGATGCGCGCCAGCGGCTCATCCTGCCTGGGAGTGTAGTAAATGGCGTAGCGCATGAGCGTTCCTCGTCAAGCGCGCTGCGCCCTAACGACTATGCGACGCGCTTCAAGTCCTGGTTTTTGGCAAGCCGCAAAAACGCCGAGGCGCTTTGGCGACGTGCATCAGACCCGCTGCCATAGGTGATTTCCATGACGGATTGACGAAGCTTTCATGGGTTTTCGAAGGCAAGTCCACCCTCAAGGTGTTTAGCCGACGATTTTTCCGCACTGGACCAATGGTTGCGCGGTAAGCCCGCTCAAGCCTTCATCAGCCATTCGTGCTCGGCGGCGTTGTGGAACTTCCACGTCCGCTTCGGGCCGGCCATGACGTTCAAATAATAGAGATCGTAGCCGTGACAGGCCGCGCAGGGGTGATAGCCCTTGGGCACCAGCACGACGTCGCCATCCTCGATCGCCATCGCTTCATCGAGTTCGCGCTCCCCATTGCCGTCGGCGTCGGTATAGACACGCTGGAAGGCAAAGCCCTGCGGCGGGTTGAGGCGGTGGTAATAGGTCTCCTCGAGATAGGATTCCGCGGGGAGATTGTCCTGGTCGTGCTTATGCGGCGGGTAACTGGAGGTGTGGCCGCCGGGCGTGATGACTTCGACGACCAGCAGCGAGTCGGCCGGCTTGCCCTCGGGCAGGATGTTGGTGACGTAGCGCGTGTTGGTGCCCTTGCCGCGCACCTCCTGGCCAAGATCGTCCGGACCGATGACACGGACCGGCAGGCCACCGCCAAGACCTGGCGCGGAACAGACGGCGAGCTCCAACTCGGTGTCGGCCGTCACCGACCAGTCGGAGCCTTGCGGAATATAAACCGACCAGGGCTTGCCTTCGAACGGCGACATGCGCTCGCCGAGCAGGCCGAGATCCTTGCCGCCGGCCGATGCCTTGCCCTTGCCGGTGACGAAGACCAGGCAGACCTCGCGGTCGCCGGCCTGGCCGGATGCTGTCTCGCCGGATTTCAGCCGATGCAGGTCGAAACCGACATAGGTCCAGCCGGCGCTCTGCGGCGTGACATGTGCGACGTGACCATGGCCCTTGTCGGCCTTGACGAGCAGTTTCGACATCGCGGTCACTCCTTCGGTTGATCGTCGGCCTTTTTCTCCTCGGCCGGCTTGTAGAGATAGAAAAACTGCCACACCGCGTAGCCGGCGAAGCCGAGGGCGATGACGCCCCAGAACGGCGTGCCGGTGGCGAACTCGATCACCGACCAGATCAGACAGACGGCGAGGATCGCGACGCGCCGCCACAGCGGCTTGAAGAAGGGGTGCTCGTAATCTTTCATCGCGCCATCCGGAAATTGCCTGACCGGTTCTCAGATAAGCCAGCCATGACAGTCAATCCAGCGCTCACGTGTTGGGGAAACCTTGCGTCTCGACCGTATAGCCGGCGGCCGTCATCACCCGCATCAGCTCCTTGTGGCCGACCTGAGCCATCTTCAGCGGCGGGTTCTTCTTCGGATCCTGCTCGGCTTCGACGACGAACCAGCCCTCATAACCATGATCGGCGAAGCGCTGCACGATGGCGCCGAAATCGAGCGAGCCGTCGCCCGGCACGGTGAAGGCGCCGAGCGCCACGGCGTCGAGGAAGGACTGCTTCGTGCGGTCGAGACCGTCGATCACGCCCATGCGCACGTCCTTCACATGGACGTGGTTGATGCGCTTGTGATGGTTGTCGATGGCGCGCAGCACATCGCCGCCAGCGAAGGCGAGATGGCCGGCGTCGAGCAGCAGCGGAATGCCTTCGCCGGAATGGCGCATGAAGGCGTCGAGCTCCGGCTCGGTCTCGACCACCGCCGCCATGTGATGGTGATAGGAGAGCGGCATGCGCTGCTCGGTGCACCATTCGCCGAATTCGGTCAGTCGCCTGCCATAGGCCTTCATCTCGTCGCCGCTGAGCTTCGGCTTGGTTGCCAAGGGCTTGGAGCGGTCGCCCTGGATCGAGCGGCCGACCTCGCCATAGACGATGCAGGGCGCGTTGACCGCCTTGAACAGGTCGATCATCGGCTGGATGCGATCCTTGTTCGCCGCCATATCCTCGTTGACCAGCGTGCCGGAGAACCAGCCGCCGCAGAGCGTGACGTCGGCCTCCTTGAGGATCGGCAGCATCGTCTTCGGATCGTCGGGGAAGCGGCGGCCCTTCTCCATGCCGGTGAAGCCGGCCGAGCGCGATTGGCGCAAGCACTCCTCCAGCGACACGTCATCGCTCAATTCCACCAGATCGTCGTTCCACCACGCGATGGGGGACATGCCCAGTTTGGCTTTCAAGTCGTCACTCCACTGTCACTTCGTTGCCGACGCCAGGCTCAACCTTCCCGGCTGCCCACCGCTTCCTCGTACTTCTTGCGCGCAGCGTTGACCTCACGCCGCGCCGAGACTTCCGGCACGGCGACATCCCACCAATGGCCGCCGGCCTCGGTCGACACCAGCGGATCGGTGTCGATGACCAGCACCGTGGTCTTGTCGTTGCTCTTTGCCTTGGCCAAAGCCGTTTCCAGCTCGGCGATCGAGGCCACTTTCTCCGCGATGGCGCCGAGGCTTGCCGCATGCGCGGCGAAGTCGACATCGGGCAGCACCTCGTGGCGCGAGTCCTTCAGGAGATTGTTGAAGTTGGCGCCACCGGTCGCCATCTGCAGCCGGTTGATGCAGCCATAGCCGCGGTTGTCGAGCAGCACGATGGTGAGCTTCAGCCCCAGCATCACCGAGGTGGCGATCTCGGAATTGAGCATCAGATAGGAGCCGTCGCCGATCATGACGACGACCTCCTGGTCGGGCTTGGCCATCTTGGCGCCGAGGCCGCCGGCGATCTCGTAGCCCATGGTCGAGAAGCCGTATTCGGCGTGGTAGGAGCCGGGCGCGCCTGCCTGCCAGAGCTTGTGCAATTCGCCAGGCAACCCGCCTGCGGCATGCAGCAAGGTGACGCCCGAACCCATGGCGCGCTGCACCGCACCGATGACCTGCGCGTCCGACGGATAGGCGGCGTTGGTCGCGGCCGTGACCTTGGCGGCGGCGGCCTGCCAGTCGGCCTTGCCTTTCAGCGCATTGTCGGTCCAGGCGGTAGGCGCCTTCCAGCCCTTCAGCGCGGCGGACAATTCCGCCAGACCTTCGGCCGCGTCGGCGACAAGCGGCAGTGCCCAGTGCTTGCCTGCGTCGAAAGCCTGCGCGTTCAAGCCGATGATGGTGCGGCCGGCATTCTTGAACAGCGACCAGGAACCGGTGGTGAAATCCTGCAGCCTGGTGCCGACGGCAAGCACCACATCGGCCTCTTCCGCCAGCCGGTTGGCGGCCGACGTTCCGGTGACGCCGACGGCCGCCATGTTGAGCAGATGATCGTCGGGCAGCGACGATTTTCCACCCTGGGTTTCGCAGACGGGGATGCCGGCACCTTGCACCAGTTTCGCCAACTCACCCGAAGCCTGCGAATAGAGGACGCCGCCGCCGGCGATCACCAGCGGCTTCTTGGCACCCTTCAGCGCCGCGACAGCGGCGGCCAATTCGTTGCGATCGGGACGAATCCGGCGCGGCGCCCAAAGACGCTCGACAAAGAAGCTCTCGGGATAATCATAGGCTTCGGCCTGCACATCCTGGCAGAGCGACAGCGTGACCGGGCCGCATTCGGCCGGATCGGTCAGCACCTGCATGGCGCGGTTGAGCGCCGGTATGATCTGTTCGGGCCGGGTGATGCGGTCGAAATAACGCGACACGGGGCGGAAGCAGTCATTGACCGTCGCCGTGCCGTCGGAAAAGTCCTCGGCCTGCTGCAGCACCGGGTCGGGCAAACGGTTGGCGAAGACGTCGCCCGGCAGCAGCAGCACCGGCAGCCGGTTGACATGGGCGAGGGCAGCCGCCGTCACCATGTTCAGCGCGCCGGGGCCGATCGAAGAGGTCGCGGCCATGAAGCGGCGGCGGAAATTCGCCTTGGCATAGGCGATCGCCGCATGCGCCATTGCCTGCTCGTTGTGCGCGCGGAAAGTCGGCAATTCGTCGCGCACCTGGTAGAGCGCCTCGCCGACGCCGGCGACATTGCCGTGGCCGAAGATCGCCCAGACGCCGCCGAAGATCGGCACTGTCTTGCCGTCGATCACGGTCATCTGGCGCGACAGGAAGCGGGTCAGCGCCTGCGCCATCGTCAGGCGAACGGTCTTGCTCATTGGTCGTTTCCTCCGGCGTCCGATGACGTCTTGTTATGCGGCCTTGCGGCCGCGCGCGGCAAGCCAGGCCTCGGTCAATTGCTCGAAGCGCGACGCCATGTCGGCGATGGCTTCGTCATCCGACATCTTGCCGGCCAGCCATTGTTCGGCGGCGTTGATGAAGATCGTGCGACCGACGGCAAATCCCTTGACGATCGGCGCATTCGCCGTGGCGGCGAAGGCCGCGACCAGTTCGTCCTGCGGCGCTTCGAGACCGAGCAGCACGACGCCGCGGCACCATGGATCGTTCTTGACGATGACCTGCTCGATCCTGGCCCAGGCGGCCGCCGAGGCCTGCGGCTCGAGCTTCCACCAGTCGGGCTTGATGCCCAGCGCATAGAGCTCTTCCAGCGCGCGCGGAATGGTGGTGTCGTCGAGCTTGCCGTGCTTGCCGGCGATGATCTCGACCAGCAATTCACGCCCGACTTTTCGTGCCGCTTCGAACAGCGCACGTAGCTTCTGCTGCTGCTCGATCTTGAGCGCCTCGGGATCGTCCGGATGGTAGAAGCAGAGGCACTTGATGCAATGGTCGACCGGCCATTCGGTGAGCTGCGAGCCGATATCCTGCGAGAATTCGAAACGCAGCGGCCGCGACCCGGGCAATTCGACCGGACGGCCGAGCCAGGCAAAGCGATGGCGGGCGAATTCGAACATCGCGTCGCGGCCGTATTTCTCGTCGATCAGCATGCCGTAGCCGTCGCGACCGGCGGCGACCTTGGCCGCCGCCTTGACGGTGAGCACCTTGAAATCGGGAATGCGCGCGGCATCGACGCCGAGCTTGGCCGCGATGTCCTCCAGCTGCACGCGATGATCGCAGGCCAGCGCCATCAGCGAAGGGATGTCGCGCCGGCGCGTCGTCGCCCAATGAATGTGGTTGATCGCCTCGTCCTTGCGCAGCGCCAGATGCTTGCTGCCGTGCTTCAAAAAGAACTGCAGTTCCTCGAAGGTCGGGTATTCCGGCGCGCAGAGCAGGCGCGACACGGCGAAGGCGCCGCAGGCATTGGCCCAGGTCGCGGCCGTGGCAAAGCTTTCGCCGCCGAGCCAGCCGCGCAGGAAGCCCGACATGAAGGCGTCACCGGCGCCGAGCACATTGTAGACCTCGATCGGGAAACCCTTGCCGATGATGCCGTCCTCGAGGTCGTCGCTGATCGGCCCGTCATAGACGATGCAGCCCATGGCGCCGCGCTTCAGCACGATCGTGGCCGAGGACAGCGAGCGGATCGTCTTCAGCGCGCTCAGGCAATCGTCGGCGCCGGACGCGATCATGATCTCTTCCTCGGTGCCGACGATGAGATCGCAATCGGGCAGCACGGTCTTGAGCTGCGCCGAGACTCGGTCCGACTTGACGTAGCGCTCGAAGCCTTCGGCATGGCCGGCCAGGCCCCAGAGGTTCGGTCGGTAGTCGATGTCGAACACCACCTTGCCACCCCGGGCCTTCATCAGGCGGATCGCCTTGCGCTGCGCGGCATCGGAATTGGGACGGGAGAAATGCGTGCCGGTGACGACCACGGAGCGTGCCGAGGCGATGAAGGCCTCGTCGATATCTTCTTCGGCCAACGCCATGTCGGCGCAGTCGGTGCGGTAGAAGATCATCGGCGAAACGCCTTCGCTCTCCACCGAAAGCAGCACCAAGGCGGTCAGCCGTTCCCTGTCGGTCTTCAAGCCATCGACCGAGACGCCTTCGCGCCGCAGCTGCTCGCGGATGAAGCGACCCATCTGCTCGTCCCCAACGCGGGTGAGCAGCGCCGAACGCAGGCCAAGCCTGGCGGTGCCGACTGAAATGTTGGCCGGACAGCCGCCGACCGACTTGGCAAAAGAGGTAATATCCTCCAGCCGCGAGCCGATCTGCTGGCCGTAGAGGTCGACCGAAGCGCGGCCGATCGTGATGACGTCGAGCGGCGGATATTTTCCTTCCACGGCTTCGCCCATTCGAACCTCCCATCGGCCTTGTTGTGCAGAGCAGCGTCGTTTGGGCGGCACGCGCAAACGGCGGCATGGCGCCATCAATATGAAATATTAATTCCAATCCGTAGTCAATATGGAATGAGTGTTCCCGGACTGAAAAGCGCTCGCCGGTGAGGCATCAGCCCTTGCGCCTGCGACCGGCTTCGCGGCGCTTTTCGCCGACGGCGACGGTCAGCGCCATGGCCAGCGCCATCGTCGCCGAGATCGAACGGAAGCCGCCGAAATCGGCCTCGGCGACCTCGAACCAGACTTTGGCGAATTGAGCCAAGGGCGAGAACGATGAGTCGGTGATGGCGACGATGGGCACGCCCTGTTCCGAGATCGCGCGCGTCTCCTCGATGGTCGCCGGCGCGTAAGGCGAGAAGCTGATGGCGATGACGGCATCGCGCGGCGTGGCAAAGCCGATGATCTCGGCATTCAAGCCCGCGGCCGATTCCACCAGCTGGTTGCGGATCTTGAGCTTGCCCAGCGCATAGGCGATGTAGGACGCGGCCGGATAGGAGCGGCGCTTGGCCAGCACATAGATGGTCTCGGCCTTGGCCAGAAGCGCCACCGCCTGGTCGAAATGTGCATCGTTGAGCGAGCGCGAAATGTCGCCCAGCGAGGTGCTGGCGGCGGCGACGAAGCCGTCGAAGATCGCCCGGTGGCCGCCGCCTTCCTCGGCCTTGGCGCGCAAGGCGGCCAGGCGCTCGTCATAGGAGGAGTTGCGCTCGCGCAGCCGCTCGCGAAACACCTGCTGCAGGCTGGTGAAGCCGTCGAAGCCGAGCTGCTGGGCAAAGCGGATCAGCGTCGAAGGCTGGACGCCGGCGGAAGCCGCGATGCTTGCCGCCGTGCCAAAGGCGATGTCGTCGGGATTGTCGAGCGCATAGGCGGCGATCTGCGCGATGCGCTTGGGCAGGCTGGAACGCCGGTCGAGGATCGTCGCGCGCAGCGTCTCGAAATCGCGAGGCACAAGTTCGTCCATCGTCGCTCCGCCCGCGGCCATGTTGATTGCCCCTCTCCTGCCTCATCATAGCGCGTTCATGCAAGAACACCATAAAAAATGATTTGGACGTTCCATTGGTGAGCAAAATGGATTAACTCATCCGCACGGGTTTTTCCTTCAGCGGAGACGGTCAATGGTCGGAGTGGGCCTCATCGGCACGGGCTTCATGGGCAAGTGCCACGCCATCGCCTGGAACGCGGTCGGCACCGTCTTTCCCGATGTCGAGAAGCCGAGACTTGTCCATCTGGGCGAGGTCAACAACGAGCTTGCCAAACGCAAGGCGGGCGAGTTCGGCTTCGCCAAAGGCTCCGGCGACTGGCGCGCCGTGGTCAACGACCCCGAGGTCGATGTCGTCTCGCTGACCACGCCGAACCAGTTCCATCCGGAAATGGCGATCGCCATCCTCGAGGCAGGCAAGCATCTGTGGTGCGAGAAGCCGATGGCGCCGAGCTTCACCGAGGCTGAAGCGATGGCCGCAGCGGCGAAGAAGTCCGGCAAAGTGGCGGCACTCGGTTACAATTACATCCAGAACCCGGCCATCCGTCACATCGGCGCGCTGCTCGAGGAAAAAATCATCGGCGACGTCAATCTCGTGCGCATCGAGATGGACGAGGATTTCATGGCCGATCCAGAAGCGCTGTTCTTCTGGAAGCATGAGGCGGCGTCCGGCTATGGCGCGCTCGACGATTTCGCGGTGCATCCTTTGTCGCTGATCAAGGCGCTGTTCGGCCGCGTCAGCCGCGTCATGTGCGACATGGTCAAACCCTATGCGGACCGCAAAGTCGCTTCCGGCGGCCGCCGCGCGGTCGAAACCTACGATATCGCCAGTGTGCTGATGCATCTGGAGAACGGTGTCGCCGGCACGCTCATGGTCAACCGTTCGGCCTGGGGCCGCAAGGGCCGTATCGCCATCCAGCTCTTCGGCTCGAAGGGTTCGATCCTCTACGACCAGGAGCGGATGAACGAGTTCCAACTCTACCTCACCGCCGACCGGCCGACCGAGCAGGGCTACCGCACGGTATTGGTGGCGCCACACCACAAGCCCTACGATTCCTTCCTGCCGGCGCCTGGCCATGGTCTCGGCTTCAACGACCTCAAGATGATCGAATGCCGAGAGTTGTTGATGCGCATCGCCGGCAAGCCGGCCCGCATCATCGATTTCGACGAGGGGCTGGAGATCGAGCGCACTGTCCATGCCATGGCGCGCTCGTTCCAGGAGCAGCGCTGGGTCGATGTGAGATAGGCCAGGCGAGAGAAGCTATGACCGTTACGGGCCGGCGGCCGGCGCGTTGATCTCCCAGCCGTCGACCCAGACCTGGCGCAACCGGTCGCCCTCGCCCTTGAACCACAGGCCGGTCGGCTGGTAGTCGTCGATGCGGTCGCTGCGGAAATTGCGGATGGCCTGGCGCAACTCGCACCAGGCCACCGTGTTCACTGTCTCGGCGTAGTAGATCAGCGCGATCGGCCGGATGATGCGTTGCGTGGTCCGGCCCGCCTCGTCGCGATAGGAGAGATCGAGCTTCTCCTCGTCGCGGATGGCGCGGCGCACCAAGGCGAGATCAATCGCCGAGGCTGACGGCGCGGCAAACCCCCAGGCGTGCAGCGCGTTGGCGTCGAGCGTCTGGCGCAAGGGCGCCGGCACCGCACCGGCGATCTTGGCGACGACGCGTTTGGCCGCTTGCTTCAGCTCATCGTCACCGGTGCGTTCGAGCAGCGCCAGCGACAACACGATCGCCTCCATCTCCTCGATCGAGAACATCAGCGGCGGCAGGTCGAAGCCGGGGCGCAGGATATAGCCGATGCCGCGTCCGCCCTCGATCGGCACGCGCATCGCCTGCAAGGCGGAGATGTCGCGGTAGACCGAGCGCACCGTCACTTCGAGCCGCTCGGCAATCGTCGCCGCGGTCACCGGCTTTTTGGCCAGCCGCAGAATCTGGATGATCTCGAACAGGCGCGAGGCCTTGCGCATTTTCTCACTCTGCCGAAACGCAACTGACACACCCTCGTCAGTTGGGGTGACCTATAGGGCCGCTTACCCGCTTGAAAATCAACAGATTCCTTTTGCGTCCCGGCTGGCGCCACGACAGGCAACTGACATGTCCTACACCGAAAATCTCTGGCTTTTCTTCGTGCTTTTGTTCGGCATCATCGCCGTACCGGGCATGGATATGCTGTTCGTGCTGGCCAATGCGCTGACCGGCGGTCGCGACAGGGGTCTCGCCGCCACCGCCGGGATCATGCTGGGCGGCGCGGTGCATACGCTGAACGGCGCGGTCGGCGTCGGCCTTTTGATGCATTTCGTGCCGATCCTGTTCAAGCCGCTGCTGGTCGCAGGTGCCGCCTATATGGCCTATATCGGCATTACCTTGATGCGCAGTTCCATCACCGTCGGCGACGACGGGCCTACGGGAAGCCGCTCGTCGTGGAAGGCCTTTCGCCAGGGAATGGTCACCTGCCTGATCAATCCCAAGGCCTATCTCTTCATCCTTGCCGTCTATCCGCAATTCCTGAAGCCGGCTTACGGTCCGGTCTGGATGCAGGCGACCGTCATGGGATTGCTGACGATCGCCACGCAGGCGGCGATTTACGGCGGGCTCGCCATCACCGCCGGACGCAGCCGCGGGCTGCTGATCGACAATCCGCGAGCAACCATTCTTGCCGGCAGAGCAGCGGGGCTGCTGTTGTTTGCCGTTTCGCTGTTCACGGCGTGGGAAGGGTTGAGGGCGGCGTGATCGCCGCCCTCTCGGTTTATGCTCAGGCCGCGCCCTGCCGGTTGGCATCCATTTCGCGCTTCACCGACCGGCGCCATTCGACGGCGCCGGCAAGGCCGTGCAGCACGGTCTCGGTGGTCGCCCAGTCGATGCAGCCGTCGGTGATGCTTTGGCCGTAGACGAGCGGCTTGCCGGGCACGACATCCTGACGGCCGGCAACGAGGTTGCTCTCGATCATGACGCCGATGATGCGTTCATCGCCCGCCGCCACCTGGCCGGCGACGTCATGCGCGACCTTGGGCTGGTTCTCCGGCTTCTTGGCCGAGTTGGCGTGGCTGACGTCGATCATTAGCCGTGGCGCGATGCCGATGCGGCCGAGCTCGACGGCAGCGGCCTCGACACTAGCGGCGTCGTAGTTGGGCTGGACGCCGCCGCGCAGGATGACGTGACAGTCCTCATTGCCGGTGGTCGTGGCAATGGCGCTGCGGCCGTCCTTGGTCACAGCCATGAAATGATGCGGCTGGGCGGCCGACTTCACCGCTTCGGCGGCGATCCTCAGATTGCCGTCGGTACCGTTCTTGAAGCCGACCGGGCAAGACAGACCCGAGGCCAGCTCGCGATGGATCTGGCTTTCGGTCGTGCGCGCGCCGATGGCGCCCCAGGCGACGAGGTCGGCGATGTATTGCGGCGTCGTCATGTCGAGGAATTCGGTCGCCGCCGGCAGGCCGAGATTGTTGACGGCCGACAGCACGTTGCGCGCCATGCGCAAGCCCTTGTCGATGTTGAAGCTGCCGTCGAGATCGGGGTCGTTGATGAGGCCCTTCCAGCCGACCGTGGTGCGCGGCTTCTCAAAATAGACGCGCATGACGATCTCGAGCCGGTCGGCCAGGGCCTCACGCAGCGCCGCCAGACGGCTGGCGTAGTCCACGGCGGCGACCGGATCATGGATGGAACAAGGGCCGACGATGACAATCAGTCGGTCGTCGGCCCCTGTCAGGATCGAATGGATGGCGTTGCGCGAGGCGGCAACGGTGCGCGTCGCCGTGAGCGAGCGCGGTATCTCGCGCATCACGTCGTCCGGCGTGCTCAGTATCTTGAGTTCTCTGACCCGAAGGTCGTCTGTGGTGGTCAACACGGCTTTCTGCTCCTGATTTTAGGAGACCTGCCGGCTGAAACAAAAAAGCCGCCAGGTCTGGCGGCTTGTCGGATTTTGATCTGCAACCTTCAGATCGAGCGCAATCCTCCCGCCGCCAGCGAGCTGCTAAAGTACCAATACGTGGCGGACAGGTTGATCATGCCGCTCATATAGTCGATGCGAACGGGTTTGTCACGTGGCTGTCGGAGGGCAATTCGCGATCAGCTGAACCCTTGCGATTTCGTCATCCCTGGGCGAAGCAGGAGCGAAGCTCCGTCGCGCAGACCCTGGGATGACGAAGGGATCGACCTTTCCGCCAGATCGTCCTACTCCGGCGAGGTCCCAGCGACATTCTGATCGTAGTCGACCAATGACCCGGTCATGACGCCGGCGTGTGGGCTGACCATGTAGCTGATCAGCCGTGCCAGTTGGTCCGGTTTCACCAGTTGGCCCATCGGCTGGCCGGCCTCGGCCTTTTCAAGCCAGTCGTCCGACGCGCCGTGCCATTTCTTCTGCACGAGGTCTTCGCCTTCGGTGTCCATCCATCCCGGCAACACGGCGTTGCAGCGAATGCGGTTGAAGCGGTAGGCGTTGGCGACATTCTTGGTCAGCGTCATCAGCGCGCCCTTGCTGGTCGAATAGGGCGTCAGGAAGGACTGGCCGGCATGCGCCGACATCGACAGCACGTTGACGATCGAGCCCGGCGCCTTGCGCTCCAGCAGATGGCCCACCAGGCCCTGCATCAGGAAGAAGGGTCCACGCACATTGGTGTCGAAGATCTGGTCGAAAAGCTCTTCGGAGGTCTCGACCAGCGAACCGCGCGCCGAGGTGGCGGCGGCATTGACCAGGGCGTTGATGGTGCCGAAATGCGAGATGGCGGTCGCCACCGCCCGCTTGCAGTCGGCCACTTTCGAGACGTCGGCGCTGATGAAGATCGCGTCGACGCCGGCCCTCTTGAAATGGGCGACCGCCTTGTCGCCCTTCTCCTGCGAGCGACCGATGAGCGCCAACGCGCGGCAGCCCTCGTCGGCCAACGCCTCGGCAACGGCAAAGCCAATGCCTTGCGCGCCGCCGGTGACGATGGCGCGCGTTCCTGAATTGCGACCGGCTGATGCGCTCATCGCTCTGCTCCTGTGCCTTGGGTCTAGTTTTTACTTGTCGAGACGGACGGTCTTGCCTGTCGTCGCCGATTTCAGCGCCGCATCGGCGAGCTTCAGCGCGACGAGACCGTCAGCGCCGCTTGGCGCCGCCTTCTTGCCCTTTGTCGTGGCGGCGATGAAGGCGGCAATCTCATTGGCGTAGGCGTCGAGATAGCGGGTCATGAAGAAGTCGTGCAGCGGCGGGCGGGTGTAGCCCTTCGCATTGGCCACTTCGATCGACACCGGCCGCTGGTTCTCGGCCGCGACCATGCCCTTGGAGCCATGCACCTCGATGCGCTGGTCGTAGCCATAGGTGGCGCGACGCGAGTTGGAGATGACGGCCTGCTTGCCGGAAGCGGTCTCGAGGATGACGCTGACCGAGTCGAAATCGCCGGCTTCGCCGATCTTCTTGTCGACAAGCACCGAAGCATGAGCGCTCACCGCAACCGGCTCCTCGCCGAGCAGGAAACGCGCCATGTCGAAATCATGGATGGTCATATCGCGGAAAATGCCGCCCGAGCGGGCGATGTAATCGAGCGGCGGGGCGCCGGGATCGCGCGATGTGATGGTGACCATTTCGACGGTGCCGATTGCGCCGTCGTCGATCGCCTTGCGGACGGCGGCGAAATGCGGATCGAAGCGGCGATTGAAGCCGACCATCAGCGTGGCCTTGGTCTTCTCGACAACGGCCAGGCATTTCTCGACGCGCTTGACGGAGAGATCGATCGGCTTTTCGCAGAAGATCGCCTTGCCGGCCTTGGCGAAGCGCTCGATGAGGTCGGCATGGGTGTCGGTCGGCGTGCAGATGATGACGGCGTCGATATCCTTGGACTTCTCGATGGCGTCTATGCTGCGCACCTCGGCGCCGTAGGCCGATGCCAGGTCGGTCGCGGCTTTCTCGAAGGCGTCGGCCACGGCCACCAGTTTTGCATCGGGGTTTGAGCCGACGGCGCGGGCGTGGACCTTGCCGATGCGGCCGGCACCGAGGAGGGCGAAGCGAACAGTCATGGAAATTTCCTCTAAGGGATGGTTCGAGAGAATTGTGTCTGCACCTTTCCACGCGGGAAAGGGCAAGGTTTTTTCCGAGCGCGGCGGATCGTCCCGCAACCGTGTGCCACCCGGCCTAGGCCGCCAGCTCCGCCTCCCCGGTCTTGGCGCCGGTGATGTAGGAGACGATGTCGTTGCCGTCGGTATCCTGCTTGCGCAGATTGGCAACGATGCGGCCGCGCCGGAAGACGACGATGCGGTCGCAAAGGTCGAACACCTGGCGCATGTTGTGGCTGATCAGGATCAGCGGCTCGCCATTCGCCTTCAGCGTGCGGATGATGTTTTCGACCTGCGCCGTCTCCTGCACGCCAAGTGCGGCCGTCGGCTCGTCCATGATGATCAGCTTGGAAGCGAAGGTCGCCGTCCTGGCGATCGCCACGCATTGGCGCTGGCCGCCGGACATGTGGCGGATGGTGCTCGACAGGTTGGGAATCTTCACCGCCGTGCGCACCAGTGCCGCCTCGGTCGCCTTGCGCATATATTTGCGGTCGAGGATCGAGAACGGTCCGAGATTGAACAGCACCTTTTCGCGACCGAGAAAGAGGTTTGACGGCACGTCGAGATCGTCGGCCAGGGCGAGGTTCTGGAACACGGTCTCGATGCCCGCCTCGCGCGCCTCGATCGGACCGGCGAAGTTGACCTCCTTGCCGTCGAACCAGACCTGGCCGCTGGTGCGTTGCTCGACGGCGGTGATCTGGCGCACGAAGGTCGATTTGCCGGCGCCGTTGTCGCCCATGATGGCGACATGCTCGCCCTTGCGCAGCTCGAAATTCGCGCCTTCCAGCGCATGCACGCCGCCATAGCGCTTGGTGAGGTTTTCGGTCTTCAGGACGATGTCTGACATGGTCAAGCCCTCAATGCCCGCATGCGTTGACGCCATTGGTCGAGAACGACCGCGCCGACGATGATCACGCCCTTGACCATCTCCTGATAGTAGGCGTCGAGGCGCAGGAAGGTGAAGCCGGAAATGATGACGCCGAAGATCAGCGAGCCGATCACCGTGCCGATGATCGAGCCGCGGCCACCCGACAACGAGACGCCGCCGATGACCGCCATGGCGATGGCGTCGAGCTCGTACATCACGCCCATGCCGGACTGGGCGGTCAGGTTCTTGGAGGAGAGCACGACGGCGGCTAAAGCGGCAAGGATGCCGGCAATGACGTAGACGAGGATCTTGTGGTTGGCGATCTTAATGCCGGACATGCGCGCGGCATCCTCGTTGGAGCCGATGGCGTAGCAGTGCTTGCCGTATCGCGTGTAGGACAAGATGAGCTGGAACAGGATGGCCAGCGAGATGAAGATGATGACCGGCATCAGGCCCTTGCCGATCGCCGCGAAGCTGTCGGTCGGAAAAGAGATCGGCTGGCCCTTGGACCACCATTTGGCAATGCCGCGCGCCGTCACCATCATGCCGAGCGTGGCGATGAAGGGCGGAATGCGCGTGTAGGCGATCAAGGCGCCGTTGATCAGGCCGGCGAACAGGCCGCAGGCGATCGCGACCAGCACCGGAACGATCACCGGCAGATCGGTCCAGCCCTGCGCCAGGAACATCGCCTTGGGGTTGGGGTTGCCGTTGACGGTCGCCACCTGGGCGAAGCTCATGGCGATCATCGCCGTGGCGCCGACGATCGAACCCGAGGACAGGTCGATGCCGCCCGAAATGATGACCTGCGTCACGCCGATGGCGATGATGCCGACGATCGAAACCTGCAGGATGATGATCTGCAGGCGCGCTTCGTTGAAGATGCCGCTGACGTCGCTGCGCGTGTTGAACAGGAAGCTGTCGCCGAGAAAGATGCGGCCGATCAGTTCGAAGATGACGACGAGAATGACCAGCGCCAGCAACACATTGACCTCGGCCGGCCATGCACGCTTCTTCGCATCGTAGGTAAGACCGCCGACGCCATGAGATGTCTGTGCCACGTCTTTTCCTCCGTCAGGCCGCACCTGCCCTCCCGCCCGTTCGGGCGGCGAGGATAGGGAGCGGCGCTATTGTTCCTAAAGCGAGTCGCGTTGAAACGGGTTCAAGCGACGCGCTTTAGGTCTTTGCTTGATGCATGTCGTTGTCGCAAAACCGAGGTCACTTTTGCGCGACATGCATTAGTCGATGCGCCGCCCCGTCAGAGCGGTTCGCCGTTTCACGCAAACGGCGAAGCGCAGGCCTCAGTTCTTCTTCAGGAACTTGTCGATGTTGGCCGGCGTGACGAGCTGGAAGGGCACATAGACCTTGTGCTCGACCTTCTCGCCCTTGGAGAGCTTCAATGCTGCATCCAGCGCACCCGCGCCCTGGCCGGCCGCGTCCTGGAAGACCGTTGCGTCGAGGTCACCCGCCTGCATGGCCGCCAGAGCGTCCTGGGTGGCGTCGACGCCGCCGACGACGACCGACTTCATGTCGATGTTGGCGGCCTTCATCGCCTGGATGGCGCCGATGGCACTTTCATCGTTGTTGGCGATGACGCCGTCGAACTTCTTGCCGGTCGACAGCCAGTTGGTCATCAGGTTCTGCGCCTCGTCACGGTTCCAGTTCGAGGTCTGCTTGTCGATGATCTTGATGAAGCTGCAGTCCGGCGTGGCGATGACTTCGTCGATGTCCTTGGTGCGCTGCACCGCGGCCTGGTTGGAAAGCTCGCCCATGATGACATAGACGTTGGCTTCCTTCTTGCCGGCTTCCTTGAACAGGCGACAGACTTCCTTGGTCTCGAGCGTGCCGGAATCGGCTTCGTTCGAAGCGACGAACGCCTGGTTGTCGGGCAGCGTGTTCACATTGACCGGCTCGCGGTTGACGTAGACCAGCGGGATCTTGGCGGCCGCGGCGGCGTCAGACATCGCCTGCGTGGCCGAGGTGTCGACGGGATTGACGATGATGGCGTCGACGCCCGAAGCGGCGAAATTCTTGATCTGGTCAAGCTGCTTGGCGACGTCGTTCTGCGCGTCCTCGACCTGCAGCTCCACGCCGCTCATGCCCTTGGCCTGCTCGATCATGCCGTTGCGCAGCACGGTCAGGAAGTTGTCGTCGAACTTGGCCATCGAGACGCCGATCTTGGCGGCGAAGGCCGATGAGCACATCAGCGCCGAAAGCGCTACGCCCAAAAGCAGTTTCTTCATTTTATGTCTCCTCCACGTGGTGTCCGGCTGCACCCATTGAACCGGAATCCCCGGTTTGCCCGGAGAATCTCTCCCTGCGGCCATTTCGCTCCGAAGGCGCGATGGAACGGCAAGCCCCTGTTTGAAACAGACGTTCCGGAACGAAAGAACCAAAATGCCTAGCTCGTGAAATATTTATTCCATTTCGCTTGGAGACGTCAAGGGCGATTCGGAATGCAGATGCCGGAATTTCATCGCCGACCAACGCAGCTTCGGACACTGGTCAGGCGAACGCGCGCCGTCTGGCGAGATTTTCCGACAGCCCAAGCATGACAGATATCCATCATCTGATGGATCACATCATTTCGTCGTCTCGGGCGTTAGATGTTTTCCGGAAGAAAGATGTCGAAGGGCAGGAAAGTCTGGCCGGGCGCGTTGGCCGCACCGCTCTCGATGGCGTGCGCCATCAGCGCCACGAGTTCCCGGCAGAGAGCCGCCAGCGGGGTCGAGATCACCATGGTGAGGATGTTATCGGCGAGTGCGGCGCGCGACACGGCGTTGATCTCGTTGCAGATGACGACCGGCATCTCTGCCGGGCTCGCCGCCCTCAGCGCGGAGACCGCGCCTTCCATGCCGCCACCGGCAACATAGCAGCCGGCGAGATCGGGATGTCGCGCCAGAAGATCGAGCATGGCATCGTGGGTCACGTCGTTGGCCTCGAGATTGACCAGCGTCTCCATCACGGTGAAGTCCGGCGCATGCTCGCGGAAGAAGGATCGAAAACCGATCTCGCGCAATTCATGGCCGTGGAAGCGATGGCTGCCGACAAAGAGCGCGACCTTGCCTGGTTTTTTCGCCGCCTTGGCGATCATCCAGGCCGCACTGCGGCCGACCTTGCGATTGTCGAGCCCGACATAGCCCTCGCGGATGCCGGCGGCAAAATCCGACAGCAGCGAGAAGACCGGCTGGTCCTTCGCCTTCAACGCCTCGACGGCCGCCGTCAGCGTCGGGTGATCCGGGCCGACAACGGCGATGGCCCTGGATTTGGCCGCCAGCTTGCGCATCTGCGCGGCGATCTCGTCGGGCGCCAGCGAGGCTGCGAAGTCGATCGCAGCTGTGCCGCGGAAGCGTTGCGATCGCGAGACTGCCAGGTCGAGTTCCCGGGCGAAATCGCCATAGAAGACATCATTGCCCCTGAGCAGCAGGAAACCGAGGCGGTATTCCGGCAATTCCTGGCGCATGCGCTGCTTGATCAGCCCGGCGGCGTGATAGCCGATCTCGGTGGCCGCCTCATAGACACGGCGCGCCGTATCCTCGCGTACGGGAAGACGGTTGTTGAGCACCCTGTCGACCGTCGCGACACTTAGGCCTGAGACGCGCGCGAGATCGGTAATGGTCGGCCGCTTCGCCATGGTCTCTCCATTCCTGTTCGACTCAGGATAGCTCGTTTTGACAGGAAATGATAGAAACTATCTTTGTGATGTTGAGACTATCATGGACCGGCGCTATGGTGAAGGGGAAGCCAGCCCTGAACGAGCGATGCGCCTTCGCCAGCGGCTGATGGAGGAACCCCAATGACGGCGACCACGTCTTCTGAGGCGAGGCAGCGCGACTACAGCCTGATCGGGCGCGACGCAAAACGCGCGGTCGAGAACGGGCTGGCGGCGGCCGAGTGGTACCACACCGACATCCCGCGCAAGCAGATGAAGGAGCTGATGCAACGCTCCGACCAGCCGGCAATCCGCGACACCGCCACCTGGCTCGGCGCCATGGTTCTCAGCGGAGCGGCCGGCGCACTGCTCTGGGGCACATGGTGGTGCGTGCCGTTCTTCTTCGTCTATGGCGTGCTTTACGGCTCGGCGACCGACTCGCGCTGGCACGAATGCGGCCACGGCACAGCATTCCGCACACAGTGGATGAACGACGCCGTCTACCAGATCGCCTGCTTCATGATCATGCGCAATCCGGTGACCTGGCGCTGGAGCCACACGCGTCACCACACCGACACCATCATCGTCGGCCGCGATCCGGAAATCGCGGTCATGCGGCCGCCGGACCTTTTGCGCGTGGTGCTGAACTTCTTCGGCATCCTCGACGCCTGGCATGCGATGGGCGACATGCTGCGCAACGCCGCCGGCATCGTCAGCGAGGCGGAAAAGACCTTCATCCCGCAGCAGGAGCAGCCAAAGGCGATCCGCATCGCCCGCATCTGGACGGCGATCTATGCCGCAACGATTGCGCTGGCTTTCTATTCCGGCTCGTTCCTGCCGCTGATGCTGGTCGGCCTGCCGCGACTCTACGGCGCCTGGCACCATGTCATGGTCGGCCTTCTGCAGCATGGCGGGCTTGCCGAAAACGTCACCGACCACCGGCTGAACAGCCGCACCGTCTACATGAACCCAATCAGCCGTTTCATCTACTGGAACATGAACTACCATGTGGAGCATCACATGTTCCCGATGGTGCCCTATCACGCGCTGCCGAGGCTGCATGCGCTGATCAAACACGATCTGCCGGCGCCGACGCCGTCGATCCTGGCCGGCTATCGCGAGATGATCCCAGCTTTCCTGCGCCAGTTGCGCAACGAGGATTATTTCATCAAGCGCGCGCTGCCGTCGACGGCGCAGCCTTACCGCGAAGACTTGCATGGCGACATGCCGATGGCGGCCGCGGCCGAGTGACACCATTCAGGGCATTGGGGAGGACGAGATGAGCGACTGGGTCGAGGCCTGCGCTGCCGGAGACATCGACGAAGAAGACGTGATGCGGTTCGACCATGCCGGCCGCACCTTCGCCATCTATCGCAGTCCGGACGATGAATATTTCGCGACCGACGGCCTGTGCACGCATGAAAAGGTGCATCTGGCCGACGGGCTGGTGATGGACGACATCATCGAATGCCCGAAGCACAACGGCCGCTTCAACTACAAGACGGGCGCCGCTCGCGGCGCGCCGGTCTGCGTCAATCTCAAGACCTATCCGGTCAAGGTCGACGCCGGCAGAATCCTCGTTCAGATCGGGTGATGGCCGTGGCGGGGATGGTCATCATCGGCGCCGGCGAGTGTGGCGGGCGGGCAGCACTTGGCCTGCGCGATCACGGCTTCGAAGGTCCTGTGACGCTGGTCGGCGACGAGCCGCATCTGCCCTATGAGCGCCCGCCTTTGTCGAAGGAAGCCATGGCGGACGAGACGCCCGTCATCAAGGCGATCGCCAGCGACGCGTTGCTCGCGGAGCGCGCCATCCGGCATATCCATTCCGTGCGCGCCACCGCGATCGACCGCTTGACGCATCTCGTGCACCTGTCGGACGGCTCAACGCTTGCCTATGAAAAGCTGTTGCTCGCCACCGGTTCGGTGCCGCGCAAACTGCCGTTGCCGGGTCTCGGTGCACGTTGCGTCTATCTCAGGACCTTCAACGACGCGCTGGCCATCCGCACGCATCTCAGTGCTGGCAAGCGCGTCGCGGTCATCGGCGGCGGCTTCATCGGCCTGGAGCTTGCCGCCGCTGCGCGCAAGCTCGGTGCGACGGTCACCGTCATCGAGGCGCAGTCACGCATCCTCATGCGCGGCGTGCCGGCGCAGATCGCCGAAATCATCCACAAGGCGCATGAAGCCAAAGGCGTGACAATGCTCACCGGGCAAGGGATCGCGGCGATTGCCGATGACGGCATGCTCGTTCGCATCACGCTTGCCGACGGACAGGAAGTACCTGCCGACCTTGCGGTGATCGGCATCGGCGCCGTGCCGGTGACCGCGCTTGCCGCCGAAGCCGGGCTGGCGATCGACAATGGCATCGCCGTCGACGACCGACTGCAAACCCAAGATCCGGACATCTTCGCGGCCGGCGACTGCTGCTCGTTCCCGCTGGCGATCTATGGCGGACGGCGCGTGCGGCTCGAAGCCTGGCGCAACGCGCAGGAGCAAGGCGCGCTCGCTGCCCGCAACATGCTGGGCGCCGATGAGGCGCATGCCGCGGTGCCGTGGTTCTGGTCGGATCAATATGGACTGACGCTGCAGATCGCCGGGCTTTCGGATGAAGGAAGCTCGACCGTCCGTCGCGATCTCGACGACGGCGCTTTCATTCTGTTCCATCTGGCTGCAGACGGCCGTTTGGTGGCGGCGAGCGGCATCGGCCCGGGCAATGCGGTGGCGCGCGACGTCCGCCTGGCGGAAATGCTGATCGCCAAACGGGCAAGCCCGGCGCCGGAAGCGCTTGGATCGCAGGCGGTCAAATTGAAGTCGCTGCTTGCGGCATAGAGTGAGGGCGCGCAGAGACGGATTTGGTCAGCGCGCTTAACTGCTTGTTTGGCTGCCTACCGTTGCCCCGGAGCGCTAGATACTCTCGTGCGACATGTATTAGTCTGTGCTAAGATCGAGCACATTCTGAAGGCGGGCAGTCATGCCATATTCGGTCCTCTACGGTATTTCAGTCGCTCAGATCAGGGAAGATTTTGCCACGGCGGCAGAGGTCATTGCGCGCCTTCAGACGTTACGAAACAACGGTGCCGTCGGCATCATCGTTTTCGACAAAAGCGACACAGAGATCAATGACGCGCGCCTTGCCGAACTTGCGAAAGCTGAAAGCGGCAAGGATTAGAGCAATTCCAGGAAAAGTGTGGGCGGTTTTCCGTCCGGAATTGCGTAAAAACAAAGAGATAGAGCGTTTCGCCGTTTCCGTGAAACGGTGAAACGCTCTAGAAAAGCGCTTTCAGCTCATCGAGCTTGTCGTTGACCAGCCAGCCGTAATAGTTCTCCTCAGGCAGCTTCTCCGGTTCGCCGGCGGCGCGGCGCTTGTCGTTCTCGGCTTTCAGCGCATAGGCGCGCTGTTCCGGATTGCCGACATTGTAGAGCGTGGCGGTAAGCCCGGGATTGTTCGAGATGTCGAAGCCGGCAATGCTTTTATACGCGTCGATCGATTTCTTGATCGTCGCGGCGACATAAGGCAGCGTCAGGTCCGGATCCATGATGGTCTTGTAGACCGTGTTGGGGTCGCCGACGTCGAGCTCAGGCAGGCCGGAGACCTTGTGGACGAGATCGCTCATCTGCAGGGCGGTCAGTGGGTTCAACTGGCCAAGGCCAAAAGTCTGGCCGGCATAGTAGGGCTGGAAGAAGGTGGCGCCGAAGCGGTCGTCGGGGAAATCCTCGCCGCCGACGGTCTTGCCGCGGAAGGAACGGTTCCACACCTGCTCGCGGCACTCCCACAGATCGTAGCTGTCATTCATGCCGGCGCATTTCTTGAATTCCGGCCGCTGGATGAAATCCGAGACGTCCTCGCCATGATAGGCGAAGGAGAGCTTGCTCGACAGATAGGAGATCGCCTTGACGTAGTAGGTCTGCAGGCGGTCATAGGCGTCGACATTATAGGTGTGCTCGCCGACGATGGCGCCGACGATATGCATCGGATCGATGCCATAGGCGGCGGCGGCCTTCCTGATCTTGCCGCGCAGCTCCGCATCGTTCTGCAACAGCGCGTAGACCTTGCGGTATTTGGCCTGGAAGGTGGTGTTTGTGGCCTGGGTGCGCCGGCTGGAAGCGCCCGGAATGTCGGGCTGCACGCTGTTGCGGTTGCCGGACGGCACCATGGTTGCGGCATCGGCCGTGGCCACCGCCGCCGCCAAGGCCATGCCGAGAATAAGGAAAATCAGTTTCTTCATGCGCCGCCGCCCAGATCAGGATGACGATTCCGTTGAATCGTCATCCTGATCTAATTCTTTGTTGCAGCATGATCTTTTCCGAAAACCGGTTCCCACTTTTCGGGATCATGCTCTGGAGATATCGCCGCGCAAACTAGGTAAAGCTCCTGGTTGAGTCGAGAGCACCCGGTCGCCCGGCAGGACGAAAGCTTAACGGATGATACCGACTGGCCACACACGCAGGCTTCTGTTGCCGGACTGTGTTGCCCAAATCGGCGCCGGAACATGCAACGGTTAGTTTTCGAGTCAAAACGCCGTGCGGAGGCCGTAATCCTGGGCGATCTGACGGAGCGCCGTCTGCCACTCGTCGGGCAGGATCCTGTCATGGATCCGTTCAAGCTCGCGCAGAAGCTCAATATCGACACCGGGGAACAGGCCGAGCTTGCGCAGAACGCCCTCGACCGAGTCTCTTTCCATGCCCCGAACGTATTTGTCGGCCGGGATCAGCGCGCCGACGGCGCTCTTCTTGCCGTCACCCGCCCAATAGACATCGACGATTTCGCCATCGGGGGCGAAATCATAGGCCGGCTCCATTTGGGTCAACAGATGGTTGGCGATCTTGTCGAAGACTGCCTGGTTCGCGTGGTTCGTGTTGCCCATTCAAATGCCTGCCTGGTCGTGAGCAAAGACCTGATCGGCAAAACATACAGGGATTATGCGCCAAGACTGAGCGATGTTTCACAGTCGGCGAACAAGATCGGTGCCCAAATCGACCGCTTGGCCACCAGAGCGCTTCACCGTTTCACGGAAACGGCGAGCCGCGCTCCGGGCAAACTCGTGCTGGCCCGGAACGCGTCCGTACCTGCGATCAGAGGATGAATCGCGACAGGTCGGTGTTGCGCGACAGGTCGCCGACATGCTTTTCCACATAGGCGGCGTCGATGGTGACGGCGGTGCCGTTGCGATCGGGCGCATCGTAGGAAATCTCGTCCAGCACGCGCTCCATCACCGTCTGCAGGCGCCTGGCGCCGATATTCTCGACGCTGGCGTTGAGATCGACGGCGATGCCGGCGAGCGAATCGATGGCGTCATCGGTGAAGGTCAGCTCGACGCCCTCGGTCTTCATCAGCGCGATGTACTGCTTGATCAGGCTCGCCTCGGTCTCGGTCAGGATGCGCACGAAATCCGACTTTTCCAGCGCCCGCAATTCGACGCGGATCGGCAGGCGGCCCTGCAATTCCGGCAAAAGGTCGGACGGCTTCGACACGTGGAACGCGCCGGACGCGATGAACAGGATATGGTCGGTCTTCACCGCCCCATATTTGGTCGCGACCGTCGTGCCTTCGACCAGGGGCAGCAAGTCGCGCTGCACGCCTTCACGTGAAGGACCGCCCGAAATGTCGCTCCTGGCGGCGATCTTGTCGATCTCGTCAAGGAAGACGATGCCGTCATTTTCGGCCGATTCCAGCGCCCTGCGCACCACTTCGTCCTGGTCGAGCAGCTTGTCGGACTCGTCGCTGATGAGCAGCGCGTAGGAATCGCGCACCGTCGTCTTGCGGGTCTTGGTCTTGCGGCCGCCCATCGCCTTCGACAGCATGTCGTTGATGTTGAGCACGCCGACATTGCCGCCTGGCATGCCGGGGATTTCGAAGCCAGGCATGCCACCATTGCCGGTGTCGGCCACCTCGATCTCGATCTCCTTGTCGTCGAGCTCGCCATCGCGCAGCTTCTTGCGGAAACTATCGCGCGTGGCCGGGCTCGCCGTCTTGCCGACCAGCGCTTCCAAAACCCGCTCCTCGGCATTGATCTGGGCGCGCGCGCCGACGTCCTCGCGCATTTTCTCGCGCGTCAGGCCAATAGCGATCTCGACGAGGTCGCGGATGATCTGCTCGACGTCGCGGCCGACATAGCCGACCTCGGTGAATTTGGTCGCCTCGACCTTGACGAAGGGCGCGCCGGCGAGCCGCGCCAGGCGGCGCGAGATTTCCGTCTTGCCGACGCCGGTCGGGCCGATCATCAGGATGTTCTTCGGCATCACCTCTTCGCGCATCTGGCCTTCCAGCTGCTGGCGGCGCCAGCGATTGCGCAAGGCGATCGCCACGGCGCGCTTGGCGTCCTTCTGGCCGATGATGAAGCGGTCGAGTTCCGAAACGATTTCACGGGGAGAAAAGGTGCTCATAAGACTCAAATTCCACTTTGCCACTGCTTGATGGACTCGAACGGATGCAGCAGCATGATCACGTTGAGCGTCAGATTGTCCCGGATGAGGTAGCCCGTGCCGAGCTCGAAGATGAGCGCCAGGGCCACGATCACCCATATAGGTAGCTTTCTGGCCATCACAAATCCCAGCGCCATGAACAGCGTGTCGGACACCGAGTTGATGATCGAATCGCCGTAATAGCTGAGCGCGATCGTGCCGGAACGGTAGCGGTCTATGATGAAGGGGCTGTTTTCCAGGAGCTCCCAGCCGCCCTCGATCAGGACGGCGAAGGCCAGTCGCAATCCTATCGGCGAACGCGGGAACAGGAACCGCGCCAGCGCATAGAACAGAAAGCCGTGGATGACGTGCGAGAAGGTGTACCAGTCGGCGATGTGCTGGGAGTTCTCCGAGCTGTTGACCATGCCATGCCAGAGCTTGACGTAGCCGCAGGTGCAGATCGGCGGATGACCCATGAGATAGAGCGCGCCCGCCTGGACGATGACCAGCGCCAGCACGAACAGCAGACCCATGCGCCAGCTGTCTTCATAGGCCGACAGCGTCTTGTCTTCTTCGGTCATCCGGTCATTCCCCCTCATCGTCCTCGGCCGCGTCGACGGCCATCAGCACGACGTCCCCATATTGCGATTGCCTGCGCCCTATCGGCCTGAAGCCGGCCTTCTCATAGGCACGGATGGCGCGGGCGTTGTTTGGATTCGGATCGATGATGACGCGCGGCGCGCCTTCCTCGAAAAGCGCGTCGACGAACTGCCGCACGATGGCCGAGCCATGGCCAACGCCGACCAGCTCCGGCGGCCCGATCGACAGATCGATGCCGAGTGTGCCGAAGGGCTGGTCGGCATAAGGATGATCGTCTTCCATATGCGGATCATAACTCTGCAGATAGGCGATCGGCCTGCCGTCGAGCTCGACGATCAGCGGCTCCACCGAAACCGAGTCCATATGTTCGCGGATTTCGGCGATCCCCTTTTCCGGATCGTCCCACCATTGCGCCACATGCGGCTCTCTGAGCCAGCCGTCGATCAACGGCAGGTCTTTTTCGGTAACCGGCCGGAAATCGTAGCTAGTTTCCTGGTCGACCATGATCTTTTCCCTGATCACGGCCCTCAAGCAGTGTCGAGCGTTTCGACGACGAAATTATTGTTGGTGTAGACGCAGATGTCGGACGCGATCTGCATCGCCTTGCGGGCGATCTCCTCGGCATCCTTGTCGGTGTCCATCAAGGCGCGGGCAGCGGCCAGCGCATAATTGCCGCCGGAACCGATGGCCATGACGCCATATTCCGGCTCCAGCACGTCGCCATTGCCGGTCAGCGCCAGCGACACCGACTTGTCGGCGACCAGCATCATGGCTTCCAGGCGGCGCAGGTAGCGGTCGGTGCGCCAATCCTTGGCGAGCTCGACACAGGCACGCGTCAACTGGTCAGGAAATTGCTCGAGCTTGGCTTCGAGGCGTTCCAACAGGGTGAAGGCATCGGCTGTGGCGCCGGCGAAACCGGCAATGACGCTGCCGCCCTTGCCGATGCGGCGCACCTTGCGGGCGTTGCCCTTCATGATGGTCTGGCCAAGGCTGACCTGGCCGTCGCCGGCGATCACAACCTTGTTGCCCTTGCGCACGGTGACGATGGTCGTGGCGTGCATGGTAAGTTCATTCGACATTTACGGGCTCCGATGCGCGCTATCCCTTGAAAAGGCGATTGGCGCGGTACGAGTGACTTTGATCGGCCATATGTATGCATAGGGCAAGTGATTGCAAACCGCCCCGGCCAAGCCCGATAACGATCGGATTGGCAACTGGCAATCGCCGGATCATGCTGATAGAAGGCTTTCGTTTTCAAGCCCAGGCCCCTGGGCAAGGCAGCAAGGACAGAGCGATGCCGCGTTCCGCCGACGTCAGCCGCAAGACCAAGGAAACCGAGATTGCGGTTTCCTTGCATGTCGACGGCACCGGCAAATCCGACGTTTCGACCGGCGTCGGCTTCTTCGACCATATGCTCGACCAGCTGTCGCGGCATTCGCTGATCGACATGACGGTGAAGGCCAAGGGCGATCTGCACATCGACGACCACCACACGGTCGAGGATACCGGCATCGCGATCGGCCAGGCGCTGAGCAAGGCGCTGGGCGAGCGGCGCGGCATCATGCGCTACGCCTCGATCGACCTTGCCATGGACGAGACCCTGACCAGGGCGGCGATCGACGTTTCGGGCCGACCGTTCCTGGTCTGGAATGTTTCCTTCTCGTCGCCGAAGGTCGGCACGTTCGACACCGAACTGGTGCGCGAGTTCTTCCAGGCGCTGGCGCAGAATGCCGGCATCACGCTGCATGTCACCAACCACTACGGCGCCAACAACCATCACATCGCCGAAACCTGCTTCAAGGCGGTGGCGCGGGTGTTGCGCGCGGCGCTGGAACCCGATCCGCGCCAGCCGGACGCGGTGCCTTCCACCAAGGGATCCCTGAAAGGATAGCCCTATGGCCATCTATGTCGTGATGGAGCCGCCGGCCGGCAGCGGCAAGACCGAGGAGACAGCCTTCGTGCGCGACGGCTTCACCTGGCTCGGTCTCCTGGTCGCGCCGCTTTGGCTTGCCTGGAACCGTCTGTGGATCGAGGCCGGGCTCACTTTCATCACAATGGCGATCCTGTCGGTGCTCGGCCGGAAACTGGGGCTGGAATGGGCGGGGTCGATGTTGTCGCTGCTCGTCTCGCTCTATGTCGGCTTCGAAGGCCAGGGGCTGCGGATTTCAGCGCTGCGCCGCCGCGGCTGGCGCCAATGGGGCGTGGTCGAGGCCGATAGTTTCGGCGATGCCGAGACGCGCCATGCGTTCGAGGTCGACGAAGACGGCGACGAACCCGCGCCGCTGCCACGCATCGTGCCCGACGCGGCGCTGGCGCGCACCGCCCAGACCGGCATGGCCCTGGGCCTGACCCACACGCCGGGACGCCCTTAAGATGCGGGTAGCGATCATCGACTACGGCTCGGGCAATCTGCGCTCGGCCACCAAGGCCTTCGAGCGCGCCGCGCACGAGGCCGGCATTGCCGCAACGATCGAGCTGACGGCCGACGCGGAACGGGTGCGCGGCGCCGACCGTGTCGTGCTGCCCGGCGTCGGCGCCTATGCCGATTGCGCGGCCGGCCTGCACGCCGTTGCCGGCATGTGGGAAGCGGTCGAGGAGGTCGCGCTTGCCAAGGGCCGGCCCTTCCTCGGCATTTGCGTCGGCATGCAATTGATGTCCGAGCGCGGGCTGGAAAAGACCGTTACCAACGGGCTCGGCTGGATCGCCGGGGACGTCAAGGAGATCCAGCCCTCCGATCCGGCGTTGAAGATCCCGCAGATCGGCTGGAACACGGTCGAGCTTGCGCGAAAACATCCGCTGTTTTCCGGCATCGAGACCGGCCCGAAGGGGCTGCATGCCTATTTCGTCCATTCCTATCATCTGGACGCGAAAAACCCCGCGCAAGTGCTGGCGACAACCGACTATGGCGGCCCGGTGACAGCGGCCGTTGCCCGCGACAACCTTGCCGGCACGCAGTTCCATCCGGAAAAAAGCCAGACGCTCGGCCTGGCGCTGATCACCAACTTCCTGCGCTGGAGGCCCTGACCGTGATCCTGTTTCCGGCAATAGATCTCAAAGACGGCAAATGCGTGCGCCTGAAGCATGGCGACATGGCCACCGCCACCATCTACAACGATGACCCGGCGGCGCAGGCGAAAGCCTTCGAGGACCAGGGCTTCAAGTGGCTGCACGTCGTCGACCTCAACGGGGCCTTCAAGGGCCAGAGCGTCAACTCCGCGGCCGTTGGCGCCATCCTCAAGGCAACGAAGAACCCGGTGCAGCTCGGCGGCGGCATCCGCACGCTTGAGCAGATCGAGGACTGGCTGGATCGCGGCCTGGCGCGCGTCATTCTGGGCACGGTCGCGGTGCGCGAGCCTGAGTTGGTGAAGCAAGCCTGCAAGGCTTTCCCAGGCAAGGTCGCCGTCGGCATCGACGCCAAGGGCGGCAAGGTCGCGGTCGAAGGCTGGGCGGAGGCCTCGGAGCTCGGCGTCGTCGAATTGGCGAAGAAGTTCGAGGGCGCCGGCGTGGCGGCCATCATCTACACCGACATCGACCGTGACGGGGTGCTGACCGGCATCAACTGGGACTCGACGATCGACCTCGCCGAGGCGGTGTCGATCCCGGTGATTGCGTCCGGCGGGCTCGCGTCGATCGCCGATATCGTGCGCATGACCATGCCCGATGCCAAAAAACTCGAGGGCGCCATCTCCGGCAGGGCGCTTTATGACGGGCGCATCGACCCGGCCGAGGCATTGGCGATCCTGCGCGGCGAAACGGCGGAGGCAAGACCGTGAATATCTCGATCATCCTGGCCTCCTATGACAGCGGCCATTTTCATGGCGGTTGCGGCCAGGGTCCCGACGCGCTGATCTCCGGCGGGCTGGCCGAGGCGCTGAAGCTCGCCGGCCACGATGTCGAGGTGCATGACATCGGCAAGGTGGTCGAGGACGAGCAGGAACGCGAGATCGGCACCGGCTTTGCGGTCTGCAACGCCGTATCGGGCGAGGTCCGCATCGCACTGGACAAGAAGCGGTTTCCGATCGTTCTGGCCGGCAATTGCCTGACCGCCGCCGGCGCGGTGGCCGGCGAAGGCGCCGATGCCATCATCTGGGCCGACCAGCATGGCGATCTCAACACCCCAGAGACCACCACCACGGGCTTTCTCGACGGCATGGCGCTGGCGACCGTGCTTGGCCTCTGCTGGCGGTCCATTGCGGCGCGTATCCCCGGCTTCAAGGCCATCGATGCCACGCGTTGCGCGCTCGTCAACGCACGCGACCTGGACACGGCCGAAAAGGAGCTGCTGGAGAAATTGCCGGTCATCCGGACCGAGTGTCCGGATTGGAAGAGCGCGGTGCAAAGGCTGAAAGCCGACGGCGCCAGGCGCGTGCACATGCATGTCGATCTCGACGTTCACGACCCCGAGAAATTGCAGGCCAACCGCTACACCACGCCGGGCGGACCGGCGCCCGAGCAGGTGCGCATGGCGATGTGCGGCCTCGCCGGGCCCCTCTCGATCGCCGGCCTGACGATCTCCGCTTACGATCCGGCCTTCGACCCCAAAGGCGACGTGCCGCCGCTGGTCGGCGAGTTGGTGGTCGACCTGCTTTCGACCCTAGAAGGCAAGTGATGCTGAAGGCCCGCGTCATCCCCTGCCTCGACGTCAAGAACGGCCGCGTGGTCAAGGGCGTCAACTTCGTCGATCTCATCGATGCCGGCGACCCGGTCGAGGCAGCCAAGGCCTATGACGCGGCCGGCGCCGACGAGCTCTGCTTCCTCGACATCACCGCTTCGTCCGACAATCGCGAGACGATCTTCGATGTCGTTGCCCGCACCGCCGAGCAATGTTTCATGCCGCTCACCGTCGGCGGCGGCGTGCGCCAGGTCGCAGACATCCGCAAGCTGCTTCTGGCCGGGGCCGACAAGGTGTCGATCAACACGGCCGCGGTAAAGAACCCTGACTTCGTCGCCGAGGCCGCCGACAAATTCGGCAACCAATGCATCGTGGTGGCGATCGACGCCAAGAAGGTATCGACGCAGGGCGAGGCCGACCGCTGGGAGATTTTCACCCATGGCGGGCGCGAGAAGACCGGCATCGACGCCGTCGACTTCGCCCGGCGCATGGTCGATCGCGGCGCCGGCGAAATTCTTTTGACGTCGATGGATCGCGACGGCACCAAGGCCGGCTACGACATCGCGCTCACCCGCGCGATCGCCGATGCGGTGCGCGTGCCGGTGATCGCTTCGGGCGGCGTCGGCACGCTTGATCACATGGTCGAAGGCATTCGCGACGGCCATGCGGGCGCCGTGCTCGCGGCGTCGATCTTCCATTTCGGCACCTACACGATCGCGCAGGCCAAGGCGCATATGGCCAAAGCTGGCTTGCCGATGCGGCTGGACTCGGCCGTGCATGGGGCTTAAAGCATGATCCCGAAAAGTGGGAACCGGTTTTCGGAAAAGATCATGCTTAAACAAGCAGATAGATAACTGTTATGACAGACTTTTCGCTCGCCGAACTGGAACAGATCATCGATCAGCGCGCCCATTCCGGCGACCCTGATTCGTGGACGGCGAAGCTGTTCGCCAAGGGCATGGACAAGGCGGCGCAGAAGCTCGGCGAAGAGGCGGTCGAGACCGTCATTGCCGCCGTCAAAGGCGACAACAAAGCCGTCGTTTCGGAAAGTGCCGATCTTCTATATCATTGGCTGGTCGTCCTCGGCATCGCGGGCATTCCGCTGGAGGACGTGCTGAAGGAACTCGAGAGCCGCACCGGCCGTTCGGGCATCGCCGAAAAGGCATCCCGGTCCAAAGGCTGATCGGCAGGAGGGCAGGTAAAGCTATGGATCAGCTTGCTCCGACCGAGAAATATTCCCCTTATCGTTTCTTCTCGGCCGAGCAATGGTCGAACTTCCGCGCCGATACGCCGCTGACGCTGAGCGAAGACGAGATCAACCGGCTGCGCTCGCTCAACGACCCGGTCGACCTCCAAGAGGTCAAGCGCATCTATCTGTCGCTGTCGCGGCTGCTTTCGGCCCATGTCGAGGCAAGCCAGCTGCTGTTTCGGCAGCGGCAGGCGTTTTTCAACGCGCAGGATGTGGTCAAGACACCCTTCATCATCGGCATTGCCGGTTCGGTTGCGGTCGGCAAGTCGACCACGGCGCGCGTGCTGAAAGAGCTTCTGGCCCGATGGCCGTCGAGCCCGAAAGTCGATCTCATCACCACCGACGGTTTCCTGTTGCCGAACGAGATTCTGCGCCGCGAAAACCTGATGGAGCGCAAGGGCTTTCCCGAAAGCTACGACGTCGGCGCGCTGCTGCGGTTCCTGTCCGGCATGAAGTCGGCGCAAAGCAGCGTCACGGCGCCGGTCTATTCACACCTGACCTACGACGTCATTCCCGGCGAGTTCGTCACCATCGACCGCCCCGACATCCTGATCTTCGAGGGCATCAACGTGCTGCAGCCGGGCAAGCTGCCGAGGGACGGCAAGATCGTGCCGTTCCTGTCGGACTTCTTCGACTTCGCCATCTACATCGATGCCGACGAGAAGCTGATCCACCATTGGTACATCGCCCGCTTCATGCGGTTGCGCGAGACCGCCTTCCGCAATCCGGACTCCTTCTTCCACCGCTATTCGCAGCTTTCGGAAGATGCCGCGCGGGCCATCGCCGAGGGCCTTTGGGCCAACATCAATTTGAAGAACCTGCGCGAGAACATCCTGCCGACCAGGGCGCGCGCGGACCTCATCCTGCGCAAGGGCGCCAACCATCTGGTCGAGGAAGTGGCGCTGCGGAAACTTTGACGAGCGACCGTCAAGGACTTCAGGATGGCTGCGGCACTGTTACCCGCCGCAGCGTCAGATTGATGCGCCCGCCATTCTTCAGGAGCGCCGACGTCGCGGGATAGATGCGGTCGACGCCGTGGAAACTCAGGCGCCCCTCGCCGCCAAGCACGACGACGTCGCCGCTTTTCAGCCTGAACGATTTTGTGCCGCCGTCGCGGGTGTTCTGGCCGACACGAAACAGACAGTCGTCGCCCAGCGACACCGACACGACAGGGGCGGCGAAATCCTTTTCGTCGCGATCCTGGTGCAGGCCCATTTTGGCGTCCGCCGCATAGAAGTTGACGAGGCAGGCCTCGGGCGGATGCGGATAAGCCGAGACGGCCTGCCACAGTTCCAGCAAGGCTTGCGGGATCGGAGGCCAGGGCTCGCCCGTCACCGGATGCGTAGGCTGATAGCGGTAGCCGTGCTCCTTGTCGGTCACCCAGCCAAGCGTACCGCAATTGGTCATGCGCACGCTCATTTCCTTGCCGGTGCGTGGCATGGCAGGCACATAGAGCGGCGCCACCTGCACAACGCGCCTGATCTCCTCGACCAGCGCTTCCTGAGCGGGGCGCGCAATATAGCCCGGCATGTGGCGAACGCCTTTGGGCAGAACGAGCATCGATCTCTCTTTCGGGTCAGTGAGGCACAAGCATGCCATCGCCAAAAGAAAACGGCGACCCGAAAGCCGCCGCTCCTGTACTTGCAAGCCAATTGCCGGTTGGCGCCGGTTCAGGTGAGGGCAGGAATGCGCAGGACCTGGCCTGGATAGATCTTGTCGGGATGCGTCAGCATCGGCCGGTTGGCCTCGAAGATGACATTGTTCTTGGCGCCCTGGCCCTTGCCATAGCTCTTTTCGGCGATCTTCCAGAGATTGTCGCCCTTTTGCACCGTGTAGAATGTCGGCTCCTTGGCCGGCGCGGCCGCCTGACCGGCCTGGGGCGCGACTTGCAGTTCGTCGGCCTGGACCTTAGAGACGCCGAGCGTGTTGCCGACGGCAATCACCGCTTTCTCGAAGATCGATTGATCCTTGACGGTGCCCTTCAGCACTGCGGTGTCGCCCTGAACGACGACGTCGACGCCATCGGTCCCCAGCTTGTGCGAATCGAGCTCCTTCTTCAGCGTATCGGCGGTTGGCGGCGCATCATCGCCGCCGATGCCGAGCTTCTTGCCGACGCCCTTGACGAAATCGAACATACCCATTGCTGGTCTCCTCGCTGTTGCAGGGAGGCCGAGCTTGCCACCTGCAACCCTGAATTGGAAGCCATCGACGGTGCTTCGCCGATGGCTGGACAGGCAGAGCGCTTCGGTAGTCTCTCTGGACAGTTCTAACACTTTGTTTTTGTATGACTATGCGCGAAAACTGTTTTGCAGACTGCTTTTCAGTCGTTGTCGACCCGGCCGCGCAGCTTCTTCACGGTCGAGCGTCCGGCCTTGGTCTTGAGGCGACGCTCCACGGCGCCCTTGGACGGCCTGGTTTTCTTGCGCGGCGGTGGCGGCGGTTCGGCCGCCTTGGCGACCAAGGCGGTCAGCCGCGCCCGCGCATCGGCACGGTTCTGCTCCTGGGTGCGGAAGCGGCCGGCCTCGATGACGATGACGCCGTCCTTGGTGGCGCGCTGGCCGGCAAGCTTCAGGGCGCGCGCCCGAACGCGTTCGGACAGGCCGTCAGCGTTTGCCGCGTCGAAGCGCAGTTGCACCGCTGTCGCGACCTTGTTGACGTTCTGGCCGCCAGGGCCTGACGAGCGGATGAAATCCTCGTGCAGATCGCCGGGGCGGATAATGGCTTCGCCTGATATGATGATGTCGTCGTCGCTGAGCATTCAGCACTCATGACGCGACCGTGGCAAAAAGAAAAGGCCCAGCGCGAGCCGGGCCTCTGGAGGAAGAAGCTTTGGCAGCGGCCGTTATTCGGCCGCTTCCTGCAGGCGCGGCGCGGCGCCCATGATGGCCGCGTCGACATGCGCCTCGAACTTCTCGAAATTGGTGGCGAACATGCTGACCAGTTTCGCGGCCTGGCGGTCATAGCCGGCCTTGTCGGCCCAGGTCGAGCGCGGATCGAGAATGGCGCTTTCGACACCCGGAACGGCAACCGGCACTTCGAAGCCGAAATTGGCATCGGTGCGGAATTCGGCGCTGTTCAGCGAGCCGTCGATCGCCGCACTCAGCAAAGCGCGCGTCACCTTGATCGGCATGCGGCGTCCGGTGCCATAGGCGCCTCCGGTCCAGCCGGTGTTGACCAGCCAGCAGTCGACCTTGTGCTCGGCAATCAGCTGGCGCAGCAGATTGCCGTATTCTGAAGGGTGGCGCGGCATGAAGGGCGCGCCGAAGCAGGTCGAGAAAGTCGCCTCGGGCTCGGTCACACCCTTTTCCGTGCCGGCGACCTTTGCCGTGTAGCCGGAGAGGAAGTGGTACATGGCCTGTGCCGGCGTCAGCCTGGCGATCGGCGGCATCACGCCGAAGGCGTCGGCCGTCAGCATGATGATATTCTTCGGATGGCCGGCGCGGCCGGTCCTCGAGGCGTTGGGGATGAAGTCGAGCGGATAGGCGCAGCGCGTGTTTTCGGTCAGGCTGCCGTCGTTGAAATCCGGGGAGCGGCCGGCATCGAGCACGACATTTTCCAGCACCGTGCCGAAGCGCTGCGTGGTGGCGAAGATTTCCGGCTCGGCTTCAGCCGACAGCCGGATCGTCTTGGCGTAGCAGCCGCCTTCGAAGTTGAAGATGCCGTGCGGACCCCAGCCATGCTCGTCGTCGCCGATCAGTGTGCGCGACGGGTCGGCGGACAGCGTCGTCTTGCCGGTGCCGGACAGGCCGAAGAAGACCGCGGCGTCGCCATCCGGCCCTTCATTGGCGGAGCAATGCATCGGCATCACAGCCTTTGCCGGCAACAGGTAGTTCAGCATCGTGAACACCGACTTCTTCATTTCGCCGGCATAGGACGTGCCGCCGATCAGCACTATTTTGCGGGTCAGGTCGACGGCGATCACCGTTTCGGTGCGGGTGCCGTGGCGGGCTGGATCGGCGCGGAAGGACGGCAGGTCGATGATCGTCATTTCCGCCACGAAATGCTCGAGCTCGGCGGCTTGCGGGCGGATCAAAAGGTTGCGGATGAACAGCGAATGCCAGGCGAATTCGGTGACGACGCGCGTCGGCAGCCGGAGATCGGCGTCGGCGCCGCCGACGAGGTCCTGCACGTAGAGGTCCTTATCGGTCGCATGAGCCTTGAAGTCCGCCAGCAGCGCCTCGAACTGGGCCGGCGAGATCGCCTTGTTGTTATCCCACCAGACGTGGCGTTCGGTGCCTTCGTCGCGGACGACGAACTTGTCCTTCGGCGAACGGCCGGTGTGCTGGCCGGTTTCGGCGACCAGCGCACCATGCGCCGTCAGCCTTGCTTCGCCGCGCCGGATCGCTTCCTCATAGAGTTCGGCGGCGCCGAAATTGTAGCGAACCGTGCCCGTGGTCTTCAGGCCGATCGCGTCAATTGCGCAGTCGGGGTTGCGTTTGCCGGCTTCCGACATCAAATTTCCTCTCTGGATTTGGCCGCATCTCGACCGGGATTTCCCGGCGCCCACGGCGGGGCTGTCCGGTTCAGAACCAGAAAAGCCAAATGATATCAAATCTTTAATCGATTTAAAAAATTTGAAAGTTGTTTAAATCGTTTATATGTGCAAAAAATCACAGAGGTTGCCCAAAGGATTGGCAGGGTTGGTTCGTCCAACCCCGAGTCGGGTGAGATGGTGTGTAGCGGCAGGCGGTCCGTGACTTCGGATGGGGCCCGTGCCACATTTTGTACCCAATTTGTCCTGCAAAAGCCCCTTCTCGACGACAGAAGGGACAGCTCATGAGGGAGCCGCTTGAAATGGCAACAATCGCGCTTGTCGACGACGACCGCAATATTCTGACTTCGGTGTCGATCGCGCTCGAATCCGAGGGCTACCGCGTCGAAACCTACACGGATGGTGCCTCGGCGCTCGAAGGCCTCGCGGCGCGGCCGCCGAATCTCGCCATCCTCGACATCAAGATGCCGCGCATGGACGGCATGGAGCTGTTGCGCCGGATGCGCCAGAAGTCCGACCTGCCGGTCATCTTCCTGACCTCCAAGGACGATGAGATCGACGAGTTGTTCGGCCTCAAGATGGGCGCCGACGATTTCATCCGCAAACCGTTCTCGCAGCGTTTGCTGGTCGAACGGGTGCGTGCCGTGCTGCGCCGCACCAGCGCCCGCGAGGCGGCGGCCAAGGCCCCCAGCCAGCAGGCCCGCTCACTGGAACGCGGCCAGCTGGTGATGGACCAGGAGCGTCACACCTGCACCTGGAAGGGCGAGCCGGTGACGCTGACGGTGACGGAGTTCCTCATCCTGCATTCGCTTGCGCAGCGCCCCGGCGTGGTAAAAAGCCGTGATGCGCTGATGGATTCGGCCTATGATGAGCAGGTCTATGTCGACGACCGCACCATCGACAGCCACATCAAGCGGCTGCGCAAGAAGTTCAAGGCCGTCGACGACGACTTCGAGATGATCGAAACCCTTTACGGAGTCGGCTACCGGTTCCGCGAAGCATGAGTTGATATAAGCCGCTTCACCAGTGCATAGGAGCGGCGACATGCATAGGAACGGAGCTGCTAGTCGATGGCAGTGGAAGTAGAGCGAGGCAGGCGGGCGGGCGCGGCAAGACGCCAGTCGCGGATGGTGCCCGCCTTCGTGTCGAGGATCACGGTGCCGATGCGCCGGTTTCTCGGCCATCACATCTTCTCCAGCCTGACCCGGCGCATCCTGTTCCTCAACATGGCTGGCCTCGCCGTGCTGGTCACCGGCATCCTTTATCTCAACACGTTTCGCGACGGGCTGATCGACGCCCGCGTCGAAAGCCTGATGACGCAGGGCGAGATCATTGCCGGTGCGATCGCCGCCTCGGCGACGGTCGAGACCGATTCGATCAGCATCGATCCCGAAAAGCTGCTCGAGCTGCAGGCCGGCGAAAGCCTTGGACCGGGCTCCGACCAGCTCGACAATCTCGACTTCCCGATCAATCCGGAACGCGTCGCGCCGGTGCTGAGAAGGCTGATCTCGCCGACCCGCACGCGTGCCCGCATCTATGACCGCGACGCGAACCTGTTGCTTGATTCGCGCCATCTGTATTCGCGTGGCCAGATCCTGCGTTACGACCTGCCGCCGGTCGAGGACGAGCAGCCGGACCTCGTGGAGCGGGTCGAGAAATTCATCTTCGACTTCTTCCGCAATAAGGACCTGCCCGTCTATCACGAGCAGCCCGGCGGCAATGGCGCGGCCTTTCCGGAAGTGGTCAAGGCGCTGACCGGCAGCCCGTCGACCATCGTGCGGGTCAGCGAACAAGGCGAGCAGATCGTCTCCGTCGCGGTGCCGATCCAGCGTTTCCGCGCCGTGCTCGGCGTCTTGATGCTGTCCACCGAGGGCGGCGACATCGACAAGATCGTCGCGGCCGAGCGCAAGGCGATCCTGCGCGTGTTCGGTGTCGCGGCTTTGGTCACCGCCATTCTGTCGATGCTTCTGGCGTCGACCATCGCCAATCCGCTGCGGCGGCTTTCCGCCGCCGCCGTCCGGGTGCGGCGCGGTGTCAAGAGCCGCGAGGAGATTCCGGACTTTTCCGACCGCCAGGACGAGATCGGCAATTTGTCCATCGCCGTGCGCGACATGACGAATGCGCTGTACGCGCGAATCGAGGCGATCGAAAGCTTCGCGGCCGACGTCTCGCACGAATTGAAGAACCCGCTGACCTCGCTGCGCAGCGCGGTGGAGACGCTGCCTTTGGCGAAAAATGACACGTCTCGCGCGCGTCTGATGGAAATCATCCAGCATGATGTAAGGCGGCTCGACCGGCTGATCACCGACATCTCCGACGCCTCCAGGCTCGATGCCGAGCTGGCGCGGGACGATGCGGCCACCGTCGACCTGAAGAAGTTCGTCACCGACCTCGTCGCCGTGTCGGGCGAGGCCACGCGCAACAAGAAGGCCGTGGAGATCGAGCTCAAGGTGGCCAAGCTTCCGGCAAGCACCAAAGGCTTTTTCGTTGTCGGCCATGATCTCAGAATTGGGCAGGTCATCACCAACCTGATCGAAAATGCGCGTTCCTTCGTGCCCGATGACCATGGCCACATCGCGATCTCGCTGGCCCGCGCGGGCAAGTTCAACATCATCACCGTCGACGACAACGGTCCGGGCATCCGGGCCGAGAAGATCGACCGCATCTTCGAGCGCTTCTATACCGACCGGCCCGCCGGCGAGGCGTTCGGCCAGAATTCGGGCCTTGGCCTGTCGATCAGCCGCCAGATCGTCGAGGCGCATGGCGGCACGCTGACGGCCGAGAACATCCCCGGCACCAAGCCCGGCGAAATCAAAGGCGCGCGTTTCGTGGTGACGCTGCCGGCCGAGGGCTGATCCATTACAAATGCCAGATTCGGCCGCAAAGCTCCTGAATCTCCATGGCACGGCGCTTCTGATCGGCGATCGGGGCGTGCTGATCACCGGACCGTCGGGTTCGGGTAAGACGACCTTGGCGCTGGCGCTGATCGATCATTGCTGGGCGCATGGGCTGTTTTCCCGGTTGATCGCGGACGACCAGCTGTTTGCGGCCGCTTATGGCGGCCGACTGGTGTGCCAAGCACCCGAGGCAATCGCCGGTCTCGTCGAGGTGCATGGCATCGGCCCGCGACCGCTGGCGTTCGAACGGGACGGTGTGGTCGATCTTGTCGTGCGGCTTGTCGAACGCGCCCAGATGGTGCGCTTGCAGGACGAGACTTTCGCGACGATCGCCGGCTGCCGGCTGCCCAGCATCGATGTCGCCCGGCAAAATGTCACCGCCGCCCTGCCAATGCTCATGGCGCGGTTTTCCATCGCGCCTTTTTCATGATCCGGTCCGGATTTTTTGCTGCGATGCGTCAAAATGGCCCAAGCCGCCGCAATTTTGGGCTTGTCAACCGGCCGCGCGTCGACAAGATAGCGCTCCCGCCGCCTGGAATGGCCGGCGAACATAAAATGCGCCTGTGAAGCGGCGATGACGGGAGCCACCAGAGAATGATCGGACTCGTGCTCGTGACGCACGGTCAACTCGCCACCGAGTTCCGGCATGCCGTAGAGCATGTCGTCGGGCCGCAAGACAATTTCGAAACCGTGGCGATCGGCGCCGACGACGACATGGAGCAGCGTCGGGCCGACATCGTCGACGCGGTTGCGCGTGTCGACACCGGAACCGGCGTCATCGTGCTGACCGACATGTTCGGCGGCACGCCGTCCAACCTTGCCATATCGGTGATGGAATCCGGCCGCACCGAGGTCATCGCCGGCATGAACCTGCCGATGCTGATCAAGTTGTCGTCGGTCCGCAAGGGCGACAACATGGCTGCGGCGCTCGACGAGGCGCAGGCGGCCGGCCGCAAATACATCAACGTCGCCAGCCAGCTTCTGAGCAGCAAATGACCGCCACCGCGAGGGACGAGGTTGTGCGGGAGTTCCCGATCGTCAACCAGCGCGGCCTGCACGCGCGCGCCTCGGCCAAATTCGTCCAGGTCGCCAGCGGCTTCAACGCCACCATCCATGTCGAGAAGGACGGCGTGAAAGTCGGCGGCACCTCGATCATGGGATTGATGATGCTGGCCGCGAGCCCCGGCTACTCGATCCGTGTCATGGCCACCGGTCCGGAAGCCGTGCCGGCCATGGACGCGCTGGAGCAGCTGGTCGCCTCGCGCTTCGGCGAGGAAATCTAATGCACACGCGTCAGAAAGACATACGCGCATAAAGATTTCTTTATATCCCATTGTCGTCTGGCGGCCGATCTGCTAGTCAGGCCGGCAATTCGCGCCCTTCCATGCGCCACCCCGGCGCCGGCGCGCTTTTGAGACAAATCACACCGGAGCACTGCCATGACGGGTAGCAAGGACTATGTGGTCGCCGACATCTCGCTTGCCGGCTGGGGCCGCAAGGAAATCGAGATCGCCGAAACCGAAATGCCGGGCCTGATGGCCTGCCGCGAGGAATTCGGCGACAAGAAGCCGCTCAAGGGCGCGCGCATCACCGGCTCGCTGCACATGACCATTCAGACGGCGGTGCTGATCGAGACGCTAAAGGCGCTGGGCGCCGACATTCGCTGGGCGTCCTGCAACATCTTCTCGACGCAGGACCATGCGGCGGCGGCAATCGCCGAGGCCGGCATTCCGGTATTCGCCATCAAGGGCGAGAACCTCGAGGACTACTGGAACTACACCGACCAGATCTTCCAGTGGGCCGATGGCGGCCTTTCCAACATGATCCTCGACGATGGCGGCGACGCCACCATGTACATTCTGATCGGCGCCCGCGCCGAAGCCGGCGAGGACGTTCTGTCCAACCCGCAGAGCGAGGAAGAAGAGTACTTCTACGCCCAGGTCAAGAAGCGCCTGAAGGCTTCGCCCGGGTTCTTCACCAGGCAGAAGGAAGCCATCCGCGGCGTCACCGAGGAGACGACCACCGGCGTCAACAGGCTTTACCAGCTGCAGAAGAAGGGCCTGCTGCCGTTCCCGGCGATCAACGTCAACGATTCCGTCACCAAGTCGAAGTTCGACAACAAGTATGGCTGCAAGGAATCGCTGGTCGACGGCATCCGCCGCGGTACCGACACCATGATGGCCGGCAAGGTCGCGGTGGTCTGCGGCTATGGCGACGTCGGCAAGGGCTCGTCGGCTTCGCTCAAGGGCGCCGGCGCCCGCGTCAAGGTCACCGAGGTCGACCCGATCTGCGCGCTGCAGGCGGCGATGGACGGTTTTGAGGTCGTCACGCTGGAGGACGCGGCACCGACGGCCGACATCGTCATCACCACCACCGGCAACAAGGATGTCGTCACCCTCGACCACATGCGCTCGATGAAGGACATGGTGATCGTCGGCAACATCGGCCACTTCGACAACGAGATCCAGGTCGCGTCGCTGCGCAATCTGAAGTGGACCAACGTCAAGCCACAGGTCGACATGATCACCTTCCCGGACGGCAAGCGGATGATCCTTTTGTCGGAAGGCCGCCTGCTCAACCTCGGCAACGCCACGGGACATCCGAGCTTCGTCATGTCGGCCTCGTTCACCAATCAGGTGCTGGCGCAGATCGAGCTCTACACCAAGCCCGGCCAGTACCAGAACCAGGTCTATGTGCTGCCCAAGCACCTCGACGAGAAGGTGGCGCGGCTGCATCTCGACAAGCTTGGCGCCAAGTTGACCGAGCTGTCGGGCGAACAGGCCTCCTATATTGGCGTGACGCCGCAGGGTCCGTACAAGCCGGAACACTACCGCTATTAACCAAACCACAAATATCCACAACATATTGAAGCCGGGCGTTGACATTCCGCCCGGCTTTATTTTTGCGCCGAATGATTCTTCACGTCGATTCCGGCAAGCGTTATTGTTGTGATTCGCGGCCCGGGGACATCAAGGGCCGGGGACGCATTCAGGGCGGTCTTGCATTCAAGCGGCGAAGAGGACCAAGACATGCCGGGGGATTACCCGCCAAGCGCGGGAAAGGCCGTTTCCGGCGGCCACAGGGATTCGACCACGGCCGGCTCCGCGGCGAGAGGCGGCGGTCTTCGATGGCGCGCCGGTGCTCGCACAGGCATGCTTGTTGCGACCTCCGCGCTTACCGGCCCGCTGCTGGCCTTCGCGGCGCATGCCGAAACCGCCATCGCCCAGAAGGCGGGACCGGCGGTCAGCACCGTCGAGGTCATGCAGCTCGCCGTATTCGTCGGCGTCATGGGCGCGGCACTTGTCTCGGCCATCTTCCTGATCCGCGAGCGCGCGCGCACCGCCTCGCAGAATTTGCAACTCAGAGCCCGCATAGCCGACGTCAACGCGGCGCTGCAGCGATCCGAAGCCCTGCTCAATCTGCGCGACCAGCGCGTCGTCGTCTGGACAGCGGACAACAAGAAACCGGAACTGATCGGCAGCCTGCCGCTTGAAAGCGGCGCGCCCGACGACAGGTCCGCTTTCCTGGCGTTCGGCCGCTGGTTGATGCCGCGCTCGGCGGCGGCGTTGGAACACGCGATCGCCGCCCTGCGCGAACAGGCGAAGGCCTTCGACCTTGTCATCGAAACGCAGGCCGGCATGCCGCTCGAAGTGCACGGCCGCAAGAGCGCCGCGCATGTGCTGGTCCGCTTCATCTCGCTATCGGAGACGCTGCGCAGCCAGGCCAGGCTGAAGATCGAGAACCAGCGGCTCGGCGCCAACTACGAGACGATGCTCGGCCTGCTCGATGCGCTCAAGATGCCGGCGTGGCTGCGCGCGGCGGACGGACGGCTGCAATGGGTCAACAGCGCCTATGCCGAAGCGGTGGAAGCGGAAAACGCGGCGACGGCCGTGCGCGAAGCCAAGGAGTTCCTTGGTGGCCAGGCGCGCGAGCAGATCGCCGAACAGCACAAGTCGCGCGCCGTCTTCGAACAGACGCTTTCCACCGTTATCGAAGGTGACCGCCGCATGTTTTCGGTCACCGATTTCGCCGGCGCCGACGGCTCGGCCGGGCTGGCCATCGACACCAGCGCAACCGAGACGATCCGCGCCGAATATGAGCGGACCGTGCGAAGCCATGCCGACACGCTCGATCAATTGAACACGGCGGTGGCGATCTTCGACACGGACGAGAAGCTGCGCTTCTTCAACCAGGCGTTCCAGAAACTGTGGAACCTCGACAGCGGCTTCCTGCTCAGCGCGCCCTCCAACACACTGCTGCTCGACCGGTTGCGCAGCGAAGGCAAGATCGCCGAACAGCCGGAATGGCGCCGCTGGAAGGAAAACCTGCTCGACGCCTATCGCGCCGTCGAACCGCAGGAGCACTGGTGGCACCTGCCGGATCGCAAGACGATCCGCGTGGTGGCAAACCCGCAACCCAAGGGCGGCGTCACCTGGGTGTTCGAGAACCTGACCGAGAAGATGGATCTCGAAAGCCGCTACCAGACCGCCGTGCGCGTCCAGGGCGAAACGCTGGACAACCTTGCCGAGGGCGTGGTCGTGTTCGGCCCGGACGGCAAACTGCGCCTGTCGAATCCAGCCTTCGTCACGCTGTGGGGGCTGACGGCCGACATCGTCAAGCCGAACGTCCATGTCTCGGTCATCCGCGACCTTTGCGACCAGCGCGCCGCGGACAGCCCGTGGGGCGGCTTCGTCGCCGCCGTCACCGGCTTTGACGACGAACGCCGCGACCGCCGCGGCCAGATCGAATTGATGAACGGCAACGTGCTGAGCTATGCGGTGATCCACCTGCCCAACGGGCAGGTTATGATCACCTTCGTCGACGTCACCGATACCGTCAATGTCGAGCGGGCACTGAAGGACAGGAACGAGGCGCTGGAGAAATCCGACCAGCTCAAGAACGAATTCGTGCAGCATGTTTCCTATGAGCTGCGCTCGCCGCTGACCAACATCATCGGCTTCACCGAGCTGTTGTCGCTGCCTACGACCGGCCCGTTGACCCAGAAACAACGCGAATATGTCGAACATGTCGGCTCGTCATCCTCGGTGCTGCTCACCATCGTCAACGACATCCTCGATTTGGCGACGGTCGATGCCGGCATCATGCAACTCGACATCTCCGAGATGAGCATCGACCGGACCATCGCCGCGGCAGCCGAACTGGTCGCCGACCGATTGGAGGAGCACCGGATCAAGCTCGAGATCGAGGCGGCGGAAGCGCCGAAGAGCTTCCATGGCGACGAGATCCGCGTCCGACAGATCCTCTATAATCTGTTGAGCAACGCGGCGAACTACGCGCCGGAGGCGAGCACGATCACGCTCACCTGTCGCCGACTCGCCAGTGCCGTCGAATTCGCGGTCCATGACGACGGGCCCGGCATGCCTCCGGATGTGCTGGAATCCGTATTCCGCCGCTTCGAGCCGCGCACCAATGGCGGCCGCCGGCGCGGCGCAGGTCTGGGGCTTTCGATCGTCAAGAGCTTCGTCGAACTGCATGGCGGCACCGTGCGGATCGAGACCGGCGCCGACCGGGGCACAACGGTCATCTGCACCTTCCCCGACACACCCTCGGGCATTCCCGATACGCCGGCGGGCATCCGCGACGCGGCCGAGTAGCGGGCTGCATGACCGGAACGACCCTGGAGCGTTTTCTTGCCGACGAGGCGGCGACGGCAAGGCTTGGTGAAGACCTGGCCATGGCGTTGCGCGCCGGCGATGCGATCGCGCTCAAGGGCGATCTCGGCGCCGGCAAGTCGACGCTGGCGCGCGCCCTGATCCGCGCGCTGGCCGATGACGCCGGCCTCGAAGTGCCGAGTCCGACTTTCACGCTGGTGCAGAGCTACGACACGCGCATTCCGGTCAGCCATTTCGATCTCTACCGATTGTCCTCGCCCGACGAGCTCGATGAACTCGGCCTCGACGATGCGCTGGCGCAAGGCGCGGCGCTGGTGGAGTGGCCCGAACGAGCCGGCGACCGCCTGCCGAAAGGGGCGGTTTGGATAGAGCTTTCCGAGCAAGGCGACGGTCGACTTGCGAGGATATCGGCGCAAGGAGCCGCATTCGATCGTATTGCACGGTCGCTGGCGATGCGCGATTTTCTGGCCGCCGCCGGCTGGGGTGAAGCGAGCCGCCGCCATTTTGTCGGCGATGCGTCCGCCCGCTCCTATGAGATCGTCGCCATTGCCGGTCACGCCCCGCGCGTGCTGATGAACTCGCCGCGCCTGGTGCTGGGCCCGCCGGTGCGCGACGGCAAGCCCTATGCGGTGATTGCCCATACGGCGCAGTCCGTCATTGCTTTTGTCGCCATCGATCAGGCGCTGCTTGCCGCCGGCGTCAGCGTGCCGCTGATCCATGCGCAGGATCTCGACCAGGGTCTTTTGCTGCTCGAACATCTCGGCTCGGAAGGTTTTCTGAGCAGCGATGGGCAACCCATCGCCGGGCGCTACGCGGCAGCGGCGGAGCTGCTCGCCATGATGCATGGCAAGCCGTGGTCCGAGCATATGGAAGCGGCACCCGGCGTTTTCCACGACGTACCGCCCTTCGACCGCGAGGCGATGCTGATCGAGGCCGATCTTCTGGTCGACTGGTATGTGCCGATGATCACCGGCAAGGCGGCGAGCGACGAATTGCGCGCCGGCTATCACAAGCAATGGAATGCGCTGCTCGACCGGCTCGCCGGCAGCGAATACACGCTGATGCTGCGCGATTTCCATTCGCCCAACATCATCTGGCGCGGCGAACGCACTGGCCTCGACCGGCTTGGCATCGTCGACGTGCAGGACGCGTTGATCGGCCCGGCCGCCTATGACGTCGCTTCCCTTGCGATGGATGCGCGCGTCACGGTCTCACCCGAAATCGAACAGCGGACCGTGGCTGCCTATGTCGCGGCACGGCGTGCCGCCGGCGCCTTCGACGAGGCCGGCTTCGCCGAGGCCTATGCGATCATGGCGGCGCAGCGCAATTCCAAGATCCTCGGCATTTTTGTGCGGCTCGAAAAGCGCGACGGCAAGCCTTATTATCTGAAGCATCTGCCGCGCATCCGCGACTATCTGAGGCGGGCGCTGGCGCATCCGGCGCTGGCCGGCCTGAAGGATTTCTACATGGCCCACGGGCTGCTCGAGGAACTCGCGCCATGAAGCCCGCGACAGCGATGGTGCTGGCGGCCGGGCTCGGCAAGCGTATGCGGCCGATCACCGACACCATGCCCAAGCCGCTGGTGAGGATCGCCGGCAAGACTTTGCTCGACTGGGGACTGGACGGCCTGGCGGCGGCGGGCGTCGCCAGGGCCATCGTCAACGTGCATCATCTGCCGGAGCAGATCGTCGCCCATGTCGCCGCCCGCAAAGCGCCGAAGATCGTCATTTCCGACGAGCGCGAGGCTTTGCTGGAATCGGCGGGCGGCATCGTCAAGGCGCTGCCGCTTCTGGGCGACGAGCCCTTCTACATCATCAATGCCGACACCTTCTGGATCGACAGCGGCCCGCCCAGCCTGGAACGCCTTGCCCTTGCATGGGACGCTGCCAGAATGGATATTCTGCTGATGCTTACCGATCTCGACTCAGCGACCGGGCACTGCGTCGGCACCGACTTCCTGGCCGCGCCTGATGGCGCCCTGCGGCGCTCGAAAGGCGATGCGGCCGGCCTGATCTATGCGGGTGCCGCAATCATCCACCCGCGCATCTTCAAGGACGCCCCGGCGGGCTCGCATTCGCTCAACGTCTATTTCGACAAGGCGATTGCCGCTGGGCGTCTGTTCGGCATGAAGATGCATGGACGCTGGATCACGGTCGGCACGCCGGACGCGATCCCTGCCGCTGAAGAAGCCGTGGCCGGCGCGCTTGCTACCGCATCGGCCCGGAAATCGGGTTCGATTTTCGGAAAGCACGATGCGTAGATTCAAAGGGTTAGATCGTCCTTTGTGCGCCCAAACGGCCGCACGGCGATCCAATGCGATATGAGCGGCGCGCGCCGCGTCCTTTCGATCCCATCAGGAGCGCCGTTCCTGCCGACGCTGGCCGGGGCGTTGCTCGATGGCAAGCTCGTCCCCGGTTTCCGTTTCGACGGCGACCCGCTGGCGCTGGCCGACGCCACCATCTATGTGCCGACCCGGCGCGCGGCGCGCGCGCTGCGCGGCGTTTTCGTCGACCTGCTCGGGAGACGCTCAGCCATCCTGCCGACGGTGCGGCCGCTTGGCGAGTTCGACGAGGACGAAACGGCTTTCGATGCCGAGGCAGCACCAGCCATCGAGCTTGCGCCACCGATCGCCGCACAGGAGCGGCTGCTTTTGCTGGCACCGCTGGTGCGCGCCTGGAAGGAAAGCCTGCCGGCGCATGTGCGGGAGCGCTTCAACGAGGAATTCGTGGTGCCGACCTCGGCCGCGGACGCCATATGGCTGGCGCGCGATCTTGCCCGGCTGATGGACGAGATCGAGACCGAAGGTACGGATTGGACGAAGCTTGCGTCACTCGTCCCTGGCAATCTCGCCGGCTGGTGGCAGGTGACGCTCGATTTCCTCGGCATCGTCACTGAAAACTGGCCGGAGGTGCTCAAGGAGCGCAGCCGCTCCAACCCGGCCGCGCATCGCAGTGCGCTGATCCGGCTGGAAGCCGAGCGGTTGAAGCGCAATCCGCCGACGGGACCGGTGATCGCCGCCGGCTCGACCGGCTCCATTCCCGCCACCGCAGAGTTGCTCGGCGTGATCGCCGGCCTGCCCAACGGCGCCGTGGTGCTGCCCGGCCTCGACCGCGAGCTCGATGATGCCTCCTTCGCCGCGATCTCCGCGCCCGGCGCGCGTCCGGCGACGCTTGGCCACCCGCAATACGGCCTGGCCAAGCTGATCGGCGGCATCGGCATTCCGCGCCGCGATGTCGAGGAGATCGGCGAGGCGGCAGGGCCGCTTGCGCTGCGCGCGGCACTCGTCGGCGAGGCGCTGCGGCCGGCTGAGACGACCGAGTTCTGGACGGAGACGCGGTCGCGTTTTTCGGCCGGCGATATCGAGCAGGCGTTGGCCGGCGTGACGCTGGTGGAAGCAGCCAATGAGCGCGATGAGGCCGCCGCAATCGCCATCGTGCTGAAGCGTGCCGCGGAAACCCCGGGCAAGCGCGCCGCACTTGTGACCGGTGATCGTTCGCTGGCGCGGCGGGTCTCAGCCGAGCTCCTGCGTTTCGGTGTCGTCGCCGACGATTCCGGCGGCGCGCCGCTTGCCAACACGCCGGCGGCCACTTTGCTGCGGCTGGCGCTGCAGGCGGCGTTTCGGCCCGGCGATCCGGTCGGACTGCTCTCGCTGCTCAAGCACGCCCTGCTTGGCCTCGGTCTCGATCGCCAGATTGTCCGCAAGGCGGCTGAGCTCGTCGAGCTGGTGGCGCTGCGTGGCGGCACCGGCCGGCCCGATATCGCCTCGCTCGATCAGTTGTTCGAGGCGAGGCTCGCCGGACTGAGCGGCGACAGCCGTCAACCCTTCTGGTTTTCGCGCCTGAGCGTCCGCTCGATCGAGCAGGCGGGCGACATGCTTAGCCGTCTTACCGGTGCGCTCTCCGTGCTTACGGCGATGCGCGTCGAGAAGGACGCGGATATCGCCACGCTGACGCGTGCCAGTGTCGGGGCGCTCGAGGCTCTCGGCCGCGCGGCCGACGGCAGCGTGACGGCGCTCTACGCAGGCGACGCGGGCGAAAAGCTTGCTGAGCTGCTGCGTGGGCTGGTGGCCGCGTCCTCGCCTTTCACTTTTCCTGCAAGTGAATGGCCTGACGTGATGGAGGCGCTGATCGCGCCGGAGACGGTGAAACCGGCGCAGGGCACCGACCGCAACATCGCCATCTGGGGCGCGCTCGAAGCCCGGCTGCAGAGCGTCGACACGCTGGTCATCGGCGGGCTCAACGAAGGCGTGTGGCCACGCAAGCCCGAGAGCGACCGCTTCATGTCACGGCTGATGAAGACCGGCATCGACCTCGAACCGCCGGAACGGCGCATCGGTCTTGCCGCGCATGATTTCCAGATGGCGATGGGCACGAAACAGGTCGTGCTGACGCGCGCGGCGCGATCCGGCGACGCGCCGGCGGTGCCGTCGCGCTGGCTGCAGCGGATGCTGACCTTCATCGGCAAGGAGCAGGCGACGGTGCTTGGCCGTCGCGGCGATACGCAGCTTTCATGGGCGCGCGCGCTCGATGCCGGCGAGAGGAAGGATTTTGCCGCGCGCCCGCAACCGAAGCCGCCGCTTAGCCTGCGTCCGCAGCATTTCTCGGTCACCGAGATCGAGACGCTGCGCCGCGACCCCTATGCGGTCTACGCCCGGCGCATCCTGGGCCTGATGCCGCTCGAGCCGTTGATCCGCGATCCGGGCGCTGCCGAGCGCGGCACGCTGTTCCATGAAATCCTGCATCTGTTTTCGCGACGGGTGGAAGACCCGCGCGCGCCGGGCGCGCTGGCCGCCCTTGTCGAGGCCGGGCGGCTCTGCTTTGCCGACGCGGCACTTCCTCCCGACATCGAGGCGGTCTGGTGGCCGCGTTTCGAAAAGCTCGCCGCCAACATCATCGAATGGGAGCACACGCGCGCCGATGCGGTCGCCCGTCGCCACGCCGAGGAACGCGCCGAAAAGACTATCGTCGGCCGTACCGGCGTGACGCTCTCCGGCTATGCCGATCGCGTCGATCTGCTGGCCGGCGGCATGGCCGATATCCTCGATTACAAGACCGGCTCCTCGCCTTCCAAGGCACAGGCGCATACGCTCTTGTCGCCGCAGTTGGCGCTCGAAGGCGCTTTGCTCAGGCGCGGCGCCTTCAAGGAACTCGGCATCCGCGAACCCTCGCAACTGGCCTTCGTGCGGCTGAAGCCGAATGGCGAGGTGTTCGAGGAATCGATCCTCGAATACAACCGCAAACCCCGCACCGCCAACGATCTGTCGGAAGAGGCCTGGGCGCGGCTGGAGCGGCTCTTGTTCCATTATGCCGATCCGGCGACCGGCTATCTGTCGCGGGCGCTGCCATTCCGCGAGGGCGACGCCGACGGTGACTACGACCATCTGGCGCGCGTGCTGGAATGGTCGGCCGGCGGCGCCAGCGATGACGAGGCGGACGGATGAAATATCCGATCCCCACCGAGACAGCCGCCAGCCAGGCGCGTGCCTCCGACCCGCAGAACTCGGCCTGGGTCTCGGCCAATGCCGGCTCGGGCAAGACGCATGTGCTGGCGCAGCGCGTCATCCGGCTGCTGCTCAACGGCACCGATCCGTCGAAGATCCTGTGCCTGACTTATACGCGCGCGGCCGCCGCCAACATGTCGAACCGCGTGTTTTCGACCTTGTCGGAATGGACCACGTTGCCCGATGCGGAGCTCGGCGAGCGGATCGCGGCACTCGACGGGCGAGGCGCCGACCGCGATACGATGCGGCGCGCGCGGCGGCTGTTTGCCGAAGCGCTGGAGACACCGGGCGGCCTGAAGATCCAGACCATCCACGCCTTCTGCGAATCGGTGCTGCACCAGTTCCCGCTCGAAGCCAACATCCCGGCGCATTTCGAAATGCTCGACCCGCAGATGGAAGCCTCGCTGTTCGGCGATGCCCGCCGCGACATGATTTCGGGCGCGGGCGCCGGGGTCGAGGGCCTGGGGGAAGCCTTTGCAATTGTGCTGGAACGCGGCGGCGAGTTCGGCCTCGACACGCTGCTCGCCGAGATCGTGCGCAAGCGCGACGAATTGCGCGACTTCATCGCCCGGCTGGGCGTGACAAGGGATTTCCAGCCATTGTTCGCCGAATTCGGCTTCCGTCCCAGCCAGACGGCCGATGATATCGCCGCCGCCATCTGGCCGCTGCCGGGTTTTTCGCCAAGCCAGTACGCGGAATTTGCCCGCGCCGCGGACGCTACCGACGCACGCACGGTTCTGAACAATGTTCTGCCTTACGCGCAAAACGCCTTTGCCGAACGCGATCCCATTCAGCGGCTGCGCTTGCTCGCCAAAGCCTTTCTCAAGGCTGACGGCGACCCGTACGACCCTCCGAAAATCTTCAAGAAGGCGCTGGTCGATCGGCTGCCCGATCTGCCCGAACGCTACCTGGCGGCGGCGAAGGTCATCCTCGACGTGTCCGAGCGGCTGGCGCTGTTTCGCATGATCGAGGGCACAGTTGCCGCGCTCACTGTCGCCGGATGGCTGATCACGCGCTACGAGCAGTTGAAGCGCAGCCGCGGCTTTCTCGACTTCAACGATCTCATCACCCGCACCGTCAGCCTGCTGTCGCGGCCGGATGCCGGGCCTTGGGTGCAATACAAGCTCGACCAGGGTATCGACCACATCCTGCTCGACGAGGCGCAGGACACCAGCCCCGACCAGTGGGAAGTGGTGAAGAAGCTGACCGAGGAGTTCTTTGCCGGGCTTGGCCAGCGCGAGGCGGTCAGGCGGACAGTGTTTGCCGTCGGCGACGAGAAGCAGTCGATCTACTCCTTCCAGGGCGCGGCACCCGATTCCTTTGCCGACAGCCGGTTGTTGTTTGCCGGGCGCGTGCGCGACGCCGAGGCGTCCTTTGCCAACCTCAAGCTCACCTGGTCGTTCCGGTCGAGCGACGATGTGCTTGCCGCCGTCGATCGCGTCTTTGCCGAGCCTGGCGTGCGGCGCGGCATCAGTCACGATCCCGATCCGCTCAGCCACAAGGCGATCCGCATCGATGCGCCTGGCTATGTCGAGGTGTGGCCGTCGGTCGGCACGGATGCGGTCGAGGAGCCGGATGACTGGACCTTGCCGGTCAACCACGCCAGCGCGCCAGCCGTGCGCGTGGCCGAGCATGTGGCTGCGACCATCCAGAACTGGCTGCGCAATGGCGAGGTCATCGAAGGCAAAGGCCGCAGGCTGACGGCCGGCGACATTCTCGTCCTGGTGCGCAAACGTGACCGTTTCGTCCATGCGCTGTCGCGCAGCCTCAAGAACCGGCAGATCCCGGTTGCGGGCGCCGACAGGCTGAGCCTGCCCGGCCATATCGCGGTGCAGGACCTGATCGCGCTTGGCCATTTCCTGATCCAGCCGGAAGACGACCTTTCTTTAGCCGCCGTGCTGCGCAGCCCGATCTTCGAAATCTCCGAGGAGACGCTGCTGGCGCTCGCCGGCGCGCGGCCGAAGGGCCTGTCGCTGATCGCCTCGCTGCGCCAACATGCGGCTGGAGACGAGGCCTTGGCCGCCGTCGTTGGCCGGCTCGACGCCTGGACGAACGAGGCCGCGTTCAAACCGGTGTTCGAGTTCTATGCCGGACTGCTGGCGCGCGACGGACTGCGTCGCAAGATGACGGCGCGGCTCGGGCCGGAAGCCGGCGACATCCTCGACGAATTCCTTAGCTTTTGCCTTGCCGAGGAGCGCACCGGACTGCCAGGGCTGGAATCCTTCCTGTCGACGCTGGAGAATGCCGGTCCCGAGATCAAGCGCGAGATGGACCAGACGCGCGACGAGGTGCGCGTCATGACGGTGCATGCCGCCAAGGGTCTCGAAGCACCGGTGGTTTTCCTCGTCGATGGCGGCTCGGCGCCGTTCAGCGACCAGCATCTGCCACGGCTGATGCCGTTCGAAAGTTCCGGCGCGCAGTGGCGGGGAAAAGGCTATCTGTGGCGTTCGGCCAGCGATGTCGCCAATGACGTCTCGCGAACGGCCTCGATGCGGGCGCGCGAGCTTGCCGACGACGAATACCGGCGGCTGCTCTATGTCGGCATGACGCGCGCCGAGGACCGGCTGATCGTCTGCGGTTATCACGGCAAGCGACAGCCGAGCACCGGCACCTGGCATTCGATCGTCAGCCGCGCGCTAGCCGGTGCGCCGGAAAGCACGGAACGCCGCCACCCGGCGACGGCCGACATAGGCGTGCATCGCTTTCATATGACGAAGCTGCCGCCGGTGGCGCTTGCAGCGGGCGCGGCGCAGAGCCCTATCGAGCACGCACTGCCGCTGCCGGACGGCCTGTTCCGGCTGCTGCCGCCTGACGAGGAATTGCCAAGACCGCTATCGCCGTCCGGCGCCTCGGCGCTGATCGACGAGGCGAACGAGCCCGTGCCGGATACACACTCACCGGTGCTCGACACCGAGGCCGAGCCCGGCTTTGCGGTGGTGCGCGGGCTGGCCCTGCACAAATTGCTCCAGATGTTGCCCGGCATTGCGGAAGAGGAAAGGCAGAGCGCAGCGGAACGCTATCTGGCGCGCGCGGGCGCCGACTGGCCGGAGCGAGAGCGCGACAAGGCGCTGGACGCCGTGCTTTCAATCCTTTCCGACAGCCGCTTTGATACACTGTTTTCGCCCTCCTCCCGCGCCGAGGTCGCGGTCATGGGCAGTCTCGAGGTCAAGGGCAGGCTGCGCTCGATCTCCGGCAAGATCGACCGGTTGGCGGTCACTGCCGAGAAAGTCTCGATCGTCGATTACAAGACCAACCGGCCGGCGCCGGCGAACCTGGCGGAGGTGCCGCCGGCTTATGTGCTGCAGCTGGCGCTCTATCGGGCCCTGCTCCAGCCGCTTTATCCTGGCCGCGAGGTGGCGGCGGCGCTGCTCTTCACCGAGGCGCCGCGCCTGATCGAGTTGCCGGCGGCGGCCATGGACGACGCCCTTGCCCGACTCACACGAGCGTGACACAAGAGCTGCTTGAAGATCGCCATCGGAACCACCACATTTGGTGCAACCCGAGTTTTCGAAAGGATTTCAGCATGGCCACCGTCAAGGTCGACAAGAGCAATTTCCAGGCCGATGTGCTCAACGCCAAGGAGCCGGTCGTGGTGGATTTCTGGGCGGAGTGGTGCGGTCCCTGCAAGATGATCGGCCCGTCGCTGGAAGAGATTGCCAACGAGCTCGGCTCGAAGGTCAAGATCGCTAAGCTTAACATCGACGAGAATCCGGAGCTGGCGGCGCAGTATGGCGTGCGTTCGATCCCGACGCTGATGATCTTCAAGGGTGGTGAGATGGCCGACATCAAGGTTGGCGCCGCGCCGAAGACCGCGCTGTCGCACTGGATCAACGGCAGCCTCGCCTGAGCCGATCCAAAGACTTCAAGACCAAGCCCGGCCATCGCGCCGGGCTTTTCTTTGGCGCCATGACTGGCCGCATCGTGGCACTGACGCGGGAGCGCGCCATCTCCTTTGCTGACACAAAAGGGAGAACACCATGACCGGAACCGCCAAGGCCACCGTCTTCATCGACAATGAACGCGTGATCGTCACCGAATACCGCTTCCAGCCCGGCGACAACACCGGCTGGCACCGCCATGGTCACGACTATGTCGTGGTGCCGCTGATGGACGGCAAGGTGAAGCTGTTGACCAAGGACGGCGAATCCTTCGCCGAGATGAAACAAGGTGCGCCCTATTTTCGCAAGGAAGGCGTCGAGCACGACGTCATCAACGCCAATGACGGCGAGTACGCCTTCATCGAGATCGAGCTGAAGTGATGGCGCGCCATCATCTGCCATCTTGATGGCTAACTAGGATTGGCTTATATTCTGGACAAACGGAGGTTCAGATGGCCGAACCGCAGCTCTCAGTACGCAGCGCAAAAGCACGGGATCTTGCTCACCGACTGGCGCGTCGCGAAAATCGCTCCATCGCCGATATCGTCGAACGCGCACTTGAATCCTATGAGATCCGGGAAGCCGGGCGCGAACCGGCATCCGCCTTCTATGCTCGCCTGGCGGCAAGCAGCGGCGCCGATATCGATCTGGATAAGGTTATTCGCGAGGGCCGCCAAATTCACCCGGGACCGGAACTTTGATTTTCGTCGATACCAATGTGATCTCGGAGACCCTCAGGAAGGTGCCGGACGCAGCCGTTCTGGCCTGGCTCGTTCGCAACGATGCGGAATTGGCCCTTCCCACCGTGGCGATCGGTGAAATCGCTTTTGGCATTCAAAAGATACGACCTGATGAGCGTGCCGATCGCCTTGAGCAAGGGCTTTCGCAGTGGCGCCATCGCTTTGCCGACCGCATTTTTGGGCTGACGGAAGAGGCTGCCCTGGCTTATGGCGAGATCATGGGAACCGCGCGGCGGCAAGGCCGTGGTATGTCCGCTCCCGACGGCATGATTGCAGCGATTGCTCACGTGAATGGTGGTCGCCTGGCAACACGCAATCTGAGCGACTTTGGCTCAACCAGCCTTGATCTGATCTCGCCCTGGGATTTCTGAACTGCCTCTGCAGGCCGGCGACCTGCCGTCCTCAACCGGCACCGCGCCGGCAAGGTAGAGCGTACCGCCGATCAGACTAGGATGCGCCGAGCCGTACCAGCTATCCGATCACCAGTCGGCCACACGATCGCCGCCGGTAAACTGCGCGCTTCTGGCGGTGTATTCGAAAAGCTCGATCTTGACGCCGTTGGGGTCTGTGGTCCAGGCCTGCCAGGTGTCGTCGCAAGCGAGCTTTTTAGGCGTCACCTCGACGCCCTTCGAGCGGATATGGGCGACGGCCGCCTCGATATCCTCCACCTCCAGGCAGAAGTGGTTGATCTGGTTGCGCGCGCCATAGCTGGCCTCGGCCTTTTCGAACACCTCGACATGGCTGCGGCCGCCGCAGTCGAGGTAGAAGCCGAACACCTTGCCGTCGCGCAGGAAATTGAACCGCGTGTCGAGGCCGAGCACGTCGCGGTAGAAGCCGCGTGTCGCTTCGAGGTCCTGCGCGAAGATGCAGACATGGGCAAGCTGCTTGACCTTGATCATGTCCGGCTCCTCGCGGCGTGGTTCAAGGTGGTGTTCAGGTCGGCGGCGTGCCGTTTTCGGCCAGCACTTCGCCGGCGAAATAGAGCGAGCCGCCGATCAGGATGCGCGGCGCCGGACCGTCCCATGAATCGCGCAAAAGCATCAGCGCATTGGCGACCGAGTTGACCGGCTCGGCCGACAGGCCGGCCTCGGTGGCGCGCAACGCCAGCTCGTCATTGGGCACGCCGGACTGGCTGTTGGCGACCGGCACCGTATAGACATGTCGGGCAAGGCCTTTGAAGGCCGTGAAGTAGCCGGTCTGGTCCTTGGTGTTGATCATGCCCGAGATCAGGATCAGCGGCCTTGGGTTCTTTTCCTCCTGCTCGGCCAGCGCCTCGGCGATGACGATGCCGGCGCCCGGATTGTGGCCGCCATCCAGCCAGATCTCGGTGCCCTTCGGCGCCAGGTCGACCAGCTTGCCTTGAGTCAGCTTCTGCATGCGCGCCGGCCAGGCGACATTGGCCATGGCCTTTTCGGCGGCGCGGTTGCCGATCTCAAAGCCCGCCGCCTTGACGGCGGCGATCGCCGCCGCGGCATTGGCGAACTGGTGGCGTCCGGGCAGGCGCGGCGGCGGCAGATCCATCAAACCGTCCTGGTCTTGATAGACCATGCGGCCGTTTTCCTCGAAGGCGAGGAAATCCTGGCCGTAGACGAATGTCGGGCAGTCCAGCCGCTCGGCGGTGTCGATCAGCACTTGCAGCGCCGTCTCGCTTTCCTGGGCGCCGATCACCACCGGGCAGCCGCGCTTCATGATGCCGGCTTTCTCGGCGGCGATCAGCTCGACGCGGTCGCCGAGATAGGCCTCGTGATCCATCGACACCGGCATAATCACGGAAACCGCCGGCCGGGAAATCACATTGGTGGCGTCGAAGCGGCCGCCGAGGCCGACCTCGATGATCGCGGCTTCCGCCGGGTGCTCGGAAAACAGGATGAAGGTGACCGCGGTTAGGATTTCGAAGACCGTGATCTTCTGGCCGCCATTGGCCTCGGCGACGCGGCTGATGGCTTCAGCGAAGACATCGTCGTCGACCAGCTTGCCACCGCTCTCGGCCGCCAGCCGGTAGCGCTCGGCCCAGTTCACCAGATGCGGCGAGGTGTGGACATGGACGAGGTGACCGGCGGCCTCGAGCAATGCCCGCGAAAAGGCCGCGCAGGAACCCTTGCCGTTTGTGCCGGCGATATGAATGACCGGCGGCAGCCGGTCCTGCGGGTTGCCGAGGCGCTCGAGCAGCCGGGTGATGCGGTCCAGCGAAAGGTCGAACCCTTTCGGATGCAGCGTCATCAGATGTTCGATTTCACGGTCGGCAGCGAGCGTTGTCATGGCTTAAATCTTTTTGTTTGCCGCAATTTTCGGATGGGCATCGAAGCCGGGAATCGGTTTCGGCAAGCCCATGCGCAAATCAGAGGCTACAGCACGCAAGACCAAGTGCAATAACGGCCGCGACCAGAGATGTCGCGTCAGGCGTGCGGCCGCGTTTCCGCGTTGACGACGGCCGGCGGCAAGATTTCCGGTTCGAGCGGCTTCTCGGCTTCCGGCACCTTGAGCAGCATCTTCAACAGTCGCGCGATGGTCTGGCGCAACTCAAGACGCGAGACGACCATGTCGACCATGCCGTGTTCCATCAGGTATTCGGCGCGCTGGAAGCCGTCGGGCAGTTTTTCGCGGATGGTCTGCTCGATAACGCGCGGACCGGCAAAACCGATCAGCGCGCCGGGCTCGGCGATGTGAACGTCGCCCAGCATGGCGTAGGAGGCGGTGACGCCGCCGGTCGTCGGGTTGGTCAAGACGACGATGTAAGGCAGGCCGGCTTCCTTCAGCCGGTCGACACCGATCGTAGTGCGCGGCAGCTGCATCAGCGAGAGAATGCCTTCCTGCATGCGGGCGCCGCCGGAGGCGGCAAACAGGATCAGCGGCCGCCGGCGCTGCAGCGCGACCTCGAAGGCGTGCACGATAGCGTCGCCCGCAGCCATGCCGAGCGAGCCGCCCATGAAGGCGAAGTCCTGCACGGTGACGACAACCGGCAGGCCATCGATGGTGCCAAGGGCATTGACGATGGCATCCTCGAGGCCGGTCTTGGCCTTGGCGTCCTTCAGGCGATCGGTGTAGCGCTTCTCGTCGCGGAACTTCAGCGGGTCCTGGACGACCTTGGGGTTTTCGAGCTGCTCATATTTGCCGTCGTCAAGGAAATATTTCAGCCGCTCCTTGGCCGAGATCTTCATGTGGTGGCCGGAGGCCGGGATGACGAACTGGTTGGATTCGAGATCCTTGTGGAAAATCATCTCGCCGGTCTCGGGATCCTTGATCCAGAGGTTCTCCGGCATATCGGTGCGGCGGCCGAGCATCGAATTGATCTTCGGGCGGACGTAATTGGTGATCCAGTTCATGGCTTCGGCTCCTGTCCTGGAAGAGATTTCAAGCAATTCAGGAAAAGTCTGTGGCGGTTTTCCGGCTGGAATTGCGTTGTGAACACATAGTCAGCCTATTCGGCGGAGGCAAGGCGGGCGGAGCGGACGCCCTGGGCAAGGCCGCTGACCAGAGTGGCGACGGCTTCGGCCGGATCGGCCGTCTTCTCGCCCTTGGGGCCCAGCACATTGGCGACCGCATTGACGATTGCCGTGCCGACGACGACGCCGTCGGCCGAAGCGCCGATAATGCGCGCCTGCTCGGCGGTCTTGACGCCGAAGCCGACGCAGACCGGCAGCTCGGTATGGCCCTTGATGCGCTTGACCGCTGCCGCAACCTTGCCGGTGTCGGCCAGGGCCGAGCCGGTGATGCCGGTCATCGACACGTAGTAGACAAAGCCCGACGTGTTCTGCAGCACCTTGGGCAGGCGCTTGTCGTCGGTGGTCGGCGTCGCCAGGCGGATGAAGTTGATGCCGGCCTTCAATGCCGGGATGCAGAGCTCCTCGTCCATCTCCGGCGGCAGGTCGACGACGATCAGCCCGTCAATACCGCTGGCAATCGCGTCCTTGAGGAAGCGGTCGACGCCGTAGATGTAGATCGGATTGTAGTAGCCCATCAGCACGATCGGCGTGTCATTGTCGGTGGCGCGGAAATCAGCCGCCGTCTTCAGCGTCTTGACCAGGGTCTGGCCACCTTTCAGCGCGCGCAGGCCCGCTGCCTGGATCGCCGGACCATCGGCCATCGGATCGGAAAACGGCATCCCCATTTCGATGATGTCCGCGCCCGCCTTGGGCAGCGCCTTCATGATCGATAAAGCGGTCTCGTAATCCGGGTCGCCGCTCATGAAATAGGTGACCAGAGCCGGACGGCCCTCGGATTTGAGCTTCGCCATGCGACGGTCGATGCGGGTGGTCATTGTCAGATCTCCATGCCCAGCATGCTCGCCACCGTATGCACATCCTTGTCGCCGCGGCCGGACAGGTTGACGATGACGAGCTGGTCCTTGTCCATCTGGGGCACGATCTTCACCGCATGAGCGATGGCATGCGCCGATTCCAGCGCCGGGATGATGCCTTCGACCCGCGTGGTCAGCTGGAAGGCCTCCAGCGCTTCGTCGTCGAGGATCGGCACATATTCGACGCGGCCCGAGTCGCGCAGCCAGGAATGCTCGGGACCGACGCCCGGATAGTCGAGACCGGCCGAAATCGAATGACCGTCGAGGATCTGGCCGTCGGCGTTCTGCAAGAGATAGGTGCGGTTGCCGTGCAGCACACCAGGCTTGCCGGCATTCATCGAGGCGCAATGCTCGACGCCATCAAGGCCGCGTCCGCCGGCCTCGATGCCGATGATGCGGACATCCTTGTCGTCGAGGAAGGGGTGGAACAGGCCGATGGCATTGGACCCCCCGCCGACAGCGGCGATGATGACGTCGGGCAGCCGGCCTTCCTGCTCCAGCATCTGCGCGCGGGCTTCGATGCCGATCACCGACTGGAAGTCGCGCACCAGTTCCGGATAGGGATGCGGCCCAGCGGCCGTGCCGATCAGGTAATAGGTGTCCTCGACATTGGTCACCCAGTCACGCAGGGCCTCGTTCATGGCGTCCTTCAGCGTGCCGTGGCCGGCGGTGACCGGCCGCACTTCGGCGCCGAGCAGCTTCATGCGGAAGACGTTGGGGCTCTGGCGGGCGACATCGGTGGCGCCCATGTAGACCACGCAAGGATAACCGAAGCGCGCCGCCACAGTCGCCGAAGCGACGCCGTGCTGGCCGGCGCCGGTCTCGGCGATGATGCGCTTCTTGCCCATGCGCTTGGCGAGCAGGATCTGGCCGAGGCAGTTGTTGATCTTGTGCGAGCCGGTGTGGTTCAAATCCTCGCGCTTGAAGTAGACCTTGGCGCCGCCCAGATGCTTCGTCAGGCCTTCGGCGAAATAGAGCTTTGATGGCCGCCCGGCATAGTGGGTCGACAGGTTCTGCAGCTCGGCCTTGAACTCCGGGTCGTCCTTGACCTCATTCCAGTGCCGCTCGAGGTCGAGGATCAGCGGCATCAGCGTTTCGGCAACGAAACGACCGCCGAAAATACCGAACATCCCCTGCTCGTCAGGCCCGGTGCGGAAGGAATTGGGCATAGCCGGCTTGTTCATCGCCGATCGCTCCTTGACTTAGTGAGCATGTCCTTATCGGAAAACCGGATTCCACTTTTCCGGGACATGCTCTGGTTCGAAAAACTGTTCAGGCGGCGCGATCGTCGCGCGCGGCCCTGACGGCCCGGAAAAACTGCTCGATCAGCGCCGGATCCTTGACGCCCGGAGCGCTTTCCACGCCGGACGAAACGTCTATCCCGGGCGGGTTGGCCAATCTCAGGGCATCGCCGATATTGGCGGCGTTGAGCCCTCCGGAAAGCATGTAATCGACGCCGACGTCAAGGCCGGCAAGGATGCGCCAGTCGAAGGCGACGCCATTGCCGCCCGGCAGTTGCGATCCCTTCGGCGGCTTGGCGTCGAACATGAACCGATCGGCGATACCGACGAAAGGCTTCATCCGATCGAGATCGGCGGCCTCGCTGACGGAGAATACCTTCATCACCGGCAGGCCATGGCGAGCCTTGAGTTCCGCCACCCGCTCCGGCGTTTCGGAACCATGCAGTTGCAACATATCCGGCTGCATCCTGGCGACGATCTCATCCAGGAAGGCATCGTCGGCATCGACGGTGACGGCAACCGCCATGGCCTTGCCGCGCGCCATTTCGCGCAGGCGGCCGGCCTCGGCCGGCTCGACATAACGCGGACTCCGGGCAAAGAAGATAAAGCCGACATGGCTGGCGCCGCCGGCAAGGGCGGCAGCCATCGCGGCGTCGGTCTTCAATCCGCAGATCTTGATGTCGAGCGTCATGCGGCGGGATTGGCACGAAATGGCAAAAGAGTCGAGGAAAAGCATGCTGTTGCCAAGGGCATCGGAAGCGCTAGGTTCCTAACGTAGCATGGCGGGAGACAAGCATGGCCGACCAGACCGTCACCGAACTGAAGCAGAAGATCGCGCAGGCGCGCGAGGTGATCGCGCATCTGATGGACAAGGCCGCGTTCAACGGCGCCGAGGCGCACCGGGCGCTGGACTATTTCGGCAGCGATGCATTCGACCGGAATTTCCTGCCGTGGCCACACCGCGGCGATGAGGGCCTGCGGCCGGATGAGTTGAATGCGGCGAATGACGATTAGGTGGTCGCCAAACACCCAACCTTAGCATCCCTACTCGAACACGATCGCCTGCAACGCGCCGCCATTGCGCTTCAGCCAGTCCTTGCAGCGGTCGGTGTCCGGGCACAGCTTCTCGCACAGCTTCCAGAATTTCGGGCCGTGGTTCATCTCTTTCAGATGCGCCACCTCATGCGCCACCAGGTAGTTTATCACCGGCTGCGGCGCCATCATGATGCGCCAGGAGAAGGAGAGGTTGCCCTCCGAGGTGCATGAGCCCCAGCGACTGGAGGTGTCCTTGAAGCGTATCGCCTTGGCGCGCTTGCCGACCGCTTCGGTGTGCTTGACCACCAGCTTCTCGATTTCCTTCTTTGCCTCGCGCTTGAGGTAATCGGCGATGCGGCGCGGCAGATGGATCCGATCGCCATGCACGATCAGCAGCGGGCCGCGCTCGTCGCGCGACACGGTGACCGTGCCGCGCTTTGCCGGCTCATGAACGATGCGGTGCGGCACGCCGCGGATCGGGATTTTAATGCCCGGGCGCGCCTGTGGCCTTGTCGGCACCTTGGCCAGGCGCTGCTCCAGCCAGTCCTGATGGCGGTCGAGGAATTTCTCCACCTCGCCGCGACGCAGGCCCGGCGGCACGGTGATGCGCAGGCCCTGGCCGCCGGAATCGATGCGCAACGTCAGCCGTCTCGCCCTGGCGCTCTCGACGATCTTGAGCGGCAGCGTGCGGCCGGCGACGCAATGCTCGCGCTCGACGACGGGCGTGGGCTTTGGCTTGGTCAGGTTGCGAAAGAAGCCGAGAGTCATGGCTGGACGATACGCGATTCGAGAGAAACGACCAGTGGAGGGGACGCAGAAAGAGAACAAAAAAGAAACGGCGCCGCTCACGCGACGCCGTTGTATCATCCTGAGACCTGTCGCAAGATCTCAGTCGTCGAGCAGGTTCGAGCCCTTGCCGCGCTTCGGGGTCGCCGGCTTGGACGACTCCGTGGTCGTCGGGGCCGTCGACTTATGGCGGTTCGCCATGAAGCGGTCGAACTCGTCCTGGTCCTTGGCACGGCGCAGTTCGCGAGCGTAATCGTCGAACTCGGTCAGCATCTCGTCCAGCTTGCGGCGTTCCTCGGCCAGGCGCTCGAGTTCCTTCTCGCGCCAGTCGTCGAAGGCGACGTTGCCGGTGCGGGCCGACCCGTGGCCCCAGCGGGCCGCCTTGTCGGAGCCGCGGCGGCAGCCGGCGAAGATGCCGTCGGTGGCGCGATTGACGTCACGCTTGAAGCCGTCGAGCCGGTCGCCCCAGATGATGTAGGCGAGCATGGCGAAGCCGAGCGGCCAGAACACCATGAAGCCGATGACCATCAGCGCGATGGTGGCCGGCGTCCAGGCCGGACGGATCAATGCACTTGTGTTCATTTTCTCCCAGTCCTTCCGTTGGAGACAGCCAAAGCGGCTGCGTGGAATCGAAATGGGAAGAGGAAATCGGCGATTCAAGCCAAATCCGGCCAAAACCGGCGAAGCACCTGAAATGATTATCGCTTTTTGAGCCTGTCGAGGAAAAGCACGGCCATGCCGGCGACCAGGCCCCAGAAAGCCGCGCCGACGCCGAACAGCGTGAGGCCGGAAGCCGTGACGGCGAAGGTGACAGTGGCTGGCATGCGCTCGCCCTCATCCCTGAGCGCAATGGCAAGCGCATTGGCCAAAGACGCCGTCAGTGCCAGCCCGGCGACCAGCGCAATCAGGCTCTGCGGCAGGACGGCGAAGATCGCCACCAGCGAAGCGCCGAAGATGGCGAAGACCAGGTAGGCCAGGGCATAGAACGGACCCGTCTTCCAGCGCTCGGCGGGATCGGGATGCACGTCGGGGCCGGTGCAGATCGCCGCCGAGATCGCCGCCAGATTGGTGGTCCCGGCGCCGAACGGCGCCGACAGCAGCGAAAACAGGCCGGTGACGCCGATCAGCGGTCCAGGTTCCGGATCGTAGCCAGCCGCGCGCAGCACGGCGAGGCCCGAGAGGTTCTGCGAAGCCATGGTGACGAGGTAGAGCGGGACCGCCAGGCCGATGACGGCCGAGACGGTGAATTGCGGCACAATCAGCGTCAGCGTCGAGAGTTCCGGCGCCGGCAGGCTGCCGACACGGCCGGTGAGGAAAGCGGCGAGGCCGCCTCCGACCAGGACCGCCAGCACCGACAGCGACGGATTAACCAGGCGGATGATGAAAAAGGCCGCGATCAGCGGCAGGATGAGCCAGGGATCGGCTGGAACGGTTTTGACCGCATTGATGGCGAAGGTGACGACGATGCCGGCCAGCATGCCGGAGGCGACGGAGGCCGGTATCCGCGCCATCAGCCTGGTCAACGGCTTGAACAGGCCAGTGGCGACCAAAAGGATGCCGGTGACGATGAAGGCGCCGACGGCTTCAGGCATCGTGAAGCCGCTGGAGGCAGCAACCAGCGCCAGGCCAGGCGTCGACCAGGCGGTGATAACCGGCATTTTCGTGCGCCAGGACAGCCACAGGCATTCGATCGCCATCGCCAGGCAGATTGCCGTCACGCCGCTTGCGGTCTCGATCTGCGTCGCGCCGACCGCCTTGGCGGCGGCAATGACAATGGCAAGCGTGCTGCCGAAACCGACGATGGCCGCGACGAAGGCGGATATCGGAATGGAAACGCGCATTGGTCAGGCGACCCGGCTGATCATGTCGCCGACCGCGCGCTTGAGCATGTCGAGATCCTCGGGACGCGACAGGCGATGATCGCCATCGGGGATCAGCGACAGCGTGACGTCGTCGGCCGGCAGCAGCGCGGCGAGCTTCAGCGCGTGGCCGGACGGCACGTCCGGATCGGCGAGACCTTGCAGGATATGCACCGGGCAATGGGTGTCGATCGGCCCGGTCATCACCCGGTTGACCCGGCCGTCCTCGATCAACGCGCGGGTGTAGATATAGGGCTGGTCGGAATAGTCGGACGGCTCGCCGAAGAAGCCCTTTTCCTGCAGATCGTGGCGTTGCGCGTCGGTCAGGGCCGGTTCGATCAACTCGACGGTGAAATCCGGCGCTGGCGCCAGCAGGACCAGGCCGGCAACGCGATCGTCGCCGGCCTTGCGCAATTCCTGCACCATGCGCAGGGCAATCCAGGCGCCCATCGAGGAGCCGACCAGGATCTGCTTGCCCTTGGAAAAACGCCGAAAGACGGCCAGGCTTTGCGCCAGCCATGCCGAAATGGTGCCGTCGGCGAAGTCGCCGCCCGACTCGCCATGGCCCGAATAGTCGTGGCGCAGATAGGCGCGGCCTTCACCGTCGGCCCAGACGGCAAGCGTCTCGGCTTTCGTGCCCAGCATGTCGGACTTGTAGCCGCCCAGCCAGACCACGCCGGGCGCCGCGCCCGGCGTCTGCCTGACGGCGATGCTCGATCCGTCCACATCGATGAAAACCGGGGCGCTGGCGGCCATGACCTTTTCCTTTTCCACCGGTCTTTTGGCACAGGCCGTGGTTCAACGAAAAGTGCTCGCGGCGTTTCTTTGCTTGGCACAAGTAAGAGCAAGCGGACAGGTGATTTTCCGCAAAGCCTATGCTATTGACTCACGCCCCGCGCTCACCACATAGGCGCGTCCAGCGATTTGAATTTACTGAACCCTGAACGAAACGGCCGAGGAGACCACGACCATTCGCAGACCTTTTAAAGCAGCGGCGCCCACCAAAGACGGCCCGCGCTCCAACCGAGACATCCGGGTTCCCCGGGTCCAGCTCATCGACGCCGAAGGCCAGAACCGCGGCGATGTTTCCATCAACGACGCACTGCTGCTGGCCGAAGAGGCCGGGCTCGATCTTGTCGAGATATCGCCCAATGCGGTGCCGCCGGTCGTCAAGATCCTCGATCTCGGCAAGCTGAAATACGCCAACCAGAAGAAGGCGGCCGAAGCGCGCAAGAACCAGAAGGTCATCGAGATCAAGGAGATCAAGATGCGCCCGAACATCGACGACCACGACTACGAAACCAAGATGAAGGCCGTGCGGCGCTTCTTCGAGGAAGGCGACAAGGTCAAGCTGACGCTGCGCTTCCGTGGCCGCGAGATGGCGCATATGGAGCTCGGCATGCAGCTTCTGAACAAAGTGCGCGAGGAAACGACGACGATCGCCAAGGTCGAGGCCGAGCCCAAGCTCGAAGGCCGCCAGATGATGATGGTGCTGGCACCGCGCTGAGGCGCGGCCGCCAACGCGTCGCGTCTATCACGGTTTCGAGAGCTGCCGGCCCCTATTGCATTTGCTCTAAAATCCGCCCGAATTGCCGGGCACGGCGTCCCGACGATCGGCGGGGCGCCTGCTTTAAATCCGATCGCCGACGATCGGGCTTCCCGATCGCGAGCAAAACGCCACGATCGGATTGGACATGGTCGATGAAGTAAAGGCCCCACCCGCCAACCCGCTGAAAGGGCTGGGCGGCTACCAGCATATGCGCCGGATCGTGCTCGCGGTGCTGGTCGTGGTGCTGTTTTGCGCGCTGCTGTTCGGCCAGTCGACTTTTCCGCCCGACACGCCGGTGCATGAATCGATCGAGATGTTCGGCGTGCTGTTGATCTTCCTCGGCATTATCGGGCGGCTTTGGTCGACGCTTTATATCGGCGGCCGAAAATCCTCCGAAGTGGTCACCGGGGGGCCTTATTCGATCACCCGCAACCCGCTTTATCTGTTCTCCACCGTGGCCGCCGCCGGCGTCGGCGCGCAGATCGGCTCGTTCAGCGGCATCATCCTGTTCACCGTGCTTTGCGCCGGCGCCTTCCACATCGTCATCCTGCGCGAGGAGAAATACCTCAAGGAAGTGCTGGGCGCCCCTTACGCGGCTTATCTGGCCAAGGTGCCGCGCTTCTTCCCCAAGCTCTCGCTCTACGAGGAAGGCGATACCGGCAGTTTCAAGCCGCGCCTTTTGCTCACCACGCTGCTCGATGGGCTGGTGTTCCTGGTGGCGCTGCCGGCCTTCGAACTGATCGACGGCGCGCAGCTGACCGGCATGTTGCCGGTGTGGTTCACGCTACCCTGACAGAGGACATAGCGCCGCACGGCTTGAGGTGTTGCGCGCGCGCCTTGTTTGATCTATAGGACCGCGTTCCAAGAAAACCGCCCGGCAGGGCATGCCGTGGCGGTTTCATTTGCTTTTCGGGCTTTGGTCAGCCCGAAGCGAGAAAAGAAGCGCGATTGTGCGCCACCAATACGGAGTAGCAAAATGCCCAAGATGAAGACCAAATCGGCCGCCAAGAAGCGGTTCAAGATCACAGGTACGGGTAAAGTTCTGTCGGCTGCGGCCGGCAAGCGTCACGGCATGATCAAGCGTTCCAACAAGTTCATTCGAAATGCCCGCGGCACGATGGTTCTGGCTGAACCGGATGGCAAGAAGGTCATCAAGAATTTTCTGCCGAACGGCCTCTGAGCATTCGGTCCGGAACAGCGTTTTAAGGAGATCATGACATGGCACGCGTAAAAAGAGGCGTCACCTCGCACGCCAAGCACAAGAAGGTCCTGAAAGCCGCCAAGGGCTTCTACGGCCGTCGCAAGAACACCATCCGCATCGCCAAGCAGGCGGTGGAAAAGTCGCTGCAGTACGCCTATCGCGACCGCAAGAACCGCAAGCGCTCGTTCCGCGCGCTGTGGATCCAGCGCATCAACGCGGCGACTCACGAGCACGGCCTGACCTATGGCCGCTTCATCGACGGTCTCAACAAGGCCGGCATCGAGATCGATCGCAAGATCCTGTCCGACATGGCCATCCACGAGCCGCAGGCTTTCGCCGCCCTGGTCACCAGGGCCAAGGTCGCGCTCGAATATTTGAAGAACACCACGCCGAATGCTTTTGAGAGCGCTGTCGCCTAAGCCAGCGCTTCCCAAGCTATTCAATATCTGATTTGGGGAACCCGCGCTGGCACGGCTGGCGCGGGTTTTTCTTATGCCCAACGGTCCGAAACATGAGTGACATGGAAACTCTCGAAAACTCCCTGATGGCCGACATAGCTTCGGCAGGCGACGAGGCATCGATCGAAGCGGTGCGCATTGCGGCCTTCGGCAAGAAAGGCACCGTGTCCGAGATGCTGAAGACACTGGGCGCGATGACCGCCGAGGAACGCCAGATCAAGGGCCCGGCGATCAACGGCCTGAAGAACCGGGTTACTGAAGCGCTCACCGCGCGCAAAGCGGAACTGAAGGACGTGGCGATCGCGGCGCGGCTTGCGGCCGAAAAGGTCGACGTCACGTTGCCGGTGCGCCAGTCGCCGGCCGAGCGTGGCCGCATCCATCCGATCAGCCAGGTGATCGACGAGATCGCGGCGATCTTCGGCGATCTCGGCTTCGCCATCGCCGAAGGTCCGGATATCGAGACCGATTATTACAACTTCACGGCCCTGAATTTCCCCGAGGGACATCCGGCGCGCGAGATGCACGACACCTTCTTCTTCCAGCCGGACGAAAAGGGCGAGCGCAAGCTTTTGCGCACGCACACCTCGCCCGTGCAGATCCGCACCATGGAGAAACAGAAGCCGCCGATCCGCATCGTCATCCCCGGCAAGACGTACCGGCAGGATTCGGATGCCACGCACTCGCCGATGTTCCATCAGGTCGAGGGCCTGGTGATCGACAAGTCGGCCAATGTCGCCAACATGAAGTGGGTGCTGGAGGAGTTCTGCAAGGCCTTCTTCGAGGTGCCGCAGGTCAAGATGCGCTTCCGGCCGTCCTACTTCCCGTTCACGGAGCCGAGCCTCGAGGTCGACATCCAGTGCGACCGCTCGCGTCCGGGCGAAGTGCGCTTCGGCGAAGGCTCCGACTGGATGGAGATCCTCGGCTGCGGCATGGTGCATCCCAATGTGCTGCGCGCCGGCGGGCTCGATCCCGACGAATATCAGGGCTTTGCCTGGGGCATGGGCATCGACCGCATCGCCATGCTGAAATACGGCATGCCGGACCTGCGCGCCTTCTTCGACGCGGATGTGCGCTGGCTGTCGCATTACGGCTTCCGCCCGCTCGACCTGCCGACGCTGTTCGGAGGCCTGTCGGCATGACGGCGCCACACACCGGCGGCTGCCGTTGCGGTGCCGTGCGGTTCGAAGCCTCGGCCGAGCCGCACCACATCAGCTATTGCCATTGCGGCGATTGCCGGCGGGCCAGCGGCGCGCCGGTGTCGGCCTTTGTCGGCTTTCTGACCGAGCAGGTGGCTTTCACCGGCAAGGCGCTGAAGATGTACGAGAACGGGCCGGTGACGCGCTCGTTCTGCGGCATTTGCGGTTCGCCGATCGCCTATGTCGACGAGCGGCTTGAAGACCACATCTATTTCATGCTCGGCGCCATGGACATGCCGGCCTATTTCCGGCCGACCATGCATGCCTATGTGCGCGAGCAGCTGCCTTTCCTGCACATGCCCGACGACCTGCCGCGCCATTTGAAGACAAGCGTGCCCCGGCCCGATGCGCAAAGACCGGACGGGTACAGACAAAACGGAACAAAGTGATGAAGTTCACCCTCTCCTGGCTCAAGGACCATCTCGAGACCGACGCCTCGCTTGCCGAGATCGTCGAGCGGTTGACGGCGATCGGCCTCGAAGTCGAGCATGTCGACGACAAGGCCGGCCTGAAGCCGTTCGTCATCGCCAAGGTGCTGACCGCCGTGCAGCATCCCGACGCCGACCGGCTGCGGGTGCTGACCGTCGACACCGGCGACGGCAAGCCGCCGGTGCAGGTCGTGTGCGGCGCGCCTAACGCCCGCGCGGGCCTGATCGGCGCTTTCGCGGCGCCCGGCACTTATGTGCCGGGCATCGACGTGACGCTATCGGTCGGCAAGATCCGCGGCGTCGAAAGCCACGGCATGATGTGCTCGGAGCGCGAGCTGGAAATCTCCGACGAGCATAACGGCATCATCGATCTGCCCGAAGACGCGCCGGTCGGCACCAGCTTCGCGACCTACGCGCATCTCGACGACCCGGTCATCGAGATCAATCTGACCCCCAATCGCCCCGACGCCACCAGCATCTACGGCATTGCGCGCGATCTCGCGGCAAGCGGGCTCGGCCGGCTCACCGGCGGTGGGATCATGCCGCATGCCGGCAATGGCCTCTCCCCGGTCAAGGTCACGATCGAGGCGCCGGAACTCTGCCCCGGCTTCGCGCTGGCGCTGGTGAAGGGGGTCAAGAACGGCCCGTCGCCGAAATGGCTGCAGCAGCGGCTGATCGCCATCGGCTTGCGTCCGATCAGCGCGCTGGTCGACATCACCAACTACGTCACCTTCGACCGCGGCCGCCCGCTGCATGTGTTCGATGCCGGGAAGGTCGCCGGCAACCTCGTGGTACGCCGCGCCAGGGACGGCGAGAAGGTGCTGGCGCTGGACGGGCGCGAATACACGCTTACACCGGAGATGTGCGTGATCGCCGACGACAATGGCGTCGAGTCGATCGCCGGCATCATGGGCGGCGAGCATTCGGGATGCGACGAGAACACCACCGACGTGCTGATCGAATCCGCGCTCTGGGATCCGATCGCCACGGCCCGCACCGGCCGCGCGCTCGGCATTATCACCGATGCGCGCTACCGCTTCGAGCGCGGCGTCGACCCCGAATTCATGGTGCCGGGCGTCGAGCTCGCAACCAAGCTGGTGCTCGATTTCTGCGGCGGCACGCCGTCGGAGATCGAAGTCGCCGGCTATGCCGGGCACAAACCGAAGATCGTCTCCTTCCCGCTCTCGGAAGTGAAGCGGTTGACCGGCATCGAGGTGCCGAAGGCCGAAGCGCTCGACATCCTGACCCGGCTCGGCTTCGAGCCGCAGGGTTCGGGCGAGGTGGTCAAGGTCAAGGTGCCGTCCTGGCGGCCGGATGTCGACGGCAAGGCCGACCTTGTCGAAGAGGTGATGCGCATTCATGGCGTCGACAACATCGCGCCGCAGCCGCTGACCTCGCATGACGCGGTCAACGGCAAGATCCTGACCACGCTGCAGGTGCGCACCCGCACGACCAAGCGCGCGCTGGCCGTGCGCGGCATGATGGAGGCGGTCACCTGGTCGTTCATTCCGGCCAGGCACGCCGAGCTGTTCGGCGGCGGCCAGACCGCGCTGAAGCTCGCCAACCCGATCGCGGCCGACATGTCCGACATGCGGCCCTCGCTGCTGCCTGGCCTGATCAGTGCCGTCCAACGCAATGCCGACCGCGGCATCGGCGACGTGGCGCTGTTCGAGGTTTCGGGCACCTATGAGGGCGCCGCGCCCGAAGAGCAGCGGCGCGTTGCCGCCGGCGTGCGGCGCGGCACCGCCAAGCTCGACGGTTCGGGCCGCAGCTGGGCCGGCAATGCCGGTCCGGTCGGTGTGTTCGATGCCAAGGCCGACGCGATCGCAGCGCTCGAAGCCTGCGGCGCGCCGGTCGACCGGCTGCAGATCGAGCCCGGCGGCCCGGCCTGGTACCATCCCGGACGCTCCGGCACGATCAAGCTCGGGCCGAAGACCGTGCTCGGCACCTTTGGCGAGTTTCATCCGAGGACGCTGGAAGTGCTCGACGTCTCCGGTCCGCTGTGCGGCTTCGAGGTCTATGTCGACGCCGTGCCGGAGCCGAAGGCCAAGCCGACGCGAACCAAGCCAAGGCTTGACCTGTCGCCGCTCCAGGCGGTGAAGCGCGATTTTGCTTTCGTCGTCGACAAGTCGGTCGAGGCCGGCGCGCTGGTGCGCGCAGCCCTTGCCGCCGACAAGAAGCTGGTCACCGGCGTTTCGGTGTTCGACGTCTTCGAAGGCGCGTCGCTCGGCGAGGCCAAAAAGTCGATCGCCATCGAAGTGTCGATACAGCCGGTCGAAAAGACGCTGACCGACGAGGATTTCGAGGCGCTGGCAAAGCGCATCGTCGAGAACGTCAACAAGCAGACGGACGGCGTGCTGAGAACCTGAAGCATTGCAGAGTGACGGCGAATCGCCCTCCAAATGGGCGATGAGCCATCTCCGCTATTCCGGCCTTCCCTTCGACGATCAGCGCGCGGCGTTCCTGGCCATCGTCGCGGCCGACCCGCTGCTTGCTGAGACGTTGGCGCGGGTGCGGGAACTTGCGCTGCCGGACTGGCTGGTGGTTTCCGGCGCGCTCTACAACAGCGTCTGGAACCATCTGACCGGCAAGCCGCCGGGCTACGGCATCAAGGATGTCGACCTGTTCTATTTCGATGGCGCCGACCTTTCCTATGAGGCCGAGGACGCCGTCATTCGCCAGGCAGCGCAGCATTTCGAGGGGCTGGCGCTGCCGGTCGAGGTGCGCAACCAGGCGCGGGTGCATTTGTGGTATCCGGTGAAATTCGGGCAGGAATGCCCGCGCTACACAAGCTCAAGCCAATCCGTCAGCTATTTTGCCTCGAAGACCCATGCGGTTGGGGTTCGGTATGGCCGCGGCGGAGCGTTGGAGTTGGTGGCGCCGTTCGGGCTCGATGATCTTTTTTCGTTCCGCATCACGCCGAACCGGGTGCTGGACAACCAGCGGACGCATGAGACGAAGGGGAAGCGGGCGCGGGAGTACTGGCCGGAGATTGAGGTGGTGGCGTGGTAGAGGCATAGAGATAAGATAAGTAGGCGCGAGGCCCCCCTCTCTGTCCTGCCGGACATCTCCCCCTCAAGGGGGGAGATTGGCCGTCACCTCCGCTTTCGCCAACTACCAACGTTGAAAGAGGGGCGGGGCGCCAAAACTGCTGATCTCCCCCCTTGAGGGGGAGATGTCCGGCAGGACAGAGAGGGGGGCCTCGCGCCAGCGTCTCAAAGCGAGCGGATGCTGAAGCGTCTACCCATTCACAAGCGCCAGCAGTTCCTCCGTATAGCGTTTGCCGACAACCTTGTCCGGCGATAGCGCATCGCCGATCGCCGCTACTTCCGAAGCACTGAGCTCAATCCCAGCCGCCGCCGTGTTCTGCTCCAGGTGGCGTATCTTCCTCGCGCCGGGGATCGGCACGATGAAATCGCCCTGGTGCAGCACCCAGGCGAGCGCCAGTTGTGCAGACGTCACACCCTTTTGTGCGGCCATCTTTTCGAGCACCGCGATGACGGCGTTGTTGGCTGCCATCGCCTCGGCCTGGAAGCGCGGCAAGGTGCGGCGCCAGTCGTCGTCGCTCAAGGCTTCCGGCTTGGCGATGGTGCCGGTGAGCAGGCCGCGGCCGAGCGGGCTGTAAGGGACGAAGCCGATGCCGAGTTCGCGGCAGACATCGAATACCTCGTCTTCGGGGTCCCGGCTCCACAGCGAGTATTCGCTCTGCACGGCCGCGATCGGATGCACGGCATGGGCTCGACGCAGGGTCGCGCCGCTGACTTCCGACAGGCCCAAAGCCCGCACCTTGCCCTCGCGCACCAGTTCGGCCATGGCGCCAACCGTGTCCTCGATCGGCACGTTCGGATCGACGCGGTGCTGGTAGTAAAGATCGATCACGTCAGTGTTCAACCGCTTCAGCGAGGCTTCCGCCACCGCCTTGACGTGTTCCGGGCGGCTGTCGACGCCGACCATGCGGTCGGTGCCAGAACCTTGCTCGGAAATCTTGAAGCCGAATTTGGTGGCGATCGTCACCTTGTCGCGCAGCGGCTTCAGCGCCTTGCCGAGCAGAATCTCGTTCTCATAGGGCCCATAGACCTCGGCCGTGTCGAAAAACGTCACGCCGATCTCGACGGCGCGGCGCAGCGTGGCAATCGCTTCGGCTTCCGGCTGGCCGCCATAGCCGAAGCTCATGCCCATGCAGCCGAGGCCGACGGGGAAGACCTCGAGTTCGGTACCGAGTTTGCGGGTTTTCATGGTGCGTCTCCTTGTTGCGATGGACATGAGATAGCGCCTTGCCATGCGTTCGATAATCATGTTTCTTTTGCACGGCTTGTTCTCTGAAATAGATCAATGAACCGAACGAACCTTTCCCAGTTGGCCGTGCTCGCCACGGTCGCCCAATGTGCCAGCTTCCGGGGTGCGGCGCGCGAATTGGGCATCGCGCCCTCGGCGGTGAGCCATGCTGTGTCGAGCCTCGAAGCGCGGCTCGGTGTGCGGCTTCTCGCTCGCAGCACGCGCAGCGTCGCCCCGACCGAGGAAGGCGCGCAGCTGCTGGAGCGCCTGCGTCCGGCGCTTTCCGAAATCGACCTCGCGCTGGAGACAGCGGTCGAGGCGCGCGACCGGCCGGCCGGCAATCTCAGGCTCAGTGTGCCGCGCACCGCCGCGCACCTGGTGCTGACGCCGCGCCTCGGCGCGTTTGCCGCGGCCTTCCCCGAGATCGTTCTGGAGATCGTCATCGAGGATCGCTTCACCGACGTGGTCGAAGGCGGCTTCGATGCCGGCGTACGGCTCGGCGAGAGCCTGCAGCGCGACATGATCGCAGTGCGCATCGGGCCCGACATCCGCGGCGCGGTGGTCGGCGCGCCGTCCTATTTCGAGGCGATGCCGAGACCGCGCCATCCACGCGAGCTTGCCGATCACAGCTGCATCCGCTTCCGTTTTTCCAGCGGCATTCTCTACCGTTGGGAGTTCGAGAAAGATGGCGAGGAGATCGAGATCGCCGTCGAAGGGCCGCTGATCCTCGACGAGGACCATCTGATCGCCCAGGCAGCGGTCGACGGCGCCGGGCTCGCCTTTGTCTTCGAGGATTATGTGCGCGCGCCGCTCACCGACGGCCGGCTGATCCGCGTGCTGGAAGACTGGTGCCCGCCCTTCGACGGTTTCTTCGTCTATTATCCCAGCCGCCGCCAGATGCGGCCGGCGCTCAGGGCGTTCGTGGATTTCTTTAGGGTAACAGGGTAGCGCGCGGTAGAACCATCGCCTTAGCGTTGCCCGCAACTTGCAGCCATTGGCGCTGCCCCTCATCTGCGGAGAGCACCGCAAAGGCTACCTCGGAAGAACGAGGATTCAGCTTCGTCTCCCCACTGCGTGGGCCGGGAACTGGCGTCAGTCACCAATTGGCTTTTCCATCGATTTCGGGCAAACCTCGTCGCCTGTAATCGATAGGGAGAAGCGTGATGTTCCGATGGGGTGTTTTGTCGACGGCCAAGATCGGCCGCGAGCAGCTTTTGCCCGCGATCGTGGAGTCGGAAAACGGCGTGCTTTCGGCGATCGCCAGCCGCGATCTGTCGAAGGCCAAGGCGCTGGGCGAGCGTTTCGGCGCCCGCCATGCCTTCGGCTCCTATGAAGAGCTGCTCGCCTCCAAGGATGTCGACGGCGTCTACATCCCGCTGCCGACCTCGCAGCATATCGAGTGGACGGCAAAAGCGATCGAGGCGGGAAAGCACGTGCTGGTCGAGAAGCCGCTGGCGCTCGACGCCAAGGACATCCCGCCTCTGATCAAGCTGCGCGACGAAAAGAAGGTGCTGGTCTGCGAGGCGTTCATGGTCGTCTACCATCCGCAATGGATCAAGGTGCGCGATCTCATCGCCAGCGGCGCCATCGGCCGGTTGCGTCATGTCCAAGGCGCGTTTTCCTATTACAATGTCGACCCCAAGAACATGCGCAACCAGCTCGATCTCGGCGGCGGCGCATTGCCCGATATCGGCGTCTATCCGACGGTGTCGACGCGGTTCTCGACCGGCAAGGAGCCGTTGCGCGTGCAGGCCACAATCGAGCGCGACAAAACTTTCGGCACCGACATCTATTCCTCGATCCGCGCCGATTTCGGCGACTTCGAATTGTCGTTCTATCTGTCGACGCAGATGGCGGCGCGCCAGGTGATGGTATTCCACGGGGAGAAGGGTTTCATCGAGGTCTTAGGCCCGTTCAATGCCGGGCTCTACGAGCACCACCGCATCGAACTGCACAACCAGAGCCACACCGAGGCGCAAGTGTTCCGCTTCCCCGGCACGCAGCAATACCGGCTCGAATGCGAGACTTTCGTGCGCGCGGCACTTGGCGGCAAGGACCGCGTTTTCACACTGGAAGAATCGGTGCTGAACCAGAAGGTCATCGACGCCATCTTCCGCGCCGGCGACAAAGAGGGCTGGGAGAATGTCTGAGCTTTTGCATTAAAATAGCCGGCTAATCCTGGGAGGAACCATGGCTGACGACGCGGACGTGATCATTGTCGGCGCCGGCCTTGCCGGGCTGGTCGCAGCCGTCGAACTGACTGACGCCGGCAAGAAGATCATCATCGTCGACCAGGAGCCGGAGCAATCGCTGGGCGGCCAGGCCTTCTGGTCGTTCGGCGGCATCTTCCTGGTCGATTCGCCGGAGCAGCGACGCATGCGCATCCGCGATTCGCATGAGCTGGCGCTGGCGGACTGGATGGGCACCGCCGCCTTCGACCGTCCGGAGGATTTCTGGCCACGCAAATGGGCTGAGGCCTATGTCGGCTTCGCCGCCGGCGAGAAACGCTCCTGGCTGCTGGAGCGCGGCATGAAGTTCTTTCCCGTTGTCGGCTGGGCCGAACGCGGCGGCGGCAATGCCGTCGGCCACGGCAATTCGGTGCCGCGTTTTCATATTACCTGGGGCACCGGCCCCGGCGTGCTCGAACCCTTCGTCCTGCGGGTGCGTGAAGCGCAGAAGCGCGGGCTCATCCAGTTCAAGTTCCGCCACCGGGTCAACGAGATCATCCGGACCGGCAATACCGTCACCGGCGTACGCGGAGATGTGCTCGAGGCGAGCAGCGTCGAGCGCGGCCGCAAGAGTTCACGCGGCGTGGCCGGCGATTTCGAGCTCCACGCGCAGGCCGTCATCGTCGCGTCCGGCGGCATCGGCGCCAATCACGAGCTGGTCCGCAGGAACTGGCCCGAGCGGCTGGGGACTGCCCCCAGGCGGATGATCACCGGCGTGCCGGACCATGTCGACGGGCGCATGCTGGGGATCACCGAGGCTGCCGGCGGTTCGATCATCAACCGCGACCGCATGTGGCACTATGTCGAGGGCATCAAGAACTGGGCGCCGATCTGGACCGATCACGCGATCCGCATCCTGCCCGGGCCGTCCTCGATCTGGCTCGACGCGCGCGGCAAGCGGTTGCCGGTGCCGCTTTATCCGGGTTTCGACACGCTGGGCACGCTCAGCCACATCATGCATACCGGCTTCGACTATTCCTGGTTCATCCTGACCAGGAAAATCATCCAGAAGGAGTTCGCACTGTCGGGCTCCGAGCAGAATCCGGACCTGACGAACAAGAGCTGGCGCCAGGTGCTCGGCCGCGCAACGAGCGGCATTCCAGGGCCGGTGAAAGCCTTCATGGAAAAGGGCGAGGATTTCATCGTCGAGGCTGACCTTTCGAAGCTCGTCGCGCGCATGAACGCGCTGGCCGGCGGCGAGCCGCTGCTGGAGGTGGCGCAGGTCGAGCGCGAGATCCGCGCCCGCGACATGCAGCTCGACAACCCGTTCTCGAAAGACATGCAGATCACCGCGTTGCGCGGCGCCCGCGCCTATCTCGGCGACAGGCTGATCCGCACGGCAAAGCCGCACAAGATGCTCGACCCGGCAAACGGCCCGCTGATCGCGGTGCGGCTCAACATCCTGACCCGCAAGACGCTGGGCGGCCTGCAGACCGATCTCGACAGCCGCGTGCTCGACACCGCCGGGCAGCCGGTGCCGGGACTCTATGCGGTGGGCGAGGTGGCCGGCTTCGGCGGCGGCGGCGTGCATGGCTATGCGGCGCTGGAAGGCACGTTCCTCGGCGGCTGCATTTTTTCCGGCAGGAGCGCCGGACGAGCAGCGGCGGCCACGATTGCGTGAATGGAGAACTTGGGTGATCGCCGGCTCGGCGACAAGGCTGTAGGCTTTTTCGGTCAATTGTTGTCCACCGAAGTCCCAACTCCAATCACGACGGGAATAGCATGCGGATCATCGTCTATGGCATCGGCGCGGTCGGCGGCGCCATCGCGGCGCAGCTGAGTTTTGCCGGATACGAGGTCGCAGGCATTGCCCGCGGCCGGCAGCTCGACGCCATTCGTACTGCGGGGCTGACGCTTTCCACCCCGCAAGATACAAGAACCGCGCGCTTTCCCGTCCATGCCGATCCGGCCGAGATTTCGTTCAAGCCGGACGATGTCGTCTTCCTGACGATGAAGACCCCCGATACGCTGGGCGCGCTGCAACGGCTCAACGCCGCCGGCGTGGCGGGACAGCCAGTGTTCTGCTTCCAGAACGGCGTTGCCAACGAGGCGTTCGCCTTGCGTTTCTTCGCCAATGTCTACGGCGCGACCGTCATGCTGCCAGCCGATTACGACACGCCGGGTCAAGTCGCGGCGTATTTCGCGCCCAAGATCGGCGCCTTCGACATCGGCCGCTATCCTTCCGGAATCGACGACACGGTCGAGAAACTCGCCGGGGTTCTCAGCGCATCCGGCTTCATCGTCGACCCCAGGGACAATGTGATGAGCAGCAAGTATCGCAAGCTGCTGGCCAACCTGCGCAACATCATCGACGCGGCTCTTGGGGAAATCCGGCTTCAGCAGAAATGGTATGCCAAGGCGCGCACTGAGGCCGAGGCGGTGCTGACCGGCGCAGGGATCGGCTGGGACAAGACCGACGCGATGGCGCGCGAAGAACTGACCATCAGCGCCGTCCCGGGCCGCGCTCGGGTCGGCTCCTCGACGCTGCAGAGCATCGTGCGGGGAACCGGCTCCCTCGAAACGGACTTCCTCAATGGCGAGATCGTCCTTCTCGGGCGGCTGCATGGCATGGCGACGCCCGTCAACTCCGCCTTGTGCAGGCTCTCCGTCGAACTGGCGAGTGGCCGGATGCAACCGCAAACGGCAGGCGACGAGACGATCGTTTCCCTGATCGACGCGATGAGCGCGGCGCGCTGATCAAATAAGGAGAGGGGCTTTGTACTCGATCCTGCCAGGCAGCCGATGCCAGGCTCTATGCCTGTCGCTACCGGTTGGCCAGCACCATCCGGTTGCCTTCGCTGTCGCGGAATTCAGCGATGGTGCGCCCGGGCTCCCAGGGTGCTTCCTGCGGCCCGGTGACGATCTCGACGCCCCGCGCCTTCAGCGCGGAGACTGTGGCCTCGACATCGTCGTCGACCAGAACAAGCACCGGCTCCGCGCTCGGCGCATCGTCTGGCCGCCTGATGAAGTGCAAATTGGTGACCGCCAGAGGCAATGCCAGCTCGACCCAGCGCCAACCGCCGTCGCCCATCGGCTGGTCGGCAATCGCCTGGCATCCGAGCTTGTCGATGTAAAACGCCTTGGCGCGGTCCTGGTCGAACACCGGCAACTCGGCAAACTGGATATGCATGATGGCTCTCCTCATCACGGCCGCGGATACGGCCCTACGCCTGAAAGACGATCCGGCTCGGCGAAAAGATTCGCAGGCGGCCGAGAATCTTTTCGCCGAGCCAGAACGTCTTTCCTTCGCAGACTGATCGAAGGAGACGACGATGACCCACAATTTCATCCGTTACGGCGTGAAGGACATTGCAATCGCCGAGAACCGGACGCTGGTGGCGAAAGTGTTCGAGGCGCTCGATGAGACGAAGCCGCAATCCCTGCGCTATCTGGTGCTCGAACTGGACAATGGCGAGTTCATCCACCTTGTCGGTTTCGACAAGGACAGTTCGGCGCTGACCGGGCTCGAAGCTTTCAAGGCTTTTGGAGCCGATCATGCCGAGCGGCGCTCGACACCGCTTGCACGATCGCAGGCGAAGATTATCGGCGACTATCATATGCTGACCGACGGCGGCGAAATCCTGCCGGCTTGAGCGGCAAGGGCTTGCATGAAAGCCATGCCGGCGAAACGAGAACGGCAACGATGAGCACAACACATTTCGACCGCTCGGCGCTTGAAGCGATGCTCGTCGACCTGCGCCCCAAATTGCACCGTTATGCCGCCCGCATGGCCGGCTCCGCGATCGAGGGCGAGGACATCGTCCAGGAGGCTGTCGTGAAGGCGCTTGCCGCGCATGACGATGGCGCCCTGGTCGAGCGCCCCGAGCAGTGGCTTTATCGCATCGCGCACAATGCGGCGCAGGATCATCTGCGCCGCCGCCAGCGGGAACGTTCCCGAACGACCGAGGCCGACATGACGGCGATAGAGGATTTTTCCGCCAGCGCGGAAGCCAGGCTTGCGGCGGCTGCCAGCCTTCGCGCTTTCATGCAGCTGACGCTGGCGCAGCGCAGCGCCGTGATTTTGACCGACGTGCTTGGCCTCAGCCTCGCCGAAACCTGCGCGGTGACGGGCGCGACGCTGGCAGCCACCAAGGCGGCGCTGCATCGCGGCCGCGCCGAATTGAAGGTGCTGGCGGCAGCGCCCGATGACGTCGTCATGCCGAGGCTCGATCCGGAGGAAGAGCGCCGCCTGCGCCGCTATGTCGATCTCTTCAACGCGCGCGACTTCGACGCCGTCAGGGCGCTGATTGCCGAGGATGTCCAGCTCGAGGTCGTCAACCGCCTCCGGCTCGGCGGCAAGAAGCAGGCCTCGACCTATTTCGGCAATTATGACCGCGCCGGCGACTGGGCGTTGTCGCTCGGCTTCGTCGACGGCAGGCCGGCGATCCTGATCCGCAACCCGCAGGCGGAGAACGCGGTCCGTGGCTTCATGCTGATCGGCTGGCGGGGCGACGAGGTCGCGACCATCCGCGATTTCCGCTACGCGGCTTACTGCGTTGCCGACGCGGATATCCGCCCGATCGATTAGATGCCTATAACGGCGATCGATGCGCCCGGCGGGCGCGAGCTGGCAAGCTAGCGTGAGAAAATCGCCCTAGAGCATTTCACCGTTTCATGGAAACGGCGAAATTCTCTAACTATTTGTTTTGACGCAATTTCGGACGGAAAACCGCTTCACACTTTTCCTGAAATCGCTCTAACCGTCGACGACCAGGTGCAGCGCCCGTGAGGCCGGCGCCAGCCGGACCTGGCGACCCCAGTCGAACGCAATAAAATCCTGTTCGATGCCGTCGGCGAAGATGACGCCGCCCTCGTTCATGCGCGAGGTGATGAGCAATGGGCATTCGGTGATTTTTCCGGCTCGCAAACTGGTGGCGGTGGCGACGCTCGGGAACGGTTCGCGGACCCAAAAACCCACGGCATGCTCCTCGCGGCCGAGCGAGAGTTCCAGATGCGTCGCCTCCATGATCGAGCGTGCCCAGCCGGTCGAGCCGGTGCCGGAGGCGACGATGAGGCCGCTGGAGGAATGGTCTTCCGCCTTGCCTTCCGCCTCGATCCGGTAGCGGGCCGACTGGTGGCTGCGGTGGCCGACGAAGATCTCGTTCAGCGCCAGCAGCGTCTCGCCGGCTTCGAGCTCGGCCTGGACCATGGTCCGCGATTCCATCTGGACATCGCCGGCGGCGCTGGCGGCGAGCAGCCTGGCCAGCCGGCCGATGCCGACCCGCACCAAGACCCCGTCATAGAGGTCCGGCGCCGGATTGACGCCGAGCACCGGCTGGCCGTTCAGATATTTGGCGACATTGGCGACCAGCCCGTCCTGCCCGACGGCGACGACGACATCGTCGGGCGCGAACAGGAAGCGGTCGAGATCGGCGCGCGTTACCAGGGTCTGGCGCCAGTCGGCCGGCACCGAGCCACGGGCCGTGCCGAGCATGGCCTGGAAGCGGTCGTGCCTGGCCTCGACGTCTTCCAGCCGTTGGCCGCGCGTCTCGAGGAAGAAGCGCGCCTGACCGCGCGTGGCGTGATGCGCGATCAGAAGCTCGTAGTCGGTCTCGCGCGTCACGAAGACCGCGCGCGGACGGTTGGCTGCCATGTTCACCCCCTTAGCGGGCCTCGATCGTCGCCGGTCCCTTGCGGAACTCGCCGAGCACGGTCGCCAGCAGATCGGGCGTCACATTGAGATGCTCTATTTTGTCCAGCTTGCCGGCGAGCTGCTGGGCGGCAAGGCCGAGCAGGATCGCGGGCGGCAGGTCGCGGTAGATGGCGATGCGCTGGCGTTCCGCTTCCGCGTTGGCGCCTTCGACCGTGCGGATGCGCTCGGCCTCGGCGCCCGCCTCGATCTGCTGCGCCTCGGCCACGCCGGTTGCGCGGTTGCGGGCGTTCTCGGCTTCCTCGGCGATGAGCAGCTTCTCGCGCCGCGCCAGCTCGGTCTTGTTGGCGAGCTCGTTCTCGGCGATGGCGCGTTCCTTGTCGACGGCCAAAGCGCGGCGCTGGAAGGTCGCTTCATCGGCCTTCTGCTGCAGCGCCTCGAACGTCGGTGTCTGCAGCGCCCGCTCGAGCTCGCTGGTCGGCGCCAGGTTGGTGAGCCTGACCGCGACCGCGGCGACGCCGATTTCGATCAGCGCCGGATCGGCGGCGACCACCGCCTGCAGCCGCTCGCGCAACGGCGCCGGGCCGGCATCAAGCAGCGCCCGCACCGGCGCTTGGCCGAGATATTGCTGCACCACCTGGTTGGCGATGCCGGCGATGCGGGCCTGGATGCGCTCGATCGGCTCGCCGCGCAATTTGCCGCTGCGCAAGTCGATGCTGAAATCGACGCGCTCGGCCAGCCGCGCGGGATCGACGACGTGCCAGCCGATGGTGCCCTGCACGGCCACGGTCTGGAAATCCTGGCTGCGGCCCTTGACGAACAGCGTCATCTCGCGGTCGTCCATCGGCAATTCGGCGATGCTGGCGGTTTGAGGCACGAACCAGAAAACCAGGCCGCGGCCGCTCTGCCTGGCGCTGCCGTTGCGATAACGGATGACGTGGCTGCTAGCCTCGCTGCGAAGCTGGGCGAAGAAGCCGAAATTGCGGATGGTGGCCATGGTGGTCTCTCCCTCAATTGGTCACGGGTCGTTGAAAACGATAAAGCTCGGCCGGGCGATAGGCGGCGCCCGCTTCATGAGCGCCGGTTGCCGCCAGCCAGCCCTTGTCGAGCTGGCGCCGGCGAAAGGCCGGCTTGTTAAGTGGCGTGCCGAGGATCGCCTCGTGCACATCCTGCAGTTGGCGCAACGTGAAAAGCTCGGGCAGCAGCGCGAAGGCGACATCGGAATAGTCGAGCTTGCCGCGCAGCCTGAGCATCGCCGTCGCCAGGATGTCGGCATGGTCGAAGGCAAGGCTCAGCGTTTCGTTGTCCGGCGACAGCCCATTGACCGGACCGCCGGCCTCGCCGGCCCAAGGCACCTGGATCGCGGCCGGCAGCAGCGCCGGCATCGCGCTCAGCGCCGCCTCCAAGGCCTGCTCGCTGAGCAGCGCCAGATAGGCGACGCTGACGATGCGCATGCGCGGATCGCGGTCGACGGCTCCGAAAGTGTAGAGCTGTTCAAGATGCGCATGCGCCATGCCGGCCTTTTCGCGCAGCACGCGCGCGGCAGCATCGTCGAGGGATTCGTCGATGCCGACAAAGCCGCCGGGAAGCGCCCAGTGTCCGATATGCGGATACTCAGCGCGCCGGACGAGCAGCACTGTGGGCCGGCTTTCCCGCAAGCCCAGCAGCACGAGATCGACCGTGACCGACGGGCGCTGAAAGGCGCTGGGGTCATATTCCTTGAGGAAGTCGGTCTCGTTCATTGGTGTGCTCATATGTAATATTCATAATACATATAAGTGATTTGCATATATGTCAATACGCGGACATTTCGAAAGAGGCGCGGCCGCCTGAACGATATCCGATGAGGGCGCCAAGCGCGGCGCGAATTACGCTGGAACGTAGGTCAACCTGACCACGTCTTCGCCGATCCGATCGTTGGTGACGAGGCGCAGCGGCGGCCGGGGTCCGGCGAAATAGGGCTTGCCGTGACCGAGCACCACGGGGTGCAGGTAGATCCGATACTCATCGATCAAGCCAAGTACGGTGAGACTTCGCGCCAGGTCGGGGCCGGCTACTTCGATCTCGCCGCCGCGCTCAGCCTTCAGCTTGCGGATAGCGCCCTCAAGATCGTCCTCAACGAGCCGGGCATTGGGTCCGACAGTCTTCAACGATCGCGAGACGACCCATTTCGGCTGGTTCCGCCACGCCGTCGCGAAGGCTTGTCGCTCAGCATCCCATTCAGGATGATCGTCGTCCCAGTAGCGCATGATCTCATACATCCGGCGACCGTATAGGCTGCCCGCCTGCGCCTCGGCCTCCTCTATGAAATGGCGGAAGAGCGTGGGACTTGGCCCAAACGCCATGTGATCGACGTAGCCGTCCAGCGACTGGTTCATTCCGAAGACAAGCTTCGCCATGCCCATTCTTTCACATGATAGATTCGCGAATCTGATTGCACTATGCAATCGGTTTCAAGCTAGATCGGCTGATTTTGTTTCGCAATTGATTTTTGGATGGCGCGCTTCCCGTGGGCTCACGGACGAACGCGAATGGAAAGCAGGACGGCTTGCGATCCGAGGCATCTAGCGGAAATGGCGCGCCCGAAGAGATTCGAACTCCTGACCCCCAGATTCGTAGTCTGGTGCTCTATCCAGCTGAGCTACGGGCGCGCAACAGGCCGTGTTTGACACAAGCCCCGCGTTCCGATCCTGGCGACCGGCCGCGACGAGACGTGTTCCCTAACGACTGAATTTGGGAAATGCAAGCCGATCCGGCAAAAGTTTTGTCACCTGCGGATCAAGCCGGGTGAGATTCAGCTCAAGCCGGGCGGCGCAGGCCGTTGCGAGCCTGATCCAGCCGTACCGGCTGGTCGGGGATGGTGACGGCAAAGACGGTGCGGCCGCCGATCGATTCGACCAACTCCACCGTGCCGCCATGGGCGCGGATCAACTCGTGCGCGATCGCCAGGCCGAGACCGGTGCCGCCGCTGCGCGCCGAGCCGCGGAAGGCGGCGAACAGGTTTTCGCGCGCCTTGGGCGGCAGGCCGGGGCCGGTGTCGGTGACGGTGATGCGGCTGACGCTGCCCTGCCGCTCGGCGGCGACCGCCAGCCGGCGCACCAAAGCGCTCTCGGTGTCGGCCGCCATCGCCTGCACCGCGTTGCGGCACAAATTGGTGAGCACGCGAAAGAGATGATCGGAATCGGCATCGACCTCGAAGGCGAGCTCGACGGCGTTGATGAACTCGATGCCTTGCTCGATGTCGAGCAGGCCATGCACGTCGTCGACCAATTGGCGTAGTCTGAGCCGCCGGCGCGACGGCGCCGGCTCCTGGGTGCGGCCATAGTGAAGCACGCCTTCGGAATAGGAGACGGCCCGGTCGAGCGCGCGCAGCAGTTTTGGCGCGAAGGCCTGCACGGTCGGGTCCTTGACCAGGCGCAGGCGGTCCGAGATCAGCTGCGCGGAGGCAAGGATATTGCGCATGTCGTGATTGATCTTCGACACCGCGAGGCCAAGATCGGCAAGGTGCTTCTGCTCCGACAGCATCTTCTGCAGCCGACCTTGCATCTCCGCCAGCTCGCGCTCGGCGACACCGATCTCGTCGGCGCGTTCCGTCGGACAGATGATGCGGTTCGGGTCGTCCGGCGCCTCGGAGAAGGACAGGATCGAGCGCGTCATCGAGCGGATCGGGCCGATCATGATCAGGTCGATCGCCGCATAAACAAGCATGGCGGTGAACAGCGAGATCAAGAGCGAGACGAAGGCGACGTTGCGTGAATATCTGAGCATGGCGTCGCGCAGACGGTAGTCCGGCATGATCAGCTCGAACTCCTTGTCGCTGTCGCCGACCGGGCCGAAGACGCGCAGCATGCGCTTGCCGCCGAAGAACAAGGTGTCGAGCGCGCCGGTCATGCCGTTGACCAGCCCGACATTGGCGATGTCGATATGCTCGTCGACCTGCGGCGGCATATCCGAGACGACAAGCAGGCGCGAGACGCCGCCGTCGCGCACCGCGATCGCCTTGGCGCCGATCGCCATCAGCACATCGTTCTGGGCGGCATGCGACAGCGAATTGGGCTCGCCCTGCAAAAGCACGATCGAGACCGCGGCGGCGGTGCTCAGCCGCTCCTTCAGCCAGTTCACACGATAGCTGGCGATCCAGGGCAGGAAGATCAGGATTTCGGCGAGCAGAACGAAGACGATGGTGAGCAGCAGAAGCTTGGTCGAGAGCCCACGCGACAGCGGCACCCGGCGCGACGAATTCGCCGCCGCAGGCCTGGCCTTCTCATCGGTGGGCAGAGCTTCACTCGTCATGACGCGGTCTTCACGAAGCCTTGATCGGCCAAGATTATGCGATTTGCGGCTTTTTTGCCAATTTCATTGTCGGCACGTGAAAAAATGCCTCATGAACCGGCGGATTGACTTCCAAAAGCCTTCTTTCTATAAGCCCGCTCACGCTCGGGCCATTCGTCCCGGCGCGGTTTCGATCGCGCCTAAGCCGGCCCGGCAAAGCTCCTGTTACAGTGTGACAGAATCAAGAAGGGCCGCACCCCGCGGTATTAAAACAAATGAAGCGTACCTACCAACCGTCCAAACTCGTCCGCAAGCGCCGGCACGGTTTCCGTGCCCGCATGGCCACCAAGGGTGGTCGCGGCGTCGTCGCAGCTCGCCGCAACCGCGGCCGCAAGCGGCTCAGCGCCTGAACGGAAGACGAGATCGTTGCCCGCAACCGGCAAGCCAAAGGGACCAACTCCCGGGCGGCTTCTGAAACGCGCGGAATTCCTGGCTGTGCGCGGCGGTGAAAAACGCCGCGGACGGCTTTTTCTCGTTGAGGTTCTCGATCGTGGCGACGACCTTGCGCCACGCGTCGGCTATACTGTTACCAAGAAGGTCGGCAACGCCGTGGTGCGCAATCGCGTCAGGCGGCGGCTCCGCGAAGCGGTGCGCGTCCATGCCGCCGATGACATGGCGCCCGGAAATGACTATGTCATCGTCGGGCGCGAAGACGTGCTTGCCACTCCGTTTGGCCAATTGAAGGCCGAGCTTTCCCGCCGATTGCGCGGAACACGATAGGCCAAGGGCTTCGATGGAAAACAACCGTAATTTCTTCATCACCATCGCGCTGTCGGTGTTGATCCTTGTTCTGTGGCAGGTGTTCTACATGAACCCGCGCATGGAGCAGCAGCGCGAGCAGGCCCGCATCGAGCAGCAGCGCGTCGAGGCGCAGAAGAAGGAAGCGCAAGGGACCAACCCAAGCGCCGCCGGAACCCCGGCGCCGGCTTCGGGCGCCATTCCGACCGCACCCGGAGGCGAGATCGCCACTGCCGCCAGCCGCGACCAGGCCATCGCGGCAACCAAGCGCATCAAGATCGACACGCCGAGCCTCGAAGGCTCGATCAACCTGACCGGCGCGCGGCTCGACGACCTCAAGCTCAAGCACTACACCGAGACCGTCGACAAGAACTCGCCCGAGATATCACTGCTCAACCCGCAGGCGCTGCCCACCGGCTATTTCGCCGAGATCGGTTTCGTCGGCTCAGACAAGACCGGCGCGGTGCCGAGTTCCGACACTGTCTGGAGCGTTGACGGCAACCCGACGCTGACCCCGTCGACGCCGGTGACGCTGACCTACACCAATGACAAGGGCCTGACCTTCAAGCGTACCATCTCGATCGACGACAATTACATGTTCACCGTTTCCGACACGGTGCAGAATTCGGGAAGTGCCGCCGTCAGCCTGTTCAACTATGGCCGCGTCACGCGCTACGACAAGCCGGCGGTCGCCAGCACCTATGTGCTGCATGAGGGCCTGATCGGCGTTACCGGCACCGAAGGGCTGACGGAGTACAAATATACGGCCATCGAAAAGGACAAGGAAGTCAAGCCGGGCAAATCGACCGACGGCTGGCTCGGCATCACCGACAAATACTGGGCCGTGACGCTGGTGCCCACCGAAAAGCAGCCCTTCCAGCCGCGCTATGCCTATTTCGAGGACGGCCGTCATCGCTACCAGTCGGACTTCCTCACCGATGCAATCAACGTCGGTGCCGGCCAGTCCGCGACGGTCGAGACAGAGATCTTCGCCGGCGCCAAGGAAGTCGCCAAGATCAACGCTTATGAGGCTGACCGTCACATTCGCCAGTTCAACCTGGTGATCGACTGGGGCTGGTTCTATTTCATCACCAAGCCGATGTTCTGGCTGATCGACACGCTCTACAAATTCTTCGGCAATTTCGGCTTGGCGATCCTCGCCACCACCGTCATCGTCAAAGCCATCTTCTTCCCGCTCGCCAACAAATCATACGCCTCGATGGCGAACATGAAGAAGGTGCAGCCGAAGATGACCGAAATCCGCGAGAAATATGCGGACGACAAGATGAAGCAGCAACAGGCGATGATGGAACTCTACAAGACCGAGAAGATCAATCCGCTCGCCGGCTGCTGGCCGGTGGCGCTGCAGATCCCGGTGTTCTTCTCGCTCTACAAGGTACTCTACATCACCATCGAGATGCGGCATGCGCCGTTCTTCGGCTGGATCCATGATCTTGCGGCGCCGGATCCGACCTCGGTCTTCAACCTGTTCGGCCTGATACCGTTCGCGGCGCCCGCCTTCCTGCCGCATATGGGCGCCTGGGCGGTGGTCATGGGCATCACCATGTTCCTGCAGATGCGCATGAACCCGACGCCGCCGGACCCGACGCAGGCCGCCATCTTCACCTGGATGCCGGTGATCTTCACCTTCATGATGGGCTCGTTCCCGGCCGGCCTCGTCATCTACTGGGCCTGGAACAACACGCTGTCGATCCTGCAGCAGGGCGTGATCATGAAGCGCCAGGGCGCCAAGATCGAATTGTGGGACAATCTGACGGCGCTGTTCCGCAAGAAACCATCGCCGGCGGAATAGCCGGCGCCCCTATCTTCCTAGAGCGCTCACCGTTTCGCGGAAACGGCGAACGCTCTAACTCTCTGCTTTGACGCAATTCCTGACGGAGGTTTACGGCGAAGTCGCCGAACTTAACCGCTCACAGTTTTCCTGGAATTGTTCTGATGCAAAACCCGGCCCTGGCCGGGTTTCTTGTTGCCCGCCGATGGTGGGCGGCGGCTACAATTTTCAGAAAATTATGCGGGCCGTGAAACTCCGCGCCGGGTGACCTCGTTATCTTCACGTCCCCCAAAAGGCCCGGGTGGCTTCCGGCGCGATAACGCCGGTGTTTGGGAGGCCGTCCCGGCGGACCGGGGCTCGCGGCGGAGCCCCGGTCTAAGCTTTCAGCCCTGTATGACAGGACCTTGTCTCTGGAACTTTGTGTCGTGGAGCGGTCGGCTTTTCGAACCGCTATTCCATGACGGCGCTGTGGTCGACCTTGGCCGGCGTGCCGGGCTTGCGCAGCAAGAGCACCAGCGGGATGGCCGCGAGCGACAGGATCATCATCAGCTTGAAGTCGTCGACATAGCTGATGATCGTCGCCTGCAGCGTGACCAGATTGTCGAGCGCGGCGCGGCCGGCGGCGGTGTACGGGCTCAGCGCCTGCGAGACCGCAGGATCGCTGAACGCCTGGTTGAAGGGCGTCACATAGGTGGCGATGTTGGCGTGATTGATCTGAACATTCTGTGTCAACAGCGCCGAAACCACCGAGATGCCGACGCTTGAACCGATGTTGCGCGACAGATTGTAGAGGCCGGTGCCCTCCGAGCGCCGCTCCGGCGCCAAAGTGGCGAAGGTAATGGTGGTGAGCGGCACGAACAGGAAGCCCAGCCCGGCGCCCTGGATGAAGCCGGTGCTGATGATCGTCCATTGCGAGACAGCGGGCGTCCAGCCGGTCATGTCGTACATCGCCCAGGCGGTGATGGCGAGGCCGATGAACAGCAGCCAGCGCGTGTCGACCTTGCCGACGAGACGACCGACGAGGAACATGCACGCCATGGTGCCGAGGCCGCGCGGACCCATGACGATGCCGGCCGTCACCACCGGATAGCCCATCAGCGTCTGCAGATAGGGCGTCATCAACGCCAGCGAGGCGAGATAGGTGACGCCGATGATGAAGATGAAGATCATGCCGACGGCGAAATTCCGGTCGAGGAACAGCCTCGGGTTCACGAAAGTGTTGCGGGCGGTGAAGGTGTGGACGATGAAGATGTAGAAGGCCGACGCGCAGACCAGCGCCTCGACGACGATCTCCGCCGACGAGAACCAGTTGAGCTGCTCGCCCCGGTCGAGGAACATCTGCAGCGCCCCAATGGAGACGCTGAGCATGCCGAAGCCCAGCCAGTCGAGCTTGGCCTTGAGATCGAGCTTGGTTTCCTGGACGAACATCGACACGCCGAAAAAGGCCAGCGCGCCGATCGGCACGTTGATGTAGAACACCCAGCGCCAGGAGACATTCTCGGTCAGCCAGCCGCCGATGACCGGGCCGAGCACCGGTCCGACCATGACCGAGACGCCGAATAGCGCCATGGCCGAGCCGCGTTCCTCGACGCTGTAGATATCGAGCAGGATCGACTGCGACAGCGGCACAAGGGCGGCGCCAAACAGGCCCTGCAGCAGGCGGAAGCCGACGATCTGCGGCAGCGACTGGGCAAAACCGCACAGCACCGAGGCGGCGACGAAGCCGGTGATCGCCACCAGAAGGATGCGCTTGCGGCCGAAACGGTTGGCAAGGTACCCCGAAGGCGGCGTCATCACGGCGGCAGCGACGATATAGGAGGTCAGCACCCAGTTGATCTGGTCGGCGCTGGCCGAGACGCTGCCCTGGATATAGGGCAGCGCGACATTGGCGATGGTGGTGTCCAGCGCCTGCATGATGACCGCCAGGATGACACAGGCGGTGATGGCGCCGCGATTGGCGACCACGGGCGCGCCTGTCGCGGTAGCCGTTGTCATGACTTTGACCCGGATTGCTTGAAGAGATTGGTGATGAAGTCGGGCAGGCCACGCGCATGGCCGGTGTCGATGTCGACCACGGCGCTCATGCCGCCGCGCAGCGGCGGCTTGCCCTGGGGATCGTCGATCGCCAGCCGCATCGGGATGCGCTGCACGACCTTGACCCAGTTGCCGCTGGTGTTCTGCGCCGGCAGCAACGAGAAGCTGGACGACGAAGCCGGGCTGATCGAACCGACGGTGCCGTGCCAGACGTCACCCGGATAACCGTCGATGCTGATCGTCGCCTTCTGCCCGGGCCGGACATAGGTGATCTCGGTTTCCTTGGGCTCGGCCGCGATCCAGATATCGGTCGACGACACCAGGCTGAAGGCGGGTTGCGATGCCGGCAGATACTTGCCGACCTGCAGCGCATCGACATTGGTGACGATGCCGTCGAAGGGCGCCTTGACGATAGCGTCGTTCAAGTTGCGCTGCGCATCGTCCACCGCCGACTGGGCCTGCAGGTAGAAGGGGTTCTTCTCGACCGGCTGGCTGGCGTCACCGCCGAGCTGGGCGAGCATGGACTGCGCCTGCGCCTTGGCGACGATCACCTTCTGGCGCGCGGCGACGAGATCGTGCTGGGCGCTGTCGAAGGTCGCCTTGGAGGCGGTCGAGGTCTTGAGCAGGTCCTGCTGACGCTGGAAAGCGGCCTCGTAATAGGGAATGTCGGCCCGCGCCTGATCGATCGCCGCCAGCGACTGCCGGTAGCTCGCCTGCAAGGTCAGCACCTGGTTGCGCACGGTGCCGAGCTGCGCCTCGGCGCCCGCAAGCGCGGTCTGGAAGGAGGCCGGCCGCAGCCGGAACAGCACCTGGCCCTTCTTGACCGCGTCGTTGTCATGCACGTCGATCTCGTCGACGGTGCCGGAGACGTCGGTTGAGACGCCGAGCGACTGGGCCTGGATATAGGCATTGTCGGTGGTCATGACCTGGCCGCCGACAACGTAATAGTAGCCGCCAGCCACCAGCGCGACCGGAAGCAGTGCAAACAATATCGGTCGGGTGAGACTGCGGCGCGGCTTGACGGGAGCCGGCGACGCCACGGTGACCGAGGCTGGCTTCGGCTGCGCCGAGGGGGCTTCAAGGGCCGCCGGCTCGGGAGCCATGGGCGCTTCCAGCTCATCGTCTTCGATCGGCGGGTTGGTGACGCGCCTTTGCTCGCGCTGGCTGTCCAGGCGGATGACCTGGTCGCTTACCCTGTCGCCGGCATTGTCTTCGTCGGCGGACTTTCTGGTTGAGGTTGATTCAGACATGGACTTTCTCCCGGTCGATGACCGGCTGGGCGCGGGCCTCGAGCAGATTGCAATTGATCAAGCGCTTTTCGAACGGACGCGCGACATCGTGCAGCACGAAGCTGATGGAGGGTGAGGGGGACATGGGAGGATATCGAGTCGGCGACAAGCTTTCGTAAGCATGCTTATTATCATCATGCACATAATCCCGCTGGACGCGGCGCGCAAGACCGACTAAGGCGCTTGGTAAAAATTTCGCATGGGCCACGGCGGCGCCGGCCCGACCTATATTCGAGCAAGGCAAGACCATGAACCGGCTCAAAATCACTCTTGTCGCCAGCCTTGTCGGGTGCGCCTTTCCAGCCGCGGCCAAGGACGCGATTAGTTGCGGCGGGGCGGCGATGCTTGGGGGCGCGCAGCTCAACTGCAGCCACGTTGAACCCAAGGCGCCGCCGCAATTCTGCACCTTCAGCTGGGCTCTGCACACGACGGCCGGCGACCAGAAAATCGTCGAGGGCAGCTTCTCGCTGCCGCCTGGAGCATCGAATGTCCAGGTCTACCAGGGCAGCGGTTTCGACAGCGCTCTTTCCAACCCGATCGTCATCTGCCGCGGCAGCCACTGAGCGGTTTGCGCTATAGCCGGATCACGTTAGTTTGATCGGATGTCGACGTCGCCGGCTACGCCGGGACGCGCCTGCAACCATGGAGGGACCGTGATGACTGGACCCAATCCCAACGTCAAGCATCCGGTTGCGATGCATCCGCGCATCGGTTTCCTGAAGGGACTGGTGAAGGCGCCGAACATCGAGATCGGCGACTTCACCTACTATGACGATCCCGACGGCCCGGACGCATTCGCCGAGAAATGCGTGCTGCATCACTACGACTTCATCGGCGACAGGCTGATCATCGGCAAGTTCTGCGCCATCGCGGAAGGCGCGCGCTTCATCATGAACGGCGCCAATCATGCCATGTCCGGCTTCTCGACCTATCCGTTCAACATTTTCGGCCATGGCTGGGAGGAAGGCTTCGACCCGCAGACCTGGTCGAAGGAGGTTCGCGGCGACACGATCGTCGGCAATGACGTGTGGATCGGCATGGATGCGGTGATCATGCCGGGCGTGAAGATCGGCCATGGCGCCATCATCGCCGCGAAATCGGTTGTCACGCACGATGTGCCGCCCTATGCGATCTTTGCCGGCAATCCGGCCAAGGTGGTAAAAATGCGCTTCGACGACTTCACGGTGCGACGCCTGCTCAAGGCGGCCTGGTGGGACTGGCCGGTGGACAGGATCAGCCGCAACCTCAACGCCATCCGTGGCGCCGACATTGCCAGACTGGAGGCCGCGGTTTGAACGCGCCAAACACGACCGCGATCAGCACCGAGCTTTTCACCCGCGCGTGGATCTTCATCCGCGGCGTGCCGTCGATGAAATTCCTGCCGCCGGAAGGACCGCCCGAGATCGCCTTTGCCGGCCGCTCCAATGTCGGCAAGTCGTCGCTGATCAACGCGCTGGTCAACCAGAAGGGACTGGCGCGCACCTCCAACACGCCGGGACGCACGCAGGAGCTCAACTATTTCGTGCCGGACGGCTTTTCCGGCGAGGGCGCCGACCTGCCGCCGATGGCGCTGGTCGACATGCCCGGCTACGGCTATGCCAGCGCGCCGAAGGAGAAGGTCGACGAGTGGACCAAGTTGATCTTCGAATATCTGCAGGGGCGCGTGACGCTGAAGCGCGTCTATGTGCTGATCGATGCCCGCCACGGCATCAAGGCCAAGGACGAGGAAGTGCTGTCGCTGCTCGACAAGGCGGCGGTGTCCTACCAGGTGGTGCTGACCAAGACCGACAAGATCAAGGCCGCCGGCGTGCCGAGACTGATCGAGGAGACGCTGGCCAAGATCAAAAAGCGGCCGGCGGCTTTCCCGATCGTATTGGCGACATCCTCGGAAAAAGCCGAGGGGCTCGACGAGCTGCGCGCTGCCATCGTGCTGGTGGCGAACGGCGGCTGACAACGGGGCGCGCCGTTGACCACGCCTCGGCAAACCGTCAAAATTGCACGGCCTGCTAAGGTTACGCCATGCGCATTGTTTTCCGTTGCGACCCTGCACTTGCCGAGACGCTGCCGCAACCCGTGCCGGCACGCACGGTCCTGCCCGACTGGCTGCGCAAAATGCCGTCCAAAGCCTATTCGGAGATCCACGGCCGCGATATCCGAACGGTAAAACAGTGTCCGCCGTTCGTCGATGCGATGACACATGGCTTCATGATCCTGCTGCCATGCGACGTGACGGTGGAGAATGGCGCCTTCGAATGGCATTGGGACATCCCGGAGCCTTCAACGAAGGGTCACCCACGGTCCCCGCTTAGCTTCCACGTTGCTGAACAGCTCGCCGGCGCGCCATTCGCCAACGGGCTGGCGGCGATAAAATTCAACAGTTTCTGGACAATCGAGCTGGAGGAAGGCTGGTCCTTGTTCGCCACCCACCCGGTCAGCCGCGACGACCTTCCTTTCCGCCTGGTGACGGGGGTCGTCGATTCGGATCATTTCCAAGACGCCGGCATCAATTTCCCGGCGGTCTGGACCGACCAGGATTTCCGGGGAGTTCTGCCCAAGGGCACGCCGGTCGCGCAATGTTTTCCCGTGCCGCGCGCAGCACCCGAACTCGTCTTCGAGAGCTTCGATGCCGCTCGCGAGATCGCCTATGCGGAAACCGTCGCCGATGTCCTGGCCAGACCCGGCGTCTACCGGAAGCAGTTTCGCGACAAGCGCGCCCGCTAGAGCGTTTTCACCGTTTCACTGAAACGGCGAACCGCTCTATCTCTTTGTTTTGTCGTAATTTCCAGGCGGAAAACCGCTCACACCTTTCCTGAAATTGTTCTAGGACTCGCCGAGCAGTCCCTTCAGCGCTTCGCGATCGAGCCAAAGCCGTCCATGCGGTGCCGACGTCAGGGCCATCGCAATGGTGCCGAATGTTGCGGGGCGCTGCCGGTAGGCCGTTCGATAGGCTTGGATCGCGGCGTCCATGTCGCCTGTTTCCTGAAGCGCGACCCCTAGATTGACCGCGGCCTCGGCATCATCCGGGCGCTTTTCCAGTGCCTTGCGATAAGCGGCGCCGGCGCCGGCATGGTCATGCAGATCCTGCCTGACAAGGGCGAGGTCGAACCATGCCGAGGCAGGCGCATCGCCCTTGATGGCACGCTCCAGAAAAGGAGCTGCTTCGGCTGGCATGCCGTCCTCAAACAGAATGCGGCCCAGACGCGCTGCAGCTTCGGCGGATGAAGGATCGGCCTGTGTCGCCGCGCGCCACGCCTGATACGCCTGGCCCCGGTCGCCCGCCGCATCGAGCGTGCGCGCCCGCTCGAGCAGTCCGGCAACGCCGGGCGCCAATTCCGCTGCGCGCCCGAAATGGTAAAGCGCCGGCTCAAAGTCCCCTGCCGCCCGCGCTATCCGTCCCGCGAGCAAATGAGCGGATGCGTTGTCGGCCCTGATCGACAGACTTGCACGAATATGGGCGCGGGCTTTCGCCACCTCTCCCTTTGCAAACAGGACGGCCGCCAGAAGATGGTTGAGAGCCGGTTCATCCGGCGTCTGGCGAAGGCCCTCTTCGCAAAGCAGGCGCGCCTGGTCGTGGCGACCGGCATTGAAGTCCGCCACGATGCGCCGAATCCGGTCCTGCAGCTTTGTATCGACCATCCTCAACCTGCCTGCCACGCCGAGCCCCCCTGCGGCCCAGTGATCCGTCGAAGCCCGCCTTAAATGTTTGAGCCTTGGGGCCGTCAGGTCAAGCTGGCGTTCGGCATGTCTCGTGGGGTGGCGGGGAAACGGCGGCTGACGCCAGCGATGGGACCGGTCCGTCAGGGATCAATCCGTCTCGTCGCGTTCCGGCTCGCGGTCGCGACGCCCGGTGAGGATTTCGCGCTTGCCGACATGGTTGGGCGTGCCGACCAGCCCTTCCTTCTCCATGCGTTCGACCAGCGAAGCGGCGCGGTTGTAGCCGACGCCAAGCCGACGCTGGATGTAGGAGGTCGAGCACTTCTTGTCGCGTTTGACCACCTTGATGGCTTCCTCGTAGAGGGCATCGCCATCGTCCTCGGCGATCGCGGTCTTGTCGAAGACCGGGCCGGTGTCTTCGGCTTCCTGATCCTCTTCCTCGTCGGCGGTGACGGTGTCGAGATATTCGGGGCGGCCCTGCGCCTTGAGATGCGCCACCACCTGCTCGACCTCGAGGTCGGATACGAAGGGGCCGTGCACGCGCGCAATGCGTCCGCCACCGACCATATGCAGCATGTCGCCCTGGCCGAGCAGCTGCTCGGCGCCCTGTTCACCAAGGATGGTGCGGCTGTCGATCTTGGACGTGACCTGGAAGGAGATGCGGGTCGGGAAATTTGCCTTGATGGTGCCGGTGATGACATCGACGGAGGGCCGCTGCGTTGCCATGATCAGGTGAATGCCGGCGGCGCGCGCCATCTGCGCCAGACGCTGGATGGCGCCTTCGATTTCCTTGCCGGCCACCATCATCAGATCGGCCATCTCGTCGACGATGATGACGATGTAGGGCATCGGCGTAAGATCGATTTCGCGCTCTTCGAACAGCGGTTCGCCCGTGCCCTTCTCGAAGCCGACCTGCACCTGCATGGCCACGGTTTCGCCCTTGTCGCGGGCGCTTGCGGCGCGCTGGTTGTAGCCGTCGATGTTGCGCACGCCGAGCCGCGCCATCTTGCGATAGCGATCTTCCATTTCACGCACCGCCCATTTCAGCGCCGTCACCGCCTTCTTGGAATCGGTGACGACCGGGGTGAGCAGATGCGGGATGCCGTCATAGACCGAGAGCTCGAGCATCTTGGGATCGACCATGATGAGGCGGCATTCCTCCGGCTTCATCCGGTAGAGCAGCGACAGGATCATGGTGTTGATGGCGACCGACTTGCCCGAGCCGGTGGTGCCCGCGACCAGAAGGTGCGGCATCTTGGCGAGCTCGGCGATGACCGGCTCGCCGCCGATCGTCTTGCCGAGGCCGAGAGCCAGCTTGCAGGACGTGTTGCGGAAGCCGGCCGACCCGATCAGCTCGCGGAAATAGACGGTCTCGCGCGTCTCGTTGGGCAGTTCGATGCCGATGACGTTGCGGCCCGGCACCACGGCGACGCGCGCCGAGACGGCCGACATGGAGCGGGCGATGTCGTCGGCCAGGCCAATGACACGGCTGGACTTCACGCCTGGCGCCGGCTCGAATTCATAGAGCGTGACGACGGGACCCGGGCGGACATGGATGATCTCGCCCTTGACGCCGAAATCCTCCAGCACGCTTTCGAGCAGGTCGGCGTTCTGCTCCATCCGCTCCTGCGACATGTAGAAGCCCTGGCCTTCCGGCGGCATCTGCAAAAGGTCTTCGGAGGGGAGCTCGTAACCAGCCGTACCGATTACCGGCGCGATCTTGCCGGCAAGTGGCAGTGCGGGCGCCGACTTGGCTGCCCGGGCACCCCTTGCGGGCGCGGTCGGCGCGATGTCCGCAGTAGCGGGCTGCACGGCCGGCTCGACGGCCGGCGCCGACATTGAAGCCGTGCCGGCGAGCGTCGTGTTCGAGCGCCATTCGATGACGCGGTAGAACGATGTCGCCTCGCTCATGAGAGGGATGCGCGACTGGCTCGGTTGCGGCCCCGGAGTCGGGACAGCGGGCGACGACCCGGCGGATTGCTGCGTTGCCTGTGCCCGTGCCAGACGCTCGGCCAGGAACGGCATGCCGAACTCGAAAAACGCGTGGTCGGAAAGATAGGACCAGCGCAATCCGGTCGGGCGCGGCTTCGGCGCTGGAACAATGGTATGCGGCGGCGCAGCGGCCGTTGCGGGAACAGTGACGACAGCGGGGGCAACCGGCCGAGCCGGATTGGTCTTCGCCTGGACCGAAGCCAGCGGCGCGGGCCTGACAGGCGCCGCCGCGGAATTTGGTTTCGGCGGCAGAGCGGCCTCCGTCTGTGGCGCCGGGCGCTTTACGGCATCGGAATCGGGCGTGCGCGTAAAACGCACGTTCGGCGCCAGAAAGAAATAGTTCTGGAAAGTCGGTCGGTTGAATCCACCGTCGGTCGAATCGGACGGTTCATCGCGGACGGCATTCGATTCGGCGACGGGCACGGCGCGCAACGGGACAATTTGCGCCGCTTGCGGCTGCGCGCCCGCGCCCGGGCGCCCAACGTCCCGCGGATGATGATTGTCATCGCTATCGTAGGCCGAGGCACCGGGAAGATTGGCACGGGGGAAACGCATGGATGTCATACTCGAGACTCGCCGGTTGCACGTGTCCCGAGACATAGAAAGCGATGGTTAACAGGTCCTTCCGAAAACCCGGTGACGAGGTCGTTGACGGTCGGATTTGATCGGAAAAAATCTACCCGGCATCGAAGCGACCCACAGGCCGATTGGAACTGGCAACACGCATCACGAACCTTCGGGTTCGGGCAGGGCGCCTCCATGTCGGCTGTCGCGAGTTCCGTCCATCGAAGAGACGCTCGCTTGCGATGGTCAGGCCGTCTCGGACGCACGCTCCTCGGCGAACAGCTTCTCTGTACCGTAGGCCTTGAGGAACACATCGACACCTGAACGCACGATATGCTCGATCTCCGCCTGGCCTGGGGCCTTGGTGCGGTAGGAGAAGATGCACTGCCGGAACAGGCCGGCGAGGCAGAGTTCGGTGTACTGATAGGCGGCGAGATCGACATCGTCGATCTTCAGCAGGCCACGCTCGACGGCCTCAACGAGGAAGGACATCACCTTGTCATGGCCGCGTTTGGGACCACGCTCATAGAAGCGGGCGCCAAGCTCGGGAATCCTGTCGGAGGCACCGACCACGGTGCGCTGCGCCTGGATGACTCTGACCGAGGTGATCTTGGTCGAGAGCACCACGCCAAATTTCACCATTGTCTTGCGCAGATCGTCAAAGTGATCGAGCACCTCATACATGTTCTTGAAGATGCTGCCGCGCTCTTCTTCGATGAGGGCCTCGAACAGCTCTTCCTTGTTCTCGAAATAGACGTAGATGGTGCCCTTGGAGACGCCGGCCTCGCGCGTTATGTCGTTCATGGACGCGGCCTCGAAGCCTTTGTCTATGAAGACGCGGCGCGCGCCCTCGATGATCTGGGCCCGCTTAACAGGATCCTGCCCGGCGGCCGGTCGGCCCTTGCGCAGGTCGAGCAGATCGCTGTCCGCTGTCGTTTCGACCATTAAAGTCACACCTCGCAAAATATTTCGAACCGCTCGGTTCGATTTCCTCTTGATATGGGCCTCTTCCCGCGCTATGTCAACGGCGAATTCGAACCGAACGGTTCAGTCTGACTGACAATCCAGAGAGATCATCATGTCCTCGAACGCGCCCGCCACCGCCGAAGTCCGCCCCTTTCCCAACGCCAAGGTCCAACCGTCGACCGAAGCTCCGGAAGCCCCCACCCAGCCCGTCACCCCGGTTGCTCCTCCCGCAGCCGAAGCACCGGCCAAGAAGAAGCGCTCGGTGCGTTCGTTCCTGTTGCCGATCATCGGCGTGGCCCTGCTCGGCGCCGGCGCCTGGTATGGTTATGACTACTGGACCGACGGCCGCTTCATGATCTCAACCGACGACGCTTATGTCCAGGCCGACATGTCCTTCGTGTCGCCGAAGATTTCCGGCTATATCGACAAGGTCCTGGTGAGCGAGAACCAGCAGGTAAAGGCCGGCGATCCGCTGTTCGTCATCGACAATGGCGACTACAAGATCGCCGTTGCCCAGGCCGAGGCGCAGATCGCGACGCTCGCCAAGACGCTCGACCGCATCGACGCACAGACCAAGGCCGCCCAGGCCTCCCTGCAACAGGCCCAGGCCTCGAAGGTTGCCGACCAGGCCGCCGCCGACAATGCAGGCCGCGCCCAGGTGCGCGCGACGCAGTTGCTCAAGACCCATGTCGGTACGCAGGCGCAGCTCGATGACGCCCAGACGGCGCTCGATCAGGCAAACGCCGCGCTTGTCGGCGCGGATGCGCAGATCGCCGCGGCCCAGGCCAATATCGGTGTGCTGCAAGCCCAGCGCGCGGAATCGGCCTCGACGCTGGCTTCGCTGCAGCTGACCCGCGACAAGGCCGCGCGCGACCTCGCCTTCACCGTGCTCAAGGCGCCTTATGACGGCGTCGTCGGCAACCGCTCGGTCGAGCAGGGCGACCTCGTCAGCCCTGGACAGAAGCTCGCCGTCGTCGTGCCGATGGACAAGCTCTACATCGTCGGCAACTTCAAGGAAACGCAGCTTGGCCGGATGGTGCCTGGCGAAAAGGTGCGCATCACCGTCGATGCCATCGACGGCCAGACCTTCGAAGGCACCGTCTCGTCGCTGGCGCCGGCCTCGGGCGCGGTGTTCTCGCTGCTGCCTCCGGAAAACGCCACCGGCAACTTCACCAAGGTGGTGCAGCGCGTGCCCGTGCGCATCGACGTGCCGGCCGATGTCCTGAAGACCGGCAAGTTGCGCGCCGGCCTGAGCGTCGTCGTCGCCGTCGACAGCCGCACGGCGCCCGCCAGCACGACCAACTAAGCACTTTTGGGGGGACGGTTCGGTGGCCTGTTGAGCACCGAACCGTCCAGCCCGCCAGTATTTGTTTCGATGCAATTCCGGACGGAAACCCTTGTTCCCGGAATTGCTCTAGGGAGGCCATGATATGGCAACCGCAACCCTGACAGCAGGCGCGCCGGCGGCAAGGCCGGCAGTCCCTGACACCATCTCGACCAGACGTGTCATCGCCTTCCTGGCGATGGTGTTCGGCATGTTCATGGCGATCCTCGACATCCAGATCGTCTCGGCTTCGCTGGCCGAGATCCAGGCCGGTCTCAGCGCCAGCTCGGATGAAATTCCGTGGGTGCAGACCGCCTATCTGATTGCCGAAGTTGTGATGATCCCGCTGTCGGGCTTCCTCAGCCGGATGCTGTCGACCCGGGTGCTGTTCACCATCGCCGCCGCCGGCTTCACCGCGGCCAGCGCGCTTGCCGCCACCGCCACCAACATCGACCAGATGATCGTCTACCGCGCCATCCAGGGTTTCATCGGCGGCGGCATGATCCCCAGCGTGTTCGCGGCCGCTTTCACCATCTTCCCGCCTTCCAAGCGCGCCATCGTCTCGCCGATGATCGGCCTGGTGGCGACGCTGGCGCCGACCATAGGCCCGACCGTCGGCGGCTATATCAGCCACGCTTTCTCATGGCATTGGCTGTTCCTGGTCAATGTCGTGCCGGGCATACTGGTGGCGACCGCGGCCTGGTCGCTGATCGATTTCGACAAGCCGAACCTCAAGCTGTTCAACAAATTCGACTGGTGGGGCCTGATCGGCATGGCCGCCTTCCTGGGCTGCATGGAATATGTGCTGGAGGAAGGCCCGAACCACGACTGGCTGCAGGAGCCGGCGGTGTTCGCCTGCGCTGTCATCATGACCATCGGCGCTGTCGTGTTCTTCTGGCGCGTGTTTACCGCCGAGGAACCGATCGTCGATCTCAAGGCCTTCACCAACGTCAACTTCGCCTTCGGCTCGCTGTTCTCCTTCGTCATCGGCATCGGCCTCTACGGCCTCACCTATCTCTATCCGGTGTTCCTGGGACGCATCCGTGGCTACGATTCGATGATGATCGGCGAAGCGCTGTTCGTCAGCGGCCTGGCGATGTTCGTCACCGCGCCGATCTCCGGCTTCCTATCCAGCAAGATGGATTTGCGGCTGATGATGATGATCGGCTTCCTCGGCTTTGCCACCGGTACCTGGTGGATGACGCATCTGACCGCCGACTGGGATTTCTATGAGCTGCTCATCCCGCAGATCCTGCGCGGCTGTTCGATGATGCTGTGCATGGTGCCGATCAACAACATTGCGCTCGGCACACTGCCCCCGGACCGGCTGAAGAACGCATCGGGCCTGTTCAACCTGACCCGCAACCTCGGCGGCGCCGTCGGCCTTGCGCTGATCAACACGGTGCTGATCGACCGCAACGCCTTCCACTACGCCCGGCTGGCCGAGCATGTGCAGTGGGGAAGCGCCGCCGCGCAGACCAAGCTGCAGAACATGACGTTGAATTTCGAGCAGACCGCAGGGCTCGATGCCACGACTGCCGCGATCTCGAAACTGTCGGGCATGGTTCAGCAACAGGCGGCGCTGCTGTCGTTCATGGACGTGTTCATGATGCTGACGGTGCTGTTCGCCTCGCTCGGTTTCTTCGTGCTGTTCATCAACAAGCCGGCCCAGCAGGGCGGCGGCGGAGGCCATTGAGGAGCCGGAACCCCCGCCTGGCATCCTCACGCGTGACCCCGGAAATCGGTGACGATTTCCGGGGTCATTCTTTTTCGGAGACCGAACGCGGCTCCAGGTGGGTTGAGATTCAGGTCAGGCCGAGCCGAAAATGGCGGGTTCCGAGAACCGGGGCCGAGCGTACTTAAGTACGTGAGCACCGAAGCGCAGGAAGCCGGCATTTGCAGGCCGGCATCACCTGGATATCGACCCAGCTCAGGCGGTGGCCGGCTTGAAGCTCAGCGCCACGCCATTGATGCAGTGGCGCAGGCCGGTCGGCGGCGGGCCGTCATCGAAGACATGACCGAGATGGCCGCCGCAGCGGCGGCAATGGACTTCGGTGCGCGTCATGCCGAGCGAGCGGTCCACGGTCTTGCCGATGGAATTGGCGATCTCCTGGTAGAAGCTCGGCCAGCCGGTGCCGGAATCGAACTTGGTCTCGGATGCATAGACCGGCAGGTCGCAGCCGGCGCAGGCGAACACGCCTTTGCGGTGCTCGTTGAGCAAAGGGCTGGTGCCCGGATATTCGGTGCCTTCCTTGCGCAACACATCGAAGGCGGCGTCGGAAAGGATGGCGTGCCATTCAGCGTCGGTCTTGGTGACCTCGAAGGTCTCGGCGGCCAAAGCCGGGTTCGGCCCACCAGTGCGCAGAAGCGCCCCGGAGCCGACAATCAGAGCGGCAGCGGCAGCTCCGCTCCAGAGAATATCACGACGGTTCATGGCCATTCCTCCTGCACTTTTGTGCCAGATCGCGGCGCCACCTGAAAATCAAAAGCCGGTGACGCTCTGTCTCTTTGTCTTGACGCAATTCCGAACGGAAACCGCTGCACACTTTTCCCGGAACTGCTCACAATGATGCTCCGCATCGCCTTTCCAGGACAACGCGGAGCACACTCTTGCCGGATTACGCGGATCTTTGCGGCCGGCGCGGTTCGACCTATTCTTCGCCGGCCGGGCCCGCTTTGTTACATCTTCGGCAAGAGAACCTTGTCGATGACGTGGATGACGCCGTTCGACTGGCGGACGTCGGCGATGGTGACATGCGCGACATTGCCGTTCTCGTCGGTCACGGTGACCTTGCCCTTCTCCGACTTCAGCGTCAGCTCGCAGCCGCCGGCCGTCTTGACCTCGTGCGCGCCGCCATCGGCCTTGGCCATCTTGGCGACGTCGGCGGCCATCGCCTTGGCGGCGACGACATGGCAGGTCAGGATCTTGACCAGCTTGTCCTTGTTCTCGGGCTTGAGCAGCGTATCGACCGTGCCGGGCGGGAGAGCGGCGAAGGCCTCATTGGTCGGCGCGAAAACGGTGAAGGGGCCCTTGCCCTCAAGCGTGTCGACCAGGCCGGCGGCCTTGACGGCAGCGACCAGCGTCGTGTGGTCCTTGGAATTGACGGCGTTCTCGATGATGTTCTTCTTGGCATACATCGGCGCGCCGCCGACCATCGGATTGGCATAGGCAATGGCGCCAAGCGCCGAAAGGCCGATCGTAGAGGCGAGCAAAAGGGTGGCGAGTTTACGCATAGTATAAGTCTCCTCGGGTTGTTTTTCCCCTGTTTGGGAACGCTAGGAGATACGGTGCTCGAAAAACTAAGTTTCGCTACTCCCAAAAGATTTCGCTCTTTCAGGCGAGACTTCTGTCTCTATCTGGTTAGGCACCAGCAGAGCCTCGAACATGGGCGACGTGCCCAGATAAGCTTCATCTAATCTTTGGAAATGCCGTAATGATCAGATGCCCTTGAGGTCGCCCGCGGCGACGACAGGGCCGGTCGGCTGGCCGGTCGGCGAACCACCCGTCGGCTCGAGGCTGACGGCGAGCACCGCGCCTTGCGCGAGCTTTTGCTGGACGGCGGGCGTGACAGCGACGCGCGCGGTCTGGCCGGCGGGGATGACGCCCATCGATACAGGCGCATTCTTGCCTTCGATCATCCAGAGCTCGAAATCCTTGCCGGCGCCACGGTCGCCGGAGACCAGCGACAGGCCGACCTCGTGACGGGCCGCGTCATAGACTGCGAGGTATTTGACATTGCTGTTGTCGGCGGCGAGCGATGCGACCAGCCTGGTCTCGGCCTGCGGCGCCGGCGGGTTCACATAAGGCAAAGCGACATAGACGGCCAAAGCGGCGATCGCGGCGGCGGCAAGACCACGCCAGAAGGCCAGGCTCGACCACATGCCGGCGCTCGGCGCGGCGGATGTGGCGGCAGAAGATGCAAACAGCCGGCGGTCGATCGCCACCTTGACGGAGGCCGGCGGCTCGACCGCGGCATAGGCGGACGCCATCGGCGCGAAGTGGACCTCCCAGCCATCGACCAGACCGGCGAACGCCGTTTCGGTATCGATGCGGCGGGAAGCGATCTGGCGCTCGTCGGCTGCCAGAACGCCGAGAACGTATTCGGCGGCGAGCAGGTCGTCGCCTCCACGTTCCGGTCCGTTGTCCTCTGCCAGCGTCATCTTTCCAGACATTCTCTAAGTTTCAGCAGGCTTCGCCGCAGCCAAGTCCGCATCGTGTTCAGCGGTACGTTGTGACGTTCCGCCAGCTCGGCATAGCTTTCGCCGTTCAGATAGGCGCCCCGGACGGCCGCCGCCCGGTCTTTTTCCAATTCGTCGAGGCAATGGTAGATGCGTTCGGTTTCGCCGCCCGCCACAGCCATGGCCTCGGGTCCCGGCGTCGGATCGGCGACGTCGAGGGCTGCATCGATGTTGGCAGAAGGACTGCGCCGCACCCGAATGCGATCAATCGCATGGTTGCGAGCAATGGCCACCAGCCAGGAAATCGGGCTCAGATCGGAAACCGCGAAACGATCCGCCTTCGTCCAGACTTTGACGAAGACCTCCTGCAGCGCTTCTTCCGCATCTCCCCGATCCTTCAATACACGAAGGCAGACGCCAAAAAGTTTCGAGCTGGTCTGCTTATAGAGCAGATCGAACGCAGCCCGGTCCTTCATCGAAGTCCGGACGATCAGCTTGCTGATGTCCTGCGGCGCCATGGAGGCAAATTAGAAGATTATGATTTATTTGCAACGGGTCAGCGGATGTTGTCCACGAAAGGTCGTCATCGAGCTGCGAAGCGGTTTGGGCGGTCTTTATTGGCGCGTCGCCCAACCTGCCGCCGTGGGGCGTTTCACCGAAACGGCGAAGCGATCCAACTCTTTTCTTGCGCAATTCCGGGTGGAAAACCGCTCACACTTTTCCTCGAATTGCTCTAGCCTTTTTCAAAACGAGGGAATGGCGATGTCGGTCGAGCGCGTGCTTTGGGAACAGGATGCGACCGGCCTCGCCGATCTCGTGCATCGAAACGAAATTTCACCCGAGGAGCTGGTCGACGCGGCGATCGCGCGCGCCGAGGCGACAAGGCCCGACATCAACGCCATAGCCACACCGCTTTATGAAGCCGCGCGAGGCCGGGCCAGGACAATCGACCGTCAGCTGCCGCTGGCTGGCGTGCCGTTCGCGCTGAAGGATCTCGGCATCGGCATCAAGGGCGTACCGATCCATGGCGGCAGCCGCGTCGCGCCGTTCACGGCCGATTTCAACTCGGTGATGGTCGAACGCTACCTTGCCGCCGGCCTTATCCCGATCGCCACCAGCACGACCCCCGAGCACGGGTTGCGGCTGATGACGGAGTCTGCCCGTTTCGGCATCACGCGCAGCCCGTGGAACACCGGCCACACGACCGGCGGCTCGTCCGGCGGCTCGGCGGCGCTGGTCGCGGCGGGCGTGGTGCCTGTCGCCCATGCCTCCGACGGTGGGGGCTCGATCCGCGTGCCTTCGGCCTGCAGCGGGCTGGTGGGCTTAAAGACCTCGCGTGGCCGGGTGCCGCTGACGCCGCTGATCAGCGAGAGCTGGTATGGCATGGTCGTCGACCATGCCGTCAGCCGCTCGGTGCGCGACACGGCGCTGCTGCTCGATCTCACCCACGGCGCCGACCCGCTGTCGCCTTATGCGGCGCGCCTGCCGCAGGGCACGTTCGCGGCAGCCGCGGCGCGTGACCCCGGCAAGCTCAGCCTTGCCGTCTACCGCAAATCGCCGCTCGGCCTGCCGATCTCCGCGGAGACGATTGCCGCGCTCGACACGGCGGTGGCGCTGGCGCGCGAGGGCGGCCACACCGTCGAAGAGATCGACCTCCCCTTTATCGGCCGCGACTTCTTCGCCGACTTCTGCAAGACGGTCGGCTCGGCCGTTGCCGGCACGATGCGCGGCGAGGCGGAGCGCCTGGGGCGGCCGGTGACCGGCGAGGTCGAGCGCGCGACGCGCGTGCTCAGCCGTCTCGGCGAGATGCTCTCGGCCGGCGAAGTCTATGACGGGCTGCAGCGGCTTCACGCTACAGCACGCCAACTGATAGCGGAGACCGCGCGCTACGACGCGGTGCTGATGCCGATCATCGCGCATCCGCCGCTGGCCTGCGGCTCGATGGACCCGCAGGGCGCGGACGAGCTCATCGAGAATCTGCTCGACAAATTGCGTCTCACCAGCCTGCTCAAGGTCAAGGCGCTGTTTGGCCAGCTGATGGACAAGAGTCTTTGGTTCACGCACTGGCCGGCGATCCAGAATGTCAGCGGCCAGCCTTCGATCGCCCTGCCGGTGCATGTCACCGCTGCCGGCCTGCCGCTCGGCATCCAGGCCGCGGGCCGGCCCGGCGACGAGGAAACGCTGCTTTCGCTCGCCGCGCAAATGGAGAAGATTTCCGGATGGCTGACGCGCCGGGCGCCACTCAAGGTGCCGGCCTAGAACAGTCGGCCAGATTTCATCATTGTGACCGCAAAGCCGTTTGCGGCCTGCGGCAATTCCCGCTAAGAGGCCGCCACCCTTGCCAGTCAGGAAACCAGACCGATGACGGACATTGCCGCCACCGCCGAAATGCAGGCCGCGCTGCTTTCCAGGGCGCTGCCCTACATGCAGCGCTACGAGCACAAGACGGTGGTGGTGAAATATGGCGGCCATGCCATGGGCGACATCGAGCTCGGCAAGGCCTTCGCCCGCGACATCGCGCTTTTGAAGCAGTCCGGCGTCAACCCGATCGTCGTGCATGGCGGCGGGCCGCAGATCGGCGCGATGCTCTCCAAGATGGGCATCGAATCCAAGTTCGAGGGCGGCCTGCGCGTCACCGACCAGAAGACGGTCGAGATCGTCGAGATGGTGCTGGCCGGCTCGATCAACAAGGAGATCGTGGCGCTGATCAACGCCGAGGGCGAATGGGCGATCGGGCTGTGCGGCAAGGACGGCAACATGGTGTTTGCCGAAAAGGCGCGCAAGACGATGATCGACCCGGATTCCAACATCGAGCGGGTGCTCGATCTCGGCTTTGTCGGCGAGCCGGTCGAAGTCGACCGCACGCTGCTCGACCTGCTGGCACGCTCGGAGATGATTCCGGTGCTGGCGCCGGTGGCGCCCGGCCGCGACGGCCACACCTACAACATCAACGCCGACACCTTCGCCGGCGCCATTGCCGGCGCCTGCCAGGCGACGCGCCTGCTCTTCCTCACCGACGTGCCCGGCGTGCTCGACAAGAACAAGAAGCTGATCGACGAGCTGACGGTGGCCGAAGCCAAGGCGCTAATCAAGGATGGCACCGTGTCGGGCGGCATGATCCCCAAGGTCGAGACCTGCATCGAGGCGATCGAACGCGGTGTCGAAGGCGTCGTCATCCTCAACGGCAAAACGCCACACTCGGTGCTGCTCGAGCTGTTCACCGAGCACGGCGCCGGCACGCTGATCGTTCCGTAACAGTAGAGGCATAGTTAGCCGGCTAATCTTCTTTCTTTCGCTAGGCCCTGACCTTCGATAACAGGCGCGGTCGGTTTGCGCGGCTGGCGCCGAACGATCATCGATTCCTCCTCGGTATCCTGCGGCGCGCCCCAGAATTCGGCTAATGTCGGGCCGCCCGTCACGCGGCGGTCGGTGACCAGAAAACCCCAGACCTCGCGGAACCAGACGCGGCGGCCCATCTTGGTGTACCAGCGCATCGAATGGCGCTGCACGGGATCGGGGTGAAACAGGATGCGCGCCAGCGCCTTCGGCCTGGATTGCACGGCGACTTCGATGAGCTTGACCGCGAAGAACAGCATCCACGGCTTCAGCCTCGTCATATGCATCACCTGATGCTTGTAGTCCCAAAGACGCACATCCTTCTGGATCACCTTGCGGTCGCGGGCGATGCGGAAGAACGGCGTCCAGCGATGCGGCGTGACATAGAGCGCCTGGATCTGATCGGGGTCATAAGCGAGAAGCTGGCGAAAGCCGCGCCAGAGATCGCTGAGCGTCTCGTCCTCGAAGCCGGCAACCCAGGTCGCCATCGACAGGATGCCGTGCTGCCTGAGCAGCCGGATCGCCTCGCGGTCGGATTTCGTACTGCCGCCCTTGCGGATCAAGGACAGCGTTTCCTCGTCGGTGTTCTCCATGCCGAGCAGCCAGCGGATGACGCCTGCCTTGCGATAGAGATCGAGGATATCGGCATCGCGCACGATGTCGTCGGCGCGGGTCGAGCCGACGATCAGCACCGGCACGTTCTCGGCGATCATGGCATCGAGAAACGCCCGCCACGCCTTCTTCGAGGATGTCGGGTTCTCGTCGGCAAGGTTGATCAGCTCGACGCCGTGCTGACGATGCAGCCAGGCTATCTCCCTGGCGAACTTGACCGGGTCGCGATGGCGCCAACGGGTCCAGAAACCGCGCTGGCCGCAATAGTTGCACAGATGCGGGCAGCCGCGCGAAAACTGCATGACGACCGCCCGCTTGCCGCCCCAATAAGAGTAGCGGCGATGGTCGATCAGCTCCCAGCCGACGCGGTAGGCGTCGAGGTCGCCAATGGTCATCGCCGGCTGCGTCGCGGCCGGACGCCCGAGGTCGTCGCGATAGGCGATGCCGGCGACGCTCGCCAGCGGCTGGCGCATTTCGATGGCCTCGACCAGCGCCGTCAACGTCGCCTCGCCCTCGCCGCGCACGATGAAGTCGAAGACGTTCGTCTCGGTGAGGATGTCGCGCCAATGATAGGTCGGGAAGACGCCGCCATAGATGACGATGACCCCTGGCGCGCGTGCCTTGATCATCCCGGCGATGCTGAGCGCCGTAGGATGCGCCGAGGTCGAACCGGAATGGCCGATGAGGACGAAGTCCGGATCGCCGCTCAGGGCGTCGTCGACAAGCGAGGAGAGCGGCATCGGCCCGAATTCGGCATCGACCAGCCGCACCGCATGGCCGGAATCGATCAGCGGACCGCCGATCGCCAGCAGGCCGAGCGGCGGCAGATGGTCGTCCGGCACGCGGCTGCCGATGGCGGTGTGCGGCGGGTTGATCAGCACGATGTTCATGGTGGACCTCCAGACTGGTCCACCGGTGATAGTTGCCGATGACGAGGCCGCCTTGGCGCGATTGCGCAGTTTCCAAGCAGCTTTCCCGGAGATTTCCGATCCGAGCCCCGGAGTACCCTTACCGCTTCAAATGCGCCAGCGGCACGTGGCCCGGCCCCTTGATATTCTGCAGGACGAGCTGGGTGTGGACGTCGCGCACGCCGGGCAGCCGCATCAGCCGGTGCATGACGAAGGCGTTCAAATCGTCCACCGACGGCACCAGGACATGCAGCAGGAAATCATGGTCGCCGGTCATCGTCCAGCAGGACGAGACCTCGTCCATGCGTTGCACGGCGGCAATGAAGCTTTCCGGCGAGCCGTCGCTATGGCTCACCAGCCGGACCTGGACGAAGACCTCGACGGTGAGGCCGACGGCGCGGCGACTGAGCACGGCGGCAAAGCCCTGGATGATGCCGGTTTCCTGAAGCGCGTCGAAGCGGCGGGCGCATGGCGTGGTCGACAGGCCGATCTCCTGCGCCAGCTCCGACACGGGCTTGCGCCCATCGCGCTGCAGGATGTCGAGCATCTTGATCTCGAATTCATCGAATTGAGGCATATTTTCTCGATCCACTGTTAGAGTGAGTGTCTTTACCTCAGAATCGGCTTGCAGGCCAGAAACAAGGCTGATTTGCCTCGCCAGGAGCCGCTAAGTTTCTCTTCACGATCCGAGGATCACGATCTCGAGGAGGAAATGATGACGATGAGCGTTGCCGACTATGCCCGCGACTGCGCGGCGCAAGGGCTGCGCGGCGACTATTCGGTCTGCCGCAGCGATTTCACGGTGGCTCAAGGATACAATTACTCATCCGAGGAGCAGGCGGTGTGGCGCACGCTCTGCGACCGCCAAACCAGGCTGACGCAGAAGCTGGCGCACCGCTCCTACCTCGACGGCGTCGCCTCGCTCGGCCTGCTCGACCGGATCCCGGACTTCGACGAAGTGAGCGAGAAGCTCACCAGGCTGACCGGCTGGGAGATTGTCGCCGTGCCTGGCCTGATCCCGGCCGGCCCGTTTTTCGATCATCTCGCCAACCGCCGCTTCCCGGTCACCAACTGGCTGCGGACGCGCGGAGAGCTCGACTACATCGTCGAGCCGGACATGTTCCACGACTTCTTCGGCCATGTGCCGATCCTGACCCAGCCGGTGTTTGCCGATTTCATGCAGATGTATGGCCGGAAGGCCGAGGACGTGATTGCGCTCGGCGGCGACGAGATGATCACCCGGCTCTACTGGTATAGCGCCGAGTATGGCCTGATCCAGGAACCCGGCCAGCCGCTGAAGGCGTTCGGCGCCGGGCTGATGTCGTCTTTCACCGAACTGCAGTTCGCGGTCGACAGCAAGGACGCGCACCATGTGCCGTTCAAGCTCGAGACGGTGATGCGCACCGGCTATGAGATCGACAAGTTCCAGCGCGCCTATTTCGTGCTGCCGTCCTTCGACGTGCTGCGCGACGCCTTCGGCAACGCCGACCTCGCCGGCATCGTTAGCCGGTTCAAGGGCCAGCCGGCGCTCGATCCGGCCACCGTATAAGGTCGGTTATCGCCCAATCGGCCTTCGGGAGTGGTTCAGCGGCCAGACAGATTGCTGAACCGCTTTCAGCTTTTCCAGGCAGGCCGTCAGCCAGCCTCCTCCGGTTCAGCCTTGAGCCGCGCCAGCTGTTCGTTCTGCAGCGCAAGGGCGGCGGTCACGAAACGCAACACCGTGGCCAGCTCGGCATCGCTGAAACCGGCGAGCAGTTTTTGCCCTTCGCGGGCGATCGGGCCGTAGTAGCGATCGGCGAATTTCCTGGTGGTTTCGGTCTGCTCGATGACCACCTTGCGCCTGTCTTCCAGGCTGCGGGTGCGGGTCAGCATGCCGCGTGCCTCAAGCCTGTCGATCAGCGACGTCACCGCCGCCGGCGTCAAGCCGGTGGCGATCGCGATTGCACCAGCCGATTGCGGGCCGGTCTGCAAAAGGCCGAGGCAGAGCCGCTCGGCCATGCCCAGGCCGAGCTTGGCCCCGACCGCCTCGTCATAGGACTGCGTCGCATCCTGCCAGCGCATGATGGCGGCCCCGATGGCCGCATCCATTTCGGCACGATTCACGCTTGACGATTTTACTTCGATCATCTAACTATCATTTTGTCTAACATTAAGACGACATCAATAATATGCGGCCGCCCTGCCCTTCTTGGCAAGACCCAACTGCCGCCGCCAACACGGAGACTACAAAAATGTTCGATACCCAGACCCGCGCCCCGCTGACCCCGGCCGAAGAATACAGCTACGCCAAGCTGGCGATGGAATGGTATGGCTGGGGCTCGCCGATCGGCCTTGGCATCCTGCTGGTTTGCCTGGCGGCGACGGCCGTGCTGCTGCGTATCGCCATCTTCGGCTTCTGAGCCCGGCTTGCCAATAGCGGCCGGCTCGGCCCTTGCTTTTGACGAGGCAAGCCAAGCGTGGCCGGTTGAAGTTGATTGGGCTCGACCGGCGCGCCGGCAGGAATGTCCCGTTCGTCCGCGATCCCGCAATTGCGACCGAAGTCGGAGGTCGCAGCGCATTGGTCCCTAGGCTGAAACATATGGCCTGTTATTCCATTTGGCATCAGACAGGCGAATATGAGTCCCTTCATTCGTCGGTTAACCGAACACCCGCCACATCGAACATTGGCGGGTGTTCGGATGTTTTCCGGGAGACGCGCGTGCAGCTTGGCAAGATCATTGCAAACCTATGTGCCGCCATCCTGGCAGCATGCTGCCTCGCCACCGTGTTCCTGCTGGCCGGAAAGCCTCTCTGGCCGGACAACAAAGCGAAGATGGTTGTCCTCCTGCCGCGCGATGCCATGACCACGGCATCAATACCGGGACCAAGTCACCCACGTTTGCCGGATAGCGTTGACGCCGGACTTCTGCAGGCCAGGCCGCAGTAACCGGCGCGAGGCCAAATGCCGGCGTCAAACGGCGATCACCTTGCTTAGATGATCGCCCAAGCGGCAGGCGAGCGCGGTGATGGTCGTCGTCGGATTGCACTGGCCTGACGTGCAGAACACCGACGAGCCGCCGACATAGAGATTGTCCATGCCGTGCACCTTGCAATTGGCGTCCACGACGCTCTTCAAAACATCGGTGCCCATACGGGTGCCACCCATATGATGGTAACCGGCGGTCTCCTCATCGGTCGGGTAATCGTCGCCATTGCTGATCCAGTCGGCGATGCGCACGCGGCCGAGATTCTTCTGCGCCAAGGTGATTCCGAACAGCCGCAGCCCTTCAAGCAAGGTGCGGTGCTCGAGCGGCGACTTCTTCCAATGCAGTTCGATGCGCGGCACGCCGGCATGGTCGACATCGGTCTTCGACAATTCGACCTGGTTGGAGGCGAGCGGCGCCTGTTCCCAGGCGACGTAAAGCTGGGCCGCGCAGCGCAGGTTCTGGTCGAGCTTCGAGGACATCCATTCCGCCATGTCGGGCGCCGTGCAGGCGAGGTCGGCGATCAGCCGCTTGACGTTCGGATAAGGCGTCTCGATCAGGCGGATGCCAAAATTCAGGATCTCGAGCCGCTCCATCGCCGCCAGCGTCGGCGAGAAGAACGCCTCGCTGGAGGCATCGACCTCGAACTCGTTGTAATTGGCCAGAACGGCATTGCCGCCCTCGAAGGTCGGATGCTCCATCCAGTAGCGGCCAAGCGCTGCCGCATTCGGCACGACACCGCCATTGCAACGCTGGTTCGACCACAAAAGCAGCCGCGAATTCTCCAGCCCGCCGGTGCAGGTGATAAAATAATCCGCCGTGAATGTGCCGGCGTCCCCGGTGGACCACAGCTTTGCGCCGGTGACGCGTTTGCCGTCGCCGACGAGTTCGGTGGCGTAGGTGTTGAGCACGACGGCGATGTTCTTGCTCTGGTCGAGTTCGTCGGCGAACTTTTCGCCGAAGCGCACGGCCGGGCTCTTGATCAATTGCACCCAGCGAATGTCGTCTGAAACCGACACATCCGGGCGAAAGGCAGGCAGCTCCAATATGTCGTGCACTTCGCCGAGATAGGGCTCGATGTCGGCGCGGCTGATCGGCCAGCCGGTGTCGGGCGCCCAGGCCTTGGGCTCGAAGTCCTGCTTGTCGAGCACGCGGCACCAGCCGGCCCAGTGGTTCGACGAGCCGCCCATGAAGCGCAGCCGGGCTACGTCGAGATCGAAATAGTAATCGCCGACCGTCTTGCCGCGGTAGAAATCCTGGGACTCGTCGCTGAATTCGCGCGAGCCGGCCTCGAGCACGACCACCGGAATGCCGGCGGCGCCGAGCTTTCTGGCGATCGTGGTGCCGGCCGGGCCGGAACCGAGAATGCAGGCCTTCGGCTTGAAGCCGGCCTGCTTATAGGCTTCGTAACTATCGAAGATCATGCGAGGTCACTCCGCCTCAGTATCCAGCCATTGACCTCGACGATCTCATTGGGGCCGACAGCGGCCGGCTGGCCGCGGAAGAGCGACAGCATAGGCAGTGCGATAAGCGCCTGCACGAGCGCGCGGCGCGACATTTTCTTTATGATATGGCTCATGACACGTCTTTCGATGGGGCTTCGATCCACGCATGCGATTCCCTGAACGGCACACGCACCGCCGGGCAGGCCAATTCCATGCCAAACCTAGATGAAAACCCCATTACACGGGTAAGTTTAGCCCGGTTGAATATGGACATGGTTAGGACTTTGCTAACGCGCGCTGGCCATGGCGATATGTTGCCTTGGTCAAGCTGCTTCCGAGATATCGCGATCGAGGATCGAGAGGTTGCGGCCGCGATGCTTGGCTTCGTAGAGCCGGCGGTCGGCCGCGCGCATCAGCTCCGACACGGTGGCGCTCTCGCCACAGGTGATGCCGCCGATCGAAACGGTGAGCGGCACCAGGCGCTCATCGACGGGTCGAAACCGGATCAGCTCGACTTCGCGGCGGATGCGCTCGGCGACACGTCTCGCTTCCGGCTCGGTGGCGCCGATCAGGAAGGCCGCGAACTCCTCGCCGCCGATGCGACCGAGCACGTCGCCAGCGCGCACGCCGCGCTCGATGGCGCGCGCGATCAAGAGCAAGGCGTCGTCGCCGGTCAGGTGGCCGAAATTGTCGTTGACCGTCTTGAAGTGGTCCGCGTCGATGATGAGCAGCGCGCCGCGGTCGGCCTTTCGGCGCGAGCCGTCAAGCGAGGCGAAGAAGGTCTCGCGGTTGAGCATGCCCGTCATGTCGTCACGGCTCGCCTTCTCGGACAGACGCCTGTGGGCGGCGGCAAGCTGGGCGTGAGCGCGGGCCAGATCGCGATGTGCATTCTTCAGCCGGTCGCTTTGCCAGAAAGTGCCGGCGCTGGCGACCCAGGCAAGCATCAGCGGGCAAAGGGTCGATGTCAGCCAGACGATGCGGCTGATGGGAAAGCCCATTGCCGGAATCACAATGAGCGTCAATAAAAGCGAGACGGCGACCGAAGCAAACGCCACGGCCGCGGACTTCAAAATTATGCCACTCATCGCTTGCTCCCAACGGACTGCTTCTGTGCCAGCAAGCGCTAAAGGCGACCTTTCCGAGACGTCTAAAATTTGATCTGAGACGCCATTTTCACACTTCGTGACCCGCAGAAGTTGTGGATAAACTCGTTGTCGGCATGCCATAAGAAAATCATGACAACGACACCCGATCCCGCCCGCTTCGCCCATGTCACGGACTGGGTCTTCGATCTCGACAACACGCTCTACCCGCATCATTCGAATCTGTTCGCGCAGATCGACGTGAAGATGACCGCTTATGTCGGCGAGCTGCTGACTTTGTCGCGCGAGGATGCGCGCAAGCTGCAGAAGGAACTCTACCTGGAATACGGCACGACGCTGAACGGGTTGATGACGCGCCACGGCATCGATCCCGACGATTTTCTCGAGAAGGTGCACGACATCGATTATTCCTGGCTGGTGCCCGATCCGCTGCTCGGCGCTGCCATCCGCCAGCTTCCCGGCCGCAAGTTCATCTTCACCAATGGCGACCGCAGGCATGCCGAGCGCACGGCGCGGCAGCTCGGCATACTCGAGCATTTCGACGCCATCTTCGACATCGTGGCGGCGGGGCTCAACCCCAAGCCGGCGCGCCAGACCTATGAACGGTTCGCCGCGCTGCACTCGGTCACCGGCCACAACGCGGTGATGTTCGAGGATCTGGCGCGCAATCTTTCGGTGCCGAAATCGCTCGGCATGACGACGGTGCTGGTGGTGCCGCGCAATTTCGAACCGACCTTCTCCGAGATCTGGGAGCGCGATCCGACGAATGAAGACGACGTCGATTTCGTTACCGACGATCTTGCGGGGTTTCTCACGGCGATTGTGGAGAAGGGATAGGGAACTGAGGAACTGAAGAACTGGGGAGTTGGTGAGAGGGCTGAAGAAGCTTCTTCCTCAGTTCCCCAGGTCTATTCCCCTAACTTGTAGAAGCGGCGGATGATGTCCCAGGCTTCGTCGGCCGTGTCGACGAAGTCGATGATGTCCTGGTCGCCGGGCGAAATCGTGCCCTGCTCGGCCAGGAAATCGAGATCGATCGCCCTTTGCCAGAACGCTTTGCCGAACAGGATCACCGGCACACGCTCCATGCGGCCGGTCTGGATCAAGGTCAGCGTCTCGAAGAACTCGTCCATGGTGCCGAAGCCGCCCGGAAACACCGCGACGGCCTTGGCGCGCATGACGAAGTGCATTTTGCGGATCGCGAAATAGTGAAAGTTGAAGCACAGCTCCGGCGTCACATAGACGTTGGGCGCCTGCTCATGCGGCAGCACGATGTTCAAGCCGATCGACGGCGCGCCGACGTCGTCGGCGCCGCGATTGCCCGCTTCCATCACGCCGGGGCCGCCGCCAGTGATGACGACGAACTCCCGATAATAGGAGGTCGCCGACTGCTGCGAGCAGAGACGGGCGAATTTGCGCGCCTCCTCATAGTATTTGCTGTTGGCCTCGAGGTTTTTCTTCTGCGTCTCGTTCTTCGCCGCCCAAGCCTCGCCGCCCGGCTCGGGCAGCCTGGCGCCGCCGAACAGAATGACCGTGGACTGGATGCCGCGCTCGGCCAGAATCATCTCGGGCTTGAGCAGTTCCAATTGCAGGCGCACCGGGCGCAGCTCGCGCCGCGTCATGAAGTCCGGATCGTTCCACGCCAGCCGGTAGGTGTCGGCGCGCGTCTGCGGCGTGTCGGGCACGCTTTTTGCCCGCTCCAGATCCTCGTCTGAATGCGGCAGCGGCGTCCAGCCCGCCTTTTCCATGGGAGTCATTCGATCCACCCGTCCTAATTCCCTTAACTGCGCCGCCCCGTGACGCAACCGCGATTGACCCTATCCAAGCCTTCACATAGGGTCCGCGCGATTTCAAAACAGGTTAAGGCGCAGCCCTTAACAGCTTTGTAATGGAGCAATTTCATGTCGAAGCCCGATCTGGCGAGCCTCGAACAGACCATCGAGAAGGCGTTCGAGGAGCGCGATACGATTTCGACCGCGACCCGCGGCGAAACGCGCGACGCCATCCAGTCGGCGCTCGACCTGCTCGACCGCGGCACGGTGCGCGTCGCCGAGCGGCAGAATGACGGCAAGTGGCATGTCAACCAGTGGCTGAAGAAGGCGGTGCTGCTCTCCTTCCGCCTGAACCCTATGGAGATCATCAAGGGCGGTCCGGGACAGGCGGTCTGGTGGGACAAGGTGCCGTCGAAATTCGACGGCTGGAGCGCCGTAGACTTCGAGAAGGCGGGCTTCCGCGCCGTGCCGTCCTCGATCGTGCGCCGCTCGGCCTATGTCGCGCCGGGCGCGGTGCTGATGCCGTCCTTCGTCAATGTCGGCGCCTATGTCGATACCGGCACCATGGTCGATACCTGGGCTTCGGTCGGCTCCTGCGCCCAGATCGGCAAGAACGTGCATCTGTCCGGCGGCGTGGGCATCGGCGGCGTGCTGGAACCGATGCAGGCCGGCCCGACCATCATCGAGGACAATTGCTTCATCGGCGCGCGCTCCGAGGTGGTCGAAGGCTGCATCGTGCGCGAAGGCTCGGTGCTCGGCATGGGTGTCTTCATCGGCCAGTCGACCAAGATCGTCGACCGTGCCACCGGCGAGGTTTTTTACGGCGAAGTGCCGCCGAATTCCGTCGTCGTCGCCGGCTCGATGCCGGGCAAGAATTTTCCCAACAACGAGCCCGGCCCCGGTCTCTACTGCGCCGTCATCGTCAAGCGCGTCGATGCCAAGACCCGCTCCAAGACGTCGATCAACGAATTGCTGCGCGACTGACCGGGCTGAACTGATTGTCCGACAAACCGCAACTTTTATGGCTTTTCTTCGGTCTCTCGGGGCGGCTCGCCCCGAGCGCCTATTTCCTTGCCGGTCTTTTGCTCGTGATCGCACAAGGGCTCCCGCTCTATCATTTTACGCTGGCGGAGCCGGGAAGCTCAGCCGACCGCGGCTGGGCGCAGATTCTGGTTTTCGTCGTGCTGCTGACCTGGTGGCCATCCTTCGCGCTGGCGGCAAAGCGATTCCACGATTTCGGCAAGCCGACCTACTACGCACTGCTTTCCCTGATCTTCACGCCGCTGGTGCTGCTGGTTCTCGCCTGTTTCCGCAGCGATCCCGGGCCGAACCAGTATGGCAGGCGCAGCAACGCGCCGGCCGATGGCTAAGGCCGGGCCACGATGCGCTACCGCACGCTCGATCCGCAACTGATAATCGAGACGGCCGAAAGGCTGGAAGGGCGGGTCGGCGAGCGTTTTCCCGAAGCTGGCCTGCGTGGCGTGGCGGCGGAGCTGGTGTCGCTGTCGCGTGACCTTGCCAAGGCGGCCAAGGACCTGGAAGCGCCGATCTGGTGGCTGCGCGGCGCCATCATCGCCGCCTTCATGGCCGGCGTCGCCGTGTTCCTGTTCGTCGGCACGATCCTGCCGCTCGACCGCATTTCGGGCGCCGACGACGCGGTGCAGTCGATGCAAGGCATCGAGGCGACGATCAACACCGTGATCCTGGCCGTGCTCGGCTTTCTGGCGCTGGTGCGCACCGAGGAACGTATCAAGCGCAAGAAAGTGTTCCGCCAGTTGCATGGGCTACGCTCGCTGATCCATGTCATCGACATGCATCAGCTGACCAAGGATCCGGCGACGCTGTCGGCCGACTTCAAACCGACATCGCAGTCGCCGCGGCGCATCACCAATGCGGCCGATCTCGCGCGCTATCTCGACTATTGCTCGGAGATGCTGTCGATCACCGGGAAGATCGCCGCGCTGTTCGCGCAATCGGTCAATGACGATGTCGTCATCGATGGCGTCAACGACATCGAGAATTTGAGCTCCAACCTGTCGCGCAAGATCTGGCAGAAGATCACGCTGATCGAGGAGCGGCGTTAGATCTCTTTGTTCCAACGCAATTTCGGACGGAAGGTTCGGCGAAGTCGCCGAACTTAACCGCTTCAGACTTTTCCTCAAATTGCTCCAAAGGCTTGCGGCGTGAGGCCCGGCGGCCGCGTTTTTCCGCTTCTGCTTGACGCACCAGCGCGATGACGCGTTCGATGGTCGGCGTTGGCGTGCCTGTCTGCCTTGCCAGGCGCAGCACCGCGCCCTGCAATTCGTCGATCTCGGTCGGGCGGCCGCGCTTGAGATCGTCCCACATCGAGGCCCGCGCCCGCGGGTCGATCGCCAGCATGCGCCGCGCCAGAATTCCAAACAGCCAGTCCGGCAACCGCAGCACCTTGGGCAGCAGCGACGGCGGCAAGCCGGTGATCCGGGCAGGCTGGATGCCCGACGCCTTCATCGCGGCGAGCGCCTCGTCGATCTGGGCGGCCAGGATGACGCGCCAGCTTCGCTCGGCGAGCTGCTTTGCCAGCGGCAGGTCGGATAGCGCCACCAGCGCGTTGTTGAGGTTCATCAACAGCTTGCTCCACTGCACCGCCTTCATGTCGGTGCGCGCTTCGACGGCAAGCCCTTCGACATTGAGCAGATCGACGAGGCCCGCGACACCGTCATCGATCATCACCTCGCCCTGGCTGGCGCGATGGACGCGAAACGGCACCTCGCCGTCCGCCGACTGGATGACGTTGAACAGCACCATGCCGGTCAGCACGCGCAGGTCCGGCAGGACGGCGCGCAGCCTGACGGCATTGTCGACGCCATTTTGCAGGCTGATCACAATGGCGTCGGCCCGCCCGTGAGCGGCGATCAGCTGCGCCATTTCGTCGGTTCCACCGCTTTTGACCGTCACCAGGATGATGTCGGCCTCGCGCAACGCCGTCGGCGGATCGTCGGTGAGCGTGATCGCCTGTGCGCCGATGCGGCGATCGAGCCCGTCGAGATCGCTGACGCGAAGCCCGTCCTTGCGCATCGTCTCCAGAATGTGGCCGCGACCGAGGAAGATCACCTTGCGTCCGGCCAGCGTCAGGCAGCCGCCGACATAACAGCCAATGCTGCCGGCGCCGGCAATCGCGATCGTCTTGCCTTCGTCGGCCATGCAATCATCCTCACCCGGTTCGAGACTTGCCCCGATGCATATCGTTTCCCAGAACCGCACGCACTTCCGGGCGACATGCATCATACGCCACGAAAACCATATTGTCGGCGACATGGTCGGTGACCATCTGCCACCGTGACAGGTCAAACGCTTTCGACTATCGCTTTGGCCATGACATTGCCGACCGACCCCGCCGCAAACCTTGCTGCCCTGATCCGCTGCCCGTCCGTGACGCCCGCCGAAGGCGGAGCGCTTGGCGCGCTGGAGGATATGCTGAAGCCGCTCGGCTTCGCGGTCGAGCGCCCGGTGTTTTCAGACGACGGCACGCCGGACATCGAAAATCTCTATGCGCGGCGCTCGGGCAACGGCCCGCATCTGATGTTTGCCGGCCATACCGATGTCGTGCCGGTCGGCGACGAAGCCGCCTGGACGCATCCGCCCTTCGCAGCCGAGATCGCCGATGGCCAGATGTATGGCCGCGGCACCGTCGACATGAAGGGCGGCATCGCCTGCTTCATCGCCGCGGTGGCGCGGCACGTCGAGAAGAATGGCGGTCCGAAAGGCTCGGTTTCGCTGCTGATCACCGGCGACGAAGAGGGACCGGCGATCAACGGCACCACCAAGCTGCTCGAATGGGCGGCCGCCAAGGGCGAGAAGTGGGATGCCTCGATCGTCGGCGAACCGACCAACCCCGATGCGCTCGGCGACATGATCAAGATCGGCCGGCGCGGCTCGCTGTCGGGCAGCGTCATCGTCCATGGCCGCCAGGGCCATGCCGCCTATCCGCAGCTTGCCGACAATCCGGTGCGCGGATTGATCGGTCTGGTCGATGCGTTGCTCCATCCGGTGTTCGACAAGGGAACGAAGGATTTCCAGGCCACCAATCTGGAAGTGACATCGATCGACGTCGGCAACCCGGCGACCAATGTCATCCCGGCCAAGGCGACAGCCACCTTCAACATCCGCTTCAACGACACCTGGACAGCCGAAACGGTCCAGGCCGAGATCCACAACCGCCTCGACCAGGCGGCAAGGCGCAAGAAATATCGGCCGGGCAAGAAGACGGCGGTGGAGTACGAGCTTGTCTGGCGCGACCGGCCGAGCCATGTCTTCCTGACTCGGGACGACAAGCTGATCGACACGTTGACGAGCTCGATCGCATCCACCGTCGGCAAGACGCCGGCGCTCTCGACCTCCGGCGGCACGTCCGACGCCCGCTTCATCAAGGACTATTGCCCGGTGGTCGAGTTCGGCCTGGTCGGCAAGACCATGCATATGGTCGACGAGCGGGTGGCACTCGCTGATCTCGAGACACTGACGCGCATTTACGAACGCTTCATCGAAGACTGGTTCGCACAGGATCTGGCGTAGCCCATGCTGTCAGGTGATGAAACCCATGCCTCGCTGGTCGGCGCCTGGCAGCTGATGTTCGGCAAGAGCGACGGTCTGCGCCTGCTTAACCTTTCAGCGGACGGTTTCTGGAATTCCTTCTTCGCCATCGTCGTCGCGGCGCCGGCGCTGATCGTCGGCTGGGTGGAACTGGCCAATGAGATCGGCGATCCGAATGCTTTCGCCGGCCGACTCGGCATGCTGGTGAGATTGGCTACCGTCGACATCGGCTCCTGGGTGCTGCCGCTCGTGGCGCTGGCACTGGTCGCACCGCGCGCCGGCATAGGCGGGCGCTTTGTCCATTATGTCGTCGCTTCGAACTGGGCATCGGCGATCATTGCCTGGCTGATGCTGCCGTCGGCGCTGATCAGGCTGGTGCTGTCTTCGACAAACGAGGTCAGCAGCGGGGTGTCGTTCGTCTTGTTCCTGCTTTCCATGGTGCTGACCTGGCGGATGACAAACGCGACCATCGGCAAGGGCGCCGCCGTCGGCACCGCCGTTTTCGTCGGGATGTTCGTTGCTTCGCTGCTCGTGCTGTTTGGATTGCAGGCGCTGCTCGGCATCAACATACCGGATGGCACGACGAGCTGATCTTTCCTAAGCTGACATCGGTCTTTCAATTCATTTGACGGCCCGGTATGATAAATTCATACCGCCTCTCAGGAGGGAGTCATATGTCCACCATCGAAAAACGCACCTTCAGTCTGCCAGCCGAGCAAGCCGCCTTCATCGATGAGCTTGTGCGCTCGGGCGCTTATGCAACCAGCAGCGAGGTTATCCGCGCGGGACTTCGCGCCCTGCAGGAGCGGGACGCCGCTGTAGAGCGTTGGCTACGTGAGGAGGTCATTCCGACCTATGATTCGTGGAAGGCTGATCCGGGCAAAGGCATCTCGCCAGAGGAAATGGCCGAGCGGGCCCGCAAGCGCCATGAGGGCTATTCCAAGGGGAAACCGTGAGGCGTCGGGCTGTTGTCTACACGCCAGATGCCGGCAACGATCTCGATCGTATCTACAACACCATTGCGGAAGCCAGCAGTGCCATCACAGCTGACCGCTATGATCGCCGCATAAGGGCGTTCTGCGAGCGTCTCGAATATGGCTCTGAACGTGGCACCAAACGTGATGATGTGCGGCCGGATCTCCGCATCGTCGGGTTTGAGCGCCGCATAACCGTGGCGTTCGTGGTTGAACCGGACCGGGTTGTAATCTTGCGCGTGTTCTATGGCGGGGCCAATTGGTCAGACGAACTACCCGAGGACAATCTCGGCTAATCGTTCTTCAGACGCCGTCCGGATAATCGACACCCACCAGAAACAGCCCATCGGGTGGCGCCACCTGGCCGCAGGCGGCACGGTCGCGCGCTTCCAAAGCCGCCTTGAGGTCGGCTGCATTCCACGAGCCGTCGCCGATGCGCCTTAACGAGCCGACCATCGAACGCACCTGATTGTGCAGAAACGAGCGCGCCGAGGTGCGCACCTCGATGAGATCGCCAGCGCGGCTGACATCGAGCTGGACCAGCGTGCGCACCGGGCTTTCGGCCTGGCACTGCGTGGAGCGGAAGGTGGTGAAATCGTGCCTACCGAGCAGCACCTTCGCCGCGTCGTGCATGGCCTCGGCGTCGAGGCGCTTCGGCACCCACCAGACCTTGCCCTTTTCCAACGCCGAGGGCGCCCGGCGATTGAGGATGCGGTAAAGATAGTGGCGGCCGGTGGCGGAAAAGCGCGCGTCGAAGCCGTCGGCGACGATCGCGGCCTTGAGGATGGCGACGCGTGCGCCGGCCGCCTGCAGATGGGCGTTGACGGCGTCGCGCACCTTGTCGCCCGGCCAGTCCCTGGCGAGGTCGACATGCGCGACCTGCGCGGTGGCGTGCACGCCGGCATCGGTGCGGCCGGCGGCGCGCAGCCTTACTGTTTGGCCGCAGAATTTTTCGACGGCCTGCTCGATCGCCTGCTGCACCGAGGGTTGGTCGGCCTGATGCTGCCAGCCGGCGAACTGGCTGCCGTCATATTCGATATCGAGACGAAAACGCGGCATGCCAGCTGGGCTTTCGCGCTCGCCTAGGCGGCGAGCGCGGTGAAGGCCGAAGCGTAGACAAGCTTGCCGGTCTCGGGCGCATCGGTCCAGGCGAGCGCCTGCAGCGCGACACCCTGATACTCGCTCTCGAACTTTTCGGCGCGGGCGTGGGTGTAGCCGAAGCGGCCGTAATAGGCCGGATCGCCCAGCACCACGGCCAGCGTCTCGCCGGCATCCTTGAGGCGAATGTGCGCCTCGCGGATCAGCGCGCCGCCGATGCCGGTGCCGTGGAAGGATGGCTCGACAGCCAGCGGCGCCAGCGCAACCGCCGTGAACTGCTTACCGCCATTCTGTACGAACAGCCTGGAAAACAGGATGTGGCCGACGACCTGGCCGTCTTCCTCGGCAACCAATTCAACGACGGCGTCGCCGCCATTGATCAGGGCGTCGACCAGGCCGGCTTCCGCCTGCTGGCCGAAGGCATGCTCTTCGACGAGGCGGATCGCCTCGCGGTCCCGCGGCGTTGCCGCGCGTATCGACATCATGCTCATGTGAGTTTCATTCCTTTTTCGATCTTGGCCCCGCGCAGAAACTCCTGCGCGGCGGCGGGCTTTCCGCCCGCCCGTTGAACTTCGACCAGCCTAACCGCGCCTGCCCCGCAAGCGACCGTCAGCCGGTCATCGAGAATTCCTCCCGACTCGCCGACGCCATCCGAGAGCGTCGAGCGAAGCAGTTTCAGCCGCTCCATGCGGCCGCCAATGTCGACCTCGCACCACGCGCCCGGAAAGGGCGAGAGGCCGCGAATGTGGTTATGGACTTCGCCAGAAGGCCGCGTCCAGTCTACGCGCGTTTCCGATTTATCGATCTTTCGCGCATAGGTCACCCCCGCCGTTGCCTGTTGGGTAAATGTCAGACAATTTATCCCCAACTGCGCGAGCGCTTCCACCATCAGCGAAGCGCCAATCGCCATCAGGCGGTCATGCAATTCACCGGCGGTGATATCGGGTGCGATGGCGCATTTTTCAACCAAAGCCACCGGACCGGTGTCCAAACCTTCTTCCATGCGCATCACCATCATGCCGGTCTCGGCATCGCCGGCCATGATGGCGCGATGGATGGGAGCAGCACCACGCCAGCGTGGCAAAAGCGAGGCGTGGCCGTTGAGGCAGCCGAGCCTGGGCGCGTCCAGAACGGCTTTCGGCAGCAGCAAACCATAGGCAACGACGACGGCGACATCGGCCCGCAAGGCGGCAAAGGCCTGCTGCTCGGCTTCGCCCTTGAGCGACGTCGGCGTCCGCACCTCGATGCCCAGCCGCTCAGCCCCGCGCTGTACCGGGGAAGGCGTCAGTTCCAGCCCGCGCCGGCCGGCGGCGCGCGGCGGCTGGGTGTAGACGGCGGCAATCTCATGGCCGGCCTCGACGATGGCGCGCAAGGTCGGCACGGAGAAATCCGGCGTGCCCATGAAGATGACGCGAAGCGGCATGACGTTCTGCGATCCTGTTCTCGTGCCTGAAATGCCAAGCCTGCTAGAGCAGTTCAGCGTTTCCTGGAACCGCTGACCTGCTCTAACTCTTTGTTTTTACGCAATTCCGGACAGAAAACCGCTGTGCACTTTTCCTGGAATTGCTCTAAGCGCCCGCTTCAAAAGGGTTTACGAGCTTCAGGTCAAGCCCATCGAAGTCGCGGATATTGCGGGTTGCCAGCGTTGCATCCTGCGCGAGACAGATTGCGGCGATCATGGCGTCGGGGAGACTCATTGGACGACCCATTCGTTCGCACATCGCCCGCAGCTTGCCGGCAAGACGAGGAGCTGAGCCCGCAAACTCCGCGATGCGACCGGCAAACTGATGTGAAATCAGATGATCCAGGACACGGATATAGCGATCCGACCCCGTCCTGCTCAAAAACCTTTCCGCGCCAAAAGATTGCTCCATGATAACCGGACCGCACAGATAGAGTTCGAGAACGTCCTGCTTGCCAAACCATTCGGCAACCTTGGAATCAGGCGCGGGCTTGCCTGCTTCGGAAACGACATTGGTATCGAGGACGATCACTCGAGATCCTCGATCGGGCGACCAAAGTCATGTTTCCTTTCCGCTTCGATTTCGTCCATTATCTCCGCGAACGTCCCGTCCGTGGCGTTTTCAGCGACGAATGCCGCGCGGATCGCATCCCAAGCCGAAACGCCCGACTCAGGTTTGGTCTCTCTTTCCGCGACGATGCCTTTGCGCAAAAGATCGATAGCTTTGCCCGACAGGCTCTGGCCGCCCTTGCGGGCAGCTTGCTCGATTTCGCGCTTCAAAGGTTCGGGAATACCTCGGATCAGCATATCGCCCATTGCTATACCTCCTGGTATGATATCATCGATATCACACTAGGAGCCGATGCTCAAGGCGGCGTGCCCGGGCGGGCGTCAACCCACCATCTTGCCCGGTGCCTTGTCCTTGGCGAGTTTCTTGAATTTTTTCACCACCATGTCGCGCTTGAGCTTGGAGATGTGGTCGATGAACAGCACGCCGTTGAGATGGTCGATCTCATGCTGCAGGCAGGTGGCCATCAGGCCTTCCGCCTCGATCTCCTGCAGCTTGCCGTCGCGATCCAGGTACTTCACCCGCACGGAGGCGGGGCGCTCGACCTCGGCGTAGTAATCGGGGATCGAAAGGCAGCCTTCCTCGTAAACCGAGCGCTGATCGGAGCTTTGCAGGACTTCCGGATTGATGAAGACATGCGGCGCCGGCGGCTCGCCTTCCTTGGCGAGGTCGATGACCAGGAGGCGCCGCGGCTCACCGATCTGAATCGCGGCAAGGCCGATGCCCGGCGCGTCATACATGGTCTCCAGCATGTCGTCGGCGAGCTTGCGCAAATCGCCATCGACGCGCTCCACCGGTTTGGACAGCTGGCGCAGGATCGGATCGGGAAGAATGATGAGCGGCTTGATCGACATGGCGTCTCACCTAAGACCTCGCTGGAAAAGCGTCAACGGGGGCATTTGCGCGTCGTTCACGTTTTGATCTGTGCCGGCGACCCGAATCGGCTATGCTGCTGCCATGAACGACATGACGTCCATCCTTTCGGAGCCGATCGCGCGGCTCGGCGCCACCACGATCACGCTTGGCCAAGTGCTTGGTTTCGGTGCGCTGCTGCTGCTTGCGCTTGTCATGGCGCTCGTCGCGGGCCTGTGGCGCACGGCCAAGGCGCGCGCGGTCGCGGCGGCGGAAGCGGCCGACCACGCCCGCGATACCGAAGCGCGTATGGCCGATATCCTGCAGAGCCAGGCCGAGATGCAGGGTCGCATGGGTGCGATCGCCGAGGTGTTCGGCGCCCGGCAGGCCGAGCTGACGCAATCGCTTGGGCAACGGCTCGACGCCATGACCGGCAGGATCGGCCAGACCATGACCGAGCAGACCAAGTCGACGCATGAGAGCCTGGCCAAGCTGCAGGAGCGTCTGGCGGTGATCGACACCGCGCAAGGCAACATCCAGTCGCTCGCCGGCCAGGTCGTGCAATTGCAGGCGATCCTCTCCAACAAGCAGACGCGCGGCGCCTTCGGCCAGTCGCGCATGGAGGCGATCATTGCCGACGGACTGCCGCATGGCGCCTACGAATTCCAGGCAAGCCTGTCGAATGGCAGCCGGCCGGACTGCCTGGTGCGTATGCCGAACGGCACCCCGATGCTCGCCATCGACGCAAAATTCCCGCTGGAGGCGTGGAACGCCATCCGCGCCGCCGAGGGCGCCGACATGCAGAAGGTGGCAGCGCAGGCCTTCCGCCGCGATATCGAGGTGCATATCCGCGATATCGCGGAAAAATACCTGATCCGGGGCGAGACGCAGGACACCGCCTTCATGTTCGTGCCGTCGGAATCGGTGTTTGCCGAGATCCACGAGAATTTCGAGGCGGTGGTGCAGAAGGCGCACCGCGCCCGTGTCGTCATCGTCTCGCCGTCGCTGCTGATGCTGTCGATCCAGGTCATCCAGTCGATCCTGAAGGACGCCCGCATGCGCGAGCAGGCGCATCTGATCCAGGGCGAGGTGATCCGGCTGATGGAGGATGTGGCGCGCGTCGACGAGCGGGTGCGCCGGCTGCAGACGCATTTTAGCCAGTCGGCCAAGGACATCGACGACATCCTCGTTTCGACTTCGAAGGTGACCAAACGTGGCCAGAAGATCGAGGCGCTGGAGTTTGCCGAAGGCGAAGCCGAACCGCCACGCAACGGCCCGGTGAAGGTCGAAGCTGGCGCGCGGGTGGCCGATTCCAAGACCGGCCAGCTGCGGCTCAGGGTTGTCGAAGGCGACGAGTAGTCTCGCGACGCCGACGTCGGAAAGAGCGCACACCTTGGAGATTGGCCAGAACGCCCGTCGCTTCGCCATTCCAGGGCTGAGCAAGGAGCGAAGCGACGCGCGCAGACCCTAGAATCCGTGCCGTGACGCTAAGGCGTTGCAACAGTCACAGGATTCTGCGCCGTTGCGCCCTGCGGCAACGGTCACGGCATGGATACCCGGGTCGAGCCCGAGTATGACGAAGGGATGGGAGGCTTCCGCTAATCGCAGAGGTCTGGGACAACCCACTAACCCTCTACTGTCCTTCGACGGTCGTCATGCCTTCGAATTCCGGCAACCAGTGCAATGCCGAGCGGTGCCAGACCTGTCGTTTCGGTACCAATTGTTCACGTTGCCGCGCCGTGCCGACCCGGATGCCATAGATCTTGGGCCCGTCGCCCACCGACGTGGCGTAGAGATGCGAGCCGCATTCTCCGCAGAAGCCCTGGGCTCGCTTGGCGCCGCTTGACCCTGTCTTGATATAGACCTTCGGCGTGCCCTTGGTGATCCGGTAGTGATCTTCCGGCGCCCCGACGGTCACCCGAAAAGCGGTCCCGGTCAGTTGCTGGCAATCGGTGCAATGGCAGATTCCGGTCTTCTCCGGATCGACCTCCGCCTCGTAGGTGATGGCGCCGCAATGGCATCCGCCGTCGATCTTCATCGGCTTTCCTCCTCCAAACCTGGCTGCCATCAGCCTATCCCTCCTCCGAGGCGTCGGCGATGGCCTTGCGCCGCTGCTGCCATGTGCCAGTCGTCTGCGGCTTGACGAACAGCCTGGTGATTTCCGGCATCTCGTCCTTCAGCCGCGCTTCCAGTCGTTCGACGCAGGCTTCGATCTCTGGTGCCGTCAGATGATCCTCGAACTCGATGCTGAGGCCCGCGACGATCTGCCGTGGTCCGAGATGGACCGTCAGGACGCCATTCGCCCGCTGCACGGCGGCGTCTGCCTGTGCGATCGCCAGGACCTTCTCTTGCACGTCCGGTGAAGCCGGTTCGCCGATGAGCAGGCCCTTGCTTTCACGGGCGAGGAAGATCGCGGTCGCGCCGAGGATGATGGCGATGCCGATCGAGCCGACGCCGTCGAGTTCCGGCATCTGCAGCATTTGCGCGGCCGATATGCCGGCGAAGGCGACGGTGAGGCCGAGCAGCGCCGCGCTGTCTTCGAACAGCACCGTATAGACGCTTGGATCCTTGCTCGATTGCACCGCCTGCAGCCAGCCCTGGTTGCTGGTCTTTTGCTGGCGGAACTCCCTGAGCGCCACCAGCCAGGAACTGCCTTCGAACAGGAAGGACAGGCCAAGCACAATGTAGTTGACCTTGGCGTTGACGACCGGTTCGGGCGCCATGATGTGGACGATGCCTTCGTAGAGGGACACGCCGGCGCCGAGCGCGAAAACCAGAAGGGCGACGATGAAGCTCCAGAAATAGAGCTCGCGCCCATGGCCGAGCGGGTGGGTGCGATCGGCCGGGCGCGCCGCGCGATGCATGCCGTAAAGCAGGAGCCCGCCATTGCCGGTGTCGACCAGCGAATGCACGCCTTCCGACAGCATGGCGGAACTGCCGGTGAAGAAGGCCGCGGCGAATTTGGTCAACGCGATCGCGAGATTGCCGGCGAGCGCGGCATAGATCACCTTTTTCGATCCGCTATGGCCTGCCATTCGATCTCCCGATCCTCGGCCGATGCATTGAGCTTAGCGGCCCGCCGGCCGAAGCTCCACAGGCAATGCGCCGGATGCTCCAAGGTTCAAGGGTCAGGCCTCGAATATGGTCTTGTCACGGAAAACTGGTTGACAGCCGGCTAGCGGGCTTCGCAAACGCGCGCAGCCTCTTGCAGTCTTGCTCGTCTCTTGTTTCACTCAGCAGGCCCACAGTTCGAAGGAGCGAATCATGGCTAAAGGTGCGATGAAGGCGGGCAAGGAAGCCCGCAAGCCGAAGAAGGATGCCAAGAAGCCCGCCGCGGCCCCGGCACTCAAGGCGCCGCCGGTCAAGGCGATGCGCATCAAGGAAAAATAGAAGGCCGACCGAGGCCGGCCCGGCTTTTTGTTTCAAACCGGCGGCATGAAAATGCTGCCGGTGTTTTGTTGATCGGGAGACAAGGCACCTTATATCGGTGGCGCGAGGACGACCTCGCTTCCGCAAAAAACCGGCCGGGACGACCCGCCCCCATCAAGCATCCGAACCGATGCTGGAATGACGGAGTTTGCGATGTCCTGGATTTTTCTTTTCTTTGCCGGCCTGTTCGAGATCGGCTGGGCGATCGGCCTCAAATATACGGACGGCTTCTCGAAACCGCTGCCGACCGTGCTCACGGTCGTCTCGATGGTCATCAGCCTTGGCCTGCTCGGCCTGGCGCTGAAGACGCTGCCCGTCGGCACCGCCTATGCGGTGTGGACCGGCATCGGCACCGTCGGCACCGCCATGCTCGGCATCTGGCTGCTTGGCGAACCGGCGACCGCTGTGCGGCTTGCCTGCATCGGCCTGATCGTCTGCGGCATTGTCGGGCTGAAGCTCGTCGCCTGACACAAGACAAACGCGTTCAGGGCCGCTTTTGACGACCCTGAACAATATTCGAACGAAACCCGGCTGTTAGCGGGCCGAGAAGCCCGGGGGCGCCCTGCCGGTGCGCGCCTTGCGCGCCGCATAACGCGCGTCGCGCTTGGCTTTCCGTTCGGCTTCGTCGGAGAGGAGGCGCGCAATGCGCTCGGTCTCTTCGGCTTCCCGGATCTTCGCCTCGGCCTGCGCCGCCTCTTCGGCGGCGAGACGCGCTGCCTCCGCAGCAGCTTCGCGCTCGGCCCTTTCGACGGCTTCGCGCGCCAGCTTTTCCTGCTTCAGCCTTGCCTTCTCGGCTTCGCGGATCGCGCGGGCCTCGAGAATCGCCTTGCGTTCGGCCTGCTTGGCCAGCACGGCAGGATCATCCGCCGCCGGCTTCGACTTGAAGCGCTCCAGAAGCGCCTTCTTTGCCTCGTTCGCGGCATTGCGCCGCTCGAAAATATCTTTTTCCCTGTAGATAGCCAAGTCCACTTCCTTGCAGTCTATTCGCGACGCTTACATACGCGCGAAAGCGGCGAGTTCAAGCGCCAAAACGGTATGCCAGCCATGAAAATCTGCGCTGTTGCCGTAGGGCTACGCTGCGAAGCGATGCACCGTTCACAAATCGCGCCTCTGGCGGCGAGGCCGGGCGATCGCTACGTCTGGCGCCGATTGATACGCCAGAGATATTTCAGGAAGACAACAATGGAACTCGGTCTCTACACCTTCGCCGATGTCAGCCCCAAATCAGGCCCCGGTGCCGTCGGCCCGCATGAACGGCTGCGCAACCTGATCGAGGAGGTCGAGCTGGCCGACCAGGTCGGCCTCGACGTCTTCGGCCTTGGCGAGCATCACCGCCCCGACTATGCCGCGTCAGCGCCAGTGGTGGCGTTGGCGGCGGCGGCCGAGCGGACCAAGAACATCAGGCTCACCAGTGCGGTCACCGTGCTTTCCTCCGACGACCCGGTGCGCGTCTTCCAGCAGTTCGCGACGCTCGACCTGCTCTCCAAGGGCCGCGCCGAGATCATGGCCGGGCGCGGCTCCTTCATCGAATCCTTCCCGCTGTTCGGCCATAATCTCGAAGACTATGACGAGCTGTTCGCCGAAAAGCTCGAACTGCTTCTGGCAATCCGCGATCAGGTGAAGGTAACGTGGCAGGGCAAGCTGCGCGCGCCGATCAACGGCCGCGGCGTCTATCCGCGCCCATTGCAGGAGAAGCTGCCGATCTGGATCGCGATCGGCGGAACGCCGCAATCCGCGGCCCGCGCCGGCGTGCTCGGCCTGCCGCTGGCTTTGGCTATCATCGGCGGCGAGCCGGCGCGCTTCGCGCCGCTGTTCGACGTCTATCGCGAGGCGGCAAAGCGGGCCGGCACGGATGCGGCTGAACTTGCCACCAGCATCAACGTGCATGGCTTCATCGCCGAGACAACTGAAAAGGCGGCTGACGATTTCTACGGGCCGCAAGCTGAAGTGATGAACCGCATTGGCCGCGAGCGCGGTTGGGGGCCGACGTCGCGGGCGCATTTCGACCAGTCGCGCGGTCCGAACGGCGCGCTGTTCGTCGGCAATCCTGAACAAGTGGCGGAAAAGATCGTCGCCCAGCACAAGATCTTCAACAATGACCGCTTCCTGTTGCAGATGGCGATCGGGACGATGCCGCATGCCAAGATCATGAAGGCGATCGAGCTCTACGGCACCAAGGTGGCGCCGATCGTGCGCAAGGAGACGGCCAAGGCTCAACTGGCCGCGCCGGCCGCCTAAGCCGAGGCGGGGAGCACCGGTTTAGGTCAAGGGTTGCCCCATCATCTCGGCATGATGGGCCTCGGTTGCCTCGTCAGCCGGGAACATGCACTCGATGCGCAGTTCCTGCGCGGCGACGGTTTGGGGTGTGCCCACAGTGGTGACCATCGAGAAGTAGTTGAGGACCCGATCGTCCTTGATGAACCCAATTGGGATGGCGGGCATGAAGCCGATCGCCACAGGGTTCTTCCATTCGCTTTTCACGTCCGGATAAGCGAGCAACTCGGCCAGCAAATCCCTGGTCTTCTGATCGACGACGCGGCCGATGGATTCGCGATAGACGCGCTCGAACAAGCTCCTCGCCACATCGTGCCAATTGGCGATGAACGGGCGCATGCCTTGAGGATCGAACATCAGGTGCAGCATGTTGCGCGGCCCCTGGCGGGCTTGCATGTCGATGAACCGACCAAAGAAACGCGGCGTGGACTGGTTGGTCATGAGCACGTTCCAGTATCGATCCATGACCAGGGCCGGAAAGGGTTCGTGCTGGCGCAACATGCGGCTCAGCGCATTGGTCACGGCCGCCATTTCCACGGAGTCCCAGGCATTCTCGGAAAATATCGCCGCGTAGCCCGCCGCCAGAAACAATGCATTGCGGTCGCGCAAGGGGATATCGAGCGCCTGGGCGATAGCCATCAAGGTCTGACGGCCCGGAACGCTGCGGCCGCTTTCGACGAAGCTGATCTGCTTTTGCGAAATGCCCGCATCGAAGGATAGATCGAGCTGGCTTCTGCCGCGCAAATCACGCCAGTAGCGCAGGAGCACACCCAGGTTCGGCGTCGTGTTGGACTTGAGAACCGGCGATTTCATACATCATGTCCTTGCAACACCAGCACCATGCATGGCGACCCTGCCGCCGGTAGTGCCGACACCGCACGGATGGCCGGTCCGTGCGATGTCGATTGACGGTCAGGCCGCCGCGGCCCACGCCTGGGGCTGGAAGCGTTCCTCGATCGGCGTGCCGGCCATATTGGTGGTGGTTGCCGCCATGGTGGAAATGCCGACACCGGTTACCACCTCCAGGATCTGCGCCTGCGAATAGCCTGCCGACGTAAACGCATGGATGTCGGCATCGCTCACATTTCCTCTTTTCTCGATCAGTGCCTTGGTCAGCGCCGAGAGTGCCGCATATTTGCGGTCTCTCGGCAACCGGCCGTCACGGATCGCCTGGACTTCGCTTTCGGCAATGCCGTCTTCGATGGCGAATGTCGAATGGGCGGCAACGGTCCAGGGACATTTGATGGTGACCGCATTCGTCAGCAGGAGGACCTGCTTTTCGATCTCGTCGAGGCTGCCGCCGTGAAAGCTGCCAAAGGTGGCGGCGAACCCATTGAGAAGCACCGGATTGTTCGCCATGGTCGCCATGACGTTCGGCAGGAAGCCAAATCTCTCTTCCAATGCTCTTAGTGTTGCCCTGGATTTCTCCGGCGCCGATTCGATCGTCTGAAGGTTGAATCTCGGCATTGTAACGTCCTTTCTAAGACCGATTCCTGATCACATGCATCCTTCGCGTTGCGCGCGGAAGTTTTGAGCTGCCGCTTTCCTTGCTGGCATTGCGAAAGTCTGCGTGTGTTAGACCCGCTGACGGCATGGCCTCAATTACACGCCATGTAATATTTGGAAGACGCGGATGAATTTTCGCGTGGCACCGAGAGACCGGTTCAGCAACGTCTCCGACAGCCGGCTTATGGAACCTGCGCCAGCAATTGCGCGTTTGGTGCAGGCAATTGCCGCGTGGAGGGACGTTGGCCCGAGGGGGTGCCCATGAAAGCCGAACCGATCGCGCCAAGCGTGAGCGACGAAAGTCCCGACCCGCGCGTGCAGGCTTGGGCCGACATGCGGCTGGTGCGCTCGCTGCTGATCGGTATCTTCATCTTCATGACCATGGCAGCGCTCTATTTCGGCCGCGCCTTCTTCATGCCGGTGATGCTCGCGTTCCTGCTGGCGTTGACGCTGACCCCGATCGTGCGGGTCCTGCGCAAGCGCGGCATTCCGGAGGTCGTTTCCGCCACGCTGCTGGTCCTGTTGTCGATCTTCGTCTTCGTCAGCGCCGGCTACCTGCTCAGCGGACCGGTCATCGATCTCATCAACAACACATCGACGATCGGCCAGCAGCTCACCGAACGGCTGGCGCATTTTCAGCGACCGCTCGCCAAGATCATGGATCTTGCCCATCAACTGGAAGGGTTGACCGAGACCACCCAGGAACCGGGCGTGCAGAAGGTCGCGGTCGCGCCATCGGGCATTCTGTCGTCGGCCGCCGGCAACATTCTGGAAGCCGGCACAGCGATCACCATCGTCTTTGTGCTGTCGCTGTTTCTGCTCGCTTCAGGCACGCTGTTTTACGAGAAGATCGTCCAGTCCTTCACCAGCATGAGCCAGAAGAAGCGGGCGCTGCGCGTCGTCTATGATGTCGAGCGCGAGATCTCGCACTATCTGCTCACCGTCGCGCTCATCAATGCGGGTCTCGGCACGGTGATCGGGCTTGGGCTGTGGGGGCTCGGCATGCCCAATCCGCTGGTCTGGGGCGCCGCCGCGGCCCTGCTCAACTTCCTGCCCTATGTCGGCGCGCTGATAACCATCCTGCTCGTCGCGATCATCGCCCTTATCAGCTTCGATACGATCTCCTACGCGCTGCTTGCGCCGGCCATCGTGCTTTTATGCGATGTCGTCGAGGGCCAGTTCGTGACGCCGATGGTGGTCGGCCGGCGCCTCGAGATCAATGCCGTGGCGATCTTCATCGCCATCGCCTTCTGGTCGTGGCTGTGGGGCTTCGTCGGCGCGCTGATGGCGGTGCCGCTGCTGGTGGTGATCAAGGTGTTCTGCGATCATTTCGAGGGCCTGAGCCATGTCGGCAATTTCCTCGCCGCGCAGCAGAGCTTCGTCGTCGACGACGAGACCGGCGAGCAAGACCACAAGACCGCGACTTAGAGCAGTCCGCCGTTCACCGAGCTGCGGAATGCTCTATCTTCCGTTGACGCAACCCCGGACGGAAAACCGTTTCACACTTTTCCTGGAATTGCTCTATCTCCTGTTTGACGCAATTCCGGACGGAAAACCGTTTCACACTTTTCCTGGAATTGCTTTCGTCTGGCCCAACGCCGTGTCCGGTCGCCTGTTTGCGGTGGCCATGGCGCGTGCCTATATCGGACCGGTCACGCTGGACCCGCCCTTGATGAATGAATTCGACCTCGATGCCTATTTCGCCCGCATCGGCCATAGCGGGCCGAGGGATGCCTCGCTTGGAACGCTGCAGGCATTGCACGCCATACACCCGCAAGCGATCCCGTTCGAGAATATCGATGCGCTGATGGGTGTTTCGGTCGGGCTCGATCTCGCTTCACTGCAAGACAAGGTTTTTCGCCAGGGCCGCGGCGGCTATTGCTTCGAGCACAACCTGATCTTCATGCATGCGCTGAAAGCGCTGGGTTTCAGCGTCAGCGGCCTTGCGGCGCGGGTGCTCTGGGGCCAGCCGGACGACGCGCTTACCGCGCGCAGCCACATGCTGCTGCGCATCGAGCTTGACGGCCGCAGCTGGATTGCCGATGTCGGCTTCGGCGGCCTGACGCTGACGGCACCGCTGCTTCTGCAACCAGACCTCGAACAGCAGACACCGCACGAAGCTTTCCGCGTCGTCGAGGCGCAGGATGATATTCGCCTGCAAGCCAATATCGGTGGTCATTGGCGCACGCTTTACCGCTTCGACCTAAGCCAGGCCTATGAGGTCGATTACCGGGTCGCCAGCCACTTCCTGTCGACGCATCCGAGCTCGCATTTTCTCTCGACGCTGGTCGCCGCCCGCGCCCTGCCGGACAGGCGCTACGCGCTGCGCAACAACCGGCTGTCGGTTCACCATGCCGGCGGCCGCAGCGAGCAACGCGAAATCGCCGCCGCGACCGAACTCGCCGACGTGCTGGAAAAGCAGCTCGCCATCGTCATTCCGGACCGCGCCGCCTTCGAGGCGAGATTGCGCGAAAAACACATCGTGGAGACCTGATCATGACAGCCCTTTCGGTCCTCGACCTGTCGCCGATCACGCAAGGCAGCACCGCGTCGCAGTCGCTGGCCAATTCGCTCGACCTTGCCCGCCACGCCGAGCGACTCGGCTACACCCGCTACTGGCTGGCCGAGCACCACAACATGCCGGGCATTGCGAGCGCGGCGACGTCCGTGGTGATCGCCCATGTCGCCGGCGGCACCAAGACGATCCGCGTCGGCGCCGGCGGCATCATGCTGCCCAACCACGCGCCGCTGGTGATTGCCGAGCAATTCGGCACGCTGGCCGCGCTTTTCCCCGGCCGCATCGACCTCGGGTTGGGCCGTGCGCCGGGCACCGACATGATGACGGCCAGGGCGCTGCGCCGCAACCTCGAGTCCACCGACAATTTCCCGCAGGATGTGGTCGAGCTGATGGGCTATTTCCAGCCGGCGGAGGAAGGTCAGCGCATCCGCGCCGTGCCCGGCGAAGGCCAGGAAGTGCCGGTCTGGATCCTCGGCTCCAGCCTTTACGGCGCGCAGCTCGCGGCGCTGCTTGGCCTGCCCTACGCCTTCGCCTCGCATTTCGCGCCAGCCGAGCTCGACCATGCCCTTGAGGTCTATCGCACGCGCTTCCAACCGTCGGCGCAGCTCGACAAGCCGCATGTCATGCTCGGCCTCAATGTCTTTGCCGCCCCCACCGACGCGGAAGCGAAGCTGTTGTTCACCTCGCTGCAGCAGGCTTTCGTCAATTTGCGCAGCGGCCGGCCCGGCCAATTGCCGCCGCCGGTCGAAGACTACGAGCGCGACCTCGATCCAATGGCCCGGAGCATGCTCTCACAAGCGCTGTCTTGCGCCGTCGTCGGATCGCCGGAAACGGTGCGCCAGGGCATCGACGCCTTCGTGCGCCGCACCGGCGCAGATGAGCTGATGGTGACGGCGCAGATCTTTGACCATGCGGCGCGGCTGCGCTCTTTCGAGATCCTCGCCGATGTCCACAAATCGCTGTCGCAGGCCGCCTGACAGCTATTGCTTTTGTCCGACGTACTGCTCTGCTAAGGGCACGCACCCCTCTTCGTTGTTTTGACGCAATTCCGGACGGAAAACCGCTTCACATTTTGCCTGGAATTGCTCTAATGCGAGCCTTGCCCGTGACCCACGACCTCGACGACCGCATGCATTTCGCCATGGACCTGGCACGACGCGCCGGCGAGCTCGGACTGAAATATTTTCGCGATCTCGACAATCTGACCATCGAAGGCAAGGGCCATCAGGACCTGGTCTCCGACGGCGACCGCGAGGTCGAGCTGTTCATCCGCGCGGCGATCGCGCAGGCTTATCCGGATGACGGCATCGTCGGCGAGGAGCATGCTGCGGTGACCGGCAAGACCGGTCATGTCTGGGTGATCGACCCGATCGACGGCACCGCCAATTTCGTGCGCGGCATTCCGGCCTGGTGCGTGGTGATCGCCTGCGCCAGGGATGGCGAGACAGTGGTCGGCGTCATCCACGAGCCGTCGACCGACGAGACCTTCCATGGACGCCTGGGCGGCGGCGCCTTCGTCAATGGCAAGCCGATCCGGGTGAGCGGCGTCGCCTCGCTTTCCGAAGGCTCGGTCGGCACCGGGCTTTCGAACCGGGCATCGACGGAGCATGTCGCGGTGCTGATCAGCAATATCATGGCCGAAGGCGGCGTCTTCTACCGCAACGCGTCAGGCGCGCTGATGCTCGCCTATGCCGCCGCCGGCCGGCTGCTCGGCTATATCGAAGAGCACATGAACGCCTGGGATTGCCTGGCCGGCATGCTGCTGGTCGAGGAAGCCGGCGGCATGGTTCTCAAGGCCGACCCGAAGACCGTGCTTGCCCAGGGAACACAAGTCATAGCGGGCGGAAAAGACATCTTTCCAAAGCTCCAGGCACTCTGCGCGCAGGCGTTCAGGCCTTGATCCGGGTGGCTGCGACGTTTTTGCCCGGGCCGAATTCAGCGAATTCGGCCGTTTCAAGCGATAAATCGGCTGCGATATGCACGATTTAGGCGTTTTCCCCACAGTGAACAGGGATCGCGGGCAGCTTGCGCAGAATGCTTGCGCCCCGTGCTGCCTGTTCTTATATACGCGCCAAGCCGTCCGCCCCCGAAAAGCGGGGAGCGTGGCGGTATTTCTAGTGAACAGGGGCTTTCGTTGGAACGCCTTTTCAGGGTCCTGAGAGCCTGCTTAGAGGAGAGACCAGAACAATGGCAAAAGTAATCGGTATCGATCTCGGCACCACAAATTCCTGCATCGCCATCATGGATGGCAAGGATCCCAAGGTGATCGAGAATGCGGAAGGCGCGCGCACGACGCCTTCCATCGTCGCCATCAGTGGCGACGGCGAACGTCTCGTCGGCCAGCCGGCCAAGCGCCAGGCTGTCACCAATCCGGAAAACACCATCTTCGCGGTCAAGCGCCTGATCGGCCGCCGCTATGACGATCCGGTGACGGAGAAGGACAAGAAGCTTGTCCCCTACAAGATCGTCAAGGGCGACAATGGCGACGCCTGGGTCGAGGCCGGCGGCAAGAATCAGTCGCCCAGCCAGATCTCGGCCATGATCCTGCAGAAGATGAAGGAAACGGCGGAAGCCTATCTCGGCGAAAAGGTCGAGAAGGCCGTCATCACCGTTCCGGCCTATTTCAACGACGCCCAGCGCCAGGCGACCAAGGACGCCGGCAAGATCGCCGGCCTCGAAGTGCTTCGCATCATCAACGAGCCGACGGCGGCGGCGCTTGCCTATGGGCTTGAGAAGAAAGAAGGCAAGACCATCGCCGTCTATGACCTTGGCGGCGGCACCTTCGACATCTCCGTGCTCGAAATCGGCGACGGCGTGTTCGAGGTGAAGTCGACCAATGGCGACACCTTCCTCGGCGGCGAGGACTTCGACATGCGCCTGGTCGAGTATCTGGCGGCCGAGTTCAAGAAGGAACAGGGCATCGACCTGAAGAACGACAAACTCGCTCTGCAGCGTCTAAAGGAAGCGGCCGAGAAGGCCAAGATCGAGCTGTCGTCGACGACGCAGACCGAGATCAACCTGCCCTTCATCACCGCCGACGCAACCGGGCCGAAGCACCTGACGATGAAGCTGACCCGGGCCAAGTTCGAGAGCCTGGTCGACGACCTCGTGCAGCGCACCATCGAGCCCTGCAAGGCGGCGCTCAAGGATGCCGGCCTCAAGGCAGCCGAGATCGACGAAGTGGTCCTGGTTGGCGGCATGACCCGCATGCCCAAGATCCAGGAGATCGTGAAGCAGTTCTTCGGCAAGGAGCCGCACAAGGGCGTCAACCCGGATGAAGTCGTCGCTCTCGGCGCCGCCATCCAGGCCGGCGTGCTGCAAGGCGACGTCAAGGACGTGCTGTTGCTCGACGTGACGCCGCTGTCGCTCGGCATCGAGACGCTGGGTGGCGTGTTCACCCGCCTGATCGAGCGCAACACGACGATCCCGACCAAGAAGAGCCAGGTGTTCTCGACCGCCGAGGATTCGCAGAGCGCGGTGACCATCCGCGTCTTCCAGGGCGAGCGCGAGATGGCCGCCGACAACAAGATGCTCGGCCAGTTCGACCTGGTCGGCATCCCGCCGGCGCCGCGCGGCGTGCCGCAGATCGAGGTCACCTTCGACATCGACGCCAACGGCATCGTCAACGTCTCGGCCAAGGACAAGGGCACCGGCAAGGAGCACCAGATCCGCATCCAGGCTTCCGGCGGTCTGTCGGACGCCGACATCGAGAAGATGGTGAAGGACGCCGAGGCCAATGCCGAGACGGACAAGAAGCGCCGCGCCCTCGTCGAAGCCCGCAACCAGGCCGAGGCGCTGGTCCATTCGTCCGAGAAGTCGCTGAAAGACTATGGCGACAAGGTCTCGGAGGCTGACCGCACCGCGATCGCCGACGCCATTGCCGCGCTGAAGACTGCTACCGAGGGCGACGACGCGGCCGATATCGAGGCCAAGTCGCAGTCGCTCGCCGAAGCTTCGATGAAGCTTGGCCAGGCCATGTACGAAGCCTCGCAGAAGGAAGCGGCCGAAGCCGACGCCAAGGCGGACGCGGCCAAGGATTCGGACGTGGTCGATGCCGACTTCGAGGAAATCGACGAAGACGACGACAAGAAGAAGTCGGCTTAAGCCGGCTGACGGCAGATAAAGCGAAAAGCCCGGCGCAAGGCCGGGCTTTTTTGCAACCTTAGCCAAAAAAGTGACGGAAAAACACGCGGTGAGTTCGGCTCGCCACTAGTATCCGGACAACATCGCTCCTAAATCGAACCAGTGCCGGCGAACGACGCCAACAATGCTTGAAGACATTGAGCATCCGGACAGCGGGAAAAAATGAAAGCTGATTTCTACGAAACGCTGGGCGTGCAAAAAGGCGCCGACGAGAAGGAACTCAAGAGCGCTTTCCGCAAGCTCGCCATGCAGTTCCATCCCGACCGCAACCCCGGCGACAATGCCTGCGAGCACAAGTTCAAGGAAATCAACGAAGCTTACGAGACGCTGAAGGACCCGCAGAAGCGCGCCGCCTACGACCGTTTCGGCCACGCCGCCTTCGAGCAGGGCGGCATGAATGGCGCGGCCCATGGTTTTGGCGCCGGTGGCTTCGCCGACATCTTCGAGGATATTTTCGGCGACATGATGGGCGGCCGCCAGCGCCGCTCGTCAGGCGGCCGCGAGCGCGGCGCCGACCTGCGCTACAATATGGAAATCACGCTCGAGGAAGCCTTTGCCGGCAAGACGGCGCAGATCCATGTGCCGGCTTCGATTTCATGCTCTGAATGCTCCGGCAGCGGCGCCAAGCCCGGCACGCAGCCGGTGACCTGCTCGATGTGCCATGGCCACGGCAAGGTGCGGGCGACGCAAGGCTTCTTCTCGATCGAACGCACCTGCCCGCAATGCCAGGGCCGCGGCCAGACGATCAAGGACCCCTGCCCGAAATGCGCTGGGCAGGGCCGCGTCACCGAGGAGCGCTCGCTGTCGGTCAACATCCCGGCCGGTATCGAGGATGGCACCCGCATCCGGCTTGCCAATGAGGGTGAGGCCGGCCTGCGCGGCGGTCCGTCCGGCGATCTCTACATCTTCCTGGCTGTCAAGCCGCACGAATTCTTCCAGCGCGACGGCGCCGATCTTTACTGCAAGGTGCCGATCTCGATGACAACCGCCGCCCTGGGCGGGTCGTTCGAGGTCACCACGCTTGATGGCTCGCAGACCAAGGTGAAGGTGACCGAAGGCACGCAGAACGGCCGCCAGTTCCGGCTGAAAGGCAAGGGCATGCCGGTGCTGCGCCAGCCCAATATCGGCGACCTCTACATCCAGACCGCAGTCGAGACACCGCAGAACCTGACGCGGCGCCAGCGCGAGCTGCTGGAAGAATTCGAGCAGCTGTCATCCAAGGACAATTCACCCCAGTCGAGCGGCTTTTTCGCCCGGATGAAGGACTTTTTCGAGTCGTTCGGCGAGCGCTGATCGCTGTATTTCTATCTTGCGACCGGTGTCGGAACGGGCGCTTCCCGAGCGTCATCAACATCTTATGCCAGGTCGACGCCTTGCCTTGTCCCAGGTAGCTGCTAAGTAGCAGGTCGGGGCGCAGCATTGAGGAGAGCTCGCGATGGCACGTGGTCCCGGATTGCGCAAAGCGCTGGCGGAAAAGTTCGACGACGAGCTGAAGTTCTTCAAAGGCTGGATCGACAAGCCAAAGACGGTCGGTTCGATCGTTCCGACCAGTTCCATCACCGCCCGCAAGATGGCTTCCATCGTCAACCCACGGTCGGGCCTGCCGGTGCTTGAAGTCGGGCCCGGCACCGGCGTCATCACCCGCGCTATTCTCGCCTTGGGCGTGAAGCCGGAAAATCTTTACGCGGTCGAGTATTCAACGGATTTCGTGCGCCATTTGCGCGGCCTCTATCCCGGCGTCAATGTCATCGAGGGCGACGCCTTCAATCTCAACGCCACGCTCGGCGAGAAGCGCGACATGGTGTTCGATTCGGTTGTCTCCGGCGTGCCGCTGCTCAATTTCCCGGTCGCCCAGCGCATCGCTTATATCGAAAGCCTGCTCGACCGCATCCCCGCGGGGCGGCCGATCGTGCAATTGACCTATGGGCCGCTGTCGCCGATCCCGGCCGGCCGCGGCGACTATACGGTCGAGCATTTCGATTTCATCTTCCGCAACATCCCGCCGACGCAATTGTGGATCTACCGGCGCGCAGCGCATTAGATTGAGAGGGGAGTAAGGCAGTAGGGGAGTAGGGGAGTTGGAATGGAAAAGCTCCATGCCCCTGAATACCCCTACTGCCTTATTCCCTTATTCCCTTATTCCCTTATTCCCTTATTCCCTTACTCCCTTATCCAGCCGTTGATTTGAACGCCCCTTGGCTGTACCTGTCCCGGAACAAGGGTGGCCGATGGCAGTGATCCCGAAAATCCTCATCTTCGCCGGCTCGGTGCGCAGCGGCGCCTTCAGCGGCAAGACGGCCGACGTGGCGCAGAAGGAACTCGCCATGCAGGGCGCCGAGGTGACGCGCATCTCGCTCGGTGACTATCCGCTGCCGATCATGGACGAAGACCTGGAAAAGGAAAAAGGCGTTCCGGAGAACGCCGTCAAGCTCGGTCGGATGATCGCCGCGCATGACGGAATCATGATCGCGACGCCCGAATACAATGGCTCGATCCCGCCGCTGCTCAAGAACACGATCGACTGGGCAAGCCGCGTGCGCCTGGATGGCGGACGATCGTTCAGGCCGCTCAACGGCAAGGTCGCCGGCCTCTGCTCATCTTCCAACGGACCCTTCGCCGGCATACGCTGCATCAACCATCTGCGCGCCGTGCTGGTGCGCTGCCAGATGGAGGTGGTGACGCCGGAATGCTCGGTGCCCGAAGGCGGCAATGCCTTTGACGACGGTGGAAATTTCAGGGACGAACGACTGATCAGATCGATGGAGCATCTATGCCGCACGCTAATCGAAACCTCGCGTTTGAAGTCGACCAGGATCGGCGCATGAATCAGCCGCCGGAGATGCGCGCCAAGTCGATGCGCGACAGGTTGATCGTCGGCCTCGACGTGCCGACGCTGAAGGACGCCGAGCAGGCGGTGCGCGAGCTCGAAAGCGTCGTCTCTTTCTACAAGATCGGCTACCAGCTGGCTTTCGCCGGCGGTCTCGACTTCGCCCGCGAGCTTGCCAGCGGCGGGACCAAGATTTTCCTCGACATGAAGCTGCTCGACATCGACCACACGGTGGCCAAGGGTGTCGAGAACATCGTGCGCATGGGCATGACCATGCTGACCATCCACGCCTATCCCAAGGCGATGCGGGCCGCGGTGGAGTCTGCCAAAGGCAGCGATCTCTGCCTGCTTGCGGTCAGTGTGCTGACGTCGATGGACGAGCAGGACATGATCGACGCCGGCTATGAATATGATCCGCACACGCTGGTGCTGAGGCGCGCCGAACAGGCGCTGCACGCCGGTATGGGCGGCGTTGTCTGTTCAGCCGAGGAGGCGGAAGCGGTACGCCGCATCGTCGGACCTGACATGGCGGTGGTCACGCCGGGAATACGGCCTACCGGCAGCGATCATGGCGACCAGAAGCGCGTGGTGACCCCCGGCCAGGCGATCCGTAACGGCTCCAGCCACCTCGTCGTCGGCCGCCCCGTCGTGGCGGCGCCGGACCGGCGTGCCGCCGCCGAGGCGATCCTGGCCGAAATGCAATCCGCCTGAGGACCTCGTTCGGGCGACACAAGCAGGAGAAAAAGAATGCCGAAGGGATATTGGATCGCCCGGGTCGATGTGCGCGATCCGGAAGGCTACAAGGAGTATGTCGCGGCCTCGAAGCCGGCTTTCGAGCGCTTCGGCGCGAAGTTTTTGGCGCGCGGCGGTCCGCATGAGGCCGCCGAGGGACCGGGCCGAGCCCGCAATGTCATCATCGAATTCGAATCGCTCGCCGCGGCGCATGACTGCTACCATTCGCCGGAATACCAGCGCGCCGTTGCCATCCGCCAGAAAGTGGCCGACGGCGAGATCGTGCTGGTCGAGGGCGCCTGAACGCGTTGGAGCGCTTCACCGTTTCACGGAAAACGGGAAGGCGCGTGGCGAGCCCGCTCTAACCAAAGAACCGACTGGCCGCCGTCTCGGCCATAGCATCGGCGAGTTCCATGCCCCATTGCTTTCGGCAGTAATCGCGAAAATCGAAACAGGGCAGGCCGGGGCAGACTTCGAACTCGATGAGGTGGACGGTATCGTCGGGCTCGACCCTGAAATCGACGGAAAAGACGTCCCTCAGGCCAAGGCCGGTTATCAGTTTTTGCGCGATGGCGCGGATCTTGCGGTCGGCGTTCGGCTGCCTGGCCGCGACCGGCTCAAGTTCCGGCTCGACATAGGTGCCCGCATCCTTCGCCGCCTGGCCGGTGTCGCCATAGAGCGCCATCGAGTCGGCCATGGTCTGGAAATCGCCGCCGGAATCGACAAAGAAGATGCCCAAAGCCTCGATGCCGGCTTCCGGCTTGAGCCCGAGGAAACTGGCACGCACGTTGCGGCCGGCGACATAGGGCTGGACGACGACATCGTCGCGATAATGGGCAAAGACGCGCCGGCTAAGCTCCCGCGCGTGGCCGAGATCGCTGATGCGCGAATCCGACCAGATGCCGATCTTGGCGCCGAGCCGGTTGGGCTTGACGAACCAGCCGGCCGAAGACGCCGGCGGCTCGACCAGCCATTCGCCATTGCGCGCCAGGCCGGCCTGCGGCGCCGGCAGGCCGAGCGCGCCAAGTACGGCGCCCGAGCGGAGCTTGTCCTGGCAGAGCGCAAACAGCGCATCGTCGGCGCCGATGGTGCGCAGCCCGTTCAGCCGCGCCAGCGCGGGTGCCGCGCCGCCACGGAAATAGGCAACACCATCGGTCAGCGTCCAGACCAGCGTCGTTTCGGGATCGGCTTTCGCCAGCACCGGCACGGCATCGTCGAGTTCGACAGGTTTGAAAGTGAAGCCGCGCTTTTCGCCGGCTGCGCCAAGCCGGCTGAACTCGGGCGCGAGATCGGTCGATTGCGCCAGGTAGGACGAGATTTCCAAAGCGCGATCCGTCGGATGGCCGTCGGCGATCAGCCGTTCAAAACAGGCGTTTTCCGGCTCGTAGACAAGGACCAGCGTCGGCGTGTTATGCGGCATCGAAGGCTCCAGACGACATCAGGGAGCAGCATCGCATAGCGGGCGCCATCGGCTTGCGGGAAACCGACCGGCCCGGGCGGTTGCGCGACAGCTCAGGCGATCAGCACGCGCGGCTCGAAGCGGCCCCGGACCGGGATGTCGAGCAGGAAGGTCATGCCGGCCTGGGGATCGAGCTTGCGCTGCTTGTCGTCCTTGCCTTTCCAGGCCGATGTCACCGCCAACCGATCGGCCTTTTCGCCGACAAAAGCCGGGCAGGAAGCCTGCGTCACCGGCATCGCTATCTCGCGCAGCAGCGTGCCGTCGGGCGCATAGGCTTTGATCGCCCTGCCGCCCCAGACGGCGTTCCACAGCACGCCGTCGCGATCGACGACGGAGCCGTCGACATAGCCCTTCGATGAACGGTGATCGACGAACACTTTCGGCTCACCGGTCGGCAGCCCCGTCGCCGGGTCGCAGGCCGTCCGCATCAGAAGGCCGGTCGCGGTGTCGGTGTAGTAGGCGATCGTGCCATCCTGCGAGAAACAGATCGAGTTGGAAACGGTGATGTCGGAAAACAGCCGGCGCAATTCCCCCTTGAAGAACCAGTAGATCGAGCCGGCGCCCTTCTCCTCGCCCTTGCCCATCGTGCCGGTCCAGAAGGCGCCGCACGGATGAACGCGGGAATCGTTGGAGCGCGTGAGCGGATTGTCGGCCTCGATCGGCGTGTGCAGCGTCAGCTTGCCGGTTGCGACGTCGCGGACCTGCAAGCCCTTCTCGGTGGCGATGAGCTGGCGCTTGTCGTCGATGACGGCAATGGCGCTGGCCATGACGCCGAGGTCATGCACCTTCAGCGCGCCGGCAAGCGGCTTTTCCAGGAGCTTGCCGTTGACGATGTCGAACCAGAACAGCGTGTCGATGCCGGGGTCGTAGCTCGGCCCCTCGCCGAGTTCGCAGATGTGGTCGGAAAAAACCGAAACGCCGTCCATCACTGTCCTCCGAAGGCTTCATCCCAGGCGCCGACGGCGGCGCGGGCGCGCTGGCTGACGTCCTCTACCGAAGCGCCCGGCTTGTAGAGGCTCGATCCCAGGCCGAAGACGCTGACGCCGACCGCCTTATAGCCGGCAAAGTCCTTGTCGGAGACGCCACCCACCGCGCCGATCAGCGTCGTTGCCGGCAGCACGGCGCGAATGGCCGCGATGCCGCTCGATCCGAGAACGCTTGCCGGGAAGAATTTCAACGCCGACGCGCCAAGCCGGATCGCCTGGAACGCCTCGGTGGGCGTGAACACGCCGGGCATGGTGACCATGCCGTGATGCATCGCGCGGTCCATGACGTCGGCGTCGATGTTGGGGCTGACCAGCAGGCGTCCACCGGCCTTGTGCAAAGCGTCGACATCGGCCGCCGTCAGCACCGTACCGGCGCCGACCAGCGCGGTCTTGGGGAGCGCCTCGACGATGCCGGCGATCGAGGAAAACGGTTCCGGTGAATTGAGCGGCACCTCGATCGCCTCGATGCCGGCATCGTAAAGCGCATGACCAATCGCCACCGCTTCGGTGGGCTTCAGTCCGCGCAGGATGGCGACGAGGCCGCGCTTCAATTTCGGGAAACGTGCAGTCTGCGTCATGCCGCGGCTCCAATCATGCCGTTCTCGCGCGCTGCCTCGACGAGACCGGCGCGCACCGCTTCATCGGCGTCGACGGTGCGGAAAGCAAGGCCGGCGAGGCCGAGCGCTTCGCCATAAAGGGTCGCCAACGCGCCCGAAGCGATCAGCACCAGAGGCTCATCACTTACGCCATAGCGGCGCTTCGCCGAAGCGATTTCGCCGCCGATCAGGAGCCCTGACAGGCATGCTGCTGCATCCTCGGCCTTCAGGTCCTGCAAGAGACCGGCGGCGCGGATGGCAAACAGTTTCGAGCTGATATCGCCGCCCTCGCCCAGCGCTTGGCTGCACCATTGCCGGAAGAACGGGCTGTCGGCCGTGACGGTCGCCGGATGTTCGCCGAGCGAATGTTTCAGGATCGAATGGGCGGAAAGCACCGAGAACAGCTCGCCGGTCGGCCAGGTGCCGAAACCTTCGACCGCGCCGTTCTCGACCGCGACCCATTTCGAATGCGTGCCCGGCATGCAGACGAGATGACGTCCCTTAGCCGGCAAACCGGCGCCAGCGAGCTGCGTTTCCTCGCCACGCATGACATCCGGCGCGTCGGCAAGGCGCTGGGCAAGGCCCGGCACGATGCGGATGTCGCGGCTCGAGTTCGCGATGCGGGCGGCGCCGCGCAAAATGGCGCCGATCGGCGCCGGCACGGTGACGTAAGACGCTTCGATCCAGCCCTGGCGGGAGCCGGCCATGCCGCAGATGATCACCGGCAGCGCGTCCGGCGCGCCCATGGCGGCCAAATGGCCCTCCAGCACGTTCGAAAACCCTTTTTCGCGCGCGGTGATCAGGCCGTCGTCGCCGCGGCGTTCGGCCAGCAACTTGCCGGCGCCGTCTAGCAGCCATGCCCTGAGCCGCGTCGTGCCCCAGTCGAGCGCCGCAACCGCAGGGGCGCCGCTCACAGGAAACCTCCGTCGACGATCAGCATCTGGGCGGTGAGCATGCGCGAGGCGTCCGATGCCAGGAACAGCACCGTGCCCACCATATCGTCGGCTTGCATGACCTCCTTGATGCACTGTTTGGCGACATGGGCGGCGAGGCCCTGGTCGGTCACCCAGAGCTCGCGCTGGCGGTCGGTGATGACCCAACCGGGCGCTACCGCGTTGACGCGGATACGGTCGGCGCCGAGTTTGCCGGCAAGGCCTTTCGTGAGGCCAAGGATACCGGCCTTGGCGGCGGTATAGGCCGGCATACCAGGGTGGTTGATCAGATAGGAGGTGGAGGTGAAGTTGATGATCGAGCCGCCGCCGGCGCGCTTCATGCCGGGCGCCACGGCCTGCGCGGTGAAGAAATGCGGTCGCAAATTGATCGCCAGACTGTTGTCCCAATACTCGACCGTGACGTCTTCCACGGCATGGCGGTCGTCGAGCGCGGCATTGTTGATCAGCACGGTCACATCGCTATGCGCTTGCGCCGCCTTGGCGACAGCAGCACGCAGTGCCTCGATGTCGCGAAGATCAGCCTTGAGGTAGAGCGGACGCCGGCCAAGCTCTTTTTCAAGGCGGTCGGCAAGGGCGGTGCTCGGCTGCTCGGCGATGTCGATGAAAGCGACCTTGGCGCCCTGGCGCAGAAAGCCTTCCGTCAACGCGGCGCCGATGCCGGAACCGCCACCGGTGATAAGCACCGAGGCGCCGTCGAGGTCGGCAAAACGCGCCGATGGCATCATCTTCTCTTTCTCCCTGCCTTAAGAGCATTTCACCGTTTCACAGAAACGGCGAACCGCTCTATCTCCTTGTTTTCACGCAATTCCGGACGGAAAACCGATCACACTTTTCCTGGAATTGCTCTAGTCGGCGCGCATCCTATCCAGACAAAACGCGAGGGCAAGGGGAGAAACGCGGGATTTCCGACATTATGTCCGACAAATGATCGGTGCCGCCAAAGCGGCGCCGGCAGGTCGGCCGACCCTCGACAGCGCGGTCAGATCGCCTTGGCGTGCAGCGCGCCGCGATAGGAATCGCGCAGGTAGCCGAGCGTGGCGTCGGCATCGACCGGCTTGCCGAACAGATAGCCCTGCCCGCCGGCGCAGCCGAACTGGACCAGGCGGTCGGCCTGGGCCTCATCCTCGATGCCTTCGGCGACGACATCCATGCCGAGTCCCTCGCACATGGCCAGGATGGCGCGGATGATGTGTTCCGACGGCCGGTCGTCAAGGATAGAGGAGACGAAGGCCCGATCGATCTTGAGCTTATCGAAATGGAATTCGCGAAGACGGCCGAGCGAAGACTGTCCAGTGCCGAAATCGTCGAGCGAAACGCGGATGCCGACGCGGCGCAGATCCTCGACGATCTTCTCGGCCGAGGCCGGATCGTTCATCAGGCCGGTCTCGGTGATCTCGATCTCCAGCCGGCGCGGATCGAAACCGGTGCGGTCGAGAATCGCCAATATATGCAGGCCGGTGTTCTGGTCGACGAGCTGCGAAGGCGACAGGTTGAAGGACAGGAACAGCTCCTTCGGCCAGCTGCGCGCCGCTTCGGTGGCCTTGCGCAGCACCAGCTGCGACAACGGGCCGATGATGCCGCGTTCCTCGGCGATCGGGATGAAGACGGATGGCGGCACGACGCCGAGATCGCGGTCGGTCCAGCGCGCCAGCGTCTCGAAGCCGATGGTGCGACGGCTGTTCAAATCGACGATGGGCTGGAAATGCGGCTCGACCTCGCCGGCCGAGACGGCGCGGCGCAGCGCCTGCTCGATGCGGGTGACGCGCTTGGCGGCTTCCTCCATCTCGCGGGTGTAGACGACAACGCGGCCGCGGCCCGAACGCTTGGCGTGGTAGAGCGCGGTTTCGGCCTTGTTGATGAGGATCTCGGTGGTTTCGTCGCCGGAATAAAACAGCGAGCAGCCAACCGAGGCGGAAAGCCTGGCGGTACGCTCGCCGACATCGTAAGGCGCCGACAGGATCTCGATCAGCATGCGTGATTTCTCGGCCGCCTGATCTTCGGAGAACACCATCGGGTACAGGAAGGCGAATTCGTCGGCGCCGATGCGGCAGACGGTGGAGTGGCCGTCCATCGAGGCGCGCAGCCGCATCGCCACCTGGATCAGGATGTCGTCGCCCGCCTTGTGGCCGAAGAGGTCGTTGATCGGCTTGAAGCCGTCGAGGTCGAGGATGCCGACCGTGAAGGGCGCGGGATCGTCGGCGCGATCGCTGATCAGGCGATCGACCTTGTCGTAGAAGCGACGATGGTTGCCAAGTCCGGTCAACGAATCGGTGAAGGCCAGATCCGTATTTTCCTTGCCTGGCTGCCCAGTGCCAAACGTCGTTTGCATCATGTCCCTGTCTGATGTCGGTATTTGCGGTCAGACTGGCAGCAAAGCGTTTAGGAAACGTATCGGAAAATCGATTTTTCCATGATCGGAACGGCTATGCGCCCGGTAGAAGCGGCTTCATCTTCACGCAAGATGGCAGATCGCTATTGATACTCGATTATACGCAACTTCTAATGTGCGAAACGCTTTGTTTGCCAATCACAAATATGTTCCAGACCGGAAAATGAATAACCAGTTCGGGGCCGGGTATGAGTGTGATGGCGATCGAGAAAAAGATACTGAACGCGGCGCACGACCGGGCCGTGTTTCAACGCCGCATCCGGGTTCTCTCCGAACATATCGGCGCCGTGCTGGGCGCCGAGGGCACCGTTCTCGACCTCGGCTGCGGAGATGGTTCCCTCGCGAAGGCGGTGATGGACAGGAAACCAGGGCTGAATTTTCGCGGGATCGATGTTTTTCTCCGTCCGCGCACAGCCATCCCCGTGGAGATTTTCGACGGCACGACGATACCGGCGGCTTCCGGATCGTTCGACTGGGTGACCATCGTCGACGTTCTCCACCATACCGACAATCCCGGCCATCTTGTCGCCGAGGCCGCCAGGGTCGCCCGCAAGGGCGTCGTCATCAAGGACCATCTGCGCGACGGGCCCTTGGCCTACAGCACGCTCAGGTTCATGGACTGGGTGGGAAACAGGGGCCACGACGTAAGGCTGCCCTACAACTATCTGTCCAAGCGGGAATGGAATGCGATTTTCGATCAGGTGGGGCTCAAGGCCCAGGCCTGGCGCGAGAACCTGGCGCTTTATCCGTTCCCGGCGAACCTTTTGTTCGACAGGGGCCTGCACTTCGTCGCGGCGCTTCGATGAGCGGCTGGCAGCGATCGAAGCTTCACACGGCTTTCTGATCGTCGCGAAACACCCAGACCGATGAAAGCACATAGCTCGCCGCGCCCGCGGCGAGCGTGATGACGGCTGACATGACCAGCGGCGGCGCGGAAAATACCGACACGGCGACATGGGCGGACAGACCCGCAAACAGCGCGCAGACCAGTTGGGTGGCGAGATAGCGCGGAAAGGCGCGGCCATGGCCGTGCCGTCCTTCGAAGGTCCAGCTGCGCTGTGCCGAATAGGCCATGACGAACGCCAGCAGATAGGCGATGACGCTGCCGGCAAACGGTGGCACCCCGGCCGAAACCAGGGCCCACGACAACACAAAAAACATCAGCGCCGCGCCAATGCCGACCACGGCGAACCGGACAAATCGCGCCGTGGCCAATTTTCGCGCAAGCCCGTTCATTTTTCGGCAGATAGGACCGACTCGGCCGGCCGCCCGGCCTGGGCTGCTTTCAGCCGCTTTACCGGGATCTCGAGAACACCCAGCAAGAAGGCCGAGAAGAACGATTGCAGTGAAATAACGATCAGGCTGAGTCCCAGCACGACAATGCGCGGAATTTCGGGATCCTGCAAAGGACCGAAGCCACGGCTCGCCCAACACCACAGCGCGTAGCCGAAAAACAGCGCGCCGCCGGCGAAGCAGATGCCGGCATTGCCGGCCAGACGGTCGGTGCTGAGCGTGCTGGTCAGCCAGTCCGATCGTTTGTTGCGCGGCAGGATGCCGGTTATCTCGGCGTAATAACGCGAAATGGCGCCGAACGTGATGAGCTGGACGCCAACGACGACCATGAAGCAGGCGGCGACGAATGTGTTGATGTCGAGCGACAAATTGTCGATCACCTGCAGCGGTCCCAGCAACAGCAGCGTCACCAGCGACGCGCCAAGGCTGAGCAAGACCGTGCCGGGGATGAAGAACATCCAGCGCGGGTTGTGCACCAGCAGGAATTTCAGATGACGCCAGCCGTCCCGCCAGGTCCGCAGATGCGGCGCACGGCTGCGGCCATCGGGCTTCAGCGTGGTCGGGACTTCCTCGATGCGGAGGTCGGCAAGGGCGCTGCGAACCACCATCTCGCTGGCGAATTCCATGCCGCTCGTCTGCAGGTCGAGCGCCCTGATGCGCTCGGCGTTGAAGCCGCGCAGGCCGCAGTGGAAGTCGCCCGTCTTGATGCGAAAGAACAGGCGGCCGATGAAGCTCAGCACCGGATTGCCGAGATAGCGGTGGAGGGCAGGCATGGCGCCAGGCTCGATGCCCCCCTGGAAACGGTTGCCCATGACCAGATCCGCGCCGTCGCGCAGGCGCGAGACGAAGGCCTCGAGCGCGCCGAAATCATAACTGTCGTCCGCATCGCCCATGATGATGTAGCGGCCGCCGGCGGCATTGATGCCACCGAGAAGTGCCGCGCCGTAACCTTTCTGCGGCACCGGCACGACGCGGGCGCCGTTTTCGGCCGCGATCTGCTGCGAGCCGTCCGTGCTGCCATTGTCGGCGATCAGCACCTCACCGGCGATACGCGCCCTGTCGAGGAACGCCTTGGCCTTGCGGATACAGGTCGCCAGCGTCTCGGCCTCATTGAGGCACGGCATGAGGATGGTGAGTTCGAGTTCCTCGGCCGCGGCGGTGCGGATGGCGGTGACGGCGTTCATGGTCATTGTTCCATCGATGACTTCCGTCCGGCGTCGTCCGGCGGGCGGCACTCGACGGTCACCGTTGCATGGCAAGGCTTAAGAAAACGATGACGCGCAGCATCATCTTGTCTCCAACTCATGGTTTAGGAGCTTGCGGTGGCCTGACAGCAATCTTCAAAATGTGGCGATTGGCAGGAGCCGCCGAGTTCCGTATATCGACGGCACACAGGATCGCCGGAGACCGCAAATGCCGCTCAGAATAGCCGTCCAGATGGATCACGTCTCCACCGTGTCGATCGCCGGCGACACCTCGTTTGCGCTGTCGCTGGAGGCGCAGCGGCGCGGCCACAAGCTTTTCCACTACACGCCCGACCGGTTGTCGATGCTGGGTGGCAAGGTGTTCGCGCGCGTCGAGGCGATGCAGGTGCGCGACGAGAAGGGCAACCATTTCTCGCTCGGCGAGACGGTGCGCACCGATCTCTCGGAAATGGACGTGATCCTGCTTCGTCAGGACCCGCCCTTCGACATGAATTACATCACCACCACGCATATATTGGAGCGCATCCACCCGAAGACGCTGGTGGTCAACGACCCGGCCTGGGTGCGCAACAGCCCTGAGAAGATCTTCGTCACCGAGTTTCCCGACCTGATGCCGGAGACGCTGATCACCAAGGACCCGCAGGAGGTCGCTGCGTTCCGCAAGGCGTTCGGCGATATCATCGTCAAGCCGCTCTACGGCAATGGCGGCGCCGGCATCTTCCATCTCAAGGAGGATGACCGCAACCTCGCCTCGCTGCTCGAAATGTTCGGCCAGCTGTCGCGCGAGCCCTATATCGTGCAGCGCTACCTGAAGGACGTGCGCAAGGGCGACAAGCGCATCATCCTGATCGACGGCGAGCCGGTCGGCGCCATCAACCGCGTGCCGGCCGACCACGATTCCCGCTCCAACATGCATGTCGGCGGCCGCGCCGAGAAAACAGAGCTTACCGAGCGCGAGCGCGAAATCTGCGCCCGCATCGGCCCGGCCCTGAAAGAGCGCGGCTTCATCCTGGTCGGCATCGATGTGATCGGCGACTACATGACCGAGATCAACGTCACCTCGCCGACCGGCGTGCGCGAGGTGCAGCGCTTCGGCGGCGCGGATATCGCGGCCCTGTTCTGGGACGCGGTGGAAGGGAAGCGGCGCTAGCGGGTATGGACGCACTCCCTGATGCGCAATATGGATAGGGCCTGCCGTGGCGCCCGCAGGTTCGCCGCGTTGCCGAGGCAGGCGATGACGACGTTCGTTCAATGACGCTGCACGGGCGGGTTGGCCTTTCGATTTTGCCGCCGCGCCCGTAAAAGTGTCGATATCGGGGAACCTGATTATGACCGACAACAAGCCGGCCGCAGACGTTACCAAGGATTGGCAAGCAACGCAGGGTCAGAAGTCCTCCGCAGCGCGGCTGCGCCTTTTCGCCGTGCTGTGTTGGATCGTGGCCATTGGCGGCGAGATCGCCGGGATCGTTCTGCTCTACCAGCACAAGTTCGACCATGGCAACCTGCCGCTGCTGATCGGCATTCTGGTGGGAATCGCGATTTTCGCAATCGCCGGTAACTTGCTGTGGAAAGCAGCCAACCGGCACGACCCGGCAAGCGCATCCGACACGGCAAGGTTCTTCTTCCAAAACCAGCTCGGCGCGATCATCACGCTGATCGCCTTCCTCCCGTTGGTCCTCCTTATCCTCACCGACAAGAACATGGACCCGCGGACCAAGAAGGTTGCCGGCGGCGTCGGTGCTGTGCTGGCGGTGCTGGCGACGGTGATGGGGGTCAGCTTCAAGCCCCCGTCGGTCGAGCAGTACACCCAGGACATGAATGCGTGCGCGACCCAGATCAGGGCCGGGCAGCCAACCACGGCCTGTTCGCCCGAGGTCGCCGCCCAGGCGCAGGAGATCGCCACGGACACTGCCGCGGTGACAGCGGCGACGAAGGACGCGAGCCACCCCGCCGGTCAGGATATCGTGTACTGGATCGCCCCGGAAAACGGAGCCGCGAAGTCCTCGGAGCCGCATGTTTTCCACCTCTGCGCAGCCGTGAGTCCGCTGAAGGACAAGACCGTCAACAGCGGCTCCGTGACGGAGGCCTACGCACAAAACGCCATTCGCATCACGAAGCAGATCGATATGGAACAGAAACAGTGCGGGTTCTCTGGCACGCAATGAGCCCACCCGCGTTGCATCGCGCCTGGGCCCTTCAACGATCCGGCCTGGGTGCGCAACGGCCTGGACATTCGCCTCGGGCCGTATCATTTGTTCCTGTAATGTTCTTGCCTAAGCCGTAAATCTGTGGTTGTCTGAGCCGAGCCCACTCGCGGATTGATCGTAGAACCACGCGCGGGCCGGCATCGGGGGCTTGTTAAACATGGTGGCGCGGGTTCGCACGGTGGCATTCCAGGGCATCGAGGCCGTGCCCGTCGATGTCCAGGTGATGATCGCGCCGGGCAAGGTCGGCATGCAGATCGTCGGCCTGCCGGACAAGGCGGTCGCGGAAAGCCGTGAACGCGTGCAGGCAGCGCTGCATGCGTCGGGCCTGTCGATGCCGTCGAAGAAGGTCACGGTCAACCTGGCGCCGGCGGACCTGCCGAAGGAAGGCAGCCATTACGACCTGCCGATCGCGCTCGGCCTGATGGCAGCCCTTGGCGCCATTCCGGGCGATATGCTGGCCGGCTATGTCGTGCTCGGTGAACTGTCGCTCGATGGCATGACCGCGGCGGTTGCCGGAGCTCTGCCGGCGGCGATCGGCGCCAATGCCGAAGGCAAGGGGCTGATCTGCCCCTTTGCCTGCGGGCCGGAAGCGGCCTGGGCGGGTAAGGACTTCGATATTCTGGCGCCGCGCAGCCTGATTGCCATCGCCAACCATTTCCGCGGCACGCAGGTGCTGTCGCGGCCGGAGGCCGGCATCCAGGTCGCGGCGCGCGACCTGCCGGACCTCGCCGACATCAAGGGCCAGGAGAGCGCGAAGCGGGCGCTGGAAGTGGCGGCGGCCGGCGGCCACAACCTGCTGATGGTCGGCCCGCCAGGTGCCGGTAAATCGATGCTGGCGCAGCGCCTGCCTTCAATCCTGCCGCCGCTGGCGCCGAAGGAGCTGCTCGAAGTGTCGATGATCGCTTCCGTCGCCGGCGAGCTCGGCGAGGGCAAGCTGACCGACCGGCGGCCGTTCCGCGCGCCGCACCATTCGGCCTCGATGGCGGCGATGGTCGGCGGCGGCATACGCGCACGACCAGGCGAAGTCTCGCTCGCCCATAATGGCGTTCTCTTCCTCGACGAATTCCCGGAATTCGCGCCGCAGACGCTGGACGCGCTGCGCCAGCCGCTGGAAACCGGCGACTGCATGATTGCGCGCGCCAACCACCGTGTCACCTATCCGGCGCGCATCCAGCTGGTGGCGGCGATGAACCCGTGCCGCTGCGGCATGTCGGGAGAGCCGGGCTATCGCTGCCTGCGCGGCGACCGCTGCCGCACCGATTACCAGGCGCGCATCTCCGGCCCATTGCTCGACCGCATCGACCTTCGCATCGAAGTGCCGGCGGTTTCGGCAAGCGACCTGATCCGGCCGGACAAGGCCGAAATCAGTGCGGCTGTGGCGCAGCGCGTGGCGCGGGCGCGGGCCATGCAGCGCGAACGGCTGGAGAAGCTCGGCGCCGCGGCTACCACCAACGCGCATTGCCCGCCGTCGATCATCGAGGCGATCGCCAGGCCGGATTCGGCCGGGCTGACGCTGCTCAAGGACGCCAGCGAGAAACTCGGTTTTTCGGCGCGGGCCTATCACCGCGTGCTGAAAGTGGCGCGCACGCTGGCCGACCTCGACGCCAGCGAGACGGTCGGCCGTATCCATCTGGCCGAAGCGATCTCCTACCGGATGAGCGCGGAGCGGATGGCGCAGGCGGCGTAGCTGCGAAAAGACGCCGCAAGCGCGCCGATGCTGACCGCCCTTTCCTCGCTCCCGTCAATCGGTTGCGGGGATCAGCTTCCGCAGCGTCGGCGTCAGGATCATGCCGAAGGTCAAGACATCGCCGTAAGCCCGCGCGGAAAGCATCGCGCCGTGCACGGTCGCCATGAAGGCTTCGGCCTCGATGCGCGGCGAAGCGGAGACCGTCAGTGTGCCTTGCTCGGCGCCGCGCTCGATGACGCCTGTCAGCCATCCCGAGAGAAACTGAAAATAGGCCTTCACTCCCACGGCGACTTCCGGCGGCAGGGCGGGAAGCTCGCTGGCAAGCAGCGCGCAGACGCAGAACGGCCTGCTCGCATCCTCGATGCATTGGGCCCAGAAGCCGGCGTAGATCCGAAGCAGCTCAGCCGGTTCGGATACATTGCGCTCAAGCTCTGCGAACCCTGTGACAGCGTCCTCGAGGTAGCGCTTGACCAGCGTCCGGACGAGGTCGGCCTTGCTGGGGAAATGGTGATGGATACTGGCTTTGCGGATGCCGATCACTTCAGCGATATCAGCATAGCTGAAGCCGTTGTAGCCGCCGGCGACGATGAAGGTTCGCGCGGCGGCCAGGATGTCATCGGCAGTGGTCGAAGGCTTGCTCATAACTTGCTTCCAGCAGAGAGCTGTCGCTATCTTAGCTTACGGCACGAGTCGACTTGCGACGAGCGTCGCCGACCGACAGCCATATGGCCGACACGAGGAAGTAGAAAGCGCCAAACGCGGCATAGGGCGCGATGTTGGCGATGCCAATGATCTCAGTGCCGCCGGCCATCTTCACGAAGAAGAGACCTGCCAGCGCCGATTGGGCGCCGCTCAGGATCATCGCCCATTGCGCACCGTTGGTCTTCCAGCGCCGCGCCGCGGTCACGAGCTGAAGCGCGCCGGAGACAACGGCCCAGACGCCATAGGCCGAGAGCACTGCGTTCATGCTGTGGCCAAGCGCGATGGCAATTGCAATCGCGGTAATGATGCTGACAACGAAATTCAGCAACTGCGACGTGTTACGGCCGAGCCCGCCGGTGCGCCGGGCGTCGACGTAATTCGCAAGCGCGTCCCATGCGGGGTAGGCAACCAGCATGATTGCGGCGACCGGTGGGCTGCTTTTCGCGACGGTGAAAGCCGCCGCAACCCAGGCTGCCGATACGGCGAACCGGAGATAATAGTAGGTTTTGAGCCAAGCACCTGAAGATAGGGCGTTTGATGACGGGGCGCGGCTCTGATCGTTCATTTGTTCAAGCATGATGGGGTCTCTCGTTCAACTGCCTACCAACTAGTAGGTAGCCTGCAGGTCGTCAAGACGTCCACGGCCGATTGGCGATCACCCTCTCGTTTATGTGATCGATGCTCGCTTGTGCTTGCGCATTGACCAATCGTGCCGCCGGACAAGGCGGTCGACGGCGCCGCCGGCCTGCTCGGGAAAATGTCTGCCCGGCAGAGGCTAGCGCCGCCCCTCATCTGGCTGCCGCCATCTTCTCCCCGTGAACGGGGAGAAGGACTTGTCGTCCCCGATTTCGCCAATTGGCGGCGTAGCAGAGGAAGCGCCGGCGTTGCGGCAGCCACTTTCTCCCCGTTAAACGGGGAGAAATGCCTGCAGGGCAATGAGGGGGCAGCGTCGGCCTATGAATGATCATCCCAGCCTAACGCGGCAGACTTCGATGCACTGCCCTTACTTGTTCAGTCCTGCGCCTTCAGCTCCAGGCGCCGCTTATGCAGCACCGGTTCGGTATAGCCGTTGGGCTGGCTGGTGCCTTTGAACACCAGGTCGCAGGCGGCCTGGAAGGCGATCGATTGGTCGAAGTCCAGCGCCATCGGGCGGTAGAGCGGATCGCCGACATTCTGGCGATCGACGATTGCCGCCATGCGCTGCAGCGAATCGCGGACCTGGATCTCCGAGCAGACCTGGTGGCGCAGCCAGTTGGCGATGTGCTGCGAGGAGATGCGCAGCGTGGCGCGATCCTCCATCAGGCCGACATCGTTGATATCGGGCACTTTGGAGCAGCCGACGCCCTGGTCGATCCAGCGCACGACGTAACCCAATATGCCTTGCGCATTGTTGTCGAGCTCGCGCTGGATCTCGTCCGGCGTCCAGTTCGGCCGCACGGCTACCGGCACCGACAATATGTCGTCGAGCTTGGCCTTCGGCCGGCTCTTCAACGCTGCCTGCACGGCGTGCACGTCGACCTTGTGATAATGCGTGGCATGCAGCGTCGCCGCCGTCGGCGACGGCACCCAGGCGGTGTTGGCGCCGGCCTTCGGATGGGCGATCTTCTGTTCCAGCATCGCCGCCATCAGATCCGGCATCGCCCACATGCCCTTGCCGATCTGCGCATGGCCGGCCAGCCCGCATTCCAAGCCGGTGTCGACATTCCACGCCTCATAGGCGGAAATCCAGGCGGCCTGTTTCATGTCACCCTTGCGGATCATCGGGCCGGCTTCCATCGAGGTGTGGATCTCGTCGCCTGTACGGTCGAGGAAGCCGGTGTTGATGAACACCACGCGCTCGCGTGCCGCGCGGATCGCCTCCTTGAGGTTGACGGTGGTGCGCCGCTCCTCGTCCATGATGCCCATCTTGATGGTGTTTTTCGGCATGCCAAGCAAGGTCTCGACGCGGTCGAAGATCTCGACGGCGAAGGCGACTTCTTCCGGCCCATGCATCTTGGGCTTCACCACATACATCGAACCCGCGCGGGAATTGGCGCGCCGGCCGTTTTCGCCGACGTCGTGCAGCGCGATCAGCGCGGTGAGCGCTGCATCCATGATGCCTTCCGGCACTTCATGACCGTCGCGGTCGGTGATCGCCGGATTGGTCATCAGGTGTCCGACATTGCGCACCAGCATCAGCGAGCGTCCCGGCAGCAAAAGCTGGCCGCCATTCGTTGCTGTGTAGCGGCGGTCGGGGTGGAGCGTGCGGGTGAAGGTCTTGCCGCCCTTGGTGATCTCTTCGGCGAGGTCGCCCTTCATCAGGCCGAGCCAGTTGCGGTAGACGACGACCTTGTCCTCGGCATCCACCGCGGCGACCGAATCCTCGCAGTCCTGGATGGTGGTCAAGGCCGATTCCAGGATGACGTCGGCGATGCCGGCCGGATCGGTCTTGCCGATTTGGTTGGCGCGGTCGATCACGATCTCGATATGCAGGCCGTTCTTGACCAAAAGCACAGCTTCGGGATTGGCGGCATCGCCGCGATAGCCGGCAAACTGCTTTGGATCGGCCAGCGTGGTCGTGCTGGCGCCCTCGCCGAGCTTCAGCGCGCCGTTCGCCACCGACAGCCCGTTGACGCCGGCCCATTTGCCCAGGGTCAGCGGCGCCGACTGGTCGAGGAAATCCTTCGCCCAGGCGATGACCTTGGCGCCGCGCGCCGGGTTGAAGCCCTTGCCCTTTTCGGCGCCGCCGGTCTCGGGAATGGCATCGGTGCCGTAGAGCGCGTCATAGAGCGAACCCCAGCGCGCATTGGCGGCGTTGAGCGCGTAGCGCGCATTCATCACCGGCACGACCAGCTGCGGACCGGCGACGACCGCGATCTCCGGATCGACATCAACGGTGCTGACCGAGAAGGCAGGACCTTCCGGCACGAGATAGCCGATCTCCTTCAGGAAATTCTTGTAGGTTTCCATGTCGATCGGAGCGCCGTTGGCGCGGTACCAGGCATCGAGTTTTTCCTGCATGGCGTCGCGCTTGGCGAGCAGGTCGCGGTTCTTCGGCGCCAGATCATGGACGATCGCCGAAAAGCCGGTCCAGAATTGTTCCGCGTCGATGCCGGTGCCGGCCACGGCTTCGTTGGCGACGAAGTCATGCAGCTCGCGGGCGATTTGCAACCCGGCGATCTCGATGCGGTTGGTCATCAGCGCGTCTCCAGATGGTAGGCTTTGCCGGGCCTTTGGCATGTTTGGGGTCGCGGGGTCAATTCGGCTTAGGGTGTAGGATGTCTTCTCCCCGTTCTACGGGGAGAAGATGGCGGCAGCCAGATGAGGGGCGGCGCGGCATTCCGTAAAGTAGGCGGTGCCGCGAAATCGCGCTGGCTGGCGCTGCCCCTCATTCGCCCTTCGGGCACCTTCTCCCCGTAGAACGGGGAGAAGGAAGGGGCGCCTCACACCGCAATCCTTGGCCTTCCCGACGCCACCGCGACCACATGCGCCTCGATGAACATGCGCTGGCTTTCGACCGTCGAAACCTTGAACTCGGTCGAGACATCGATCTCGGCATTGTCGGTGCCGGCATCCCTGGCGCGCTCCGCCACGATCGTCCGCACATCGGCTTCCGCCGCCGCGATCGCTTTCGCCTCGTCGGTGAAGTCGCGCACCGTTTGTCCCGACGCCAGCCGGAACAGCCCTTCCTTGGGCTGGCTGACGCGGGCCTCGGCCGAAACGCGGACCTGGCCGACGACGGCGCCGAGCGCGTTGGCGACGTCGGTGTCTTCCGGCACCACGCAGCCATTGCCGATCAGCGGCGGCAGGCCGGCATAGTGCAGCGGCGCGGAAGCGCCGAGGCCGATGACCGGCCGGTCGAGCGCCACGGTGAAGCGGGCGATGCCGGGGTGCGCGTCGACGGCGCGCTGCACCAGCGCGTGCGCCACGGTCGCCGCACCATCGAGCCCGTCCTCGGCGAAGGCGGTTTCGAGGATGTATTCGGCCGACCAGCGGGTCAGCGTCACCAGCACGCGCTCGGAAATCGCTTCCGGCGAAGCAGCGATGTTTTGGCCGCGGCCATCGCGGCGGCGCGAAAACAGCTCGGCGCCGAGGCGCGCGGTGGCGGCGTCCCAATTGGCCTGTTTTCCGACGACATGGGCGGCATCGGACGGCGTGAAACCCGAGATGTGCACGAGACCCCGCGATACCAGCCGGTTCAGCGTGGCGTTCTGGGCGTTGGAGCTGAGCAGCCTGTCGAGCGCCAGCGGCACCGCACCGATCGCCTCGTAGAGTTTTGCTTCCGGCGGGGTCAGCCCGGCGGCGAGCCTGTCGGGCACGCCGGTGCGCATGGCGAAGCGTCCGTCCATGCGGCCGGGGTTCGGCGCGCGCAATTGCCGGTCGAGCTCGGCGGTCACCGCCTCGCCATGCATCAGGCCGGCCAGCGCCAGCGGCACCAGGCGGCGCGGTCCGAGCAGGATCTGCGGGTTGAGCACGCCCTCTTCCAGCGCCACTTCGGAATCGCCGCCGAGACCGAAGGTGCGCATGGCGACGGCTTCCACCATGGTGCGAAAACCGCCGACGGTGGCGCCTTCCGGGTCGAGGCGCGGGCGGCCCCCATCCAGCACGGCGACGTCGGTGGTGGTGCCGCCGATGTCCGACACCATGGCGTCGTCGAGGCCGGTCATGTGGCGAGCGCCGACGAGGCTGGCGGCCGGGCCGGACAGGATGGTCTCGATCGGCCGCTGGCGGGCAAAGGCCGCTGAGACCAGAGCGCCGTCGCCGCGCACCACCATCAAGGGGGCGGCGATGCCGCGCGCTTCGAGAAAGCCCTCGGTTGCCGCGACCAGCCGGTCGATCATCGAGATCAGCCGGGCGTTGAGCAACGTGGTGAGCGCGCGGCGCGGGCCGCCGAGCTTGGCGGAAAGCTCATGGCTGGCGGTGACCGGCAGGCCGGTCTTGTCGCGGATGAGGTCGCGAGCGGTGAGCTCGTGCGCCGGATTGCGCGTGGCGAAATAGGCGCAGACGGCAAAGCCCGACACCGAGCCGCCGAGTTCCGGCAAGGCCGCTTCGAGGCCGGAAAGATCGAGCTTGGCCGCATTGCCGTGGACGTCATGGCCGCCGGGGCAGAACACGACCGGGTCGGTGCCGAGCGCCGTCTTCAACCCGTCGCGGGCAAGGTCGGCCTCGGAAAAGCCGATCATGACCAGCGCGACGCGCCCGCCCTGGCCCTCGACCAGCGCGTTGGTGGCAAGCGTGGTCGACATCGAGACGAGTTTTATCGCCTTCGGGTCGGTGCCGGATTTTTCCAGCACCGCATCGACCGCGCCGGAAATGCCGACGGCGAGATCGTGGCGCGTGGTCAGCGCCTTGGCCTTGGCCAGCACCTTGCCTTTGAGGCCGCCCGCCTCGGACCACAGCACGGCGTCGGTATAGGTGCCGCCGGTGTCGATACCGAGGAAGAGGGGCGTGGGCTTGGCGGTCATGGAAAGGTCCGGGCGTTTTGGTGCCTGCCCCTTAGCCGATACAAGTGGATGGATAAAGGCGGGAGGAGTGGGCCAAGGGTGAAGAGGGGTGCGTAGACGATGAGACGCCGGCGCGAGGCCCCCCTCTCTGTCCTGCCGGACATCTCCCCCTCAAGGGGGGAGATCGGATGTATCGCGGGCCTTCGCCAATCTTCAACGTTGCAGAATAGGTGCCGGCGCTGAAGTCGCCAATCTCCCCCCTTGAGGGGGAGATGCCCGGCAGGGCTGAGAGGGGGGCCTCGCGCCAACTTCTCTGATTGGCTACCCCACAAACCCCACCCTTTTATGGCTGCCATCACAGAACGGCTTGTTCGCCGAATGCCCGCAGCGGCACAAAAACACCTTCGTTGTGCGCGCAATGGTATGCCCCGTGCCGGTAACGATCTCGGCATTGCCTTCGACCTTGAGCGGGCCGTTGACCGTGGGGGTTACCGCCAGCGGGCCATTCCTCGCGTCCAGCGTCTGCGCTTCCTTCAGCGGCGGCTCGCCGGTGGCGGCGAAGCCGGCCTTGATGTGGCTGTTGTCGCAGAACGGCTTGTTCTGCGACAGGCCGCAGCGGCAGAGCGTGGCGCGCAACAACGTCTCGTCGCCGAGCACGATCTCGGCATGCACGGCCAGCGGCCCGTTCTCGCGCAGCCGCACGGTGTTGACCACCGGCGGCTTCTCCTGCGGCCCGCCATCCTTGCGATTGTAGCCGATGGCGCCGGACGGACAGTTTTCGGCCAGCGCCACGACCTGTTCGACACTCGCAGCCTCGGGGTGAATCCATTCGCCTGGTGCGTTGGGCACGAAGACATGCGGGTTGCCGAGCACGCAATTGCGCGAATGGATGCAGCGCTTGCCGTTGAAAGAAATGTCGATCTTGTCGCCTTCGACCGTGCCTGCCATGGGCTCTCCTCCAAGCAATTTCAGGAAAAGTGTGAAACGGTTTTCCGCCTAAAATTGCGTCAACACAAAAAGACAGGGCATTTCGCCGTTTCGGTGAAACGGTGAAATGCTCTAGTGGGTGAGGCAAGGCTAGGGCGCGGGCGGGAAGCGCGTCAAGCTGGCCGGATGCGCAGCCTTTCCCTTCTCCCCTTGTGGGAGTCGCTGGAGATTGGCGAAAGCCAGGGTGACAGCCAATCTCCCCCTCGTGGGGGAGATGCCCGGCAGGGCAGAGGGGGGGCGCGAAGGATCACGGCCTGGAATCTTCAGACGGAGCACAAACGTCGAAGGAAGCGCGCCGATCCACTGAGGTGCCGGCGGGACAGCGCCCCCCTCTGGCCTGCCGGCCATCTCCCCCACAAGGGGGGAGATCAGCGGCGTCAGCGCCTCGCGTCACTCCTGCAGGTCGATCTCTTCCGTCTCGCCGCCGCTGCAGGTGTAGCAGCAGTCTTCGCAGGTCTGCTTGTTGTTGGGGCCGACCCCCCAATAGGTGCTCTCGTCGCCGTCGACCCAGGCGCCGTAGCAGATCTTCTCGCCGTCGTTGCAGGAGATCGGCAGCTGCTTTGTCTCGCCGTCGTCGAGGTAGAAATCCTTGCCGCCGCCCGGCCAGACATAGTCGCGGTCCTGGCTGTAAAGCTCGAGGCGCATGGCGTTGGGGTGGTCGTTCTTGATCTGGAAGGTGACGTCGCCGGCATGGGCGACATGGCTGCTGAGAAGAACGGCAAGCGACAGCACGGCGGCAACGCGGCGCGCGACGGTGAACGACATGACAACCCCCAAGGTAGAATCGGCCCCCACGGCCGATGCGGGATGATGGCATGGCGGGAAGGGACGCAGAAGGGGTGGCCGCCGATCGCGGTGACTGAATTTGGGTGAATTGGCGGGGCGATGGCGACAGCCGATCTCCCCCCTTGTGGGGGAGATGTCCGGCAGGACAGAGGGGGGCGCCTCGCCATGACCCTCCATTCGTCGGGCTTGACCCTTGATCTTTCCCGTAGGGCGCAACGGTGCAAAATTCTGTAACCGCTGCAATGCTTTAACGCTACGGCATGGATCCTAGGGTCTGCGCGCGTCGCTTCGCTCCTTGCTTCGCCCTAGGATGACGAATTGCGAGCGTCGCGTTCCTTCGCGCCCCCTCTGCCCTGCCGGGCATCTCCCCCACAAGGGGGGAGATTGGCAGTTTCAACGCCGCTCTACTCCACCAGGTCGATCGTCTCGGTCGAGTGCTCGGTGCAGATGAAGCAGCAATTGTCGCAAGGCTGATCGTTGTCGGGGCCGACGCCGGCGGAGATATGGTCGTTGCCGTCGACCCAGGCGCCCCAGCAGATGCGCTCGCCGGGCGTGCACGAGATCGGCACCGATTTCTGCGCCTTCGGCCGGATGAAGAACACCTTGTCGCCGCCCGGCCAGACTTTTTGCCTGTCGCGGCTGAACAGCTCTACCGCCACGCCTTGCGCGCGCAAATTCTTGACGAAGAACGCCATATCGGCGGCGGCGGCCGGCGTGGCGATGAGGAGGGCGGCGAGGGTGAGGCGAATCATGGCGGGGTTCCGGGCGGGAGTAGAGCACGGGCGGCGCCCAGAAACACCCTCACCCGGATTGCCAGCCGAATTGCGAAGAGCAATTCGGGGCAATCCGACCTCTCCCCAAGGGGAGAGGAGATCGCCGGCGGCCAAGCTGCCTCTTCTCCCCTGGGGGAGAAGGTGGCCGCGAAGCGGCCGGATGAGGGGGCTTCGCTACCTTCTCACCGCCACATGCGGCGCGAACTTCCGCACCGCGTCCACCATGTCCTGGCCGCGCGCGTCGAGCGAGGAGATTTCCATATGCACGGTGTTCCGACCGAAAGGCATGATGCCGAAGGCGTTGGCGGCGGAATATTTGATTTCATCGGGCGGCTCCCCGGTGAGCTCGAAATTGAGCATCGCGCCCTTGCCCGAGACGAGCCACACGCTCTTCACCTTGCTCCACGGCACCAGCACATCGCCGGCGCGGCGGTCCCGAAAACCCTGGCTGTCGAGCACCACCTGGACCGAAGTGTCGAAAGCGCCGCGCGCGATGAAAGCGCCGAGGGCAAGACAGACCAGGCTGAGCAGCGCGATCCACAGCACATGCCCGCCATCCGTGCCCGCGGCGACGCCCTGCAGCGCGCCGAAGCCGAAAATGCCGCCGATCAGGAACGGCCCGAGCGCCGGGAAGAGTTTTCCCGAAGCGCTGTTGCGGATTTCGAGCGGGGCGGACATGGCCTCCGCACTCAATGCTCCGATTTCAACAAGGTCCAGATCCAGCCGACGAAGGTCAGCACCAGGAACGGATAGCCGAGCGCCGGCAGTGGCGCGGAGGTGGGCAAAAGCGGTGAACCCCACAAGATCATGAAGACCGAGACGGCAAAGAGCACGGCGGCGACGAAAGCCGTGAGCCGCATCCACAGCGCGAAGGTGGCTTGCGCGCTGACCATGACCAGCCCCGCCGCCCAAAGCGTGATGCCGCCGACATAGGAGGGCACGCTGGCCTCCAGCCCCGCCGCGTTGCCGGCCAGAAGCAGGCTTTCGCCGGCGAGGAAGGTGAGGAAGCCCGCGGCGACGCAGTCATCGCCCAGCCGCCGCTGGTATTTCATGGTTGAGCAGCGCGGCGGCGACCACGAGTGCGGCGCCGTCGATCGTCCAGAGCGTTTCGCGCAGCGGAGCGCTGGCGACGAAGGTGCCGGCCAGGCCGAAGGTGCCGCCGATGGCGAGGCCGACAGAGGCGATGGTGTCCAGAGTGGAGCGCATGTGAGAGGCCCCCTAGTCGGGCGGAGGATACTCCAGGGCAAGACGCCCTCAAAGGGTAATGCGCTGGCAGCGCGAAATGGAACGCGGAGAGGTGTTGAAGGGCGCCAATGGCGGTTACGGACCGAACCTCGCCTCGGCATCGGAAAGCGTCGAGCCCTTCTTAGCACCTGACTGGAACGGCAACCGTTTCGAAAGCCAGCATTTCGAGGTAGACATCTGGAATGAAACCAGCCGCGCGATTGGCAGATGTTGAGGCAGTTGACCGCTTTCTGGCGGACAAGAAATATCTGAGCGGCGATCCTCCAGAATTTGGCCCGTCAAACTTTCAACGTCGCGGCCAATATGAGCGCAGAGCAGTGTGGCCCATTGCCGATGAACTTGGTGTGGTTACATCCGGTCAATTAAGGATCGTGACGCGCACGGGCACTGAGTACCGTGTGACGATAAACGTCATATTCAGGGGCCAAAATGTCAGTCGATTGGACTTCGTACCGATGACGGAATGTGAGGTCAACCCGCATTGGGCATCCCCGCTCCCAGCGCGGGTTTGCGGTCCGCACTTTCACAGTTGGCCAGACAATCGAGAGCATGTTTTGCGCAGTGATACATGGGAACTCGAATGTCGCGAGCCACTGCCGGCGCAGGTGCGGAAGTTCAGCCAGGCGTTTCCATGGCTGGCGGAGCGCATAAACTTGGTATTAACTCCTCAACAGCGAACATTTGATGTTCCTTTGAGCTTCGCGTGAAAGGCCGCCATGTCGTGTGATGACGTTCGCGCAGCGCTATCCGAGTTTGACACATGCGAAGAGACGCCGGACGGCGCACGCGTGACGACCCACTGTCTGTATCCTTCATTTGAGCCAGTGCGGATATTCGTGGCCAAGGTCGGCGAGGGCTTCAAGGTGCATGACGGTGGTGGCGCGTTTATGTCAGCGTGGTCGCATGGGCGCGACGATGCGCTGATAAATCGGGCACTGCAAAGCGAATGCAGTCGGTTCCATCTGTCGATGGACAATGAACGGCTGGTCGCCGACGTATCATCGAGGGACTGGCTTCTCAGCGCCATCTTGGGCGTCGCAAATGCTTCGTCGTTGGCGGCGAATGCAGCCGTGGCACGCATTGTGGCCGTGGCGGAAGCCGCGCTTGTGGACCGGATCCAAAAGGCGCTGGTCGAAACGGTTGGCGCGGATGGTTTTGAGACCGGTGTTGACGTAACGGGCAAGAGCGGCGGGCGCCGTCATTTTGATTTTGCGGTAAAGGGCAAAGGCGACGCTCAGCCCATTCTAATCAATGGAGTTTCGCCGCATCACGGGTCGATTTCCGCGAAGTATGTGGCGTTCGCGGACGCCGAAGGCGACCAAGATCACAAGCTGGCGGTATTTGACCGTCATCTGGAAACCGATGACGTGGCATTGTTGCAGCAGGTCGCAAGTATCCTGCCGATCGCCGCGCTTCCGCAAAATACGAAAAGGGTCATGACCCGATAACGCCAAAACGTGGCGATCAAGAGCTTGACGACGCGGAGACTGCCTACCGCGCGACGACAAAGATCAAGCTATTTCCGGTCAGGAGTGACTGTGCAATTCGAATTTACCGATCCCCAGACCGAATTCGAAAGGGCCATTGGCGGATCGTTTTCGATTAACGCCCTTGGGACAATTCGAGCGGGAGATGGGATCAAGTTCCGCGAATTCGTGGATCGATCTGCACCTCCGCCCCGAACGACTGTTTACATCGATTCGAGCGGCGGCAATGTCGAAGAAGCGATGATCATCGGGCGAATAATCCGAGATTGTTGGTTCTCGACCTCGATCGGCAAGTGCCTCCTCAACACCAATGAAATCTCTGATATTTCACATCTTTTGGTGCCTCGCGTGAGGCTGTCAGGTAGATGTATGAGTGCTGCAACCCTGGTTTTCCTCGGCGGTCGGCTAAGGTACTTTCCGCAAGGGTCTGAGTTTGGAGTTCATCAATTCTCGTTCAAAAACCCCTCACCAGGCGACGTTGGTCAGTCACAAGTGCTCTCGGCAAAAATTGCCCGTTTTTTAGTTGATATGGGAGTATCCCCTGACTTCCTTGAGTTCTCTTCTTCGGTTCGCAATGATTCGATACTCATCGCAGACGAAGACAATCTAAAGACGCTTGGCGTAGTGACTGGCGGTGAAACCGATACTATTTGGACAGTTCAGGCACAGGCCGATATGATCTATGTGCGCGGAGAAAGAGATTCGCTCCATGGTCACCACAAGGTTATGCTTGGCCACACCAAGGGAGCGGGTTTCTTTTTCTGGGCTGTGATCGAAGCTCAAGGCAGAGAGGACGAGCTGACTTCACTAGGCCTTGTTGAGATCGTATTGAACGGTGAGGAAAAAAGGATCGATATTTCAACTAGATGCGAGCGGATAGTGAGTGGCATCTATGTGAACGTTTTTGCTAAGGTCACACAAGAGGAGGCCAGGGCAATTGCATATTCGACTAGTTTCGGGGTCCACATTCGATTTTGGTTGGACTCCCCGATGTTTCTTGGCATAGCCCCGGTGCCGACAGCAGGCGGCACCGAGCAGTTGCAAACGATCTATAACGTATTCTTCAAAGACGAAGAGACGCTTCCAAAATCGTTATGAGATTTTGCCGCAACCGCCGGGGAGTGGCCCGCTGCCTCCAGCAGCTCCCACCCCGATTGCGCTCGCCTCGACCCACCGAGTCGAGACGTCCGGCCGAAGGCTAGACCGCTCAATCCCCCATCTTCAGCGCCTGGATAAACGCTTCCTGCGGGATATCCACCTTGCCGAACTGGCGCATCCGCTTCTTGCCCTCTTTCTGCTTGTCGAGCAGCTTGCGCTTGCGGGTCACGTCGCCGCCGTAGCATTTGGCGGTGACGTCTTTCCTCAGCGCCGAGATGGTTTCGCGGGCGATGACCTTGCCGCCGATCGCGGCCTGGATCGGGATCTTGAAGAGGTGGTGCGGGATCAGCTCCTTCAGCTTCTCGCACATCTGGCGGCCGCGCTTTTCCGCCGCTGTCCGGTGGACCAGCATGGATAGAGCGTCGACCGGCTCCTCATTGACCAGGATCGACATCTTGACCAGGTCGCCCTCGCGATAGTCGGTCAGGTGATAGTCGAACGAGGCGTAGCCTTTTGAGATCGACTTCAGGCGGTCGTAGAAATCGAAGACGACTTCGTTGAGCGGCAAATCGTAGGTCAGCATGGCGCGCTTGCCGACATAGGAGAGGTCGGCCTGGATGCCGCGCCGGTCCTGGCAGAGCTTCAGGATGCCGCCGAGATACTCGTCGGGGGTCAGGATGGTGGCGCGGATCCACGGCTCCTCGATGGCCGCGATCTTGACCACGTCGGGCATGTCGGCCGGGTTGTGCAGTTCCTTGACCGTGCCGTCATTCAACAGCAGCCGGTAGACGACGGAAGGCGCGGTGGCGATCAGGTCGAGGTTGAACTCGCGCTCCAGCCGCTCCTGGATGATTTCCAGATGCAACAGGCCGAGGAAGCCGCAGCGATAGCCGAAGCCGAGCGCGGCGGAGGTTTCCATTTCATAGGAGAAGGACGCGTCGTTGAGGCGCAATTTGCCGACGGCGGCGCGCAGGTCCTCGAAATCGGCGGCGTCGACCGGAAACAGGCCGCAGAACACCACCGGCTGCGCCGGCTTGAAGCCGGGCAGCGCATGCGCGGTCTGGCGCTTGTCCTCGGTGATGGTGTCGCCGACGCGGGTGTCGGCCACTTCCTTGATCGAGCCGGTGAAGAAGCCGAACTCGCCGGGGCCGAGCTCGTCGACATTGATGCGGGCCGGCGTGAACACGCCGGTCCGCTCGACGAGATACTTCGCGCCGGTGCCCATCATGCGGATGGTCTGGCCCTTCTTCAGGACGCCGTCGATGATACGCACCAGGACGATGACGCCGAGATAGGCGTCGTACCAAGAGTCAACCAGCATCGCCTTCAGCGGCGCCTTGATGTCGCCCTCGCGCGGCGGGGGCAGGTCGTTGACGATCGCCTCCAGCACGTCGGGAATGCCAAGGCCGGTCTTGGCCGAGATCAGCACGGCGTTGGAGGCGTCGATGCCGATCACCTCCTCGACCTGCTCGCGGATGCGCTCGGGCTCGGCGGCCGGCAGGTCGACCTTGTTCAGCACCACGACGATCTCGTGGTTGTTGTCGATGGCCTGGTAGACATTGGCCAATGTCTGCGCCTCGACGCCTTGGCTCGCGTCGACCACCAGCAGCGAGCCCTCGCAGGCGGCCAGCGACCGCGACACTTCATAGGCGAAGTCGACATGTCCGGGCGTGTCGATCAGGTTGAGGATATAGTCCTCGCCATTGTTGGCGCGGTATTTCAGCCGCACCGTCTGCGCCTTGATGGTGATGCCGCGCTCGCGCTCGATATCCATCGAGTCCAGCACCTGCTCCTTCATATCGCGCGCCTCCAGCCCGCCGGTGGACTGGATCAGCCGGTCGGCAAGCGTGGATTTGCCATGGTCGATATGGGCGACGATGGAGAAATTGCGGATGTGGTCGAGCGGGGTGGTCATGCGGCGCGCTTTAGCAGGGGCGGGGTTGAGGGGCAAGCGGCGGGGCTTTTTCCCTTCGCCCCGTTCACGGGGGTGAGGAGTGGTCCGCGAAGCGGACGGGAAGCCAATTGCTTGGCTTTCCGAACGACGAACGCCCGAAGCGCTAGCGTAGGGCCGCGGTGCCCGGAGGGCGGATGAGGGGTGAGTCCATCGTCGACGAGTGCGCGCCTCCGATAGCGAAGATCGGCGCCGAGCTGACTCACCCCTCATCCGTCTCGGCGCTGCGCGCCGATCCACCTTCTCCCCGTAAACGGGGCGAAGGGAACATTCAAAACTGCTTAAACTTTCATCCACCCCTTTAGGGCATCCTTCGCCACCGGATGGTAACCCGGCGCACTGCCGTGAGAACGAAGGCCTGAAATGAGCACTGCTGGAAAGTCGAGCCCGGTTGGGGTGGCCAGGCTAGCGAAACTTTTCGTTGCGAGCCGCAACGGCTCGATGATGCCGATGATGGTGCTGTTGACGATCCCGCTCCTGGTCGCCGTCGGGTTTTCCATCGACTACACCTCGGCGGTGACGACCCGCTCCGACATGCAGAACGCGCTCGACGCCGCGATCCTGTCGATCACCACAATGCCCACCACGACAAGCCTTGGCGACCGCCAGACGGCGCTGCAGCAGGCCTATGATGCGAACATCGACCCAGGCAAGGGCGGAACGGCGACGCTGACCAGCGTCAACGTCGCCGCCGACGGCACGGCGACCTTCACCGCCACCGCCACCTATTCGATGCCGACCAATTTCATGCAGATCGCCAGGATCGACACGGTGCCGATCGGTGTCGGCTCATCGGTGCGCAAGACGCCGGCGCTGGTGCAAGCCAATTTCAAGGTCACGAAGGTGTCAGGCTACTGGGACAAGACCATGACGCTCTACGGCACCCAGTTCGGCCAGACGAATCCGCAAAGCCTGATGAAGATCACTTACACCTACAGCAACTACCAATATACCTATACCGACAGGGGAAAGAGCTACACGGTGGGCGAGCCGAAGGGCTACGGAACCGCCACCGCATACACGGTGAACGGAACCACACAGACCATGGTCCAGAAGCAGGTTTGCACGACAGCCGGCTCGACCAGTGCTTTCACCAATCCGCCGGCCGGGTCGATCCCCGGCACCACCAAGGACGGCAATAACAACAACAAAACGATCTACTTCAACACGACCTGCGCCACCGCCACATACCCGGCCAATGGTTCCGGCGCCGACATCGATGTCAGCCAGATGGACAAGCTCTATCTGCAGATGGATGTGCCCTCGGCATCGTCGCGCGGACAACCGACCACGCTCAAGTCCAACGACGCCAAAACATCCGACCGGCTTTATGTCGGAACGACCGCGGCCAACATGCCCGAAGTGGCGGCCGGGCAGATCGTCGATATCTTTAGCGTGGTGCCTTGCGGCCAGCCCGGCTACCAGGCCTGGGAAGACGGCGGCAACGACGTGCCCGCCGATGTCTCCAACGCCGACTTCTTCTACACCGTCACCGGCAAGTGCGACTACAACCGGCGACCTTCGGAGACGGTGCTGACGCAGTAGCGGGACTCCCTTCTCCCCCTGTGGGAGAAGCGCGGCGCCGCCGCTGCCGATCTCCCCCCTCGTGGGGGAGATGGCCGGCAGGCCAGAGAGGGGCGATGTCCCGCCGACCTTACGGAAGTGAGCCCTTAAAATACCCTGGAAGCGTTTCTGCCCGCTCAGATTTTTGAGGACCCTTGAGGAGCTGGGGCTCTACGGCGCCCCCCTCTGTCCCTGCCGGACATCTCCCCCACGAGGGGGGAGATTGGACGTCACGACCGCCTTCGCCAATCTCCAACATCACAAACCGGTGAAGCTGTAACGAACCCCTCCGCGACGGCGAAATGGGAGCATGACCCGCCAACGGAGACTGCTTCCCATGACCGGAACCACGACAATGCTCGGCAAGGCTCTGCTTGCCGGCGCCACGTTTCTCGCGCTGGCCGCCGGCGCAGGCGCGGCATCCGCCCAGCCGCTCACCGTGGTCGAGCTGTTCACCAGCCAGGGCTGCTCGTCCTGCCCGCCGGCCAACGCCAACCTGATCAAGGTCAAGGACCAGCCCGGCGTGCTGGCGCTGTCGTTCAACGTCACCTACTGGGACTATCTCGGCTGGAAGGACACGTTCGGGCGCAAGGAGTTCACCCAGCGCCAGGTGACCTATGAGCCGCCGCTCGGCCATGACGGGCCGTTCACGCCGCAGGTGGTGGTCAACGGCCATGCCGACGCCGTCGGCGCGGCGCCCGGCGAGATCCAGTCGCTGATCGCCAAGAGCGGCGCCGCGCAAGGGCCGGATGTCGCGCTTGCCAGCGGCAAGGTCAGCATCGGCGCCGGCAAGGCGCCGGGCGGGAAGGCCGATGTCTGGCTGGTGCGCTATAACAAAGGCGTTGTCGAAGTGCCGGTGGCGCGCGGCGAAAACACCGGGCGCACGCTGCCGCACGCCAATGTCGTCCATTCGCTCACCAGGCTCGGCAGCTGGAACGGCCAAGCCACGACGCTGCCGCTGCCGGCGGCCGGCGGCGGCTTCAGCACCGCGGTGCTGGTGCAAAGCCCGGGCGGCGGGCCGATCCTGGCCGCCGCCGCCAACTGATCTTCTTATCGCTTCGCGCGGGGCCGCATCGAGCGGCAACGCATCACCAGGCCCGCATGCGCGCGCCAAACCCCAAGGAGACTATCATGACCAAGTACCTGACCCTGCCGGCGCTCGCCTTCGCGCTTTCGGCCACCGTCCTCGTCGCCGGCGCCCGCGCCGACGACACGACCAATGCGATGAAGCCCGCCAATGCGATGGCTACCGACGCCATGAAACCGGCCACGGATGCGATGAAGCCGGCGGATGCCATGAAGCCCGCCGATGCGATGAAACCCGACGCGATGAGCACCCAGGCAATGAAGCCGGCAGCCGATGCCATGAAGCCGGCAACGGATGCGATGAAGCCGGCGGACGGCACCGCGCAGTAAGGCGGAGCCAGACACTGCCCCTCACCCGGCCTCCGCTTCGCTCGGCCGACCTCTCCCCGGCGGGGAGAGGAGACTGTCGAAGCCGGCGCCAATCTCTTCTCCCCTCGGGGAGAAGGTGGCCGCGAAGCGGCCGGATGAGGGGGAGCGCCGCCGCCGCACGGCAAAGTGAGAACCGCTTGGCGGCTTCGTTCGTATATAATGGAACAACAACAGGAGATCGGAACATGACCGGTATCGAAAAGACACGGCCGTTCTTTACCCGCGGCGCGCTGGCCGTGCTCGGCCTGGCGGCGGTGACGGCGGCCGCCTTGTGGCAGACCCCGGCCCGCTCGGCCGAGGACGCGGTGGTGATCCCGCCGCCGGCAATGGATGAAAAAGCGGCGAGCGGCACGGAAAAGGCCATCTTCGCCGGCGGCTGCTTCTGGGGCGTGCAGGGCGTGTTCCAGCACGTCAAGGGCGTCAGCAAGGCGGTCTCGGGTTATACCGGCGGCAGCGCCGAAAACGCCGTCTATGAAGTGGTCGGCACCGGGCGCACCGGCCATGCCGAATCCGTCGAGATCACCTACGATCCGTCCAAGGTGACCTACGGCCAGCTGCTGCAGGTCTATTTCTCGGTCGCCCACAATCCGACGCAGCTCAACTACCAGGGGCCGGACTCCGGCACGCAATACCGCTCGACGGTGTTTGCCGAGAACGACACGCAGAAAAAGATCGCCGAGAGCTACATCGCCCAGCTCGACAAGGCCAAGGTGTTTGCCAAGCCGATCGTCACCACGCTCGAAACCGGCAAGACCTTTTATCCGGCCGAGGACTATCATCAGGATTTCCTGACGCTGAACCCGACCTATCCCTATATCGTCTACAACGACCTGCCGAAGGTCGAGAATCTGAAGGCGCTGTTCCCGCAGCTTTTCAGCGAAAAGCCGGTATTGGTGCTGGCCTCCAGCAAGAGCTGAGCTAATTTCCTTCTCCCCGTTCACGGGGAGAAGGTGCCCGAAGGGCGGATGAGGGGCGTCGCCGGCATTTGCGATTGGAGCGCCGGGCAGCTTTGCCTGACAGGTTTGCGCCGCCCCTCATTGCCCTGCCGGGCATTTCTCCCCGTAAACGGGGAGAAAGACGATCTCAATCGTATGTCAGATCCGTCGCTTTGCCGCCAAACACGCGGTAGGCATAAAACGAATAGAAGATGATGATCGGCAGCACGACGACGACGCCGACCAATATCACCGCCAGGCTTTCCGTCGCCGAGGCGGCCTGCCAGATCGTCAATTTATCCGGCACGACATAAGGATAGAACGACCAGGCAAGCCCGGCAAAGCCGAGCGTGAAGATGGCGGCGAGCGTCAGGAACGGCCGGATGGCGTGGCGGTCGTCGGGCTTCGGCAGATGGAAGGTCTGCCGCCACAGCCACAGGAACAACAGCGCCGACAGGATCGGCAGCGGCGAGAGATAGAGCATCTGCGGCCAGACGAACCATTTGGCAAAGATGCGCGGGCTGGCGAAGGGCGTGGCCAGCGACACGGCGCCCATGCCGAGCGCCGTCAGCACCAGCGCTGTGCGCAGCCAGAGCACGGCCTTCTTCTGCAGCTCGCCCTCGGTCTTGTAGATCAGCCAGGCGGCGCCCATCGCGGCATAGGCGGCCGACAGACAAAGCGCGACCAGCGCACCGAAGGCCATGCCGCCGAGGCCGACATCGAGGCCGAGCACATAGACGCCGAGCATATAGCCTTGGGCCAGCGAGGCGATGGTGGAGCCGAGGAAGAAGATGCGGTTCCAGCGGTGTTTCCTGCCGGCCGGCACCTTGGCGCGGAAGTCGAAGGCGACGCCGCGCAGGATGAGCCCGACCAAAAGCACGAAAACCGGCAGATAAAGCGCGGTGAGGATGACGCCGTGCGCCATCGGAAAGGCGACCAGCAACAGCCCGACCGCCAGCACCAGCCAGGTTTCGTTGGCGTCCCAGAACGGACCGATCGCCGCGATCATGGTGTCCTGCTCGGCATCCCCGGCGGCCGAGAACAGGATGCCGATGCCGAGATCGAAACCGTCAAGCACGACATAGATCAGGATGGCGAGGCCCATCAGGCCGGCGAAGATCAGGGGAAGTGAGGTTGGCCAGTCGAAGCTCATCGTCTCACTCCCCAGCGGCCGGTTGCGACAGCGCCGCGTTCATGACGCCGGGCAGCGGCGAGGCATCGCCATCCTTGGCCGCTTTCAGCGCCAGATGCACCAGAACACCGAGATAGGCGATCAAAAGCAGCACATAGAGGATAAGATAGACGGCGAATGTCAGCGCGACATGGCTGCCGGCGACCGGCCCGACGGCGTCGGCCGTTTTCAGGACGCCGGTGACCAGCCAGGGCTGGCGGCCGATCTCGGTGGTGTACCAGCCGGCTAAAGTCGCCAGCCAGCCCGACAGCGCCATCGGCACCATGATCAGCGCCAGCGGTTTCGGCAGGCTGTGGCGACGCTTGAGAAACCAGGCGGCCGACCACGAAACGATCAGCATCAGGATGCCGGTGCCGACCATGACGCGGAAGCCCCAGAACACCGGAAAGACCGGCGGATGGAGGCCGGGATAGTCGTTCAAGCCCGGCACGACGCCGCTGGTCGAGTGACGCAGCACCAGGCTGGCGCCGTCGGGAATGGCGACCTCGAACCGGTTTTCCTTGGCCGCCTCGTCGGGCAGCGCGAACAGAACCAGCGGCACGTTGGGGCCGGTGTTCCAGTTTGCTTCCATGGCCGCGATCTTCTGCGGCTGGTGCTCCAGCGTGTTCAGGCCATGCTGGTCGCCGGCAAAGATCTGGATCGGGATCAGGATGGCGGCGGTGAAGACGCCGGTGCGCAACGCCTTCCACATCGATTCCGAGCGGTCGCCGTTGAGGTAGCGCAGCGCCGACAGGCCGGCGATCAGGAACGAGACCGTCAGCCCCGAGGCCAGAAGCATGTGCACCAGACGGTAAGGCATGGACGGGTTGAAGACGATCGCCCACCAGTCGACCGCATGGGCCTTGCCGTCGATCATCTGGAAACCGGCCGGCGTCTGCATCCACGAGTTCAGCGCGATGATCCAGAAGGCCGAGACCGTCGTGCCGCCCGCCACCAGCACGGTCGCCAAAGTGTGGATGCGGTTGGAGACGCGGCGAAAGCCGAACAGCATGATGCCGAGGAAGGCCGCCTCGAGGAAGAAGGCGGTGAGCACCTCATAGGCAAGCAGCGGGCCGGCGATGTTGCCGACGGTTTCCATATAGCCCGGCCAGTTGGTGCCGAACTGGAAGCTCATGGTGACGCCCGACACCACGCCCATGGCGAAGGAGAGCGCGAAAATCTTCACCCAGGTGAAATAGGCGCGCATCCAGGCGGAATCGCCGGTGGCGTTGTAGCGGAGCTTGAAGAACAGCAGCACCCAGCCGAGTGCAATGGTGATTGCCGGAAACAATATGTGGAACGAAATATTCGCGCCGAACTGGATACGCGACAGGATGAGCGGGTCCATGATCGACTCCGGCTGCTGTTATTCTTTGACGGTATACCTCAGGCATGCATCGGTCAAAGCGGCGCAGCGCCACGCGAGGCGCGTTGTCACATTGGACAGCTTGTCACTCTGGCCCGCCAGCGTGACAAGCACCAAGAAACGAAGCCGGCAAACAATATCAGCGACAGCGATCTTCCGGTCAGGCGCTATTGCCGGCAGCCGGCAGGTCGGCAGACGCATCCGCGAATTTGCCCATCAGCCTGACCGGTTCCTCGAACTCATGCTTGTCCCAGCCTTCGAAGACGGAGCGGCCCAGCCTTTCACGCGCCTGATCGACGAGATCGGTCATCGCTTGCCCTTCGGGCCGATCACCGCACACGCCGGCGGAACGCATTTTTTGCCTGCCTGCGGGTGAGCGAAACACCGGCCGCCCGACCTGGCCGGCCTCACTCCCTGTCGAGAGCTGTCAGGAGGCGCATCGATTTCCGGTTTGCATGGGGCGACATCCGACCTATATCAGGTCACCTTTTCCAGCCGGCCATATTTCAGCATGTCATCCATCATCTCGATCTCCGGTGTCACGAAAACCTATGCCACCGGTTTCAAGGCGCTGAAGGAAATCAATCTCGACATCGAGCGCGGCGAGATCTTCGCGCTGCTCGGGCCGAACGGCGCCGGCAAGACGACGCTGATCTCGATCGTCTGCGGCATCGTCAACCGCTCCTCGGGCAGCGTCACCGTCGATGGCCACGACATCGGCAAGGATTACCGCGCCGCCCGCGCCTTGATCGGGCTGGTGCCGCAGGAGCTGACCATCGACGCCTTCGAAAGCGTCTGGCGCACCGTCAACTACAGCCGCGGGCTGTTCGGCAAGCCGGCCAATCCCGATTTTGTCGAAAAGGTGCTGCGCGATCTGTCGCTGTGGGACAAGAAGGAATCCAAGGCGATTACGCTGTCCGGCGGCATGAAGCGCCGGCTGATGATCGCCAAGGCGCTGGCGCACGAGCCGCGCGTGCTGTTCCTCGACGAGCCGACCGCCGGCGTCGACGTCGAATTGCGCCAGGACATGTGGGCGATGGTGCGGCGGCTGCGCGAGGACGGCGTCACCATCATCCTCACCACCCATTATATCGAAGAGGCCGAGGCGATGGCCGACCGCGTCGGCGTCATCAACAAGGGTGAGATCATCCTGGTCGAGGGCAAGGCCGAGCTGATGCGCAAGCTTGGCCGCAAGCAGATGAAGCTGGAACTGCGCGCGCCGCTCAGCACGATTCCCGACGGGCTGTCGCGCTATGCGCTGGAGCTTTCGCCAGACGGCAACCAGCTCACCTACACCTATGACAACCAGAGCGATCGGCCGGGGGTCGCCTCGCTGATCCGCGACCTCGAGGCAGCCGGCATCCAGTTCCGCGACCTCGACACCAAGAACAGCTCGCTCGAAGAGATCTTCGTCAGTCTTCTGAGGCAAGAGCCATGAACCTGCGCGCTGCCCCTAATTTTCGTGCGGTATGGGCGATCTACCGGGTGGAGATGGCGCGTGCCTTCCGCACGGTGCTGCAAAGCATCATCTCGCCGGTCATCTCGACATCGCTCTATTTCGTGGTTTTCGGCTCGGCCATCGGCTCGCGCATCAACGAGATCGACGGCATCCCCTACGGCGCCTTCATCGTGCCCGGGCTGATCATGCTGTCGCTGTTGACGCAGTCGATCTCGAATGCGTCCTTCGCCATCTATTTCCCGAAATTCGTCGGTTCGATCTACGAGCTGTTGTCGGCGCCTGTCTCTTATCTCGAAATCATCATCGCCTATGTCGGGGGCGCCGCGACCAAGTCGATCATGCTCGGCCTGATCATCCTGGGCACGGCAGCGCTGTTCGTGCCGCTGAGGATCGAGCATCCGTTGTGGATGGTCGCCTTCCTGGTGCTGACGGCGGTGACCTTCAGCCTGTTCGGCTTCATCATCGGCATCTGGGCAAAGACCTTCGAGCAATTGCAGCTGGTGCCGCTGTTGATCGTCACGCCGTTGACCTTCCTCGGCGGCAGCTTCTACTCGATCCATATGCTGCCCGGCATCTGGAAGACGATCACGCTGTTCAACCCCGTCGTCTACCTGATCAGCGGGTTCCGCTGGAGCTTTTACGGCAAGGCCGACGTTTCGGTCGGCGTCAGCCTCGCCATGACGCTGGTGTTCCTGGCCATCTGCATTGCAATCGTCGCCTGGATTTTCAAGACCGGCTACCGGCTGAGGAACTGATCGCGCAAGCCTGGCGCTGCGAGCCTAGTGCTGCGAGATACTACCGCTGCCGCGCACTTCGGATCGCCGCATCGTCGGATGTCCGTAGATATCGACGTCGCCACTGCCGGAAATCAGCACATCGGCATCCGCCTGCGCCGTGATCTCGGCATCGCCGCTGCCGCGGATATCGACCTTCGCGGATTGGGCGGTCAGATCCTTGAGGCGTCCGCTGCCTGAGCCGGAGATCCTGAGATCGACGGTCTTGGCGGTACCCGTTGCGGTAACCCCGCCACTGCCGCGAATATCCAGCCGCAGGTCGGGCTGATTGATCTGGTTCAGGTCAAGGTCGCCGCTACCCAGTATTTTCCAGTCCGTTATGGCCGGCGCCGACAGGACGACATCGAGCTTGGAGTCGAACCAACCCGGATCGCAGTCCAGGCTGAGCTTGCTGCCTGTCATCTGGACATGGTCGACCAGGACCGAATCGCCGCTGACCACGGCCTCAGCCTTGTCTCCCGGCTGGTAGCGCACCGAAGCCGGCACGGCGACGGTGAAACTGTCGGCGGCGGTGAAGGGCAGCGTGACCTCCTTTGTCGTGGCGGTGGGCTTTCCACAGGTGGATTCCGCGCCGATCCATGAGCCGCCGGCGTAGACCCAGTTCGGTCCGGACAGGCCGATGCCCAAAGCCAGAAAGACGGCGGCGGCCGCCAGTCCAGCCGTTGCTGCGAATGCCAGTTTTCCACTCATGATCTGGTTCTCCGTCAACGTGATGATGATTGGGCTCAGACGCGGTTGCGGTCCGACTGCGTCAATCGCGAATGCATCCGGGCGTAGCGACCGAGGACCCGGATGCCGGCGCCTTGGCCCAGCAATAGAAAGGCGCCGCCGCCGATGAAAAAGCTGACCAGCCCGGCGCCGATGAAGATACGGCCGAGCGTCGCCGTGAGCGTGCCACCTTGATCGAACAACAGGGTGGTGATGATGATTTTGATGCCCAGCGCGCCGACGGCGACAAGCGTGATGCCAAGGCCAATGCCAAGGATGACTGCGGTCAAGAGCAGCGGCAGCAGGAAGACGAGATCGACGAAGGCAAGGCCGGCAAGCGCCAGCGTCGCGGACAACATGTTGGAGACGCTGCCATGGGATTCGAAGCGGCGCAGGCCGGCTTCGGCGCGCAGCTCGCGGGCAAGCCTGGCCGGGTCGCCCAAGGCGGTGGCGACCTCCGCTTCGCCGCGGCCCGATGCGTCGGCGAAATGGGCGGCGTAGTCGCCGACAATGTCGTCGATCTCGTGCGCCGGCAGGCCGGCCAGGCCCTGCCGCAGCGTCTGCAGGAAGGCGTCCTTGTTCATGGCAGATCCTCGAGAAGTTTGTCGATTGCACCCACAAGGGAGCGCCAGTCGCGGCGATGCGCTTCGAAAGCCCTCTCGCCCAGCGGCGTGAGCCGGTAATATTTGCGGGGCGGTCCGTTGCTCGATTCCACGATGCGCGTGGCGACCAGGCCGTCATTCTGCATGCGGCGCATCAAGGGATAGATCGTGCCTTCCCCCATGCCGACCGCGGCGACCAGCTGGCTGGCGATCTCGTAGCCATAGCTTTCGCCGCGCGACAGCACGGCCAGGACACACAGATCGAGCGCGCCCTTTCGCAATTGCACCTGGATCGAGTCGGTCATGCCAGCTTCCGGTTCACCGGATAGCGTGGCTCCCGGTTTATAAAACAGATATAGCAAGCTACCTGTTTATGCAAGGTACCAGTTGATGCAGTTTACCGAGAAGAGTCGGCGGGCGCTGCCAGCCTGGTCATTCGATCAGCGGAAAGCGGATTTGCGACGCGCCGCAGGCACCTGCTGGTTCAGATCGCTTTCATCAGCCGCAGCAGCCCGAGCATCTCCACAAAAGTCCCTTTGCGGAAGGCGATGTAGGTCGGCTCCTCGACGCCGTGGAAGCGGCGTTTGAAGGCGGCCTGGCCCTGCAGGTTGAAGCGCGAGCGGTTGACCCAGGGCGAGTTGTAAGCGCGCTGGAAGGCGCCGCGCCAGAAACCCGATTCGGCAAAGCCGCTGGGTTCGATGTCGAGCAGCGGCGACAGGCCGAGCGTGACCAGGGGAATGCCTTCCTCGCGGAAGCGGTCGACGGCGAATTTGGTCAGGCCGATTTCGGCATGCGGCGTCGCATCGACCTGCTTGCGCTTGAAGGAGGTGGTGTAGCCGACGACCTTGCCGTCGCGAAACATCGGGTCGAAATCGAGGATGGCCAGCAGCCGTGCCTCAGGGCTGTGCAGGAGGAAACGGCGCATGTCGGCGCCGAGCTGGTCGGCAAAGCGACGGTTGAGGAAATCCATCTCCCAGCGCTTGACTATACGCTCGCTGCGCCAGTCGGCGGAAAGCTGCTTGATCTCGTCGAGCAGCGTGTCGCCCCTGTCCTCCGAAAGGATAAAACCCTTCTTCATCAGCCAGCGTTCGGAATAGCGCACGGTCTCGTTGCGCTTGCCGGAAAAATCATGCGCCGGCAGATGCAGTCTGGTGTCGACCCCAAGGCGATTGACCTGATAGCCGAGCCCGGCCAGCACCTGGGCCGTGTCGGCGCCGACCTGGACGAACCAGGGGCTGCCGGCGGCCTCGACGAAGCGTTTGATATAGGCCGGGCGGGCGGTCGGATCGGCCACAGGGTCGCCCAGCGCGAAATGGTGGCTCATCTTGGTGCCGAAGGCGATGTAGCCGTCGCCATCGCTGAAATAGGACAGCTTCTGCTGCGCGGCCGTGGAATAAGCGAGCGAGAAATCGCCGTAACGGCGCACCAGCTCCAGGCGTTCGGCATCGCTCAATGCGCGCCGCGGAACCTTTGCCGCCGCGGCCTCGAGAAGCCTGTCGAAATAGATGCGCAGGGGCGCCATGAGTTCCGCGTGTCGAGAAGTGAAAGACCTGCGGCCAAAAAGGCCACGAATCGCCGACGCGACCGACGCCGGTCGCGTCGCGCCAGCGCGATATAGGATGCAATCGGTGGCGATTGAAGGGCAAATGTCCGAAGCGCCGCCATCTCAGGACGAGTGTTCCGACGGGGCCGCCTTGATTTTCCATATGGTGTTATATATCAAGTTATGCACTTGAGAGAATAGGCCATGGAAGATGTCATTCGGTCCTTCGGTTATCTCAGCCTTGGCAGCAGGTTGAAACGCCTGGGCGAACAATTGCAGGCGGATGCGCAGCGCGTACTCGACCGCCTGGACGTGCCTATCCAGTCAAGCCAGTATCCCTTGCTTGCCGCGCTCGACAGGCTGGGCCCATTGCCGGTCGGCGAACTGGCGCTGTCGCTCGGCATCGCCCAGCCCGGGGTGACGCGAAGCGTCGCGCTGCTTGGCGAGTTGGGACTGGTCGAGGTCAGCCCTTCGGACGACGACCAGCGGCGCCGGATCGTCTCGCTTTCCCGGAACGGCCGGCGGCTGGTCGATGCCGCGAAACGCGACGTCTGGCCACAGATCGAGAACGCCGTCGCGCAATTGTGCGCGAACCTTTCCGGGCCGCTTCTCAGTCAGCTCGCCACCATCGAGGACCGGCTGGCCGCAACGTCGCTCGACCGCCGCGCCGAAAAAGTGGCAACGCCGTGAGCCACATCCTCAATCGTCCCGTTTGGAGCGCGCTGGCGACACGCCATCAGGCCTTCGCCGAGGGCAGGACGCTGGCGCGTCGCTACCGGCCCACGATTATTCCGTTCGCCGCCACGGCAACGGATGACGCGGAGAGCCTGCAGGCGCTGGCAAAGCTTGTCTCCGTGGGCGAGACTGTCGTCCTGGCCCAGGCCGATCCAATCGCCCTGCCGCGGGAGCTTGTCGCGGTGTCGACCGCCGATGCCGTGCAGATGGTTGCCGAGCAGCCCTTGCAGGCTGTCTCCGACCCGCGCGTCGAACAGCTGACACGGCGGGATGCGGCCGAGATGCTCGCTCTCGCCTCGCTCACCCGGCCGGGCCCGTTCACGCTCGAAGCCTTGAGTCTCGGTGACTTCTGGGGTGTGAAGATCGATGGCAGGCTGGCCGCGATGGCCGGCGAGCGCATGAAACAGCCTGGCTATTCGGAACTGAGCGGCGTCTGCTCGCATCCCGATTTTCGCGGTGGCGGCCTCGGCCGGCTTTTGTCGCTGTTCGTGGCGAACCGCATCATGGCGCGTGGCGAGACCCCTTATTTGCACGCCTTTGCCAGCAATGTCGCGGCGACAGGCTTGTACGAGTCGATAGGCTTCCGGTTGCGCAGCGCGATGAACATCGCCGTGGTCCAGCGGGCCGGGTGAGTGCTCGGCAGCGGCGCCTCGTCATCCACGGGCGGAGCAAGGAGCGATAGCGACGCAGCGCAGACCCGAGGATCCTGTGTGTTGGTCCCATGCTATGTTTGAAGTGGGAAGGAGACCGAGAGGATCCTGGTCGT
>NZ_JBFUPO010000020.1:0-61961 GCF_041355295.1 Mesorhizobium sp. RCC_202
CCCGGCCGTTGGCGTCTCTTACGAGACGACCACTTCATACAACATCGCTTATGCAAGGTGTCGCCGAAGGCGACGGAATGAGGGGTGCTCCAGGGAACACCAACGTCTCACTCCGCTGGAACACCCCTCATCCGTCTCGGCGCTACGCGCCGATCCACCTTCTCCCACAAGGGGAGAAGGGGAATTGCCCCCGACCCATCGCCGGTCTATTTAGGTCGGCATGAGCGACACCACTTCACGCCTCGCCGGCTGGACCGATCTCGCCAACCCGACGCGTTTCGTCGGGCTGGCCGACAAGGTCGTTCCGTGGCTGGCGACAATAGCCGCGATCCTGCTCGCCGTCGGCCTCTATATGAGCTTCACCGCGCCGGAGGATTTCCAGCAGGGCATCACGGTGCGCATCATGTACATCCACGTGCCTTTCGCCTGGCTCGCCATGATGTGCTACACGATCATGGCGATTGCGGCGCTCGGCACGCTGGTCTGGCGCCATCCGCTGGCCGATGTCGCGTTGAAATCGGCCGCCCCGATCGGTGCCACTTTTACAGCACTTGCGCTGATCACCGGCTCGATCTGGGGCAAGCCGATGTGGGGCACCTGGTGGGTTTGGGATGCGCGGCTGACCTCGGTCTTCGTGCTCTTCCTGATGTATCTCGGCATCATCGCGCTGACCCGCGCGCTGGACGATGCCGGCCGCGCCGCCTGGGCCGCAGCCATCATCACGCTGGTCGGCTTCATCAACATCCCGATCATCAAATTCTCGGTCGACTGGTGGAACACGCTGCATCAGCCGGCCTCGGTCTTCCGGCTCGGCGGCCCGACCATCGACCCGTCGATGCTGTGGCCGCTCGCCGTGATGGCGCTGGGCTTCACTGTGCTGTTCTTCGCGCTGCACCTGATGGCAATGCGCACGGAGATTTTCAGGCGTCGAGTGACCGCGATGCGCCGAGTCGCGGCGCGGCAAGCGGAGCGGGTTTAACCTTCTCCCCTTGTGGGAGAAGGTGGATCGGCGCGCAGCGCCGAGACGGAAGAGGGGTGTTCCAGCGGAGTGAGACGTTGGCGTTCCCTGGAGCGCCCCTCATCCGACCTCGCTTCGCGAGGCCACCTTCTCCCACAAGGGGAGACGGGAAAGGCGCTCCTCATCCCATCCGCCCCCGCGCTGCCACAGGCAGCGTTTCCAGCACCGTGTCGCCGTCGATCAGATGCACCTGGTCGAACAAGTTCGTCACCACGCAGCAATGATCAGGCACGACCCGCACGCGTTCGCCGATGCGCAGGGCGGCGCCGTCCGAAAGCGTGACCGTGCCGTGTTCTTCGCTGAGGCCCGTGACCCGCGCGCCGGGCAGCCCAAGCAACTCGCCGAACTCGGGCAGTCCCAATGTGTCGGAGGACAGCGCCTTGCTGCCGCTATCGAGGATGGCACGGGTCGCCGTCGGGTGGCTGACCACCGTGGCAAGCACCGTCAGCGCGCAGTCGTCCGGCGTGCCGACACCTTTGGCGACCTGGTAGCGGTCCATATAGACATAGGTGCCGGGCCGGTATTCGGTGACGACGCTATCTTCGCCCGAACGCCACATATCCGGCGTGCCGCCGCTGGAGATGCGCGCGCATTCCAGGCCCGCCACGGCAAGCGCAGCGCGCGCGCTTCTGAGCCACGCTTCGGCCTCGGCGGCGCGGCCGGCCGCCGGATAGGTCATCAGGCCACCGAAGGCGAGGCCTTTTGCGCCGTCGATCACTTTGGCCAGCGCCAGCGCCTCGGTCGGGCTCTGCACGCCGCAGCGACCCATGCCGGTGTCGCATTCGACCAGCACGGACAGCGGATGGCCGGCGTCGGTGAAGGTGGCGGCCAGCCCTTCCAGCGTCTCATGGCTGTCCGCCGTCACCGACAGCGTGACGCGTCCGTGCAGCGCTTTCAACCGTTCCAGCTTGGCGCGGCCAAGGATGTTGTAGGGCAGGAAGATATCGTTCAAGCCGGCATCGGCCATCACCTCGGCCTCGCCGATTTTTTGGCACGTGATGCCAACCGCGCCCGCCGCCACCTGTTTCTTTGCCCAGTAAGGCAGCTTGTGCGTCTTGATATGCGGGCGAAGCTTCAGCCCATGCGCGTCGGCATGGGCTTGCGCCTTTTTGATATTGGCTTCGGCGCGGGCCGCATCGATCAGAACCGCCGGCGTGTCGAGGTCGTCTATGCTTGGCATGAAATCACCGTCCAGGCACGCCTCCCGAACGGTCAGCCGTTTCGAGATGAGGACATGCGTTAAATCAAATCGCTTGGGTTTATGGCCTCGATCCGGTTGGATGTCACGGGCCACGACGGTCAGGTCGTGGCGACAGCGGTCGGTCTCGATCGTCAAACAGGACTGGCAACAACGTCGTAACAGGCTTTGTACGTCAGCGCCGCCCCTCATTGCCCTGCCGGGCATTTCTCCCCGTATAGTGACAGGGAGAAAGGGCGTGTCGCGTCGGGTTTCGCCAATCGCCGGCGCGGCGCGGATTGGCCTTCTCCCCGTTTACGGGGAGAAGGTGCCCGAAGGGCGGATGAGGGGTAACACCGACCCTTCCAAGATACGGAAATCTTCCTACCGCGCATATTTATCCGCCTTCCGGTTGCCAAGCAGCAGCTTGCGTTCGAGATGCGCGCGCAGCTCGCCGTAATAGGCGGTCAGAAATGCCTTTGAATCGATCGGCTCGACCCTGGCGTTGATCTTGCGGGCGATCGTTTCCGTCACCGCTTTCAGCGCGTGATAGTCGTCGCGGCGCAGCACTTCCTCCAATTTCTGCAACTCGGCGATGCCATAGGCGTCCAGCTGCGCGGCACTGAACTGGAAGCGGGCTGCGAACGGGTCCTTGCGCTGCGAAAGATCCTCGACCAGCGCCACTTTCGGCGCTTCGACCACCCAGGTGCCAGCGAGCAGGTCACCGATCCGCAACCGGTCGCGGTTGAAAAGCGGGAACAGCGAAAAAAGCAGCGCCCATACCAGGCCGAAGACGGTCGACAGCGTGTCGGCAAAGCCGGCGCTGCCCCTCGCCGCCAGGATCGACAGCGGGAGGAAGACCTCGATCTCGCGCATCAAATTGCGCGCGATGACCTGATCGATGGTGAGGCCGGCGCCGCTGCGCGACGCCACCCGGATGCCGACCATGCGCTTGCCGGGCGTCGCGGCCCGTCGCCCGGCTTCGAAGGCGATGAAATAGACGTTGCGCAGGAAGAAGATGAAGATGATCCAGACGATGAACAGCGGCTGTGCATCCTGCAGGCCAAGCCCGGCCAGGCCGAAGATTATGACCAGGGAGACGACCACGGCGGCGATGACGATGATGACCACGTCGAGCAGGAAGCCCGACGCCCGCGTCCCGGCATCCGCAAGCTTGACGCGCAGGTCCACGCCTTCGGGCGTGACCAGCGGGCGGATCAGCGCTGCCGGATCCCTGGCCTTCGCTGGCTTAGCTTTCGCCATGCCGCACCATCCGCAAGAGATAGAAATAGCAGATCCAGAACGCCAGCATGCCGCCGCCGATCGAGTAGCGGGCGATGTCGCTGATGATCGTCTGCCGGCCGATGCCTTCGAGCAGGCCGGCAAACAGAAGCATGATGGTGACGCCGACCATGGCGGTCGCCGCCACGCGGCCGGCCTGTGCCGCGGCCGCCATGCGCGTCAGCTCGCCCGGGAAGGCGATGCGCGTGCCGATGCGCATGCCGGCCGCACCGGCAATCGCGATGGCGAACAGCTCCGTCGTGCCATGGATGGACAGCCAGCCGCCAAGTTCGAAGCCCAGCCCCTTGGCGGCATAGATCTGGAAAATCGCGCCGAGCATGCAGCCATTCATCAAGATGATCAGCACGCTGGGCACGGCAAAGGCGAAGCCGAGCGCGAAAGCCAGGATCGACACCTGCGTGTTGTGGGTGAAAAGAAGTGCTGCAAAGCCCGACAAGAAGTGGTGGTCGCCGCCGTAGAGCACGCTGCGCAGCATCTCGGCCGAGGAGTCCGGATTGCGCCCGCCGGCAAGGCTTGGCGGGATGATGGCGTCATACCAGCGCTTGTCGGTGGCGACCAGCCAATAACCGGCTATGGCGCCGATGACGGTGAGCCCGACCGATGTCCACACCTCGCGCCACAGGTCGCGGATCGCGCCCGGCCAGTCGCGCAGGAAGAAGTCGCCGATGCGCGCCCGCATGGTTCGCCGCGCGCCATAGAGATAGAAATAGCCGCGCAGGCACAGCGATTCCAGATAGGCGATCAGCGCATTGTCGAGCGAGGTCGCGCGCGCCACCGACAGCGACGACAACGCCGAGCGGTAGAGCAGCGGCAGCGACAGCAATTCGTCTTCCGACAGCGCGCGCGGCGCGCGTTTCTCGACGCGCGCCAGCAATGTCTCGAACGCTTTCCAGTCGGCCTCGCGCTCCTTGCGGAAGCTTGCCAGCGACTGGCGCACCGCATCGGTGCCGACAGACAGCGTCATAGGAGGTCCTCCTCCTTGAGCTGGATATAGCGCTCGACGAGCGCCGGACCGAGCCGGCTGTGGTCGGCCTCGATGACATGCGCGCCGAGCAGGCGCAGCCTGCCGATCACCACCTGCCGCTGCCGCAGCAGATCGCCGGCGGTGACGGAGCGGGCGACGTCCTCGGGTGTCGCCGGCGCCATGTCGGCCAGTGTCTCCAGCTCGACATCCCGCATCAGCATGAACAGCACCAGATGCCGCTCGGTCAGCCGCCCGACGGTGCGCAGCATCAGTTCGGCGCTGATCGGATCGACGAAATCGGTGAAGACGATGACCAGCGAGCGCCGGTCGAGCTTCGCCGACAGCGTCGTCAGCGCCAGCGTGAAATTGGTCTCCTCGGTCGAATAGTCGATCTCGGCGGCGCGCTTCTGGATCATGGCGAAGCTTGGCGAGCCGCGCACCGCGCCGCTCGACACGCGCGGCCTGGCGTCGAAGGAAAACAGGCTGACAAGGTCGCCGCTCTTGAGCGCGATGAAGGCCGACAGAAGTGCCGCCGTCACCGCGCGGTCGACCTTCGGCACGCCGTCGACCGGCTCGCACATCAGGCGGCCGCTATCGATGGCCAAAACGATGTTGTTGTTCTCCTCGATGCGGAATTCGCGCGCGAGCAGCTTGCCGTGGCGGGCGCTGCGCTTCCAGTCGATCATGCGACGGCCCATGCCGGGCTGGTAGTCCTTCAGCGATTCGAATTCGCGGCCCTGGCCGGCCCGTTTCTGGGCATGGCCATCGGCAAGGGTCGATCGCTGCAAGAGCGTGATCGCCTCGTCGCGGGCGCTGTTGACATTGGGCAGCACCGTCACCTTGCGCTGCACCGGCAGCACGGCCTGGCTCCAGACCAGCCCGAACGGCCCTTGCCAGCGCAACCACAGGCGGTCGAAGCTGGCGATGCCGCGCCTGACCGCGTCGAATTCGAGGTCGAGCGTGCCGCCATTGGCCGGCAGCGCGCCGCCCGTGCCCTTGACCGGCTCCAGCCGCTGGTCATGGCCGACACGCGCTTGCAGGCGCCGCAGCTTGGCGCCGACGCCGGCCGCGATATGCAGCGTGAAGCGCCCGCCGACGCCGACGACCGGCGGCGCCGTCAGCGTCGCGTTGAGCGAAGCGCGGCCGCGCCCGGCCGCGGCATCGACGGCCAGGAAAGCCAGCAGCGCGCAGATCCACAACAGGCCGAGATACCAGACATGCGGCAAAACGAGCGCGATCAGGAAGGCGGGGATCGCTCCCACCGCCGCTGCCCACACTGCTCGCCCGCTCGGATAGATCAACGCGGCGCTTCCGTCTGGTCGACGAGATCGGAGACGATCTGCTCGACCAGCCTCCCGTCGATCTGTGCTGCCGGCGAGAGCACGACGCGGTGGCGCAGCGCGGGAACGGCCAACGCCTTGACGTCGTCGGGGATGACATAGTTGCGGCCGTCGAGTGCCGCCCGTGCGCGCGCGGCGCGCGCCAGCATCGCGCCCGCGCGCGGACTGGCGCCGACTTCGAGGTCCGGGCTTTCGCGGGTGCGGCGCACCAGGGCGGCGATGTAGCCGACGACATTGTCGACCAGCGTGACTTCGCCGACCGTCGCCAAGGCGGCTTGCAGCGTCTCGCGGTCGGTTCGCGCCTTGATGCCGTATTGCTCGATGTCGTGCGAAGCCGAGCCGCCGCCATGGTTGACGATGATGGCGCGCTCCTCCTTGAGGTCGGGATAGCTCACCCGGTGCTTGAACAGGAAACGGTCGAGCTGCGCTTCGGGCAGCGGATAGACGCCCTGGTGCTCGATCGGATTCTGCGTCGCCACCACCATGAAATTCTGGCCGAGCGGATGGGTCGTGCCGTCGAAGGTGACGGCATGTTCCTGCATGGCTTCGAGCAGGGCTGCCTGCGTCTTCGGCGGCGTGCGGTTGATTTCGTCGGCGAGCAAAAGGTCGCAGAAGATCGGACCGCGCGTCAGCGTGAACTGCCCGGTCTGGAAATTGTAGATGTTGGAGCCGACGATATCGCCAGGCATCAGGTCGGGCGTGAACTGGATGCGCCCATAGAGGACGCCGAGCGCCTGCGCGAAGCAGCGCGCCGTCATGGTCTTGGCGGTGCCCGGCGGTCCTTCGAGCAGGATATGGCCTCCGGCAAACAGCGCCGTCAGCATCAGGTCGACGGTGTCGCGCTGCCCGGTGATCGCTTTGGCCACTTCTTCCCTGATCGCGTTCGCCAGGGCTTTCACTTCATCGACGTTCACCAAGCCTCCTTGCCGTCCAGTCATGCAGCTGTTCGGCTGCTTCATGCATTGCGGCCAAATTATTGGAATCGTTTACCGCTTTGTAGCGCTGCGTGAAGCCGTGCGTCTCACCCTTGTCGCGGGAATCGAGCCAGCGGTCGAGCGCCTCGCTTTGCAGCCCCTGCGGCGCGCCGAGCAGGGCGCCGGCGCGCTGGCGCATCAGCGCCGCATAGCGGTCGCCGAGGCCGTCGAGCCGCCCGGCGCGCTTCAACAGCATCGCTGTGGTGTCGACCAGCGCGCGCTTGCCGAAGGCGATGGCGCGCCCTTCGGCTCGCGGCGGCCCGAAGCGGCCGAGCCCATGCAGGAAGGCAAGGGCTGCCGCGATCAGCACCGACAGTGTCAGCGCCAGGAAGGGCGGTTCGATCAGCAGCTTGGCCAGATCGTAGTTCTGGCCGATGCCGTGTAGGTTCAGGTCGAACATCACCGCGCCCTTGCTGGGTTCCAGCATGGCGATAATGTCGAGTGCTGCGGCGGCCTTCTGCTCGTCGCCCAAAGCCGCATTGTTGATGAAATCGGGATCGGTCAGGATATAGAACGGCTCGTCGTCAAGCTCGGTGAGGATAGCCCGGCCGTCGCCGGCCGCGATCAGCGGATGGTCGTCCGCCACCCATTGCAACTCATCCGGCGCGGCCACCATGCGGCCGCTGATGTTGATCTGCGTCAGCGTGCTCTTTGCTTCGCCAAGTTTCGCCTTGGCGATGCGGCCGAGCCACTCATTGACGGTGCTGACGGGCAATCGTTCGACCTTTTCCTCCCAACCTTCATGACCGAACAGCGGAACGGTCTGCCATTTCGGCAGCACGAACAGCGTGTCCTTGCCCGAGCGCAGCTTGATGAGTCGCTCGAGCGCGGCCGGATCGCTGCCGGGCGCGATGGTGACGACCAAGAGGAATGTCGATGCCAGTGGGGACTCAAGGTCCTTCTCGCCGCGCTCCATCGGCGGCGCCTGGCCGTTGGTGAGCCTCAGCCATTCGACAAGTCCGGCATAGCCGGTGCCGCCTTTGGAAAGCGGTGTCGCGCCGCCTTCGGGCTGGCGGAAATCGGGCGCGTAGGTCGACAGCAGGAAAAACCCGGCCGCCGCCAGCAGGCTGGCGAAAATGCCCCAGAACAGTGTTTTGCGGTTGAACGGCTCCTGTGCTGTCTCAGCCGGTTGCGCGCTCATGCCCAGCCATCCCTGAAGGCGAAGCGCTCATAGGCGCCGCGCGCCTGCCGCCAGCCCTCGACGCCGACCGGGCGACGGGCAAACAGCGCGGCCTCGACGATGCGCGCGATTTCGCTGAAGGCCACGCGGGGCCGGCTCGGGATCGGATTGGCGGCGGCGATGTCGCGCGCGGTGAGCGAGGGCCGCAGGAAATCGGGCAGGCGCGACGAGATATCGGCGACGCTGCGGCGCAACAGCAGATGCACCGCCTCGTCATATTCGCCGCGCGCGGCCAGCGCATCGGCTTCGGAGAGCAGGATCTGCGCGGCCTCGGCGTCCGGGCGCCATTCCTCCTTCGCCTCGGCCTCCTTGTGTTTGCGCCACCATGGCAGTTGCCAGGCGACGCCCTTGGCTTCGAGCACGAGCAGGAGGATGATGATCGCGGCAGCGCCGATGACGGCGCCCCAGAACATATAGATCATATAGGGGCCGAGCTTGCCGAGGCCGTCCAACAGCGGCTTCAGCCATTCCGGCGGCTCGGACCGCACATAGGAGGGCAGGGCAAACTGGATCGAATCATCGCCGAGCAGCTGCTTGTGCAACTGCGCCAGCCGTCCGGCGTCTTCCGTCACTGCGGCTGCCACCCGCTCGTTCCCCCTGCAACCTGCGGTTCGGCGCCGACACTGGCAACATGCCAAGCCAATTGCAAGCCGCCCCAACCGCAAGTATCAATCTTGGAGATTTATACTTTCCAATTTCCGATATTCATTAGCAGGGGGAAATGTAAGATGGCATCGATCGCAAGCGAAAGATCGGAGAAATTCCGGATTGGTCGGGTGTTCAGCAACACGTTCTCGGTTATCGGCCGCAATTTCGGCCCGCTTGCCGTGATCGTGGGGCTTTTTACGGCGTTGCCGGCGTTGATCTACAACTATTGGAACTTCAGCCGGTTTGCCAGCCTCGGAACGGCCGGCTTAGCCGGTATGGAGCAATCGGCTTTGGCGAGCTACGGGACCATTTCGCTGATCGCCACCTTCATCATTTTCGTACTGGCTTTTCTCGCGCAAGCGGCGGTGGTCCGAGCGACTGTCGAGGACCTGAATGGCAAGCGTCCGGCCGTGGGCGATTGCATCCAGGTGGCGCTGCGCAGTTTCTTGCCGGCGGTTGGGATCGGTATCATCGCCGTTCTCGCAATGGCGGTGGCCGGCGGTGTAATGGGTCTCCTCGGAGCGCTGATCTCCTTGGTAGGTTGGCTTATAGGACTTGCGATCTTCATCGCCGCCGCGATCTGGGTGCTCAGCATCTCGGTCGCGATACCAGTCGTGGTGCAAGAGAGGCAGGGCGTGTTCGGCTCGATCGCACGCAGTCGGGCGCTGACCAAGGGCAGCCGTTGGCCGGTTTTCGGATTGTTCCTGGCCATCGGCATAATAGCGATGGTCATCCAGCTCTGCTTCTCTTTGCTGTTCGGCCTCACGGTCGCGTCCGCCGGCGGCCTCTCCTCCGTCGGAGCCGTGGTTGGAGCTGTTGGGAGCAGCCTTGTCTCCAGCATCTTCTCCACAGTGTTCGCGGTGGCGATCGCGGTGACCTATGTCGAGCTGCGCCAGGTCAAGGAAGGCACCAGCGTCGACCAATTGGCCGAAATCTTCTCGTAAGAATGACCGGTAGGCCGGTAGGGCGAACATGGCGTCGATTGCAAACAGTGGCGACCGATTTCGAATCGGCCGGGTATTCAACGACAGCTTCGCGGTGATCGGCCGCAATCTGGCCTTGTGCCTTGGCCTGGGCTTGGCGTTCCACGCCCTGCCAAGGTTCGGCGCATGGCTTTGGTATGTGAACAGCAGCACAGCCGGCTTGACGGGCTGGGCATTTGTTTCCCAGCACGCGATCGTCGTGATTCTGGGCTCGGTGGTGTATCTCGTTATTACCGCTGTCCTTCAGACATCGCTCATCCGAGCCGCGATGGTGGATTTGCGAGGCGAAAAGCCTACTTTTTCGAATTGCTTCGGCGTCGCGCTCATCCTGTTTTTGCCGATCCTGGGCGCCTCGTTGCTGGTGACGCTCGGCATCATAATCGGCCTAGTGCTACTGATAGTGCCCGGCATTCTCGTTCTGCTTCGCTGGGCGGTCACGATGCCCGTCCTCATTCAGGAACGACGAGGCATTCTCGACAGCATGGCACGCAGCCGCGATCTAACCGCGGGAAGTCGCTGGCCAATGCTGGGGCTTTGGGTGATCCTCGCCGTGGTGAGCGCCTTGATGAGCCTGGTGATCAATCGTGTCGCCATCCCCTTGAACGTCACGTTCGGGTTGTTGGCGGACGCCGTGGTCAGGGCTGCTCTCCTGGTGCTTTCGTCCGTAGTGATGGCTGTCACCTACATCGAATTGCTGCGGATCAAGGAAGGCACCGGAGTCGAGGATCTGGCGGAAATCTTCTCCTGAGGACGAAGCCGCCTCTGTTGGTCGCGCGGCCGGGATCTCAGTGACAGCAACTATCCCTAGATTGCACGCTCGTCCGGCACAGGCACGACGAGGTGATCGCCACATCCGCCTTGGCCACCGCCGTTGCAAGCTTGGCCTGCAATCCCGGCAACTCGTCCTTCTCGCCGCGCCGTTTCAAACATTCGACCAACCCATGCAGCGCCCAGACATTGTCCGGATGCTGGGCGCAGCGTTGCACTTTGCCGCTGAGACCCAGATCGTCGCGATAGACCTGCTCGGCCTCCGCCGCGTGGCCCTGGTCGAGCAGGAGTGCCGCCAGCGCATGGCGCGGCGGGTGCATCCAGGCCCACGGCTCGGTGTAGGAGAGATTGTCGTCGAGCTCGACCGCGCGGCGCAGGTGATCGTAGGCCTCGTCGTGGCGCCCCTGATGATAAGCAAGCTCGCCATCAAGCAGGGCCGCGCCGACACCAAGCGAGGCGCGCGTCGGGTTGCTGAGGAAGCGGCGCTCAGGGGAAATGATTTCGATTTGCCGGCTAAATAAGTCGCGTTCACGCTCCGCCGCTGCGAAGTCGCGCAGCGTCGCATAGGCGACGCCCTTGGCATAATGCTGCATGGCGCTCGTCAAGACATAGAGCCCGGGATCGCCATTCATCGGCTCGTCGATGATCTCGCGCCAGCGCCCGAAGCGCACCTGAACATGCGATCGCATCGCATGGTAGCCCTCGACCGTCTGGGTCAGCTTCGGCCGTTCGGCGATGCTGACCACGTCGCGCGTCACCAGGCTGCGCACCTTGTCCGCGGCCCAGAGCGCCGGCTGGTACTGGCCTAGGAACATGCAGGTGAACATCATCAGATGCAGGTCGTGGCAACAGCCGAGCAAATAGTAGGTCGGCTCGCCGGCATAGGCGAGGTAGAGGTCGTTGGCGCGCACCGCCTTTTCGCTGGCGAGCTTTGCCTTGTCATACTCGCCGCACAGCACATGGATATGCCCCGGCATGTGGTTCATGTGGCCGGCATCGGGACACATCGTACCCAGCCGTTCCGCCGAGCGGATTCCGCGCTCCGGCTGCGTCGACATTTCGAGCAGATGGATGTGGAGATGCAGGGCCGCCGGATGCGGCGTCGCGCCAGCCTCGTCCGACAGCCGGATCGAGCGCTCGCAGATCTCCAGCGCCTCGAGCACGTCAGAATTCGGCGCCGGCTCGCCGGTTTTGAGGTTCCACAGCCGCCGCACCGTGCGCATCATCAGCGCCTCGACCGTCAGCGCCATCACATCATGGTCGTCGGGGAACTCGCGATAAACCCGCCGCATCGCGGCGGCGTAGGCGTTGTCCCATTGCTCGAATTCGGCTGGGCTTACGCCGTGCGGTTTCTGGAAACGGTCGGCCAGCGCCTCGATCAGCCGCTGCTCGACAGGGCTGGCGCTCGCCGCATTGGCGCGCGCCAGCTGCACATGCTCAAAGCAGCGCCTGGCGACATGGTCGGCCTCGGCCTTGCCATGCTCCTTCCAGGTCAGATTGTAAAAAGGCCCGGCGGCATAGGCGATGCCCCAATGCACGAAGGCGCAAGCCGGATCGGTCTCCAGCGCCTTCTCGAAGCATTTTATGCCTTCCTCGTGGTTGAAGCCATAACACCAGTTCAGCCCGATATCGAACCAGCGCTGCGTCTCGGCCGAGGAGGTGGAGATGGGTCGGCGATAGGTGCCGAGGTCGAAGTGATCCATGCCTGATTGCTTCTCTTACTGCGAGCCGGCACGAGGCGGCGAGGCGCAATCTGTGCCGAAAGGCAGTCGCTTGGCAAACAGCTTCTCAGCTGTCGAACCGCGCGGGGCGAAATGGTTGAAGCAGCGGGCTGGGCGTGCCGCTGGCGATCTCGCCGGCCAGCAATTCGCCGGCGATCAGCCCAAGCGTGGCGCCGCTGTGGCTGAAGACGACGTTGTAGCCGGGAATGCCGGTCAGTTGTCCGATCACCGGCTCGCCGTCCGCCGGTATCGGCTTAGGCCCCATATGAGAGCTCTCCATCGCCAGTTTCGGATTGCCCTCCAGCACTTTTGAGGCTTCCTCGAGGAGGCCCGCGATCGTTGACGGCCGGGCCTCGTAGGTGCCGTCGTCGTGCACGACGACCTCATCCTCCGACCAGGCGGAATCGAGCGCGAAGGCGCCGTTCGGCGTCGGGCGGATGGCGACACGCGGCGTGTTCAGCACCGCGCGCAGCGGGTGCGGCATCGGTTTGCTGATGACGAGAAGCGCGCGTGTCGTGCCGTCGCCTATGCGCCTGCCTGCTGTCGCCGCCATGGCGGGCACGGTCGAGCCCGTGGCGACCACCACGGCGTCGGCGTCGACGACCTGGCCGGAGGCTGTCCTCACGCCGCTGGCACGGCCGTTGGTCAGGACGACCTCGGCGGAGCCGCCATCGGTGATGATCCGGCCGTCGCGTTCGCCGAACTCCCGCAACAGCAGGCCGATGAGCGAAGGCAGATCGACCCAGCCTTCGCCGGCGTTGAAGATCGCCCCTTGCGGTGACACCGCCTTTGCGTCGACACCCGGCGTGACGGCAGCGATGCCGCCAGGTGCCAGCAACCGGGTCTGGTAGCCGATCGCCTGTTCGTGGCGAAAGATTTCCGCGATCTGGTTGGAGGCGTTGTCGGCGTCCCAGGTGAGGCCGCCATCCAGGCGCAGCCAGGCGCCGCAACCCCGAGCCGCGGCGAGCGTCCGGTAGCGGTCGAGGCCCGCCATGCGCAGGTTGTGATAGGCAGTCGAGCGCTTTCGCGCCGAGTTGAGCCAGGCCAGCGAGCGTGACGACGCCCCCCTGGCAAGCGGACCATCATTGACGATCGTCGTTTTCACGCCGAGCCTGGCGAGGTGGACGGCCGTGGAGACGCCGAAGATACCGCCGCCGATGACGGCGACCTTGAGGGCGGTGTTCTTGCTCATGAATGCAGCTTTCGATGATCGGATCGTTGGTTTTGAAGTTGGCGCCGCGGCTTCGCTCACAGCACCTCGGCGAGGAATTGCCGGAGTCGCGGGCTCTTCGGCCTGTCGAAGATTTCCGCCGGCGAGCCGACCTCGACGATGCGGCCTTCGTCCATGAACGCGACCTGGTCCGCCACCTTGCGGGCAAAGCCCATTTCATGGGTGACGACGATCATCGTCATGCCGCGCCGGCCGAGATCGGCCATCAGGTTGAGCACGCCCTTGACGAGTTCGGGGTCGAGCGCGCTGGTTACCTCGTCGAAGAGGATGACTTCAGGGTCCATGGCGAGGGCGCGCGCGATCGCCACGCGCTGCTGCTGGCCGCCCGAAAGCCGGCTCGGCCGGTAGTCGGCGCGCGCCTCCAGGCCGACCTCGGCGAGCCGCGCTTCGGCGGTGCGCCTGGCCTGGCTGCCCGCCATGCCTTTGATACTGGTCAGCGCCAGCCTGACGTTCTCGATCGCGGTGTGGTTGGGGAAAAGGTTGAAGTGCTGGAAGACCATGCCGACGCGCCGGCGCAGTTTTTCCGGCTTCATCGCCAGGATGCTTTCGCCGTCGAGCAGGACATCGCCCGCCTTGGGCTCGACGAGCCGGTTGAGGCAGCGCAGCAGCGTTGATTTCCCCGAGCCCGACGGGCCGATGACGCAGGTGACGGTTCCCGGCTCGACCTTGAGCCTTATTTGTCTCAGCACCTGCAGCTCGCCATAAGCCATGTCGAGATCGCGCACTTCGAGGCCGGCGGCCTTGATCGCCGGCCGCGCGGCCAGGGCGGAGGTTTCCTGCAACTCGCCGACCTCGACGAGCCCGCTGACCACGCCGCCCGGCTTCTGCTTGCCGAGCCGCAGGCGGTTGTCGATGGTGTTGACCAGATGCGTCAGCGGCACGGTGATGATGAGGTAGAACATGCCGGCCATGAGCAGTGGCGATAAATTGCCGGTGACCACCGCCTGGTCCTGACCGATGCGGAAGATCTCGCGTTCGGAGGCAAGCAGGCCGAGGAAGTAGACTAGGCTGGAATCCTTGACGTTGCCGATGAACTGATTGACCAGGGCAGGCAGCACGCGGCGCACGCCTTGCGGGATCACGATCAGCCGCATGCCCTGGCCGTAGCTCATGGACAGCGCGCGGCAGGCTTCCATCTGGCCGTTCTCGACGCTCTGGATGCCCGAGCGGAAGATCTCGCCGATATAGGCGCCGGCGATCAGGCTGAGCGCCAGGATGCCAAGCGGGTAGGGCGAGGGACCGAATATCTCGCGGCCGATACGGGCAAAGCCCTGGCCGATCAGCAAGATGGTGAGGATCGCCGGCAGTCCGCGAAAAACGTCAGTGTAGACGCGTGCCGGGATGCGCAGCCAGGCGGAACGCGAGATGCCCATCACCGCAAGGATCATGCCGATGAGGATGCCGAGCACGGTCGAGGCGGCGGCCAGGATCAGCGTGTTCTTCAGCCCGACGGTGAGCAACGACGGCAGCACCTCGGCCATCGCGTCCCAGTCGAAAAAGCTGCGCTGAAGGTTTTCTAACCAGTCCATCCGCCAAACCTGCCTTGCGCGGCGGCAAGGACGGCCGCGCGGATCTCATCATACTGTCAAAAAACCGCCGGCATTCGCGCCGGCGGGAACAATGCAGGTCAGTTCTTCTTGGGGAGATATTGCTCGGGCATCGGCGATCCGGGGAACCATTTCTGGTAGAGGTCCCGCCAGGTGCCGTCCTGCATGGCTTCGTGGATGCCCTTGTTGAGCGCTTCGCGGAAGGCGTCGTTGCCCTTGCGTATGACAAAGCCGGCCGGCGCGTCGAAGGACGGGATGTTGATGGCGATCTTCAGGCCCGGATAGCGCTCGCCATATTGTTTCGCCGCCTCATAATCGAGGAAGTGACCATCGATCGTGCCGTTGTTGAGCGCGGCGATGGCCGAGTTGTTGTCGGGGAACTTCACCAGATCGGTGCTCGTGAAGGTCTTGGTGGCATAGATTTCCTGCAGCGTGCCCTGCACGACGCCCAAGCGCTTGCCGGCGAGGCCTTCGGCGCCGGTGATCTTGGGGTCGGACGTCAGCACCGACAGGTAGCCGGCGAGATAGCCGTCGGAAAAATCGACCGTCTTCTTGCGCTTTTCCGTCGTTCCGATTGCCGCGACGGCCACATCGAAACGTTGATTGGCGACCGATGGCATCAGCGCCGAGAAATCCTGGCCGGTGAAGTTCACCTGGTCCGGCTTGAAGCCCATCCGGCCGACGACGTTGAGGAAGAATTCAAGATCGAAACCGGTGAATTTGCCGTCGGCGGTGGTGAAGGCATAGGGCTTGGCATCGCCCATCGTTCCGACGCTGATCACCTTGGGATCGATGAGATTATAGGGATTGTCCGCTGCCCAGGCCTTGGGCAGGGACAGCGCCGTCAGCGCAATGGCGAAGACGAGCGAGCCGAGGCTTGGCCGCCGGCTCGCTGTGAAAAGACCTCTGATGCTCATTGGTTGTTCTCCACTCTGAAGATCGGTGCGCGCTGGGCATTGAAACTGCACAGCGGCAATTCGACATGGCTTCCGATGCGACGCCTCCGGGCGTTCTTTTTCTCAAGAGACCGGTCTCAAACGCGAATGAGACCGGTCTCTTGACATTTGTAGGCATAGGAACGACCATCCGTCAACGAATTTGAAAGCGATTTTCGCAAGAATGAAGCGTCCACCCAAGGTTCCCTCCATCACTGTCAGCGACGTCGCTCGCGAGGCCAAGGTTTCCAAGGCAACCGCGGCTCGCGTGCTGGGCGGCTACGGTACGGTCAGCGAGACAGTCCGCGCGGCTGTGCTGGAGGCGGCCAAGGCGCTCGATTACCGGCCGAACGAACTGGCGCGCAGCATGACCACCGGGCGGTCAGGCAGTATCGGCGTGGTCGTCGGCGACATCGAGAACCCGTTCTTCTCGCTCGCCGTGCGCGGCATCAGCGACGTAGCGCGCTTGTCCGGCATCAATGTCATCCTCGCCAATTCAGGCGAGGACGTCGAAGCGGAGAAGAATGCGATACGCGTTCTGATGGCAAAGCAGGTCGACGGACTGATCGTGACGCCCGCACAGTCGGGCGAGATCGCCCATCTCAAGGAGATCGCCTGTCCGCTCGCGCTGCTCGACCGAGCGTTGCCGGATCTGGACGTCGATACCGTCACGGTGGACGACCGCGACGCCGCCCGGCGCGCCACGCGCATCCTGACTCAGGCAGGGCATCGAAGGATCGCCTATGTCACCGCCGCTGTGTTGTCCGGAGACTTTCGCGGCGCCGCCTCGAGGATCAATACCTCAACGGTGCGCGAGCGCATCATGGGCTTCCTCGACGCCTGCCGCGAAGCCGGCGTGGACGGTGCCGAGCGCAACATTCATTTCGGCAGCGGCCGGTCGCCAGGCGCGCATGCCTTGATGCAGGACTTGCTGCGCAGCCATGACCGGCCGACGGCGATCCTGGCGTCGGATAGCGTCGTGGCGCTGGACCTGTTCAAGGCGATCCGCGAATGCGGTCTCAGCATCCCGCGCGACATATCGCTGATCACCTTCCACGATGCGGACTGGACGAGCGTCACCACGCCGCCGATCACCGTCATCGACCAGCCTGTCTATGCGCTGGGAAAATCCGTGGCGGAGCTGTTGATACGCCGGCTGAAAGGCGACGACCGCCCGCCCGAAAGGATCGTGCTGCCGACGACGATCATCGAACGGATGTCGGTCGGTCCGTCGCCACTGGCTGGAGAGGCTTCAACCTTGCGGCAAGAACGATAGTCGGCCGGCGCGGCTCACTTGAACCGCGCCGACCGATGGCGCCCTGGGAGGATCAGGCCTCCAACCACACCGTCTCGAAATGCTGTTCGAGCGCCTGGTGTTGCACGCAGCCATGCACGCCCTTGCGGTAGGTGCGGTAGACCGAGCGCCAGTAGGGCTGGATGATGATGCCGCTATCGCGCAAATTCGTCTCGATCTTGGCCATGATCTCCTTGCGCTGTGCCGCATCGGGTGTCGCCAGCGCCTTGTCAAGAAGCTCGTCGAACTCCTTGTTCGCATAGGCGCTTTCGTTCCAGGCGCCGCCCGATTTATAGGCGAGAGCCAGCACCTGGACGCCGAGCGGACGACCCAGCCACTCAGTGCAGGAATAGGGGAATTTCGCCCAGTCGTTCCAGAAGGTGGCGGCCGGCAGCACGGTGCGCTTGATCTTCAACCCGGCCTCGCGGATCTGCGCGGCGATCGCGTCGGCCGTGGTCTTTTGCCATTCGATATCGACCGAGATCAGCTCAAATTCGTGGTCGGCCTTGCCGGCTTCCGAGATCAGCTTCTTCGCCTGCTCGACGTCGCGTTTGGCCGGTCCGATATCGGCGAATTCGGGATGCATCGGGCCGACATGGTGGTTGTCGGCGGGTTTTCCCCTGCCGTCGAGGCCGAGCTTCAGCACCGCCGCATTGTCGACGGCAAGCTGGGCGGCGCGCCGCACCTTGACGTCGTCATAGGGCGCGTTGGCGACGTTGAAGCGGGCAACGATCGTCGAGCCGGTGGCGATCTCGGAATTCTGCAAACCCATCTTGTCGGTCTGCGAGACGGCGTCCGAAGCGGTCTCGTGGTCGGTGTCGATCTCGCCGGATTCGAAGGCCGACAGCATGGCGTTTGGGTCGGAGCCGTAATCGACCCATTTGATGCCGTCGAGATGGAACTCGCCCTTCCACCACGGCTTGTCCTTGCGCTTCACCTCCGCGCCGGTCTCGGCGTCCCAACTGACCAGCTCGCAAGGGCCGGTGGTGATGGCGAGCGCCTTCCTCGGGTCGGCGTCGCCGTCATAGGAACGGTGCATGATCAGCGCCGGATAATCGGCCATGCCGGCGATCAGCGAGATGTCGGGCTTGGGCAGGTTGATCTTGATGGTGTGGTCGTCGACTTTCTGGATACCTCCATCGACCGCTTTCTTGGTGTCGGCGTTGACCAGCGCGCCCATGCGCGCGGCGACCGAATTGCCGGCGACGGAGGCGTCGCACCAGCGGTTGAGGTTGTGGATCACGTCGTCGGCGTTGAAGGCGTCGCCATTCGACCAGGTGATGCCCTTGCGGACATGGAGCGTGACGGTTTTTGCATCGTCGCTGGTTTCCCAGCTTTCGAGCAGCCACGGCTCGAAGGAAAAGTCGGTGTTCCAGCGCACCAGATATTCGTTGCAGTGGCGCGCCACATTCGACATCTCGACGCCGTCGAAGGTGCGTGGATCCTTGAAACCCTTGACGTTCATGGCGACGCGCAGCGTGCCGCCCTTTTTCGGCTCTTCGGCGCGTGCAGGCGAGGGCGCCAGCCCGCCCAACGCCAGCGCGCCGGCGGCACTGACGCCGAAGCCGGCCATCAGGGCCAGATATTCGCGCCGGCTGATCGCGCCGTTCTTGAAATCGTCGGCGATCGGCCTGGCGCGCGGGTGCAGTTTTCTGTCGGTCAGCATGAATTTCATCGTCGTTCCCTTTTTTGTTGGCGCCGGTCGCTCAAGGCCTGCCGGCGCAATGCGCCAGGCCTGCGACAGGCACGAAGGACAACGAACGCCCCGGCCGCCGTCAGGCGCGGGGGCGGATACGACCGCCGAGGCGCCGTTGCCTGCGGACGGATGATAGGTCCGCTTTCCGCGGCGAAATGTTTGGATTTCCGCAATTCTTATGCTCTGTTCCGCAGGGGTCCAGCCAATCTCCGCCCTCGTGGGGGTTGAGGAGCGGTCCGCGTAGCGGACGGGAAGCCAATTGCTTGGCTTTCCGAGCGATGAAAGCCCGGCAGGGCAGAGGGCGGCGCTGGCCCGCCGGTCCATCGCGCTTCGTCATCCTCGGGCTTAACCCGAGGATCCATGCCGTGACCTTCGGGATGGAATGCAGCGGTGCGGAATTCCGTAACCGTTGCAACGCCTTAGCGTCACGGAATGGATCCCAGGGTCTGCGCCGCGCCGCTTCGCTCCTTGCTTCGCCCTAGGATGACGACGGCGAAGGATCGCGATCCTTCGCGCCTCCCTCTGGCCTGCCGACCATCTTCCCCACGAGGGGGGAGACTAGCGCCTCATCGCCGGCGCCCAGTCTCGCTATATCGCCGATAATCCCTGCAAACGCCTCCGCCGCGCGGCGCACTGTCATGCGGGCGCGCAAAAAGCTGTGCACCAGCCGTGGCTCTTCGCGCCACACGGCGCTTCCACCGGCTGCCAGGATGCGGTCGCGATAGGCTTCGCCGTCTGACGATAGCGGATCACATTCGGCGGTGACGATCACTGTCGGCGGCAGGCCGGAGAAATCGCGGTCCTCGAGCGGTGAAAACGCAGGGTCGTCGAGCGACTGTCCTGGTGCTGAACGGATGCTGCGGTAGAAGTCGATATCGGCAAGCGTCAGCAGCGGTGCGTTCGCATGCTCGACATAGGAGCGGCCGGTCTCGTCGCCGCCGAGGCCGGGATAGATCAGCATCTGGCCGACCGCATGGCGAGGATGATGCCGTGTCGCCTGCGCCACCCCGGCAGCCAGGTTGCCCCCGGCGCTCTCGCCGCACAGCACGATCGGGAGGTTCGTGGCCGCCGCCGCGCTTTCGAAGATCGCAAGCGCATCGTCGAAAGCAGCCGGATGCAAATGTTCAGGCGCCAGCCGGTAGTCGCCCGATACAACGTCGAAGCCGGCGCCGGCGCAGATTTCGGCGCAGATGTCGTCGTGGCTGTCGAGGTCGCCGAGCACGAAGCCGCCGCCGTGATAATAAATGACCAGCGCGCGCGCCACCTTACCCGCCATGCGGTAGTGGCGCACCGGAATGGCGCGGCCTTGCGCGGTGAATATGCCGTCGCTGGCGGTGACCCCTTTGGGATGGTGCAGATGGAAGGTCCGGCACATCGCATTGTAGACGGCCCTTTGCTCGGCAATCGGCAACTCGCCGATTTCGGGCGGATAGAGGCTGTTGACCCGGTCGATATAGTCCCACAGCCCAGGATCGAGCCGGCTGGCGTATTTGCCGCGTCCGGCTGTCTTGAACTTGTGAACCGTGCCCATAAATCCGCCCTCGGTCAGAGCTCGTCGTAGAGCCGCTCTGCGTTGTCGAAGGTGAAGCGTAGCGGCACCGAGCCCTCGACCTGCCACGCATTGACGGTGTCGCCCGCCATCAGCCGGCAGGCGTCGAGCGTGTTGGTGACGGCGCCGCCATAAAGCCGGTTGGCAAGGTTGAGAATGCCGGTCTGATGCATGGCCGCGCTGCCGCTGCCACAGGCGTCTTTCACCAGAAGCACGCGAAACCCTTGCGCCACCGCATCCTTCACCGTGGCGTCGATGCAGGCCTCGGTCCACACACCGGCGATCACCAGCCATTCGATGCCCGACGCTTTGAGTTTTTCGGCGAAATCGTTCCTGCCGAAGGCGCTCGCTTCCTGCTTGACCAACATCGCTTCGCCGTCCTTCGGGCCGACCTCATGGCAGATCGCGGTCAGCGGATCGTCCTTGTCGGAGAAGGCCGACTTGCCGGTGTCGTCCAACGGATGAAAGGGCCGCGCCTCGGCAAGGTCGACGATATAGGCCCAGTGATGGAGCGGCACGAAATTGCGCCGCGCCGCCTCCTGCAGGCGCCGGACGTTGGCGAGGATGTCGCCAAAGCCTTCGACCAGATAGCGTCTGTCCTGGCGATGCTCCTCCTGGAGATCGATGAACACCGCGGCCACCGTGCCACGCCGGATGGAGATAGGGGCTTTCATGCGGGTGTGCTGTCGGTGCGTCGGGCGCTACTTGTCAAGAAATTCATCCTCATAAGGAAAACGCGACAGCAGTTCGGTGCCGGTCTCGGTGATCAGGATCTCGTCCTCCAGCTTGACGCCCTCGCGGCCGCCTTTCTCGCCGATATAGCTTTCGACGCTGACCACCATGCCGGGCACGATAACGCCATCGCGGCCGTAGGTTTCGTAGTCCATCGCATGGGCGATAAACGGCGTCTCGCCATGCATGCCGACGCCGTGCATCACCGAAGTGTAGCGCTGGTCGACAAAGCGGTCAGGGATTTTCCAGGCCTTCTCGGCGATCTCGCGGAAAGCCATGCCGGGCTTCACGATCGAAATGTTGTGCTGCACCTGGTCATGCGCCATGCGGTAGAGCGACTTCTGGTAGGGCGTCGGCCGGCCCGGACCGCAGCGGAAGGTGCGCGAGAAGTCAGAATAATAGCCGTAGCAGCCGATCGTGTCGGTATCGAGCGCCAGCAATTCACCTGGCCTGATCTTGCGGCCGCTGGCTTCGTTGAACCAGGGGTTGGTGCGCTGCCCGGAGGTGAGCAGCCTTGTCTCGATGAATTCGCCGCCCTGGCGGATCACTTCGCCATACATGATGGCGAACAGCTCGTTCTCGGAAACGCCGGGCTTAATCGCCTCGCGCACCGCGGCCACCGCGGCTTCGGCGCCGGCCATCGAGGCCAGCAGGCATTTCACTTCCTCCGGCGTCTTCACCGCGCGCACGGCGAGAATCTCGCCCTGGCAGTCCTTCACCTCGCAACCGCGCTTTTCGAGCGCCAGCGCCTGCAGATGGCTGCAGCGGTCGAGGCCAAGCTTCATCGAGCCGCCGCCATGCTTCTTCAACAGTTCGGTGATCTCGTCGGCGAAGGGGCCGGCGGTCTCGTCGTCACGGCCGGAGACGGATGACCAGACCAGCTTCGACGGCCGCGCCTCGTCGATTGTGTCGAGCACCATCGAGACATGGTAGCTCTGCGGATATTCAAACAGCACGACCGGCCCTTCGGTCGGGATGAAGAAATACCGCGTCGAGTTGCGCAGGAAATAGCCGAACATGTTGCGCGAGCCGGTGGCGTAGCGCTGATTGTAAGGGTCGAACAAAACGATGCCGCCATAGCCCGTCTCACGCATCCAGGCGCGCAGTTTTGCCAGCCGGCCTTTGCGCAGCGCGTCGGCATCGATGAAGGACGGCTCGGTGTCGGACAGCCACATGCCGCCGGCGGGATCGGCCGCCGCCGGGTGGCGCATGCGATCCTTGAAGTCGACATCCTCGGTGCTGTCGGGGTCGAATACGACGATGCTCATGGGATTCTCCTGATGCGGAGACCATGGGCTACGCATCGCACGAAGTACGTGCGGATTTCCGCAGGTGTTGTGCCAGATGCCGCTAGGAAATTCATGCCGCGTTCCTTCGCGCCCCCCTCTGTCCTGCCGGACATCTCCCCCACGAGGGGGGAGATCACCTGCCGCAATGGCTTTCGCCAATTGCCAACGTTGCAGAAAGTGCGGGGCTCTGAAGCTGCCAATCTCCCCCCAAGTGGGGGAGATGTCCGGCAGGACAGAGAGGGGCGCTGTCCCGCCAGCGTCTCAGCGCGCCAGTGCGCACCTAATGCCGACGCGTCGCCTTGGGCGCGTGCCCATGCTCCTCGCGAAACGCCCGCGCAAAACTCGACATCGAGGCAAACCCGCAGGCCAGCGCGACGTCGCGCACCATCAGTGTCGAATGCGCCAAAAGGTCGGCGGCGCGTTTCAGCCTGAGCCGCCGGTAATAGCCATTGGGCGAGATATCCAGCTCGGCGCGGAAATTGCGCTCGAGCTTGTCCGGTGACACACCCAGCCTTGTCGCAAGCTCCGCCATGCCGAGCCGCTCCTCGACCGCGTCCTCCATGATGGCAATGGCCGACAGCACCAGTTCGTTCTGCACGCCGGTACGCAGCCTGAGCGGCATCAGCTTGCGATCGACACTGGAGCGCAATTGGCTGTGCACGAACCATTCGGCGACACCCGCCGCGAGCTCCGCGCCGTAATCGCGCGTGATGATCTCCAGCATCATGTCGAGGCTGCCGACGCCGCCGGCCGACGTGAAACGCTTCCGGTCGATGACGAAGAGGTCGCGCCGAAGCTCGATGTCCGGGAAGGCCTCGGTGAAGGCGGCCTGGCTCGTCCAGTGCAAGGTGCAGGCGTGGCCGTCGAGCAGGCCGGCGCGAGCGAGGAAGAAGGCCGCGTCGGCCACGGCGCCGATATGGGCGCCGCCGCGCAGGCTCTTGCGGATCCAGCTCATCGCCTCGTCGGCCACGACATGATCGGCATCGCCGCCCGAGCAGACGACGATGCGGTCGACCTTCGGCGCGTCGGCGGCTGAAAAGCCGGGCTGGATGACGACGCCGTTGGAGGCCTCGACCGTGCCTTGGTCGGCACCGACGATCACCCAGCGATAGCAACCGCGCCTGGCCAGCACATTGGCCCCGCGCAGCGGCTCGATAACGGACGAAAACGCCATCATCGGGAAGCCCGGGAAAACCAGCACGGCGAAGGTGAGGGGCGCCTCGCTGGCGGCCGGCTGTGCGTGGTCGCGTTTTCGGGTGGCGAGGGTGGCAATCACGATTGTGTATTTCCCGGGCGCAGCATTGGTGGCAGAGAGAACGCAAACTGTAGCTGGCCAGCCGGCCGGCTTGCAACGGAGACACCAGGATGTTTGCGGCAACCGCGATCGACACCAAGGACAAGCCGGCCTTCTACAAAGAGTTGGCCGTGCAGCTTAAAGCGCTGCTGGAGGGCGAGAGCGACTCCATCGCCAACGCCGCCAACACCACGGCGCTGATCTACCAGATGGTGCCCGACCTCAACTGGGCCGGTTTTTATTTCCTTGCCTCCGACGATGAACTGGTGCTCGGGCCCTTCCAGGGCAAGCCGGCCTGCGTGCGCATCGCGGTCGGCAAGGGCGTGTGCGGCACGGCGATCGACCTCGACATGTCTATGCTGGTCAAGGATGTGCACGAATTCGCCGGGCACATTGCCTGCGATGCCGACTCGCGCTCGGAGCTGGTGGTGCTTCTGCGCGATGCGGAAGGCGCCTTCGGCGTGCTCGACCTCGACAGCCCGACGCCCGGCCGCTTCGACAAGGAAGACCAGGCCGGCATCGAGAAACTGGCCGCCATCTATGTCGCGGCGACCTCCTTCGAGGACTGACGCCGCGAGTTTTTACTGCCAGGCTTTCAGCGCACGGTCGAAGGCCACTGTCACCGTGCCGATCAGTTGCGCGTGGATCGCCGCGCGGGACCGTCCGCCGCCATCGTCGCAAACCGGGTCGCCGATCTCCTCGGAGACGATGAGGGCGGCGGCGCCCGGCTTGCATTCGCCGAACATGCTGTAGTGGCTGGCATCCTCGATCGTCGCGTAGCCTGATTTGGGGATTGCTCTTGCGATGCTGGAAGCATCGACCGTCGCGGGGATTTTTCCTGGACGGCCGAGATTGACGATGTCGACCGGAATCTTGATCGTAGCGAAGCTTTTGACGTCGAAGACATCGGATGGCGCCGGATCGATCGCCATCGCGAAGCGGATGCGCTTGTCGCTGTTGTTGCGGCCGGCCGATCGCATGTCCACCGTATGAAGGTCGACGCCACTCTGCCTGACCCATCCGCACAGCGAAGCGTTGAGCGTGTCGTTGTCGCAATAGGCCGCAAGCAGCTTCGGGTCGACGCGTCCGCCGGCGATCGCCAGCGCGGTGTTGCCGCCCATCGACAGCCCAAGAACGCCGATCCGGCCTTGCTCCAGATGATCCTGGAAGAACGCTTGCCTGCCCATTGCATCAAGCGCTGCCGTGAGATCGGCGGGTCGTAGCCAAAGCTTCATCGTCTCGGTCGCCGACCGGTTTTTGCCGCCATTGCCCGGATGGGTGGGAGCGGCAACGATGAAGCCGTGTTCGGCCAAGGGCGTCGCGATCCAGCTCAACGCTTGCGGCGTACCGGCCAGACCGGCGCCGTGCGAAAGCAGGATCAGCGGGTACTTTCCGTCGGCGATCGGCGCGTCGCGCATTGCCGACGTTCCCACAAACAGCGGGCTGTCACCAAGCACGGCCGGCTCACCGCCCGCCTGTGCTGGATACCAGACCGTCACGTCGAGATCGGCGCCACGTTCCTTCGATGGCGCCAGCAGCTGACGAACACCGACATGGTCATCGGCGTATGCCGGATGCTGGGCCAGCGCCATGGATGCAAGGATGGCGCATAGCTGGATGATCAATTTCATCGAAATCTCCGTTGTCGAACGCTTGCGCTGCGGCTGGTACGCTCGGTTGCAGTTTCGACGGGAGATCAGTGGATCGGGATAAGCCGCGCGACCTCGATCGCGATCGAGGACGTGCTTGATCGTGATCGGGTCACCGGCTGCTGTGCTAGGCGAACTTGACCAGCATCAGGCTGAAGCAGCCGATGAAGAGGAAGGCCGAGAAAGCGAGCAGCAGCGGGCGCAGGCCGCGCGAGCGCAACTGCGAGATGTCGGCCTGAAGTCCCATCGCGGCGAGACCCATGGTCAGCATGATCTGCGCCGCCAGGGCGACCGCCGAGTGGATCGGCGCCGGAATGTCGGCCAGGCTGTTCAGCGCCACGATCGCCACGAAGGCCGCGACGAACCACGGCATCGGCGGCTTGGCGGCGGAAGCATCGGTGCTGCCGCGGCGCGCCATCAGGCCGAGCGCGATGACCATCGGCGCCAACATCGCAACGCGCGTCAGCTTGGCGACCGTGGCGGTCTCGCCGGAGAGCGTGCCGTTCTGGAAACCGGCGCCGATCACCTGCGCCACTTCATGGATCGAAGCGCCGGCCCACAGGCCGAAGGCGTGCTGGTCGAGGCCAAGGACGGGCGCCAGCAGCGGGAAGCCGAGCATGGCGACGGTGCCGAACAGCGTGATCGAAGCGACGGCGTAAGTCACATCCTCATCCCGCGCGTCGGTGACGATGTTGGTGGCCACGATCGCCGAAGCGCCGCAGATCGACGTGCCCGCCGCGATCAGCTGCGCCAGCTTGCGGTCGACGCCGATGAGCCGTCCAAGCGTGACGGTGAACAGGAAGGTGGCGCCGAGCGTGGCGGCAACGATGCCGACGCCGCTGAGCCCGATGCCTGCCACCTGGCCGAGCGTGAGCTGGAAGCCGAGCAGCACGATGGCGAAGCGCAAAAGGCGCTTTTGCGAGAAGGCGATGCCGGCCTTGGCATGGGCAGGCAGACCAAGCACGTTGGAATAGATCATGCCGGCAACGACGGCGAGGATCATCGGGCTGAACAAAGTCAGGCCGGAGAAGCTGCGCGCCGAATAGGCGACGCTGGTGATCATGGCCACCAGAACGAGGCCCGGCACGACGCCGGTCGACATGGATGCGAGTGCAGGGCGCTTGCCTCCGGAATTGGCCGAATTCAGGCTATTTGGAAGATCGTTCGCGGTGGCGGGCAGGAAAGACAATTGAATTCTCCGGACACGTTCACGCGTGAAATGCCATTCCAGAACCAATCTTTCCAACGAATTATTTAAGTCATAATGATCGATTTTTACGAACGATCAATCGTGCGCTGCCAGCTCGGCCGGCGGTCGTTCGATGCCAGGGATCTGCAGGCAGACATAACGCCAGCAGATCCTGCGCGCCCGCTCGGTGTCCTCTTCCTCATATTCGCCCGCGCTCTGCCAGAAGAAGCCGTCGATCAGCGCCGCGATGCCGTCGACAATGTCAGCCACCTGGTCAGCCGGCACCAGTTGCCTGACGGCGTAACGGATATTGGAGACGAAGCGCGCGCCGGTCAGATGATAGAGATGCTTGATGCGCGGTTCGGTCTGCGCGGCGATCATGAACTGCATCCATGTCTGGGCGCGCTTGGGCGCGCCCAGATGCTGCGGCACGAAGGAGCCGTCGACGATGGCCTTCAGCCGTTGCGCCGGCGTCGGATTGGCGGGCGCCAGCCGCATGATGTCCTGGCGAAACAGGTTCGAGACATTGCGCATGGCGAGCGCGATCAGCTCTTCCTTGCTGTCGAAATAATGGTTGACGAGCCCGGCCGACATGCCGGCGCGCCGTGCGATAATGGCCATGGTCGCGTTCGCCATGCCTTCCTCGCCAATAACGGCGATCGCAGCGTCCATCAACTCGTCGCGCCGCATCGCCTTGATCGATCGTTTCGCCATTGCATTGCCTTCGCATTGGTAATATTGATTGATCATTCAATATATTATATAATCATTCAATCCAAGCCGGAGTTCTCATGCCCAGCGTCGTTATTTCCGGGGTTAGAACAGTCGAAACCCACTGGATTCCGCTTCGCGACGGCCGCAAGCTGGCCGCCCGCCTGTTCCTGCCGGAAGACGCCGAGGAAAATCCCGTCCCCGTGATCCTGGAATACATACCTTATCGCCGCCGCGACGGCACGCGCAGCGGCGACGAGGAGATGCATCTTTTCTTTGCCGGCCATGGATATGCCGGCGCCCGCGTCGACATCGCCGGCATGGGCGATTCCGACGGCCTGCTCGGCGATGAATATGTCAGGCGCGAGCAGGACGACGCACTCGAAATCCTCGACAATCTCTGCTCGCAGCCCTGGTGCAGCGGCGTCGCCGGCATGATCGGCAACAGCTGGGGCGGCTTTTCCGGCCTGCAGGTGGCTTCGCGCCGGCCGCCGCAACTGAAGGCGATCGTCACCTCCTGCTCGACCGACGACCGCTATGCCTGCGACGCGCATTATAATGGCGGCCTGTTGATCAACGACAATTTCGGCTGGGGCGGGGCGCTGTTCGGCTATTCGGCGCTGCCGCCGGATCCGGCCGTGGTCGGCGAGGATCGCTGGCGCGAGATGTGGAAGGGAAGGCTGGACGATCACAAGAACCACGCCGCCGAATGGCTGAAGCATCAGCGCCGCGATGCGTTCTGGAAGCAGGGCTCGGTCTGCGAGGATTTCTCGGCCATCGAATGCGCAGTGCTGACGGTCGGCGGCTATCTCGACGGCTACACGCAGACGATCTTCAGCCTGGTCGAGAACCTCAAGGCGCCGGCCAAGGGCATTTGCGGCCCCTGGGGCCATAAGGAGCCGAATTATGGCGTGCCCGGACCAGCGGTCGGCTATCTGCAGGAATGCATCCGCTGGTACGATCATTGGCTGAAAGGCATCGACAACGGTGTCGACCGCGATCCGGATATGCGGCTTTACTTGATGGACCACGCCAGTCCACATTCGCATATGGATTTCAGACCGGGACGGTGGATTGGCCTGCCGCAATGGCCTGCAAAACAGGTTGGCGCCAAGACCTTCTGGCTGAATGGCGACGGCAAGCTTGGCGAGGCGCAGGGTGCCGGCGGCATCCAGCCAACGATCTCATCGCCATTGACCACCGGCGTGCAGGGGCAGGAATGGTGCCCCTATGGCCAGGGCCGCATCTCGGCCGAAGGCGCTCGCGACCAACGCGCCGACGATGGCGGCTCGCTGTGCTTCGACAGCGCCGTCATGGCGAGCGACCTTTCGCTGACCGGCATTTCCAAGATCAGACTGCGTGTCGCCGCCGACAAGCCGCAGGCGCAAATCTGCGTCAGGCTGACCGATTTAGCGCCCGACGGCACCTCGGCCCTCATCACCTTCGCGCTGCTCAATCTTACGCATCGCGAAAGCCATGAATTCCCGACGCCGCTGACGCCGGGACAGCTCGAGGACGTGGAACTGTCGTTGAAGCCGGTGGCGCAAATCGTCCCCGCAGGACACAGGTTGCGCGTGGCGATTTCTTCCTCCTACTGGCCGATGGCCTGGCCGTCGCCGGAACGTACGATGCTGACCTTCGATCCGGCTGGTTGCCGGCTCGACCTGGCGGTGCTGGCGAGCGAGGAGGGGCTTGTCCCGGTCACCTTCGGGGAACCGCTATGGGCCGAGCCTCGCCCGGTGACGGTCAAGGAGCCGGCGCGGCAATTGCGTTCGTTGACGACTGATCTGCCAACCGAGCGCACGGAATTGACGGCGATGTCGGATGACGGGCGCTTCGTGATCGAGGAGACAGGCACCGAGATCACCTCCTGGCGCCGCAAAATCTACGGCATAACCGACAACGATCCGGCAAGCTGCGCCACCACCGTGACCTGCCACGAGGAATTCATCAGGCCCGACTGGAATGCGCGCGTCGACTGCGAGATCAGCTTCAGTTGCGACCGCCACAATTTCTACGCCCGCGGCTGGGTCAAGGCCTACGAGCGAGGAGCGATCTTCGCCCAACGAGACTATGACGAGGTCATTCCACGCGATTGCATGTAACCGCCTACAATCAAATAAAAGGGGAAAAAAATGCGCATGAAAATCGATCGCAGAACCTTCCTGGCCGGTTCGTCGGCATTGGCGCTGCTGCCTTATGCTCGCTTCGCCTTCGCCGCGGACAGGACCAATCCGGTCATCGCGCTCGACACCGATATCGGCAACCTCGACCCCGGTAACCGCGTCGGCACCACGGAAGGCAACATCATCCGCGCCGTCTGCCAGACGCTCGTGCGTTTCGAGCCGGGCAAGACCAGCTGGACCAACGACGCGGCCAAGGACATCAAGCAGATCTCCGACACCGAGTTCGAGTTCGAGCTCAATCCCGGCCAGATGTTCACCGGCGGTTTCGGCGAGATGACCGCCGATGACGTCAAGTTCACCTATGACCGCTACATCAACGGCGACGCGAACGGCAAGAAGCTCACTTATGCCGACGATCTGGAAGCGCTGAAGTCGGTCGAGGTCACCGGCAAATACACCGGAAAGCTGATCCTCAAGCATCCGTCGGCGGCACTTTGGCTGATCGGCATCTGCGACGCCTCCGGCGCGATCCTGTCGAAGAAGGCCACCCAGCAGCTCGGCGACAAGATCTCGACGACGCTGATCGGCTCCGGTCCGATGCTGCTCAAGGAATGGCGGCCGAAGGAGCAGTTCGTGCTCGCCGCCAACCCAGACTACAAAGGCCCGTACAAGGCGCATTTCGAGGAGATTACCGGCAAGATCATCCCCGAGCACAAGACCGCATTCCTGTCCTATCAGGCCAAGGAACTCGATTTTACCGCCTTCGATGCCGACCAGCTCGACACCGCCAAGGGCCTGCCCGACACCAAGGTCATCGACATCCCGGGCATCGACTACACCTGGATCGGCATCAATGTCGAAAAGGGCGATCTGGCCGATCTCAAGGTGCGCCAGGCGATCCGCTGGGCGGTCGATGTCGACGCCATCATCCAGGGCGCCTATTCCGGCGCCACCTCGCGCGCCAAGACCCTGCTGGCGCCGGGACTGCTCGGCAACTGGGCCGACGCGCCGCTCTACAATCGCGATGTCGCCAAGGCGCAGCAATTGCTGAGCGAGGCCGGCAAATCCAACCTTGCCTTCACCTTCACCTGCCTCAACGACGCCACCTCGCTGGCGGTCGCCCAGATCGTCCAGGCCAATCTCGCCGAAATCGGCATCACCATCAACATCAACGCCATGGATTCGGGCGCCTATTGGGCGCTCGGCGCCGACAATGCCAGCAAGGACCTCGAGCTGACGCTCATTCCCTACACGTCGAAATTCGACCCGAGCTTCCAGACGCAATGGTTCCTGGCCAGCCAGATCGGCCTTTGGAACTGGCAGCGCTGGAACAGCCCGGAATTCGACAAGTTGCACCAGGACGGTCTGGAGACGCTGGATAAAGCCAAGCGCGAGGAGATCTACATCAAGATGCAGAAACTGCTCGATGAATCGGCATCCTGCATCTGGATCACGCATGGCCGCAACTTCTTCGTCGACGCGGCCTGGCTGAAGCCGGTGTTCCTGCCCAACGGCAAGGACTGGCAGTTCGAATTCTTCGACAAGGCTTGAGCGGGCAGGGGTGTTGCCAAACTCTCCCCCTCACCCGGATTGCCAAGACCGAATTGCAAAGGGCAATTCGGGGCAATCCGACCTCTCCCCGAGGGGAGAGGAGATGGCCAGCGCTGGCCCCTTCCTCTTCTCCCCTCGGGGAGAAGGTGGACGCGAAGCGGCCGGATGAGGGGGCTGGCGCTAACCTCGACAATTGGCCATCTCCAGAACAGGTTGAAGCCATTGACCAAGTTCGACCGCTCATGACCAGAACGCAACGGACCGCCGCCTTCATCGCGACGCGGCTTGGCTCCATGGCGCTGACCATCGTCGGCGCCACACTGCTCCTGTTCCTCATGGTGCGGCTAGTGCCGGGCGACTTCGCCTCGGTGATGCTCGGCCCGCGCGCCACACCCGAGCTGCGCGCGCAGATCGTGCATGACATGGGCCTCGACCGCAGTTTTGTCGAACAGCTCTGGCTGTTCGTCAGTCGCGCCGCGACCGGCAATTTCGGCGAGGACGTCGTCTCGCATCGGCCGATCCTCGACCTCGTGCTCGAGGTCATCCCCAACACGCTGGCGCTCGCCTTCAGCGCGCTGGCGCTGGCGCTGCTGGTTGGCATTCCGATCGGCGTCATCGCGGCGCTCAAGCCCGGATCCTGGCTCGACAGCGGCCTGGCGCTGTTGTCGATTTCCTTCATCACCACGCCGACGCTGGTTGTCTCTGTCGTGCTGTTCCTGATCTTCGCCATCGGCCTGCACTGGCTGCCGGTGGCGGGCGCCGGCAATCCCGGCGATATCGTCGACCGCCTGCAGCATCTGGTGCTGCCCTCGGTGGCGCTGGCGCTGGGTTGGATCGGCTACATCTCGCGGCTGGTGCGGGCTGCACTGCTCGACACATTGGCCGAGCTGCATGTGCGCACGCTGCGCGCCTATGGCGTCTCGGAGTATCGCATCGTCGGCCTGTTCGCGCTCAAGCTGGCGCTGGTGCCGGTGGTATCGATCCTCGGCATCGGCCTTGGCGACCTGATCGGCAGTTCGGTCGTGGTCGAGATCATTTTCGCGCGGACCGGCATCGGCAGCTTGATCTTCAACTCGATCGCACAGCGCAACTATCCGGTCGTGCAGGCCTGCGTCGTCTTCATCGTCGCCTTCTATATCCTCGCCAATTTGGTGGTCGACATGGTCAACGCGCTGCTCGACCCGCGCGTCGCGGCGGGCCGCGGATGAGCGAGGCGATGTGGGCGCTGCGGCGCATCTGTTCGGAACGCGACGGCCGCCTTGGCCTTGCCTTCACCACTATCATCCTCGTGTTTGCGCTCGTCGGACCTTTGGTCAGCCCGGACCCGAATGTGCTCGACATCAAGGCGCGCTTTGCGGCACCCGGCATCGCGCATCTGTTCGGCACCGACAATCTCGGCCGTGATCTCTTCGCACGCACCTCGGCCGGCACCCGCTACGCGCTGACGCTTGCCGTGACGATCGTCGTCATCTCCTCGATCATCGGCTCGCTGATCGGTATCGTCGCCGGCATCGCCGGCGGCTGGGTCGACCGTGCGGTGACGGCGGTGTTCGACATCGTCAACGCCTTCCCACCGCTGATCCTGGCCTTCGCGCTGATCGCGCTTTACGGCAAGGGCTCGGCCACCTTCGTCCTCCTGGTCACCGTCGTCTTCATCCCGCAATTCGGCCGCATGGCCCGCGCCAGGGCGCGCACCTTGCGCAATCTGAGCTTCATCGAGGCCGAGCGCATGCTGGCGGTCCATCCGGCGACCATCGTCGTGCGCCACTATCTGCCCAATGTCGCCGGGCCGATCATCGTTCTGGCCAGCATGAACCTGCCGGTCGTCATCGCCTTCGAGGCGTCCTTGTCGTTCCTCGGCTTCGGCGTGCAGCCACCGAAATCCTCGCTCGGCACGCTGATCAAGGACGGCTTCGTGTCGATCAACCAATCCTGGTGGCCGACGGTCACGGCTGCCCTTGTGCTGGCCGTCGCCACGCTCGGCGCCACGCTGCTTGGCGAGGCGCTGCGCCGTGTCATCGACCCCAAGTCGGCGGGCACGCGCTGATGGCGATCTCGCTGCGCAATCTCTCGGTCGACTACAATTTGCCGATCGGCGCCGCGCACGCCTTGCGCGATGTCTCGCTGGATATCCAGAAGGGCGAGATGCTGGGATTGGTCGGCGAATCCGGCAGCGGCAAATCCACCGTCGCCTTCGCGCTGATGGGCCTGCTCGCGGCCAATGCCCGGGTGACGTCGGGCACCGCCACCATCGAGGGCAGGCAGTTCGACCTGACGAGGCCCAATGCCACCGCATCGTTGCGCGGTCGCGGCATGGCGATGATTTTTCAGGATCCGATGCTGTCGCTCAATCCGGTCTTCACCATCGGCGCGCAGCTCATCGAAGTGCTGCGCCGGCGCTCGCCCGGCAGTGATCGCAAGACCCGGGCAGCACAGGCCGAGGATGCGCTGGCCAAGGTCAAGCTCAGCAATCCGAAGCAGCGGATGCAGCAGTATCCGCACGAATTGTCCGGCGGCATGCGCCAGCGTGTCGTCATCGCCATGGCGCTGCTGTCGGAGCCGGCGCTGCTGATCGCCGACGAGCCGACCACCGCGCTCGATGTCACCGTCGAGGCGCAGATCATGCGCGAGATCATCGGCCTGCGCGACCGCATCGGCTGCGCCGTGCTGTTGATCACCCACAGCCTGGGGCTGGTCACCGAGCATTGCGACCGGATCTCGGTGCTCTATGCCGGCGAGCGGCTGGAAAGCGGCACGGTGCGCGACGTCCAGCGCCAGCCCGGCCACCCCTACACGCGCATGCTGTTCGATTGCGAGGTGCCGATCGACCGAGCACGCGATCCCGATGCGGCGCAAAACCGCTTCACCGTCATCGCCGGAGAATTGCCTGACCCGCGCCGGCGTCCGCCGGGCTGCATCTTCAACGGCCGCTGCGATGTCTCATTCGAGGATTGTGCAAAAGTCGTTCCCGGCGACTACGCCGTCGCTGGAAGCGCCTCGCATGGCGCGCGCTGCCTGCGGTTGGCGACGCCATGACCGATGCGATCTCGGTCAGCAACGCGCAGCTGCGCTTCGGCCACACCGTGGCGCTGGACGGCGTCTCGCTTTCGATCCCGCAAGGCACATGCTTCGGCATCGTCGGCGAATCCGGCTCCGGCAAGACGACACTGATGCGCGCCGTGCTTGGGCTGCAGCGGCTGGACGCCGGCGACATCCGCATCCTTGGCAATCCGCTGGGTCATGGCCGCGCGGCGCTGAAACGCCGCGCCAGTTTCATCCAGCCGATCTTCCAGGACCCGGCCGCCTCGCTGTCGCCGAGGAGCCGCATCCGCACCTTGATGAACGAGGTTGGCACGGTGCTGAAGGAGCCGCATGCGGCGACCTACGAGCGCCTGGCCGTCATCCTCAAGCGGCTCGGCCTGCCGGCAAGCGTCGTCGACAAATATCCGCATGAGATCAGCGGCGGGCAGGCGAGGCGGGTTGCGATCGCCCGCGCGCTCTTGATGAAGCCGTCGATCCTGATCGCCGACGAGCCGACCGCCGGGCTCGACGTCTCGGTACAGGGGGACCTGCTCAATTTGCTGCAGGACATAAGGCGCTCCGACAACATCACGCTGGTCGTCATCAGCCACAATCTGGCGGTCGTGCGCCTGATCGCCGAGAACGCCGTCGTCATGCGGGCGGGCAAGGTGGTCGAGGGCGGCGAGGTCGGCGCGCTGTTCGGCGCGCCGCGCGAGGCCTACACCAGGGAATTGCTGGCGGCGTGGCCGAGTATCACGCATTCCGGCCCTTGAGACCAAAGGAGCGTTGGAGCCGGGCTTCGATGTTCGTGGCGCCCATAATCGGCCAGGCGCGCCTGATCGTGTGGGCCTGACGGCGCAGCGTGTTGACCTGCCGCCGCGCCTGTTCCAGCGTTCCGCCATGTACGCTTTCGCGCCTGTCAACACCAAGCGACGCCGCTCCCGCCCAGTGCGAGGCGGCAAGCTGATCGCGCGACGAAAAAGGCCGGCAGGATAGATCCGGTTCGTTCGTTTCCAGCCCCGCCCGCGCTAGCAGCCGGCGGGGTTTTTCATGTCTGGAGCACTGTGATGACCATCGGTTCTTCTATCCGTTTCCGGCCGGCCGAACCGTCGGACGCTGCCGTCATTCGCAATATCGTGCGCGCGGCCTATGCCAAATGGGTGCCGGTGATCGGCCGCGAGCCGCTGCCGATGCGCGCCGACTACGAGAAGGCAATTGCCGAGCATCCACTCGATCTTGTCATCGCCGACGGCCGTGTTGTCGGTATGATCGAGACCATGCTCGCCGACGACCATCTTTGGATCGAGAATGTCTGCGTGGCGCCAACCGCGCAAGAAAGGGGCATCGGCCGGCTGCTTCTCGAGCGCGCCGAGGCGAAGGCGCTTGAGGCCGGCCGGTCGGAGCTTCGTCTGCTGACCAATGCCGCCTTCGAAGCCAATGTCTCGCTTTACAAGCGGCATGGCTATGTGGTCGATCGGGAAGAGCCATTCATGAACGGCGTGACGGTCTATATGAGCAAGAAACTGACGCGGGATTTCGATAAGGAGGCCGGGGAATGACCATTAAGGTCAAGCTGAAGCAACTCTCCGGGCGTTACGCTGTTTTACGACTTGGAGCCGGCGATGCCATTCCGGCGTGGGCCGACGGGCAGGGCTTTGTCAGCATCTCCCGGACCGACGACGAATTGTCGGTCGTCTGTCTTCAGGATAGGGTGCCGGATGCCGTCAAGCAGGATCGCGACTGGGTCGCGTTCAAATTGCAGGGACCCTTTGCCTTTGACGAAACCGGCATTGTCCTTTCAGTGATCAGGCCATTGTCGGAAAACAGGTTGGGGATCTTCCTGGTGTCCACCTTCGATGGCGACCATCTGCTCGTGAAGGCTACGGATGAGGCTGCGGCGAGACGGTTCTTGGGCGAGGCGGGACATACGATTGTCTAAAGCGCTGGCCAAACCTTTGGCTCAAAGACGGATTGCTGGCTAAATCAGTTCGGGGGTTGTATTTGACAGCGTTATTTGTGCATCGCTATCTCTGACAGGATACGACGACCAACCCCATCACAATTCGAGAGCCCACGGCTGACCGAGGATGAATTCCATGTCCCATAATCTGCAGTTCTATATCGACGGCGCCTGGGTCGATCCGGTGGTGCCGAACAGTTTCGACGTCATCGACCCGTCCAACGAAGACGCTTTCGCGCAGATTTCGCTTGGAACCAAGGCCGATGTCGACAAGGCGGTTGCCGCCGCCAAGCGCGCCTTCAACAGCTTCGGCTTCACTTCGGTCGAGGAACGCCTCGATATCCTCAACCGGGTCATCGAAATCTACAAGAAGCGCAGCAAGGATCTTGCCCTTGCAGTCTCGCGTGAGATGGGCGCGCCGCGCCAGATGGCTCTGGACAGCCAGGTCGGCGTCGGCCAGGCGCATCTGGAGAAGATGGCGCAAGTGCTGAAGAGCTTCCAATTCCGCCATGTCAAAGGCTCGTCGCTCATCGTCAAGGAGCCCATCGGCGTCGTCGGCCTGATCACGCCGTGGAACTGGCCGCTGAACCAGATCACATGCAAGGTCGGCCCGGCATTGGCCGCCGGCTGCACCATGGTGCTGAAGCCGTCCGAAATCGCGCCGCTCGACGCCATCATCTTCGCCGAGATCATCGACGAGGCCGGCGTGCCGAAGGGCGTCTTCAACCTCGTCAACGGCGATGGCCCTGGCGTCGGCCAGGCGCTGTCCAGCCATCCCGATATCGACATGATGTCGTTCACCGGTTCGACCCGCGCCGGCATCCTGGTCGCCAAGGCGGCGGCCGATACGGTCAAGCGCGTGCACCAGGAACTCGGCGGCAAGTCGGCCAACATTCTGTTCCCCGATGTCGATCTGGAACGGGCCGTCACCAAGGGCGTCGCCGGCTGCTTCGGCAACTCGGGCCAGTCCTGCAACGCGCCGACCCGCATGTTCGTGTCGCGCGACCGTCACGACGAGGCGGCCGGCTATGCGAAGGCAGCGGCGGAGAAATTCACCGTCGGCCCGGCCGATGGCGCCAACACCAAGCTTGGCCCGGTGGTCAGCCAGATCCAGTTCGACAAGATTCAGGATCTGATCAAGAGCGGCATCGACGAGGGCGCCACCCTGGTCGCCGGCGGCCCGGGTCGTCCGGCCGAACTCAACCGCGGCTACTACATTCGCCCGACCGTGTTCGCCAACGTGACGCACGACATGCGCATCGCCAAGGAAGAAATCTTCGGGCCGGTGCTGGCGATCATGCCCTATGACACGGTCGAGCAGGCGATCGAGCAGGCCAACGACACCGTCTTCGGCCTTGCCTCCTACATCCAGGCCAAGGACATCGAGAAAGCGCGCCAGGCGGCTGCCCGGATGCGCTCGGGCAGCGTCTACATCAACTACCCGACCTGGGATGCCGGCCTGCCCTTCGGCGGCTACAAGCAGTCGGGCAACGGCCGCGAATACGCCGAATACGGGCTTGAGGATTTCCTCGAGATCAAAGGCATTGCGGGGTACGAGGCGGCTGAATAGGCGGCTGTCAAAACCCGGTCATCGACGATGCAAGGGCCGCTCTTTCCATCGGGGGGAGCGGCCCTTGGCTTTGAGGCACAGTGACGGCAGCGCGGGCGATGCCCCTGCATACTGAAAAGTGCAGTGGATTTCTGTTGCTGTGTCGGCAGAATAGTCACCGGGACAAACTCAGTAAAAATCGAACAATCAATTTGCGCCGACATTAACGGGCCGGATTGCATTCTTGCCGCATTGCGACCGGTGGGAACGACATGCGCTCAGCATTCAAGACTGCTGCATTTCTGGCGTTTGTTCTGATGTCGGGCGCCCAGTTGGGCGTCGCGCGGGCAGGGCAACCATGGCTGGAAAAGCTCAGCGAACCGGACAGGCAGGAGTTCACTCGGCTGGTCGCTACGGTCGACGGCTGGACCGCGGACAGGGCCGACAAGATCAAGGCCGAACTTCAAGCCTTCGTAACCGCGCATCCGGATTTCGTTCCCGCGCGGGTCGAGGCGACGCGGGCACAATGGCTGAACGTCGCCAGTGGCATGGGATTTGCCTTGTCGAGCAAATCCTTCTTCATCGTCTTCGAGGAACTGGAGCGCCTCGATCCGTCCTATCCGCCGGCCTACGTCTATGGGGCGCGAACCTATATTTATTCCGGCTATCCCGCCGGCGCGCGCAACCAGCTTGAGAAAGCACAGGCTCTCGATGCCACGAACCCCTGGGTCGATATCACCTGGTCGCTGATGTTCGAACATTTGGATCATCGCAAGGAGGCACTGGTCTGGGCGAAGACGGCGCTGCCCAAGACGGCCGGAAATACCAAGGCGATGGTCGGAGCGATCCTTGCGATCACCAATCTGCGCGGCGTCACCTATCACGACGCCGCGGTTGCGATGGCCGATCAGATCGTCGCGCTCGAACCCGACATGGATAAACTCGCAGCGGTCATCCACGGCTGTCTGTCCGGCTACAGTTACCAGCCGGGCCTGCTGGATGTGCTGACGCGGGTCACGCAAAACGTTCAAGCCAGGCAGACGCCATCGAACGCTCTCTGGTACGAGATCGCAAGCCTCGATCTGACCCGTGGCTATTTGGGCAACATCGGCGTCACGCCCCGGTACCAGCCGGACATGGTCGCGGCCGCCATAGACATCCTCGACAAGATACGCGATGATCCGCAACTGGCGGAGAAGATATGGAATACCCGATTTGATCTGGCCCTCGGCCTAGGTGACATCGCGGCCATGACCCAGCTTCTCGACGAGGCCGGCCTCAAAGGCTACGCCGCCACTTCAGTCGGCTATCGCGAAACCCAATTGCTGTTGGCGCAGGGCAAATATGTCGACGTGATGGAGCTCTACCAGAGGCGGCGTCTTCCTGACGACGCCTTGCTGGCGCTGGCCTATTACATGGGCGGCGATCGCAACGTCGCCGATCGGATCTACCTGCGTGAATTGGAGGCGGATGCGACCTCTGGACCCGTCAATGCCACTTACGCTGCTTTAAGGCTGTTCCGCTTTCGCGATATCGACGGCGCTATCAAATATGGCGAGAAGGCGTATTCGCTCTATCCATCCGGCTGGAGCCGTTCGCTGGTGACGACCGCTTGGTTGGTGAAATCCTCCGATTACATAAAAGCCAACAAACCCAAAGAGGCGAAGGAGGCGTTCGCGCGCGCCCGCCAGATAGGCATCGACCCCGATTCCCTTCAGGCCTTCTGCAGCAATCTGTGCAATGACGTCAATTTGTCCCTGAGCGAGTTCCGGTAGCCGGGTGCCCTTGGCTTCTTTCAATATATTCGAGAGAATACAACGGTGGCGTTGCTACCTCAGTGGCCAAGCCGCCGTTCACGATATTTGATTGGGGTAACACCGTTGCGCGCTGGTCGGGTCGATACCGCCGAGCATTGCTCGCGCGATGCTCGGAAGGACTGCGGTCCTCCAAATCCGCCAAAGGCGTGGACAAAAGCGCCGCGTCGCCGAATATCTCGCTTTCGTGCGGCTGGAGAGGCTGCGGCAGTCGATGATCGAGCATCGCGGCGTCATTGCCGCGCTGCTTGCCGGCGAGCGGCAGGCGGCGGCAGCCTTGATGCGCATCCATCTGCGCATCTCGAAGGATGAGACCTTCGCTCATATGGACCAGGATCTCGACCGCGTGCGCGGCGGCGACCGGCTGACGGGCGCCGCCGCGTAAAATGCAATCCCAGGAAAAGTGTTTTGCGGTTTTCCGCCCGGCATTGCGTAAAACCGGCAGTCACATCAGCTGCGTCGCGGAGGTGGAAGACGAGCCAGCTTGAGCGGGCGCTAGGCGCCAGGCTGAATCCTGAAACTTACGGTGAAAAAGGCGGTGTCAGGAACCCGCCCGGCGGGCGAAATGCTCCCACGTCACGCGCCAGGGATCGCTCGTCGTCTGCCTTTCCTCGCCGATCCAATGAAAGCTGTCGACGGTGATCTCGGTGAACCGCCATCGGGCCTGCAGGCCGCGCGAGTCTGCGCCGATCTGGACGATGTCCTTGCCCTCGCCGCGCCCGATCTGGCGCGAATAGTCCTGGTTGAGCGGATCGCTCCAGATGATGTGCCAGCCATCGATCGCGGGATCGAAGACGCGCAAGGTCGTGCCATACATGGTGGATGGGGCAGGGCGCCTCGGCCTGATCCAGAGGTCCTGAATGGCGCGGCCTTCGAGCACCCAGCCGAAATGGCATTCTCCATCCCATTTCTCGATGGCGCCGTCGTCGCGGTGGTGGAGCGTGTCCATGTTCCAACTGCCGATCAGCCAGCCATAAAGGGCCATGTCTTGCGCCCGCTCGGCTGGAGGGCCTTCGGATGCAAGGGCGGCAAGAAACGGCGACATCGTGATCGTCATGATTTTCTCCCAAGGGACAAGGCAAGCGCGAACGGAACCGTCGCAGCGCTGGGGGTTCAGAGCTTGGGAAAAATTGCTGAAATGCTTGTTTTCGATGGGATCGCGGAGGGACCGGTCGCGGCGCCGGATGGAAAACAAATCAAGTCGCTTGAATGTTTTGGCCGAAGAGCCTGCCTGAAGGCGAGCGTCAGCCGCCACGCCCACTTCGAAACGCAAAAGAGCCTCGCCGGCCAGATGCCGACGAGGCTCTTACCCAACGGACCTAGTCGATTAGCGGCGATCGCTTCCACGATCATTGTGGCCATTGTTCGCGGCGCCCAGGCACTGGGCCCAGTAATCGTCATGATTGCTGCACGAATTGACGGCCGCCGTCTGAGCGTAAGCCGAAGCGGTCAGGCCGGCCACGGCAACAACTGCGAGAAATGTATTGCGAAGAATCTTGGACATTTTAATTTTTCCTCTGCTTAAATTCCGGTCACGCCGGTCGAAAGCGGTTTTCCTGCGTTTGTGTTTCGGTTTGATGCCGGTTGAGCGCGTTTTTGTTTCGAACTGTGGAAACGGAAAGCCAAACCGGACGGAAGCCTTGCAAACGAGGATAAAACCGTTCGCATGCAAATGTTTTAGAGGCTCTTGTTCCGGTTACGGACCTGATGTTTTCGTGCGGCGAGCGGGCGAATGGCCTTGTGCCTGGCCGCAAGCTACAGTCGCCGCATGAAGCTGCGCCTGCATACGCGATACCAGAACTCGGCCGGTCAACGCGTGCGCATCGTGCTCAACCTGAAGCGGCTGCCATATGAGTATGTGGCGATCCCTTCGCTGTCGTCCGAGGCCTACCGCAAGCTCAATCCGCAGGGCCTGATGCCCGCCCTAGAGATCGGCGGGCGTGTGGTGGCCCAGTCGATGGCAATCATTGAACTGCTCGAGGAGCTCTTCCCCGAGCCCGGCATTTTTCCCAGCGATCCGTTTCTGCGCGCCGAAGCCAGATCGTTCGCGCAACTGATCGCAGCCGATCTGCATCCCATCAACAACAACCGGGTGCGACGATATCTCGCCGATGTGGTCGGGGTCGACGAGCGGCAGGTCCGTGCATGGTATCATCACTGGGTGAAGCAGGCGTTTTCCGGCCTGGAGACGCAACTTGAGCGGCAGCCGGCGCGGTTTCCGTACTGCTTCGGCGACCGGCCGGGATTGGCCGATGCCTGCCTGGTTCCGCAGATGGACAATGCGCGCCGGTTCGACTGCGACCTGGCGCACTATCCCCGGCTGGTTGCCGTTGATGCCGAGTGCCGCAAACTGGAGGCGTTTACGCTGGCCGCGCCGGCGATGCAGCCGGATTATCCCGGAGCCTGAACGGTGGCTTCGACCTGACGATCGCCGCCGCCACGTCCTAATCGGTCTCGTGCGGCCGCACTTCGTCTTGCCAGCCGGCCAGCTCCTGCAGGTCGTCGAGCCAGCTTTTTTCCGTCATCGAAGCTTCGCCGGCCTGCGGCTCAGCCTCGGTCGCGTTTTGCATGAGCCAGTCCATCCATTTGCGATAGGCAGGCGGGGCCAGCTCGGGCGGCAATACCTTGGCCTTGGCCAGCATGCGTTTGCGGAAACTGACTTGCCTGCGCAGCTTGGTCGTCGTGAACTTGACGGCCTTGCCTTGGTATTCAACCGTCCAGCGCCCATCTCCATGGCTGGCCAGCCTGTCGATGGCAAAACCGGCATCGACCGGCCGATCGCGCCAGGGCAGCTCGATGGCATTCTTTCGCAGGTCGAGCGCCCATCGCCGATAGTCGGCCCCGAAGCGCTGGGGCGGCAGCACGCCGGCCTGTTCGAGTATCTTCCTGCGGAACGTCGGCTGCCTCTTGATCTGGCCTGTCGTCAACTCGATGCGATGCCCACGGAACTCGACGTGCCACCGGATCCTCCCGTTGCCGACATATTTCACCAGCCTGTCGATGACGAACTCGTCCTCGGAAAGCGTCACGCATCCTCGGGCGAGGCTTTCGAGAATGTACCGGCTATCGGTGGGCATGCGCGGCATTGGGCGGGACCTTTCGGACAAGCATAACGATGCAGACTCGAGAGCGGGCAAAAATGCCCTGCCAGGTCGTATATTTGTTGTGTGGCCTTCCCGAGATGGGTGACAGTTCCATTCCGGATAGATGAGCCAACCTGATCCGGCACCCGCCGCGGTGGGGCGCGCGGCCTATCGATCTGGGCGGTCGGTCGCCATGATATTGAAAAACAGCAAACAAGCTGCAACCGACAAGGCCCCGACTAGTAGTTCGGCAGCGGTCAATCCGAGAAAATGGACGAAATCAAATGCCAACACCAGAGCCATCGCTCTACCAATCATGGGTTCGAAAACATCGCCTCAAAAGGTAGAACCATGAGAGGACGCTAATGTTCCGATCTAGGCTTCGCAATCGGCCTGGCCGTTGGCGTTGGGATGGCAACTGCGGGTGCACGGCGGGCTTTTTTGTTCGAATTAGCGATTGTTTGCAGGACCCGTACAGGCTCCCGAACAAGTGCCGCGACAAGCACCGAGCAGTCGAGTTCCTCGTTGAACGAAACGTGCGTGTCAGCCTCTTGCAAAATCCGGACCATGCGAAGCGATTTCAATCTGGCCGTCTTGGCGGCACGCTCGGCACATTCAAGCTCAATGATCGATTGCGCGGACCGCGCATTCGGCGATCTTCCAACCAACAGATGCCCGCAACCTTTTAAAAGTTTTCTCAGTCTATCGATTCCACACCTTCGTGGGCTATTGTCACCGTCCATTTTGATGAAGCCTGGTTCATTTTAATCAGGGGCTTCACATCGAATCCGGTTCGATCTGGAATCGCGCCATGGACACGATCTTGGACGATCTCTCCTAAGCCGTCACAGCGCCCCGTACACACAACATGGTCGCCATCCTGCATGATCTGAAGCAGGCTAAGTGCTTGATTTTGCTTGGCTGGGGAACCTGGATTCGAACCAGGACTAACGGAGTCAGAGTCCGTGGGTCTACCGTTAACCTATTCCCCAGCAGGCGCGTCTGGCAACGCGCGAAGCGGACGGCTATGTGCCGCGAGCGCTGCCTTGTAGCCGCCATCGAAAAATAGTCAAGCCCGCAGCTCACTTCAACCGCAGGCTTTTTAGGCCTTTGTCCGACGCTTCCCCCAAAACCGCTGCGCACTTTTGCGCGACATGCATTGGGCTCGCCGAGAGGGCCGGCAAAGGCCTCAGCTTTCGCTCTTGCTGTATTGCGAGTGCTCGAAGAACAGCACCACGCAGAGCCCGATCACCAGCGGAATGATAAGGTAGAACAGCCGGAACACCAGAAGGGCGGCAAGCACGCCCGCCGGATCCATGTCCGAGAGTCCGGTGAGGAAGACGACCTCGAACACGCCGAGCGCGCCGGGCGCATGCGACAACAGCCCGATCGAGAACGACACCATGAACACGCCGAGTATGACGAAGTAACCAGGGTTGCCGGCCTCAGGCAGGGCAAAATAGATGATCGCCGCTGCCGCCAGCAGTTCGAGCGGGCCGATCAGCAATTGCCTGGCTACGATCGGCAGCGCCGGATAATGCAGCTGGAAAGAGCCGATCTTCAGCGGCCTGAGCCTGAGCCAGCTGCCAAAAACATAGGCGCCGACAAGCACCAGCATGGCGAGCCCGGCGGCGAATGCGGCGCTATGATGCGGCGCGCCGGTGAAACGGTCGATGATTTGCGGCTCCAGCAACAGCACCAGGCCGCCCAGGAAAACGCTGGAAAGGATGAAGGTGAACCAGCAGATCGCCACCAGAACGCCGACCTCCTGGCCAGTCAGCCCTCTCGTGCCATAGGCGCGGTAGCGGATCACGGCGCCTGAAAACACTGAGCCGCCGATATTGTGCGATACCGCGTAAGTGGTGAAGGAACAGAGCGTGACGAACAGCCACGACACTCGTCTGCCGATATGCAGTAAAGCGATGTGGTCGTAACCGGCAAGCGAGGCATAGGCGATGATCGAGCTCAGCGCCGCCAGCACCCAGCCGCGCGGCGGTATGGCGGCAATACCGGCCCAGACGTCGTTGAACGAAATGCCGCGCAGTTCATGAATGAGCAGCCACAGCGAGAACGCAACCGCAGCCAAGCCGATGACCGGCCAGAAATAACGCTTCCAGTTCATCGCGAGATCGTCATGCTTTGCGGCTCATGCGTGGATGTTGCCCCTTGGGTTTTGCGTGTCCAGCTTCATTTCAGACATGCCTGATTGAAGCCGGCTATTCAACCGGCAAGACATTGCCCCGGCATGACGGCGGCAAAAAACGGATCCGGCGCTCTTGGTGATTGCGCGTCGCGCTGTTACTCTGTCGTCAACTTAGAAACAAATCGAGGTGCCTGCTGCGTCCGTCTCCGGTTCGCGCGGCGCCGGAAGGAACTGAAGTGGAAGACCACGACACCGGCGCAGGCGCGTCGGCAGTGGGTGTGTCCGGGGCAACGCCGACAGGTGCGGCGGGCCCGCCCGTTGGGCGGTTCAGCCGCCATGCGGGCGCGCATGCCAGACATGCCGACCAAAGGCATGCCGACCAAAAGCATCCCGGCCAAAAGCAGGCTGACCATCACGGCGAGCAAAAGGGCAAGTCGCGCAAGCGCCGCAAGCGCAGGCGCGGCCGCAAGGTGTTCGCCCGCGACGAGAACGGCGCCGCGCTGTCGGCGCCCGTCATCAGCCCCGCAAGCCAGCCTCAACCCGAGCCGCCGCAGGCGCAGCCTAGGCCGCCCGCTCCGCGCGGCTCGCGACCGCCTTACCAGGAACTGCCGGTTTTTGCCGCGCTCGACCTCGGCACCAACAATTGCCGGTTGCTGGTCGCCGTTCCCGGCCGTCACGGTCAGTTCCGCGTCATCGACGCTTTCTCGCGCATCGTCAGGCTGGGCGAGGGGCTGACGGCTAGCGGCCGGCTCGGCGACGCGGCGATGGACCGCGCGGTCGAAGCGCTGAAAATCTGCGGCGAGAAACTGCGCAACCGCCGAATTCGCAAGGCCAGGCTGATCGCCACCGAGGCCTGCCGCTCGGCCGCCAACGGCGTCGAGTTTCTCGAACGCGTCGAGCGCGAGGCTGGCCTGAAGCTGGAGATCATCGATCGCCAGACCGAGGCCCGCCTTGCGGTCTCGGGCTGCGGCTCGCTGGTCGAGCGCGACACGCAAGGCGTGGTGCTGTTCGACATTGGCGGCGGCTCTTCGGAGATCGCGCTGATCGACCTCACCGGGCGGCGTTCGCCGCGGCTTGCCAACCACATCGTCTCCTGGACATCGCTTCCGGTCGGCGTCGTTTCTCTCGCCGAGCGTTTCGGCGGTCGCACGGTGACGCGCGAAACCTTTGCCGCCATGGTCGAGGACGTGGCGGTGCGGCTGAGGACTTTCGATGGCCGCGACCGGCTCGCGCATGTGCTGGCCAGCCCCAATTTCCATCTGCTCGGTACCTCCGGCACGGTGACGACGCTGGCCGGGGTGCATCTCGACCTCGAACGCTACGACCGCCGCCGGGTCGATGGGCTGTGGATGGACCGCGACAGCGTCGATCGCATGATCGAGCGGCTGATCGGCTGGGATTTCCAGCAGCGCTGCGCCAACCCCTGCATCGGCGCCGACCGTGCCGACCTGGTGCTTGCCGGCTGCGCCATCCTGGAAGCGATCCGCGCGGTGTGGCCGTCCGAGCGGCTGCGTGTCGCCGACCGCGGCCTGCGCGAGGGGATTTTGAGCGAGCTGATGGCCGATGACGGCGTCTGGCGAAACGAAGGTCGCCGCGCATGATCCCAAAAAGTGGAGACCGGTTTTTGGATAAGATCATGCGCCAAAGAGAACGCCGATGACCAAAAAACCGGATAAGCCGGGCTCGGCCGGCATTCGCGTGCTGAAGACGCGGATCAAGAAGAAAAGCGGCCTCAAGGAATCGTCACGCCGCTGGCTGCAGCGCCATATCAACGATCCCTATGTCCAGAGGTCGAAGGCCGACGGCTATCGCTCGCGCGCGGCCTACAAGCTGATCGAGATCGACGACAAGCATCATCTCTTGAAGCCCGGCATGAAAGTCATCGACCTCGGTGCTGCTCCCGGCGGATGGTGCCAGGTGGCGGCCGCCCGGACCAAGTCGACCGCGGAAAACCCGCATGTCGTCGGCATCGACTATCTCGAAATGGATGCGGTGCCCGGCGCGCCGGTGCTGCTGATGGATTTCCTCGATCCGCAAGCGCCGCAAAAGCTGGCCGAGGCTCTGGGTGGAAACCCTGATGTCGTGCTGTCGGACATGGCCGCGCCGACGACTGGCCACAAGCGAACCGATCATATCAGAACCATGCATCTGTGCGAGGTGGCCGCCGATTTCGCGCTATCGGTGCTGAAGCCGGGCGGCCATTTTTTGGCCAAGACGTTTCAGGGCGGCGCCGAAAACGAGCTGCTCTCCATGCTCAAGAAGAACTTCCGCTCTGTCCACCACGTCAAGCCGCCGGCGTCGCGCGATGAGTCGGTGGAGCTTTATCTGCTGGCAAAAGACTTCAAAGGGCGAGAGGCCGGTTCGACGCCAAGCGGCTTGGCACGCCCAGTGGACGCTCCGGAGGACTCAAGCGACCGAAGCCATAGCGAGGGGCCGCGGGACGCTGACCGAATGGACGACCTCCCCAAATCTCGCAGCTAGCCAGCCGACCCGCGCCCAGACCCCCGATCGACACTTATAACCTTTGCGCCGTCAGCACGCCGCGCGCCGTTCGCCCGGGGAACTTCGGATGAGCTTGCCAAGCCGTGGTCATCGACAGAGTGTCGCCGTCAACATCGAAGAATCGAACTTGCTCAGAGCCGACCCAAGCCGGATGCCACGCTGTGTCTACCTTTATGACGAGCCTGACATCGTCCTCGATACGGCACGAGCCTGAGTAGGCTATCATCGTTTCGAAGAGCGCTGCGGGGTCGTTGTCGGCGCGCTCCCTGGATGTGAGGATCGACATCATGCGGTCATCGCTGATTACCAGGTGGCCGAGAGGGTCGACGCCGAAAGCGTCCACGCATTCGCCGGTGTCCTCCAACTCGGCATGAAAAGACGTGATATTCCACCATCCCAGCAATGCGCCGCGCCCCAATGCCGAAGCCGACATGATGTATCTCCCCTATCGCAGCGGACATTATCCGATATCCGTGGCGCCGATGTTGTACAGTGGGGCGTCGGCACGTCGCTCGCTATGTCTCAAAAATCCGAGAATTTCCGGCTAAAAACGCTTCGTCGAAATCCTTGATTTTCGGTCATAGCAAAGCGCCCGATCAGGCGGCCGCCCTATTTCCCCGCCGTTCCCATCGACTCCAGCGTCTTCGGCGTGGTCAGCTTGCCGTGGCCGGACACTGCGTTGCCGGCATCCGGCGCCAGCCGCATGAAGCTGAACGATGCCGCCGCCGACACTGCCGCGACGATGAAGAAGGCGATGTGGAAATCGCCGAGCGTCAGCCCTCCGCCATGGATCGACGTCGAGACTTCGAGGATGCCGCCGGCCAGCGCCACGCCGAGCGCGATCGACAATTGCTGGAACACCGCCGTGATCGGCGTCGCCTTGCTGGTGTCGGCGGCCGTGATGTCGGCATAGGACAGCGCGTTGACGCCGGTGAAGAACATCGAACGGATGAAGCCGCCGACCAGCAATATGGCCAGCATCAGCGCATAGGGTGTTTCGGGGGTGAACAGGCCGTAGATGGCGATCGAGGCGGCGGCGATCAGCGAGCCCCAGATCAGCACCCGGCGGAACCCGGCGAGCCGGAACAGCAGCGCGGTCACGAATTTCATGCCGATGGCGCCGATTGCCGAGACGAAGGTGATCATGCCGGACTGGAACGGCGTCAGGCCGAAACCGATCTGGAACATCAGCGGCAAAAGGAACGGCACCGCGCCGATGCCGATGCGAAACAGCGAGCCGCCGAGCACGGAGGCGCGAAACACCGGATTGCTGAACAGCTCCAGCGCCAGCAACGGGTTCTTGGCCCGGCGGGCATGCAGCAGATAGAGCACGCCGGAGATCACGCCGACCGCCACGGTGAGGAAACCGACCATCGGCGGCAAGGCGGGCAGGCTCACGACCGAAAGGCCGAAGACGACGCCGGAAGCCGCAAGGCCGCTGAGCACGAACCCCGGAAAGTCGAGCGGCGGCGTTTCGGCGGGGTCGGTTTGCGGCAGGAAGCGGGTTGCGAGCCAGATGCCGACCAGCCCGATCGGCACGTTGATCAGGAAGATCCAGTGCCAGGTGAAATAGGTGGTGATGAAGCCGCCGATCGGCGGGCCGACCAGCGGGCCGACCAGCGCCGGCACGGTCAGCCACGACATCGCCGCAACAAGCTCGCTCTTGGGCGTGGCGCGAACCAGCACCAGGCGCCCGACCGGCGTCATCATCGCGCCACCCATGCCTTGAAGGAAGCGCGACACGACGAAGGCCGGCAACGAATTGGATAAGGCACAGGCGACCGAGCCGGCGATGAAGACGGCGATCGCGGCGCGAAACACGTTCTTGGCGCCGAACCGGTCCGCCATCCAGCCGCTGATCGGAATGAAGATCGCCAGCGACACCAGATAGGCGGTCAGCGCCAGCTTCAGCGCGATCGGGCTGGTGTGGATATCGACAGCGATCGCCGGCAGCGAGGTCGCGATCACGGTCGAATCCATGTTCTCCATGAAAAGTGCGACCGCCAGTATGAGCGGGATGATGCGGTTCAACGGAACGCCCTGTGTTCGCGAATCTGGTGTCCGGTTTGGGAGCGATCGGGCACGTCCGGGCGGTTATCATGCCTTCGCCCGGGAGTCGCATTAAATTGCTGTCACTTTTGTGCGACCGCAACCACTGGTGGTCGTCACGATTTGCAACAGCTTGCCAAAAGCCATGACGATCACTATTGTAGTGAAAATTACTACTAATGGAGAGCGGTGTCATGGACGAAGCTGTTTCCGCCGCCGATGCCAATCGCAAGTTTTCTTCGATTCTTCGCGGTGTACGCGAAGGGCAGAGCTATGTCGTGACCAGCCACGGCCGGCCGGTAGCGCGGATCGTCCCTGCCGAAAAGAACGAAGGCGTGGCTTCTCGCTCACGAGCAACATTGCTGGCTCGTCTCGAACGGCAGCCGCTTATCGACGCCGAACGTTGGACCCGCGACGAACTCTATGAGGACGACCGGTGAAGGTCGCGCTCGATACCAATATCCTTGTCTATGCGGAGGGTGTGAATAGCGCGGAAAAACGCGACGCCGTTTTCGATCTTCTGCGCAATATTCCACCAGAGGCGGCAATCGTTCCGGTTCAGGTTTTGGGTGAGTTGTTCAATGTGCTTGTGCGCAAGGCCGGACGATCGCCTGGGGATGCCCGGGAAGCGCTCCTGAGTTGGCGCGACGCATTTCCGGTCATTGGAACGACGCCCGAAGTGATGATGATGGCGGTAGATCTGGCCGCGGACCACCGTCTTGGTATTTGGGACGCGGTCATCCTCTCGACGGCCTCGCGATCGGGTTGCCGTTTGCTCCTGTCGGAGGATTTGCAACACGGCTTCACCTGGGGCGGCGTCACTGTCGTCAATCCTTTTGCTTCACCGCGCCATGAGTTGCTCGACGACCTCCTGGGTGCGGAATGAGAAGCTGAAGCCCCACGCAACGATCGGCTTTTCATCCGCCGCCGGACGTGGTACCAGCCAGCGCCAATCCTGAAAGGGAAGAAACGAGTCGGCGCTGTCCATCGCGGTCCAGCGCTTTTTTGTATTCCGAGGGCTGGCCATGTCAAAAATCATCGAAACGTCCACCGGCGCGCTGGCGCTGACCTTTGACGACGTGCTGTTGCAGCCCGGCCATTCCGAGGTCATGCCAGGCGAAACCGACATCCGCACGCGCATCGCCGGCGATATCGACCTCAACGTCCCGATCCTGTCGGCCGCCATGGATACCGTCACCGAGGCGCGGCTGGCGATCGCCATGGCGCAGGCCGGCGGCATCGGCGTCATCCACCGCAACCTCACGCCGGTCGAGCAGGCCGAGCAGGTTCGGCAGGTGAAGAAATTCGAATCCGGCATGGTGGTGAACCCGGTCACCATCGGTCCGGATGCCACGCTCGCCGACGCTCTGTCGCTGATGCGCACCTATTCGATCTCGGGCATTCCGGTAGTCGAGAATGGCGGCGCCGGCGGCCACACGGCCGGCCGTCTCGTCGGCATCCTCACCAACCGCGACGTGCGCTTCGCCTCCGATCCGTCTCAAAAAGTCTACGAGCTGATGACGCGTGAGAACCTGATCACGGTCAAGGAGAATGTCGACCAGGACGAGGCCAAGCGGCTGCTGCATCAGCACCGCATCGAGAAGCTGGTGGTGGTCGACAAGAGGGGCAATTGCGTCGGCCTGATCACCGTCAAGGACATCGAGAAGTCGCAGCTCAACCCGCATGCCACCAAGGACGCGCAAGGGCGGTTGCGCGCCGCCGCCGCCACCAGCGTCGGCGATGACGGTTTCGAGCGAGCCGAGCGCCTGATCGACGCCGGCGTCGACCTTCTCGTCATCGACACCGCGCACGGCCATTCGCAGCGCGTGCTGGATGCCGTGGCGCGGGCAAAGAAACTGTCCAATTCGGTGCGTATCCTGGCTGGCAACGTCGCCACCGCCGACGGCACGAAGGCGCTGATCGATGCCGGCGCGGATGCCGTCAAGGTTGGCATCGGCCCGGGCTCGATCTGCACCACGCGCATCGTCGCCGGCGTCGGCGTGCCGCAGCTTTCGGCTATCATGTCGGCAGTGGAGACCGCGCATAAGGTCGGCGTCAGCGTCATCGCCGACGGCGGCATCAAATATTCGGGCGATCTCGCCAAGGCGCTTGCCGCCGGCGCGAGCGCCGCCATGATCGGTTCGCTGCTTGCCGGCACCGACGAAAGCCCGGGAGAGGTCTATCTGCATCAGGGCCGCTCCTTCAAGGCTTATCGGGGGATGGGCTCGGTCGGCGCCATGGCGCGCGGCTCGGCCGACCGTTACTTCCAGGCCGAGGTCCGCGACACGCTGAAACTGGTCCCGGAAGGCATTGAGGGGCAGGTTCCTTACAAAGGACCTGTGTCTGGAGTGCTGCACCAGCTTGCGGGCGGGCTGAAAGCCGCTATGGGTTATGTCGGTGGTCGCGACCTTGCCGATTTCCGCGAACGCGCCACCTTTGTGCGCATATCCAACGCCGGACTTCGTGAAAGCCACGCCCATGACGTCACGATCACCCGCGAAAGCCCGAACTATCCGGGCGGACTTTGATCAGGACACCGCGCCCGACCGTCAGGGGCTGTGGCGCGGCCTGAGTTTTGCGGTGCTGCGCCTGTCGCGGCATGCGGCAGCGCTTTCCTTTGCGTCGTTCGCCGTTTTCCTGGCCATGAACGCGCTGGAGTTCTTCTATTTCCGCCATTTGAGCGGCGGATTGGCTTCGCTCGACATGCGCATTACCGGTTTCACGCCGGATGAAGGCATGGAGTGGCTCAACGCGCTCGGCCGGCGCGGCGGCGAGATCATCATCGTCTGGCACTATCTGACCTTCGACCTTTTGTTTCCGGCGCTGCTGTCGCTGACTTTGGCCAGCTTGATCCTCGCGCTCGGTCGCCGGCTCAGCACCTTCCGCGCCTGGCCGGTGGAGGTGCAGGCGCTGTTTTCGCTGGTGCTGGTGCTGCCCTATACGATCGCCGACTATGCGCAGAACCTCGCCGTGGCGCGGCTGCTGTCCGACTTCCAGTCGGCCAATCCCGATTCACTCGCCTTTGCCTCGACCCTGATCGTGATCAAATTCGCGCTGCTGGCGATCCCGATCTTCGTCGTCGCCGCGTTCGCGCTGGCCGCGCAGCGGCGGCGCTGAACCGGGCAGCGGGCGGCAGGGGGAGCTATGCATCAGACCGCAATCTTCTGGCCGATGCTCGCCCATGTGCTGCTGGTCTATATCGTTTATCTGGTGATGTTTCATCGGCGCTACGGCGCCATAAAGTCGGGCGAGGCCAAGGTCAGCGCCTACAAGGTGCGCTCCACCGAACCGGCGTCCAGCGTTACCGTCGCCAACAATCTGATCAACCAGTTCGAGCTGCCGGTTCTGTTTCACATTCTATGCCTGGCGCTGTTCGTCACCAACGGCGTCAACTATCTGACGCTGCTGCTGATGTGGCTCTTCATAGTGACACGCTATGTGCACGCATGGGTGCACCTCAGCAGAAACTATGTGCTGCATCGCAGCCGCATGTTTTTCCTCGGCGCGGGCATATTGCTTATTGCTTGGATCTGGTTCGCGTTCCACCTGCTCGCGGTGGTGTGAGCGCTACAGTTCGAACACGGCGATCTTGCGCTTGTCGAACTTGATGCCGATTTCACCGCGCACGAGCTTCAGCGCCCTTTCGCCGAACACGGCGCGCCGCCAGCCTTGCAGCGCCGGCACGTCGGCTTCCTCGCCCTCGGCCGCGATGCGGTCGATATCGTCGCTGGAGGCGAGCACCTTTGTGGCGACGCCTTCGTTCTCGGCGACGATCCTGAGCAGCACCTTGAGCAATTCCGCCGCTGCGCTCGAGCCTTCGGGCGGCTGCACGCTTTTCGGCAGCTTCGGCATCTCGTCCTTCGGCAAGGCAAGGGCTGCGTTGACGGCGCCAAGCAAAGCCGTCGCGGTCGCCGAGCGTTCCCAGCCTTTCGGCGTGGTGCGCAATTTGCCGAGCGCCGCCGTGTCGCGCGGCGCCTGCTGGGCGATCTCGTAGATCGCGTCGTCCTTCAGCACACGGCCGCGCGGCACGTCGCGTTCGCGCGCCTCGCGTTCGCGCCAGGCGGCCACCGCCTGCACGATCGCCAGTTCCTGCGGCTTGCGCAGCCGCATCTTCAACCGCTTCCAGGCATCCTCGGGATGTGGATCGTAAGTCTCGCGGGAGGTGAGGACATCCATCTCCTCGTTCAGCCAATGCGCGCGGTCCTCGCGCTTCAACTCGGCGCTGAGGTGCTCGTAGACCTCGATCAGATGGGTGACGTCGGCAAGCGCGTATTCAAGCTGCTTGTCGGAAAGCGGCCGATGCCGCCAGTCGGTGAAGCGTGATGATTTGTCGAGCCGGGCACCGGTGACTTTCTGGACGAGCTGGTCATAGGACACGCTGTCGCCGAAGCCGCAGACCATCGCCGCCACTTGGGTGTCGAAGACCGGGTGCGGCACCAGATTGCCGAGATGGACGATGATTTCGATGTCTTGGCGCGCGGCGTGGAAGACCTTCAGCACCGCTTCATTGGCCATCAGGCGGAAGAACGGCTTCAGGTCGATGCCCGGCGACAGCGGATCGATGAGCGCCTCGATCCCGGGCGCGGCGATCTGGATCAGGCAAAGGATCGGCCAGAAGGTCGTCTCACGAATGAATTCGGTGTCGACGGTGACGAATTCCGACTTTTCGAACGCCGCGATGACGCGCTCAAGTTCTTCTTGGGTGGTGATGACCTGCATCAAATCGCTTTTGGCACACTATTAGGTCCCTTTCAATTTCAGCCGCGCGCACTTTCGTCAAGCGCCGTAGCGCCGTCACGCACTGCTACGTCCGCAAGATTGCGACAATTCGGATAAAGTCGCTCAGACTTCACCGGCCGATGCCGCTGCTTTCGGCTTGAAAGGGGCCGGTGTGCCGCCAGGCGCCGCAGCCGGCACGCGTCGACCAAGCGCGCCGGCGGCGGCGAGGCTCAGCACGATGAACGGGATGCCGATGCCAAAGGCCGAGCGGATGCCCCAGTGGTCGGACACGAAGCCGAGCAGCGGCGGCCCGAGCAGGAAGGCGACGAAGGAGATCTGCGACAGGGCGGCGACGTTGATCGCCGCCGCGCGGTCCGTCCGCTGCGCCGCGGCCGAGATCGCCAGCGGGAAGATGGCGCTGCAGCCGATGCCCATCAGGGCAAAGCCCAGCATCGATAGGATCGGCAGCGGCGAGAAGAAGACGATGAAGACGCCGGCCGCCATCGTCACCAGAAGCACGCGCGCCACGCCGGCCGGCGAATGGCGGTCGACAAAGCTGTCGGCGAAGAAGCGCATCGCCGCTTGCGAGAAGGCAAACAGCGCCACCGTGAAGCCGGCGACGAGCGGGCCGGATTCGAAGACGGTGCGCATGTAGATCGCCGACCAGTCCATGCTGGCGCCTTCCATCAGCATGGCTGAAAGCGTCACCGCGACGAGGATGAGGATCGGCAGCGTCGGCCGCGCGAACTTCGGCTGCTTCTCGCTCGCGGCCGCGAAGCGGGCGGGCGCCGGCTGGAAGTCGCCGAGAAACAGCGCCATCGCGATCGCCACTACCGGCGCGACCAGCGCCAGATGCAGCTGTGGCGACAGGCCGAGATGCGCCACGGCGCCGCCGAACACCCCGGCGCCGAAAAAGCCGATGCTCCAGAACGAATGCGCGCGGTTCATGATGCGGCGCTGCAGCAGGAACTCGGTCCTGTCGGCCTCGACATTCAAGATGATCTCGATGCTGCCGATCATCAGCCCGACCGGAAGCAGCATCAGGAAAAGTGCTGCCGGCCCTGTCGCGTGCACCGCGATCGCATAGGCCAAGGCCAGCAAGGGAACGAGCCATAGCAGCGCGCGGCGGAAGCCGACGCGTTCCAGGATCGGCGTCGCCAGCGTCAGCGCGATCAAGGTCCCGATCGGCGTGCCGATCAGCGCCAGCCCAAGCGTGCCGTCCTCGATCTCCATGGCGTGTTTGATGTCGGGCAGGCGAGGGAAGATGTTGCCCAAGGCGAAGGCATAGATCGCGAAGCCGGCATAGACGCGGTGCTGAGGAGCGAGATCGAGGCCAAAGGTCATTGCGCATTTCCATAACAGGCCGACGGCGTCATAGCCGATCGTTCACGATTCCGTTTCTTGCATGAACGTGCAAAACATGCAAGAACATGCACAAAGAAATAGGATCATGCATGTTAACGGAAGAACGGCAGCAACTTATTCGCGACCAGCTGGCAGCAGACGGAAGGGTTTTGGCCGGCGATCTGGCCAGCCGCTTCGGCGTCTCGGAAGACACCGTGCGCCGCGACCTGCGCGAGCTTGCCAAGGCCGGGCAACTGCGCCGCGTCTATGGCGGCGCGGTGGCCTCGGCGCCTTTTGCCGCGGCGACGCTCAATCAGCGCAGCGGGTATGCGGTCGAGGAGAAGCTGCGCCTGGCAAAGGCGTCGGTGGGACTGCTTGAGAAGGGCCAATCGCTGTTCATCGATGGCGGCACGACCAACGAGGCGATCGCCCGCGCCATCCCGCGCGATATCGAGCTGACCGTGGCCACCAATTCGCTGGGCGTCGCATCGGCTCTTGCCGGCTTGCCGCGGGTCGAGCTGATCGTGCTCGGCGGATGCTATAGGCCCGATCTCGGCACCTGTGTCGGCGGCGATACGCTTGCCGCTGTGGCGCAGCTTGGCGCCGATCTGTTCTTTCTCGGCTCCTGCGGCCTGGATATTGCGCGCGGCATCACGGCTTTCGATTCGGCCGAAGCCGAAGTGAAGCGCGCCATGGCCAGGAACAGCGCCGGCATCGTCATCACTGTTACCAACGACAAGCTCGCGACGGCGGCGCCGTACCGGATCGCCGGTTCCGAGGCAATCCGTCATCTGGTGGTGGAAAAGACCGCGCCCGCCGCCATCCTCGCCGATTTCGAACGCCAGGGCGCCGAAATACGCTTCGCCTGATTGCGGACACGACACCCCGACCTGTCCGCTTGCCTTGACAAAGCCGGTCTCCCATGCGCTTTTCGCGCCAATTTTCGACCGGGCTTGGCCCGCAATTTCCGGACTTCCATCATGACCATGCATCGTTACCGCAGCCATACCTGTGCCCAGTTGCGCAAGAGCGACGTCGGCAATTCCGTTCGCTTGTCGGGCTGGGTGCATCGGGTGCGCGATCATGGCGGGCTGCTCTTCATCGACCTGCGCGACAATTATGGCCTGACCCAGATCGTCGCCGATCCGGATTCCCCCGCCTTCAAGGTTGCCGAGACCGTGCGTGGCGAGTGGGTCATTCGTGTCGACGGCGAGGTCAAGGCGCGCTTGCCGGAGACCACGAACGCCAACCTGCCGACCGGCGAGATCGAGATATTCGCCCGCGAGATCGAGGTGCTGTCGGCGGCCAAGGAATTGCCGTTGCCGGTGTTCGGCGAGCCGGATTATCCTGAGGACATCCGGCTGAAATACCGTTTCCTGGACCTGCGCCGCGAGACGCTGCACAAGAACATCATTGCGCGGACGAAGATCATCGCCGAAATGCGCAAGCGCATGACCGATGTCGGCTTCACCGAATTCTCGACGCCGATCCTGACGGCCTCCTCGCCGGAAGGCGCGCGCGACTTCCTGGTGCCGTCGCGCATCCATCCCGGCACCTTCTACGCGCTGCCGCAGGCGCCGCAGCAGTACAAGCAGCTGATCATGGTGTCGGGCTTCGACCGCTATTTCCAGATCGCGCCCTGCTTCCGCGACGAGGATCCGCGCGCCGACCGTCTGCCCGGCGAATTCTACCAGCTCGACCTCGAAATGAGCTTCGTCGAGCAGGATGACGTGCTGTCGACCATGGAACCGGTGATGCGGGGCGTGTTCGAGACTTTCGCCAACGGCAAGCCGGTGACACAGAAATTCCAGCGCATTCCCTATGATGTCGCCATGCGCAAATACGGCTCCGACAAGCCGGACCTGCGCAACCCGATCGAGATGCAGGCCGTCTCCGATCATTTTCGCGATTCCGGCTTCAAGGTCTTCGCCAACATCCTCGCCAATGATTCCAAGGCCGAGGTGTGGGGCATTCCGGCCAAGACCGGCGGCAGCCGCGCCTTCTGCGACCGTATGAACTCGTGGGCGCAGGGCGAGGGCCAGCCGGGCTTGGGCTACATCTTCTGGCGCAAGGAGGGCGACAAGCTTGAAGGCGCCGGTCCGCTTGCCAAGAACATCGGCGAGGAGCGCACCGAGGCGATCCGCCAGCAGCTCGGCCTTGCCGATGGCGACGCCGCTTTCTTTGTTGCCGGCGATCCGAAGAAGTTCGTCAACTTCGCGGGCGCCGCGCGCACGCGCGCCGGTGAAGAGCTGAATCTCGTCGACCGCGAGCGTTTTGAACTGTGCTGGATCGTCGACTTCCCGTTCTTCGAATGGAACGAGGACGAGAAGAAGATCGACTTTGCCCACAACCCGTTCTCGATGCCGCAGGGCGGCATCGATGCGCTGAACGGCGAGGAGCCGCTCGGCATCAAGGCGTTCCAGTACGACATGGTCTGCAACGGTTTTGAGATCGCCTCCGGCGGCATCCGCAACCATCTGCCCGAAACCATGGTCAAGGCCTTTGAGATGGTCGGTCTCGACCGCGCGACGGTGGAAGAACGCTTCGGCGGCCTCTACCGCGCCTTCCAGTACGGCGCGCCGCCGCATGGCGGCATGGCCGCCGGCGTCGACCGTGTCGTCATGCTGTTGGTCGGGGCGAAAAACCTGCGCGAGATCACCATGTTCCCGATGAACCAGCAGGCCTACGACCTGTTGATGAACGCGCCATCGGAAGCCACGCCGCAGCAACTGCGTGACCTGTCGCTGCGCGTTGCGGTGGCCAAGAAGGAAGGCTAGGAATTTTAGCCAACCTTCTCTTTTCGCTCGAAGAATCGACCTCAACAAAAAAGCCCGGCATCGCTGCCGGGCTTTTCGTTTGGAACGTTTCGTTCAATCAATCCTGGTTCGCCTTGACCTTGACGCCGAGCGTCTTGGGCAGGTCGAGCGGGTTGGACATGGCGCCGGCCATGATCAGCGCGAACGGCACCGCCGCCGCCGGCTCGGCCGAGATCTCGAGGCTCTTCGGGTCGTCGAGGAAGGTGTTGACGGCCGTCGACACCTCAGCCGTCAGTTCCGGATTGTTGAGCTGCGCCATGCCGAACGGCACGATCGCCTTGGCCTGGTTGGCAACATCCTTGGCCGCCATGCCTTGCTGCTTGCCGACATAGTCCAGCACCTTGCCGGTCAGCGAATCGTCGTCGTAGCGGATCGAGGCGCTGTTGAAGGAAAGCTGCTGCAGCAGGCCAAGCATGGCCATGCCCTGCGCTGATTTGTCGGCGCCTTCCGGCTGCGCGGCCAGCTGCTTCTGCATGGCCTGCATCGACTTCACGAAATCGACCGTGTAGCCGCCGAGGTCGAAGGTCATGCCCAGCGTGCCGGCATTGTCGACCGAGATATCATATTTCGACAGCTCGAGCTTGCCGTCGGTCGGCTGCCAGGATCCCGCCATATCGAGCTTGCCCGAGATGTTCTGATAGCCGAGCGCCTCGATCGCTTCCTTCGACTTCGCATCGTCGACCAGCGACAGGTCGCCCGTGAACTTCTCGGTGGTCAGGGTAAAGTCCATCGCCTTGCCGTCGGCGGGTGGCGTGATCTGCACATCGAGCCCGTCCATCGTGAAAGCGGTCTTGTCGCCGGCCTTGACGGTCATGTTGGCGAGCTCGGCCGACTTATACATCATGATAGAGGCGAGCGGGTCGGTGGCGCCCTCGGCCGGGACCTTCATGTCGTGGATAATGAAGGGGCTGAGATCCAGCGTCACGCCGTCCTTGCTGTGTTCGAAAGCCGAGGTCGAGACGGTCGCGATGTCGAAACCGCCATTGGCCTCGGTGACGCCTTCCAGTTTGACGTCGCCGATCGTCAGCGCTTCCTTCTCGGAAGCCGGCTTGATGGCCACGCCCTGCAGTGTCAGGTTGGAATCGTCGCCCGAGACGCCGGTCCAGGAAATGTCGACACCCTGGGCGGCAAGCGAAGCCTTGACGCGCTCGGCCACCGCCGGATCGGCGGCGAAAGCGGCATTGAGCGGCAGCGTCAGCAGAAAGGTCGAAAAAGCCAGTTTCTTGAAGGTCGAGCGTTGGATCGTCATGGGAGTTTCCCTGTTCTGATTGCTATGAAAATTGTTTTGAAACCTGCCGCATCACCATTCCGTGACGAACGGGACGGGAAAAAGGCATTTCCCACCCCATTTGTCGAAAACGGCGATGAAAAGCAAACCGAGGTCGGCAGGCATTGCCCGATGCGGTGAATTTCTCATGAAAGCAGCAGCTTTCCTCCGCCAGCGCGTTGCATGCCAGATAGAGGCCGCATGTAACAGATTGATGTTGGCCGGCACTGCCCCGTCGCCGATCCTTGTTGCACATCGCCGGCAAACTGGAGTGTTCACCTTTTCGCTTCCGTGAAATGCTTCACAGCGTTGATTTGGTGCGCATTTGCGCTCTCTTGGCCGTGGATTTCCAAGCCGGCGCTTGCCGCGAATCACCCGCTCGGCTAGTCCAGCCCGATGGGAAAAAGGCTTGTGCCGCCGCCGGACAATGGCGGCGGTGATCACATCGAACCGGTCGACCTCAAAGAGGCGCTCGAGAAGCGCTATCTCGCTTATGCGCTGTCGACCATCATGCATCGGGCACTGCCGGATGTGCGCGACGGGCTGAAACCGGTCCATCGCCGCATCATGCACGCCATGCGGCTGCTCAGGCTCAACCCCGACCAGGGCTTTGCCAAATGCGCCCGCATCGTCGGCGACGTGATGGGCAAGTTCCATCCGCATGGCGACCAGTCGATCTATGACGCGCTGGTCCGCCTCGCGCAGGAATTCTCGATGCGCTACCCGCTGGTCGACGGGCAGGGCAATTTCGGCAATATCGACGGCGATAACGCAGCCGCCATGCGCTACACCGAAGCGCGCATGACCGAGGTGGCGAGCGAATTGCTGGCCGGCATCACCGAGGATGCCGTCGATTTTCGGCCGACCTACAACGAAGAGGACGAGGAGCCGTCCGTTCTCCCGGGCGCCTTTCCCAATCTGCTCGCCAACGGCTCGTCGGGCATCGCCGTCGGCATGGCCACCTCCATTCCGCCGCACAACGCGGCCGAGCTTTGCGACGCGGCGCTGCATCTGATCGAACAGCCGGACGCGCCGGTGGCCAAGCTGATGGAGTTCGTCCAGGGGCCGGATTTCCCGACCGGCGGCATCATCGTCGACAGCCGCGCATCGATCCTGGAAGCCTATGAGACCGGCCGCGGCGGGTTCCGCGTGCGCGCCAAATGGGGCCAGGAAGACCAGGGCAGGGGCACCTGGAGCATCGTCGTCACCGAAATCCCCTATGGCATCCAGAAAGCCCGTCTGATCGAGAAGATCGCCGAGCTGCTGATCGCTCGCAAACTGCCGCTGCTCGAGGATGTCCGCGACGAGAGCGCCGAGGACATCCGCATCGTGCTGGTGCCGAAGAGTCGGGCCGTCGATCCGGGCATCCTGATGGAATCGCTGTTCAAGCTGACGGAGCTCGAAAGCCGTTTCCCGCTCAACATGAATGTCCTGTCGCGCGGCAAGGTGCCGAACGTCCTGTCGCTGAAGGGCGTGCTGAAGGAGTGGCTCGACCATCGCCGTGACGTCTTGATCCGTCGTTCGAAGTATCGGCTGGGCGAGATCGAGAAGCGGCTGGAAATCCTCGCCGGTTACCTGATCGCCTACCTCAACATCGACGAGGTCATCAGGATCATCCGCGAGGAGGATGAGCCCAAGCAGGTGATGATGGCCCGCTGGTCGCTCACCGACAACCAGGCCGAAGCCATCCTCAACATGCGGCTGCGGGCTCTGCGCAAGCTCGAAGAATTCGAGATCCGCAAGGAATTCGATGGCCTCACCGCCGAGAAGAAGCAGATCGAGGCGCTGCTGGCCTCGGACGCCAAGCAATGGTCGACGATCAAGTGGGAAGTCACCCAGGTCCGTGACAAGTTCGGTCCCGAGACCGAGCTCGGCAAGCGCCGCACCCAGTTCGCCGACGCGCCCGAGCATGATCTCACCGACATCGCGCACGCCATGATCGAGCGCGAGCCGGTCACCGTCGTGGTGTCGGAAAAGGGCTGGCTGCGCGCCATGAAGGGCCACCTGACAGACTATGCGCAGCTTGCCTTCAAGGAAGGCGACAGCCTGAAGCTCGCCTTCCATGCCCAGACCACGGACAAGATCCTGGTCTTCACCACCGGCGGCAAGTTCTACACCATCGGCGCCGACCGGCTGCCGGGCGGCCGCGGCCATGGCGAGCCGATCCGCATCATCGTCGACATGGAAAACGACCAGGATATCGTGACGGCCTTTGTCCATGATCCGAAGCGCAAGCTGCTGCTCGTCTCCTACGACGCCAACGGCTTCGTCGTTTCGGAAGAGGAGGTCGTCGCTAACACCCGCAAGGGCAAGCAGGTGATGAACGTCAAGGCGCCGGACGAGGCCAAGCGCTGCCTTCCGGTCGAGGGCGACCACCTCGCCATCGTCGGCGAGAACCGCAAGATGCTGGTTTTTCCGCTCGGCGAAATCCCCGAAATGGCGCGCGGCAAGGGCGTGCGCCTGCAGAAATACAAGGACGGCGGCGTGCTCGACCTGAAGACCTTCACGATTGCAGCGGGTCTGTCCTGGCAGGACTCGGCCGACCGCACCTTTACCCGTTCGCGCGAGGAACTCGCCGAATGGATCGGCGCGCGCGCCGCCGCCGGCCGCATGGTGCCGAAGGGTTTCCCGCGGACGGGCAAATTTGGGTAGCGCGGCCTTTTCCTTCTCCCCTTGCGGGAGAAGCGCAACCATTAGCTCAGGCGGTGTGGTTTGCTGGCGGACTTTTGCTCCACGGAGTGCCGCGTTTGACGACGGCGTTGGCGAAGATGAGGAGCTTTCTGACACAGGCGATGATGGCTTTCCTGTGAGCCTTGCCGTTGTTCG
>NZ_JBFUPO010000021.1:0-35000 GCF_041355295.1 Mesorhizobium sp. RCC_202
CGTCGAACGCGGCACTCCGTGGAGCAAAAGTCCGCCAGCAAACCACACCGCCTGAGCTAATGGTTGCGCTTCTCCCCATGAACGGGAGAAGGAAGAGGGGTCAGGCAAACGCGCCGTGGCAGTGCTTGTATTTCTTGCCGGAGCCGCAGGGGCAGGTCTCGTTGCGGCCGACCTTGCCCCAGGTCGCGGGGTTCTTGGGATCGCGGTTTTCCGGTGCGACCACTGCCTCCTGCCGTACCAGAAGCGCCGTGTCACCACCCTGGAAGTCGTCCTCGCCGGTGGTGCCGTCGATATGGCTGCCGAACATGTCGGGCGCCTGGGGCGGCGGCGCTTCAGCCGCCTCGCGCACAAGCTCGACGCGCATCAGCTGCGCGGTGACGGCCTGTTCCAGATTGCCGAGCATGGCCTGGAACAGCTCGAAGGCTTCGCTCTTGTATTCCTGCAGCGGGTCGCGCTGGGCATAGCCGCGGAAACCGACGACCGAGCGCAAATGGTCGAGATTGACGATGTGCTCGCGCCACAGATGGTCGAGGGTCTGCAGCACCACCGAGCGCTCGACATAGGTCATCACGTCGGGGCCGAAGCGGTCGGCTCGTTCCTTGGCGGCAGCGTCTGCAGCCGCAGTGATACGCTCGCGGATATCGTCCTCGGCGATGCCCTCTTCTTTGACCCAGTCCTCGACCGGCAGGTCGAGATTGAGGTACTGCGCCACTTCATCCTTGAGGCCGGCGACGTTCCACTGTTCGGCATAGGCGTTTTCGGGAATGTTCTTGGCGACGATATCTTCGATGACGCCTTCGCGCATCTCGGCGATCGTCTCCGTCAGACCTTCGCCGTCCATCAACTCGATGCGCCGCTGAAACACCGCCTTGCGCTGGTCGTTGGAGACGTCGTCATATTTCAGCAGGTTCTTGCGGATGTCGAAGTTGCGGGCCTCGACCTTCTTCTGCGCCTTTTCCAGCGCCTTGTTGATCCAGGGATGGATGATGGCCTCGTCTTCCTTGAGGCCGAGCTTCGTCAACATGCCGTCCATGCGCTCGGAACCGAAGATGCGCATCAAATCGTCCTGCAGCGACAGGAAGAATTTCGAGCGGCCCGGGTCGCCTTGACGGCCCGAACGGCCACGCAACTGGTTGTCGATGCGGCGCGATTCATGGCGCTCGGTGGCAAGCACGTAGAGGCCGCCGGCGGCCAGCGCCTTTTCCTTCAGGCGCTCGATGTCGGCATGGATCGCCTTTTCGCGCGCCTCGCGCTCAGGGCCTTCCGGCATGTCGCCCAGTTCGTCGGCGATGCGCATCTCGGCGTTGCCGCCGAGCTTGATGTCGGTGCCGCGGCCGGCCATGTTGGTGGCGATGGTGATGGCGCCGGGCTTGCCGGCCTGGGCGACGATCGCCGCCTCGCGCTCGTGGTGGCGCGCGTTCAGCACTTCGAAATCCTTGAAACCTTCCTTGCGCAGGCGCTCGGCCAGCTGCTCGGATTTTTCGATCGAGGTCGTGCCGACCAGCGTCGGCTGGCCCTTGGCGCGCGCTTCCTTGATTTCCTTGACGATCGCTTTGTATTTCTCCTCGACCGTACGGTAGACCTCGTCGTCCTCATCCTGGCGGATAACCGGCAGGTTGGTCGGGATCTCGGTGACTTCGAGGCCATAGATGTTGCCGAACTCCTCGGCCTCGGTCAGCGCCGTGCCGGTCATGCCCGACAGCTTCTTGTAGAGGCGGAAGTAGTTCTGGAAGGTGACGGAGGCCAGCGTCTGGTTCTCGGGCTGGATCGCCACATGTTCCTTGGCTTCGAGCGCCTGGTGCAGGCCTTCGGAATAGCGACGCCCCGGCATCATGCGGCCGGTGAACTCGTCGATGATGACGATCTCGCCGTTGCGGACGATATAGTCCTTGTCCTTCTGGAACAGCCGGTGCGCCTTCAGCGCGTTGTTGACGTGATGGACGATGGCGACGTTCTCGACGTCGTAGAGCGACTCGCCCTTCAGCAGGCCGGCATCGCGCAGCAGGTTCTCCAGCTTCTCGGTGCCTTCCTCGGTGAAGATCGAGGTCTTCTGCTTCTCATCGATCTCATAATCCTGCGGCTGCAGCTGGATGATGAAGGTGTCGATGGTGTTGTACATTTCCGAACGGTCCTCAAGCGGACCGGAAATGATCAGCGGCGTGCGCGCCTCGTCGACAAGAATGGAATCGACCTCGTCGACGATCGCGTAATTGTGGCCACGCTGCACCATCTGGGCGCGCTCGTATTTCATATTGTCGCGCAGGTAGTCGAAGCCGAGCTCGTTGTTGGTGGCGTAGGTAACGTCCGCGGCATAGGCGACACGCCGTTCCTCGTCCGACAGGCCGTGGACGATGACGCCGACAGAAAGACCGAGGAACTTGTAGACGCGGCCCATCCATTCGGAGTCGCGCGTGGCGAGATAGTCGTTGACGGTAACGACGTGGACGCCCTTGCCGGCGAGCGCGTTGAGATAGACCGGCAAGGTGGCGACCAGCGTCTTGCCTTCGCCGGTGCGCATCTCGGCGATGCCGCCATTGTGAAGCACCATGCCGCCGATCAACTGTACGTCAAAAGGCCGCATGCCAAGCACGCGGCGGGCCGCCTCGCGCGCTGTCGCGAAGGCCGGCACCAAAAGATCTTCGAGCGAAGCGCCGTTGGCGATGTCCTGGCGGAATTTTTCCGTGCGCCCCGCAAGCTCGGCGTCGGACAACGCCCGCATCTCGTTTTCCATGGCGTTGATGGCTTCTACCCTTGGCCGGGTCGACTTGACGCGGCGATCGTTGGAAGAGCCGAAAACCTTACGGGCGAGACCGCCGAGACTGACCATCCAATGGTCCTTTCGATAGCATTCTTGGTCGTTGCGACAGGTGCCGGGCGGCCCCATCAAATCCGCGTGAACGCGGACAAACGCAAAAAGCGCCCGGAAAACGGTTCTGGACGCCAAGTCGATGGACAGATAAGAGGGGGCTCAATCGATGTCAACGCTGCGTTAGCCCTATGGGCAGCGCCAAATTCCGCCACAATCCGACTGATCTGGAACCCTTCCGCTCCCACGATCCCTATTGGCAATCCCCATTGGAGTTATCTTGATGTCCTTGTCGTTCCGCCGTGCGTCGCTTGCCAGCCTTGGTCTGGCCTTCGGGCTCTCGGCTCTTTGCCTGTCGCCGCTGATGGCGCAAGAGACCGCGCCCGCGCCTGCCCAACCGGACGCCGCCGCGCCCGCGGCCGCACCGGTCGATCCGAATGCCGTCGTTGCCACCGTCAATGGCGAGAAGCTGACCGAGGCCGACCTTCAGCTTGCCGAGGGCGAGCTGTCGCAGCAGTTCGCGCAATTGCCGCCGGAACAGCGCCGCGCCGCCGCACTTTCGGCCGCGATCGAGATCCGCGTCATGGCCAAGAAGGCGATCGATGCCGGGCTCGACAAGGATCCCGACTTCCAGCGCCGCATGGCTTTCCTGCAACAGCGGGCGCTGCATGGCGAGGTGGTCGAGAAGGAAGTCGTCGCCAAGGTGACCGACGCCGATGTTCGTGCCCGCTACGACCAGGAAATCGCCAACACGCCGCCGGTCAACGAAATCCACGCCCGTCACATCCTCGTGAAGACGAAGGAAGAGGCCGACGCGATCATCAAGCAGCTGGATGGCGGCGCCGATTTCCAGAAGCTCGCCAACGAGCACACGAGCGACCCGAGCGGCAAGACCAGCGGTGGCGACCTCGGCTGGTTCGGCCCGGGACAGATGGTGCCGGAATTCGACAAGGCAGCCTTTGCGCTCGACGTCGGCAAATACTCGAAGGAGCCGGTGCAGTCGCAGTTCGGCTGGCACGTCATCAAGGTCGAGGACAAGCGCGCCAAGCAGCCGCCGGCTTTCGACGACGTCAAGGATCAGGCCAAGCAGGCCGTCATCCGCGACAAGTATTTCGCCATGGTCAAGGATTTGCGCGCCGCGGCCAAGGTCGAAATCCCGGACGAGAAGCTCAAGAAGGACATCGATACGCTGGAAAGCAGCAAGTAATCGATCGCCGACCGACTGTTCTTAAGAGGGCGCCTTCGGGCGCCCTTTCGCGTTATGAGGCCTGGGTTATTCCGCGCACCACGTAGCGGACAGCGGTGCGGATCGTCGCCTGGTTCTCGTCGAGGCGGTTTGTCAGCAAATGCCGCCAGGCGTAGGAGGCGATCAGGTCGGCGACGATTTCGGCATCGACATCGGCCGCTACCTCGCCACGCGTCTTACCGCGCTCGACGATGCGGCCGGTATGGCCGCGGCGAGCTTTCGAATAGTCGGCAAGTGCTGCAGCCGCTGCCGCGTCGGATTGCGCCTCGGCGACGAGCGAACGGAAGACATTGCCCGACGGCGTGTCGCGCCAATGGGCGAACAGGTTCCCCAGGAAGCCGACGAGATCGTCCTCGATGTTGCCGGTATCGGGCGTCTCGACGCGCTTTTGCCGTTGATAGACTTCGATCAGCAGCGCCGCCTTGCTCGGCCACCAGCGATAGATAGTCGGCTTGCCCGCCCGGGCGCGGCGCGCCACGGCCTCGATCGAGAAGCCGGAATAGCCTGCCTCGCGCAGCACCGCTTCGGCGGCCTCGATAATGGCGTCGGCGCTCTCGGGATTGCGCCTGGCGCCGATCGATTTGCGCCCCGGAGCGGCGTCCTCGCTCATGTTGTCGTCCTTAGCCGGTGAATCTCTCGCCAATCTTATTGGCTTCGGAACGCAAACGAAACGGACCGGTTCAAAGTTGCCGAACCGTTTATGCCGTGCATTGGGCGCGGCCAGAACGCCCCTTGCGCGGCGGCGCGCTATCGGGCAAACCGGCCCTTCTCCGCTTTTATTGCCGCTCCGGGGTCCCGATGTCCGCTACGATTTCGCCGCTCGCACCGAAGAAATATCCCAAGATGCCGGTCATCGAAGGCGTGCGCATCGCGACCGCCGAGGCAGGCATCAAATACAAGGGCCGCACCGATCTGCTGGCCATGGTCTTCGATCCGGGCACCACGGTCGCCGGGGTCTTCACCAAGTCGAAATGCCCATCGGCGCCCGTGGATTACTGCCGCCACAACTTAGCCGCCGGCAAGGCGCGCGTGCTGGTGGTCAATTCAGGCAACGCCAATGCCTTCACCGGCAAGAAGGGCATGGCTTCCACGGCACTGACCGGCGAAGCGGCGGCGAAGGCCGCGGGATGTTCCGACAGCGAAGTCTTCCTGGCCTCGACCGGCGTCATCGGCGAGCCGCTCGACACGACGAAGTTCAGCCATCTGCTTGCCGGCCTGGTCAAGGACGGCAAGCCGGATCTGTGGACCGAGGCGGCCAAAGCCATCATGACCACGGACACCTATCCGAAGGTGGCGACGGCGATTGTGAAGCTCGGCGACACCGACGTCACCATCAACGGCATCGCCAAGGGTGCCGGCATGATCGCGCCCGACATGGCGACGATGCTCTCTTTCATTGCCACCGACGCGCCGATCGCCGCCCAGGTGCTGCAGGATCTGTTGTCGCGCGGCACTGCCAAGACCTTCAATGCCGTCACCGTCGACAGCGACACCTCGACCAGCGACACGCTGCTTTTGTTCGCCACCGGTAAGGCCGCCGCGCGCGGTGCGCCGGCGATCAGCGACCCGAAGGACGCCCGGCTCGGCGCATTCCGCCGTGCGCTAGGCAAGGTGCTGAAGTCGCTGGCGCTGCAGGTCGTGCGCGACGGCGAGGGTGCGCGCAAGCAGGTCGAAGTCACCGTCACCGGCGCCAAGTCGGCACGCTCTGCCAAGCGCATTGCGCTCTCGATCGCCAATTCGCCGCTGGTCAAGACGGCGGTAGCCGGCGAGGATGCCAATTGGGGCCGCGTGGTTATGGCGGTCGGCAAGGCCGGCGAGCCGGCCGACCGCGACCGCCTTTCGATCTGGTTCGGCGACAATCGGCTGGCGCATGAGGGCGAGCGCGATCCGGCTTACTCGGAAGAGGCGACCTCGGCCTATATGAAACGTGACGACATCCGCATCGGCGTAGATATCGGCATCGGCCGCGGCAAGGCGACGGTGTGGACCTGCGACCTCACCAAGGAATATGTCGCCATCAACGGCGACTACCGGAGCTGATGGCGCCGGTGTCCAGGCATCCGGCAAGTGTGCTTGCGGTCGTGCGCCGCTACGAAGCGGCGGGCTTTCGCGCCTGGCCCGCGGCGGCCGTCCATTATGACGGGACATGGGTGGTGCGGCTGACGGCCGGGCTCCCGGCCAAGCGGCTGAATTCCGTCAACCCGCTCGATCCGGGCGACACCTACGCCATCGAGGAACGCATCGGCCGCGCCGCCCGACGTTTCGACGCTTATGGCCGACCGCTGACCTTTCGCATGTCGCCGCTGTCGGGCCAGGTGCTGTCCACGCATCTCGACAAAGCGGGCTGGAGCATTTTCGACGAATCGCTGGTGATGCGACTGCCGCTGAAAGACGCCGAGCTCGGCGCGGCCATGGACCAGATACCACTCAAGGATATCAGTCGTTTCATCGGCGCGTCGCTCAGGACCAGCGGGTCTGACGCGGCGCTGCGACCCGGCCTGTCGGAAGTGATCGGCGCCATCCAGCCCGAGGCGGGCTTGTTCGCGCTCGAAGACGGCAATGAGCCGCTGGCGACACTGATCTGCGTTCATGACGGCGACCTTGCCGGGTTGTTCGAAGTCGCGACTGAAAAGTCGGCTCGCAAGAAGGGCCATGGGCGCAACCTCATCCTGTCGGCGCTGAAATGGGCGCGACTGCGCGGCGCTCGTGAGGCGTGGCTGCAGGTCGAGGCCGGCAATGTCGCGGCGCTGTCTCTCTACCGCGCGCTCGGCTTCGAGGAGGTCTACCGCTACCATTATCGGCGGCCGCCCGGCGCATGAGCGAGGTCAAGCCAACCGGAAAGCGCCTGCTCCTGGTCGCGGCCTGCGCGCTGGTCGATGCCGACCGGCGCGTGCTCCTGGCGCAGCGCCCGGAGGGCAAGCAGCTCGCCGGCCTGTGGGAATTTCCCGGCGGCAAGGTCGAGCCCGGCGAAACGCCCGAGCAATGCCTCGTGCGCGAACTGCAAGAGGAGCTCGGCATCGAGACCGAGATCCCATGCCTGGCGCCGCTTACTTTCGCCAGCCACAGCTACGATGATTTCCATCTCTTGATGCCGCTATATGTCTGCCGCCGCTTCCACGGCATCGCCCAGCCCAGGGAAGGGCAAGGGCTGAAATGGGTCCGGCCCCGGCAGATGCGGGATTACCCGATGCCGCCGGCGGACGCGCCGCTCATTCAGTTCCTCATCGACCTTTTGTGACCTGCCTGTTTCAGGCAGCGTTAATAGAAGATTTATCTCGACGTGGAAAATTGAGCGGGCCGTTGGCACGGCAATATCGTCGTTTCGGGACTGGGGATCCACGCCATGAGCCTTGAAAGAGACTGGGACTCGGTCCGGCCTGACCGCGGCTTTCGCGCCGTGGACGCCGGCATGGGCATCTTGCGGATCACGCTTCTTTTCGGTTCAGCCGCGGTGGCGCTGGCGCTGATTGCAGCGCCTTTCCTTGACAATCAAACGCGGCCGCAGACCGCTCGGGACGGCTTCGCCGGCGGGCTCGACATGACCGCCACGGGATCGATCGGCCACCGCGATACATACACGCTTCGCCGCAGCGTCTTGCAGCCTTTCCCCAGCTCGATTTGCGTCATCCGCAATGACGGCAGCCGCAGCGGCGAGTGCTGAATAGTTAATGATTTTTTGGGACAGGGCCGTTTCACACCCCGTTAAGCTTTTGCTGTTAACCTTTCTTAACGGGTGGGACATTAGAATTTCTGCATGAGGGATTCGTTGTCATGAAAAACCTGCTGCAGCAATTCGTTAGAGACGAAACGGGCGCCACGGCCATCGAATACGGCCTGATCGTCGCGGTGCTGTCGCTTGCCATCGTCGCGGGCATCGGCCAGGCAAGCAGCGCGATCCAATGGCTGTTCAGCGACAACAACAGCAGGCTGGCTCAGGCATTCAAGTGATACGGTCAACTCGGGCCGGAATCTTCAAGAACGCTTTTCAATGAAACCTTGGCCGATCCAGGCTTGAGCGGCTTTTGCTGCGAGGCGTCGGGCGCCCAGCCTGACATCCAGACAATCGAAAAGCTTGCGCGGACGCGGCCATCAGGGTCGGAAAACCGCTCGGCGTAGATCTCGGCGGCGCGCGCAAACAGCCGCCTCGTGCCCGGCCGCCGGCTGCGGTCGATGAGCGGGCTGGTTTCGCCCATGGCGCGCAGATCGGCGGCAAGATCGAACAGCGAATCGTAGCGCACGGTCACCGTCTCGACATCGGCCACCGGCAGCGCCAGGCCGGCGCGCTGCAGCAACGCGCCGGCATCGCGGACGTCGGTGAACGGCAGCACGCGCGGGCCGGCGCCGCCGTAAAGCTCGGTTTCGGCCGCGAGCAGGCTTTCGCGCAATTCGGCGAGCGTGCCCGTGCCGGCGAGCGCGCCGAGGAAAAGGCCGTCGGGTTTCAGCACCCGGCGGATTTGCGCGAGAACGCCGGGAATGTCGTTCATGGCTTGCAGCGAAAGCAAGGACACGACGAGATCGAGGCTTTCGGCCTCGAATGGCACTGTCTCCGGCGGCGTCACGATGCCCGCTGCACCGGCCAGAAACGTCCCGTCCGCCTCGACGCGCACGATTTCGGTCACCTTGCCGCTCGCCGCGAGCACTTCCGCCGCCGCAGGGGTTTGACAGAACAGCGTCGCCGCTTTGCCGAACCGCCGCTCGACGGCGCCCAGCCTGTCGGCGAGGTCGTCGGCTGTCCGGCGCATCAGGAAATCGGCGCCCTCGACGGGGCGGGCAAGCGCCCGACGCTTGTGCGCAAGCCAGAGCTCAGTGTCGATCAAGGACTGCACGGCGTGGGTTCCTGTTGTCCGCGCCTGCCGCATTGGTGTTATGCTGGCGCGGGGTTTCATTCACGTGGCCGATCCGGTGCCCAAGATCAAGACCATCGCGCTGAAGGAGATGACGCGGCAGGCGCTGAGCTGGCCGGCTCGCCTGTTGTTTCCGCCAGTCTGCGCCGGCTGCCGGCGCCATGTGTCGCAGCCCGGCGTGCTCTGCGGCGCCTGCTGGCCGAAGCTCCGGCTCCTGGAGAAACCCTGGTGTCCGGTGATGGGCACGCCTTTCACGCATGACATGGGCGAGGGCTTTCTCTGCGCCGAGGCGATCGCCGATCCGCCGCCTTTCGAGCGGGCACGGGCCGCTGTCGTCTATTCCGGTGTCGCCCGGCAGATGGTCCAGGGGCTGAAATACCAGGACCGCACCGACCTCGCGCCGTGGATGGCGCGCTGGATGATGCGCGCCGGCGCCGAACTGATTGCGGAAGCCGATGTGGTCGTGCCGGTGCCACTGCACTGGCGACGCTTCTTTCGCCGGCAGTTCAACCAGTCGGCCGAGTTGGCGCGGGCGGTTTCGAAGCTCGGCGACCTGCCGTTCTCGCCGTCCGCGGTGCGGCGCGTGAAGCTGACGCGCCAGCAGGTGGGACTGGAACGGCATGAGCGCGAGGAGAATGTGCGCGCCGCTTTCCGTGTTTCGCCGGAAGCCGAGATCGAGATCGCCGGCCGCCGCGTGCTCGTCATCGACGATGTCTACACCACGGGCGCCACCGTGCGAGCCCTCGCCAAAGCGCTGAAAAAGGGCGGCGCCGGGGCGGTCGACGTGCTTACCTTCGCACGTGTCCTGCCGGGGGACTTCCGGGCCGATGAGTCCGTGACTATATAGGTTGAAGTTGTTGTTCAGCTGCATGTCGTTTTCGCTCACCCATTCGGCGGCATGCACAGGCAGGATTGCCGACCGATGGTCGATGTGACGATTTATACCCGTATGATGTGTGGTTACTGCACGGCCGCCAAGCGGCTGCTCGACCGCAAGGGTGTAACCTATACCGAGCACGATGCCTCGTTCTCGCCGGAACTGCGCCAGGAAATGATGTCGCGGGCGCGTGGGCGAACCACCTTTCCGCAGATTTTCATCGGCGACACGCATGTCGGCGGCTGCGACGACCTCCATGACCTGGAGTCGCAGGGCCGGCTCGATCTGCTGCTCGCCAACGGGAGATAACAATGGGACCTTTCAAGGCCGCCGCCGTTCAAATGCGTTCGGGCACCAGCCCGGAGCGCAACGCCGCCGACATGGAGTTGCTGGTGCGCCAGGCCGCGGGCCAGGGTGCGACCTATGTGCAGACACCGGAAATGACCGGCGCGCTCATCCGCGACAAGCAGGCCGCAGTCTTCGCCACCGAGGACAAGGACGTCGTCGTCGCGACTGCGCGCAGGCTCGCAAAGGAACTCGGCATTCATCTGCATATCGGCTCGACGGCGATCCTGCGCGCCGACGGCAAGCTCGCCAACCGCGCCTTCCTGTTCGCGCCCGATGGCTCCGTAGTCGCCGGTTACGACAAGATCCATATGTTCGACGTCGATCTCGACAATGGCGAGAGCTGGCGCGAATCCGCCTCCTACGAGCCGGGAACGGAAGCAGTGGTAGCCGATATCCTGGGAGCGCGACTGGGTTTTGCCGTGTGCTACGACCTGCGCTTTCCGCAACTGTTCCGCGCCGAGTCGATGGCCGGGGCCAATGTGCTGACGGTGCCCGCCGCCTTCACGCGCCAGACCGGCGAGGCGCATTGGCATGTGCTCTTGCGCGCCCGCGCCATCGAGAACGGCGCCTATGTCATCGCCGCGGCGCAAGGCGGACTGCACGAGGACGGGCGCGAGACCTATGGCCATTCGCTGATCGTCGATCCGTGGGGCCACATCATCGCAGAGGCGCCGCACAACGAACCCGGGGTGATCATCGCCGAGATCGACCCGGCGCAATCGCCCGCGGCGCGCAGAAAAATCCCCAACCTCAAGAATGCGCGCGACTTTGCCGTCAATGCCGGCGAGGCGACGCGTCTCAGAGGTGCAGCCTCTTGATCCGCTTTTCCCTGATCTGCGAACACGAGCACGAGTTCGAGGCCTGGTTCCGCGGCAATGACGACTTCGACAGCCAGAAAAAGCGCGGCTTCGTCGACTGCCCGAGCTGCGGCTCGCACAAGGTCGAGAAGGCGCTGATGGCGCCGGCCGTCTCGACCTCGCGCAAGCAGGAGAAGGTCGCCTTGGCCATGGGCGAGGCGCAAAAGCAGGCATTGGCGCAGCTCAAGGCGCTGGCTGAGAAGGTGCGCGAGAACGCCGACTATGTCGGCGACAAATTCGCCGAGGAAGCGCGCAAGATCCATTTCGGCGAGACCGATCAGCGCGGCATCTATGGCGAGGCGACGCCGGAAGAGGCGCAAAGCCTGGCCGAGGACGGCGTCGAGTTCATGCCGATCCCGAATTTCCCGGAGGACCGGAACTGAGTTCGACGGCACGTCGAAACAGTTTGATGGGCTAGAGCGTTTCACCGTTTCATGGAAACGGCGAAGCACTCTAACTCTTTGTTTTGACGCAATTCCGGACGGAAAACCGCTCACACTTTTCCTGGAATTGCTCTAACCCATACTGTCGATCAGCTTGGCGAGCAGATCTGCCAGTGTCTCCCGCTCTGCAGCGGTCAGGCCGGCAAGAATTGCGTGCTCATTGGCGACATGGGCGGCAAGCGCTTCGTCGACCAGCGCCAGCCCTTTGGCGGTGAGCTGGACGACGATGCCACGCCGGTCGCTCGGATGCGGCGCGCGCTGGATCAGGCCGGCCTTTTCCAGCCGGTCGAGCCGGGCGGTCATGGCGCCGGAGGTGACCATCGTCGCCTCGTAAAGGTCGGTCGGCGTCAGCGCGAAAGGGGCGCCGGAGCGCCGCAATGTCGCCAGCACGTCGAATTCCCCGGCCTGCAGCCCGAAGCGCGCAAAAACGGGCGTCAACCGATCGCGCATAATGATTGTCGAAACCTCGTTCAGGCGCCCGATGACGCCCATTGGCGACACGTCGAGGTCCGGCCGTTCCCGGCGCCACTGTTCGAGAGCTTTTGCCGCGCGATCCATATATCTCACCCAAAAGTATCTTGACGTAAAGAATCGTTCTATTATGTTACCTCAAGACAGGATGATGGCCAAGGCGGCTGCAGGGGACGACTGATGAAATTTCTCTGGGATTCGGCGATTGGCCTTTTGGTGGTGACGGGCGGGCTGCTTGGCATGACGCTGCCTTTCGGCAAGCTAGCGTCCGCCGTTGGCGTACCGGCCATGGTCTGGGCTTTCGTCATCTCGCTTGGCGCCGGCGGCGTGCTGTCGCTGGCGCTGTTGCTGCGCGGCGAACGCGTACGGCTGACGCCGCACAAACTGCGCTATTTCTTCATCACGGCGGCGATTTCCTACGCGATCCCCAATCTCTTGATGTTTTCCGCCATCCCGCATCTCGGCGCCGGTTACACCGGCATCATGTTCACCTTGTCGCCTGTCGTGACCCTGGTGTTCTCGATCCTGCTCGGCGTCAGGCGGCCCAATCTGCTCGGCGTCGTCGGTATCGCCGTCGGCTTCGTCGGCGCCGTGATGGTCGCGTTTACACGTGGCGAGGCGGGCCAGCCGGCCGATTATTTCTGGGTGGCGATCGGCCTGCTGATCCCGGTCAGCCTGGCCGCTGGCAACATCTACCGCACCGTCGACTGGCCGGAAGGCACCGGGCCGATCGAACTCGCCGTCGGCAGCCATTTGGCGTCGGCCACGCTGCTCCTCATTGGCATTCTGACGCTGTTGGGCTGGCACGCCTTCGCTCCGCTCGCCGGCGTGCCGCTGGTGGTCATCGCGCAAGTTGCCTCGGCCTCGGCGATGTTTGCCTTCTTCTTCCGCCTGCAGGCGGTCGGCGGCCCGGTCTATCTCAGCCAGATCGGTTACGTCGCGGCGGCCGTCGGGCTGTTCGCCGGCACGCTCTTCCTTGGCGAGCACTATCAGCTGCTGACTTGGGCAGGCGCCGCCATCATCACCGCCGGCGTGTTCATCACCACCAAGGCGCAAAGCCAGGTCAGTGTGAAAGCGCAACGCCAGGCAGCGTGAGTCCTTTGGTCTTGCGCCTTTCAAGCCGACGGTTTTTGTAGCCTGGGCCAAGCAATTCCTCTGTCCTCGAGACAGGGAGCTTCCTATTCTCGAATAGGATGGTGTCGCATCGCGTACCCGCCACGCAGCGTGCCGGCCGGCGCAACAGGAGGAAGCGATGTCGACAGAAGGCCCGGTCAGCGTTGCCGACTTCCGTGCGGCCATGCGGCTCATCGTCGGCAATGTCAGCGTGATTACCGCGGGCGTCGGCGATGATCGCTCCGGCCTGGTCGTCATCTCGGTCGTGTCGCTGTCGGCGGAGCCGCCGAAGGTGATCGCCTGCGTCAACCGCTCGTCGTCGACCTGGCCGGTGATCGAGCGCTACCGGCATTTCGGCGTCAACTCGCTCGGCCCCCAGCATCAGGCCGTCGCCGAGCGTTTCTCCGGCTTCGGCGGCATCAAGGGCAAGGACCGCTATGAAGGTGCCGAATGGACGACGCTGAAGACGGGTGCTGCGTTGCTGGCCGATGCTGTCGCCGCCTTCGATTGCAGCCTTGACGAGATGATCGACCGTGGCACGCACTCCATCGTCATCGGCTCGGTCGAAGCGGTCCGAACCAAGGATGCCGGCCAGGCGCTGATCTATTGGCGGGGCGGCTATCGGCCGCTGGATGCCTAGGTGGCGGCGATATTCAGATGAATCTCAACAGTCCCTTGGGCAAGCTTGCAGAAAGAGCGATCAGACCGATCCCTTTTCCGCCAACACCATATAGTTGACGTCCATGTCTCTGGACTTCTGCCAGCGGTCGGCCAACGGATGATAAATGACGCCGGTGCGGTCGATGACGGTGAGCCCGGCAGCACCCAGCGCCTTCGCCAGCTCTTCAGGGCGCACCAGCTTGCCAAATTGGTGGGTGCCGCGCGGCAGCCAGCGCAGGACGTACTCGGCGCCGATGATGGCAAGCCCAAGCGCCTTCAGCGTGCGGTTGATAGTGGCCACGAACATGATGCCGCCGGGACGCACCATCTCGCCGCATTTGGCGACGAACAGGTCGACATCGGCGACATGCTCGACGACTTCCATGTTGAGGATCACGTCGAAGGCCTCGCCGGCATCGGCCAGCGCCTCGGCGGTGGTGGCGCGATAGTCTATGCTGACCCCGGATTCCGCGGCATGCAGCTTGGCGACCTCGATGTTGGTGGCCGAAGCGTCGGCGCCGACCACTTCGGCGCCGAGCCTGGCCATCGGCTCGCACAGCAGCCCGCCGCCGCAGCCGATGTCGAGGAAGCGCAGCCCCTCGAAAGGCCGGGCCGCGCGCGGATCGCGGCCGAAGCGCGCCGCCACCTGGTCACGGATATAGGCAAGCCGCACCGGATTGAATTTGTGCAGCGGCCGGAACTTGCCGTTCGGGTTCCACCATTCGGCGGCAAGGGCGGAGAAGCGCTCGACTTCTCCGGCATCGATGGTCGATCGGCGGGGCTCTGGCATGGGCGGGTCTCCTCGGCCGTGGGGAAGACAAAGAACGCTAGGAAGTCGGGTCCCAAGCAGCGAAAGTCAAGGCAGGTTTTTGCGGCTGCCGCCGCACGCCCATCTTTGTCAGCACATGGCAGCTTGATTGCACCGGCGCTGAAACGGCTTTGCGACATCGCGCGAAAGGGAGGGCATGTTGTCGAAAAAGGAATGCGATCATGCAACCCTCGATCCTCTGGCGCCGTCTCGATCTCGAAGGCCACGACGCCTGCCTGCTTTGCGCAACCGACAACGGTTGGCGGCTTGAGGGACATGCGCTCTTCCTGCAGGACGACCAGCCATGCAGCCTTGCCTACGCGGTGGATTGCGACGCCGGCTGGCGCACGCGCTCAGCGCGCGTCGACGGCTTTCTCGGCGCGCAAACCCTGCGCTACGAGGTCGAACGGCTCGACGACGGCCAATGGATGCTGAATGGCGCGGCGCAGGCGGCGGTCGCCGGACTTGTCGACGTAGACCTCGGCTTCACGCCGGCCACGAACCTCGTGGCGATCCGCCGCTTCGACCTCGCTGTCGGCGCGTCGACCCCTGCTCCGGCAGCCTATCTGGCCTTTCCGGAACTCAAGCTGATGCGTCTCGACCAGACCTACCGGCGGATTGACGAACGGCGCTATGCCTATGCCGCGCCTATGTTCGGCTACGATGCCGTGCTGGAGGTGTCGGCCGCTGGCTTCGTTGTCGACTATCCCGGCCTGTGGCGAAGCGCCGACGCATCGATCCCTTAACGTCCGATTTACCGGGCTGACGGTTTGCCGGGGCGCGACCGCGGTTTGGCATATACATTGCCGGTCTGAGTATCGGGACGGCCTGGTGCGAATCAAAACCCAGATCATTGCCACGTTTTTGAGCGCCGCGGTCTTGATTGGTCTCGTCGGCGCGATCGCAATCGTTTTGCAAATCTCGCAAACCAGGACAGCAGCTGTTGCCGACGCGGCAAGCGTGGGTCGGCAGCTCGCCGAAGCCATCGCCTTCAAAGCTTCTGACATGCCAAGGTCCTTGTTCGCGAGGCCGGGCGCGCTGCGGGATTTCGTCGCCTTGCAGCACAGCGGCTCGAAACGCGATCTCGTCGTTATCGGCCGGGACAAGACCATCCTCGCCGATATACCGGGCGAGGAAGAGAATGTCGGCAAGCCGTTCGATCATGATCGCGGCGACGAAATCCGCCACGTGCTGGACGACGGCCAGCCGCGCGCCTTCGTCGAGGACAGCGCCGATGTGGTCGATCCGATCAATCTTATCGCGGTGCCGATCGAGGATGCGCCCGGCAAGGTCGTCGGCGTCGTGCTTTTCGAATACACGCCCTTGCTGCATGCCGCGCAGAACCGCACCAACGCCATGATCTGGCTGGTCGGTCTGTCGACCGCCGCCGCCATGTTGATTGCCGCGCTTTCCGCGCTCCTGCTGCTCAGCCGTTTCGGCGCCGGGCTTTCGGGCCTCAACCGCGGTATCGAGGCTCTGGCGCGCGGCGACGCCGGCGCCCGCATCGGCGGCGCTTCGAGGGACGAGTTCGGGCAATTGGCAAAAGGGTTCGATGGCATGGCGAGCGACCTCGAAACCTCGCGCCGGCAGCTAGTCGATCAGAAGGCTTACATCGAAGACATCGTGCGCACCGTCGCCGAAGGCATCATCGTCATCGACGCCGAGGGGCGCATCGTGTCGGCCAACCCGGCCGCCGCCGACATTGCCGGACGGCACAACAGCAAGATCAAGGGGCAGGACTGGCGCTCGGTCCTGGAGATGCGGGCAAATTCGGGAGACAGGCTGGCGCCGGGCGCGACGCCGGTCGAGCTGGCGCTTGCCACCGGACGCCGGCATCAAGCCGAGATCCGGTTGGTAAAGCCTGACGGATCGCAGCTGCCGGTGGTGGCAAGCTGCAATCCGCTCAACCGCGCCGGTGGCGGCGTCGTGCTGACGCTGAGCGACATCAGCGAACTGCGCAGCGCCGAGCGGGCGGTGAACGACCGCGCCGAGGAACTGGCGGTGCTCAACCAAGAGCTGCGCGAGACATCGCAGGCCACCAACCGGCTGGTCAAGCTCGGCGAGCTGCTTCAGGCCTGCGTCACCTTCCAGGAGGCATTCTCGGTCGTCGGCTCGGCCATGCCGGATTTTTTCGACGGCTTGAGCGGCACGGTGCATCTGACCAGCGCCTCGCGCAATCTGGTCGAGGAGACGGCGCATTGGGGCGAAATCCGTTCGAGCGTCGGGCAGTTCGCGCCCGAGGATTGCTGGGCGCTGCGCCGCGGCCAGCAGCATGTCGCCGGCCCAGGCATGCTGACGCCCCGCTGCAACCATGTCACCGAGAATGGCGGCCGCGGCTATGTCTGCATGCCGCTGGCGGCACAGGGCGAAACGCTCGGCATCGTGCATCTTTGCGAGCCGAATGCCGCCGATACTCCCGATTGGCTCGCCGCGCGGCAGCAGGTCCTGCGCGGCGTCGTCGACACGCTGGCCCTGGCGCTCGCCAATCTGCGCCTGCGCGAAACGCTGCGTCAGCAATCGATCCGCGATCCCAATACCGGGCTCTACAACCGGCGCTATCTGGAGGAGACCAGCGGTCGCGAACTGCGGCGCATGGAGCGTTCGGGGCAGCCGATGGCGATGATCATGCTCGACGTCGACCATTTCAAGCAGTTCAACGACACATTCGGGCACGAGGCGGGCGATCTCGTGCTCAAGCAGGTCGCCAGCACGCTGCTCGACCACGCCCGGGAAAGCGATGTGGTGTCGCGCTATGGCGGTGAGGAGTTCGCGCTGATGCTGCCGGCGACGTCGCTGGCCGATGCCGCCGAGCGCGCCGAGGCGCTGCGCAAGGCGATCAGGCAACTGCATCTGACGCATCGCGGGCGCACATTGGGCACCGTCACCGCATCTTTCGGCGTCTCCGCCTTCCCGGAACTTGGCGCGTCATGGGTCGAAATCGTCAACGCCGCCGATCGTTCGCTCTATCAGGCAAAGGCGGATGGGCGCGACCGGGTCGTGGCCGGATTGGGCAAGGCCGATCCGGACTGGGACAGTTCCAAAGCCGATAAAAGGACAGGTCAGGCCTGACTGGTGTCGCCTAACCAGCAAGCACGACTTCGGCGTGCCGCATGTCGATCGTCGCGGGATCGATCGCCTGCAGCGCCTCGCTGTCGCCGATCTCGGCCATGATGCGGTCTGCCGCGGCCTGGGCCTGTTTCATGCTTTGCCAGCGCAAAACGTCGACCCAGGTGCTGTCATCGCGCTTGCCGAGATGGCGGCTGAGAAAGCCCGGCTGCCGGGCAAGCCAGTCCGTCATCACCCCGTTGTTGGCGACAAAGCCGGCCTCGGTGCTCGGTTTGAGGCGGAAAGTGACGATTTCCAGGGTCTCGGTCATGCGAATCTCCAAGCGGTGGTTATGGCCGCTTTATCGCATGATCGATGACGGGAATCTGTCAGGATGGTCGGTGCCGGGCCGGTCATGGCGCGGCTCGCTTGCGAAGCCTTGCCGTTTTGGCTAAGGAGGCCGCGCATTTCCGCGCTCGGCTTTGCCGGGCGCTTCCTTCCGTTTCCGGCGAGAAGCCGGCTTCAGTCAAAGGCATTTCGCTTCCATGGCGCGTATCGTGATGAAATTCGGCGGAACCTCGGTCGCCGACATCGCCCGCATCCGCAATGTGGCGCGGCATGTCAAACGCGAGGTCGATGCTGGTCACGATGTTGCGGTGGTGGTCTCGGCCATGGCCGGCAAGACCAATGAGCTGGTCGGCTGGACGCGCGAGGCTTCGCCTATGCACGATGCGCGCGAGTACGATGCCGTCGTCGCCTCGGGCGAGCAGGTTACCGCCGGCCTTTTGGCGATCACGCTGCAGAATATGGGCATCCATGCGCGCTCCTGGCAGGGCTGGCAGATCCCGATCAAGACCGACAACGCGCATGGCGCGGCGCGCATCCTCGATATCGACGGCGCCTTCCTGATCAAGCGCTTCGGCGAGGGCCAGGTCGCGGTGATCGCCGGTTTCCAGGGCATCGGCCCGGACAACCGCATCGCGACGCTCGGCCGCGGCGGCTCCGACACCAGCGCCGTGGCGATAGCGGCCGCGGTCAAGGCCGACCGCTGCGACATCTACACCGATGTCGATGGCGTCTACACGACCGATCCGCGTATCGAGCCGAAGGCGCGCCGGCTGGCCAAGATTTCCTTCGAGGAAATGCTCGAAATGGCCTCGCTCGGCGCCAAGGTGCTGCAAGTGCGCTCGGTCGAGCTTGCCATGGTACACAGGGTGCGCACCTTCGTGCGGTCGTCCTTCGACGATCCCGATGCGCCCGGAATGGGGGATTTGCTCAATCCGCCCGGAACGCTCATTTGCGACGAGGAAGAGATCGTGGAACAGCAGGTCGTCACCGGAATTGCCTACGCCAAGGACGAAGCGCAGATTTCCCTGCGCCGCGTCGGCGACCGTCCAGGCGTTGCCGCCGGCATTTTCGGCCCGCTGGCCGAGGCCAACATCAATGTCGACATGATCGTCCAGAACATCTCGGAGGACGGCAAATTCACCGACATGACCTTTACGGTGCCCTCCGGCGATGTCGACAAGGCGCTGGCCGTGCTCGATCGCCTGAAAGCCGATGTCGGCTATGACGTGGTGCAGTCGGAAGCCGGCATGTCGAAGGTTTCGGTGATCGGCATCGGCATGCGCAGCCATGCCGGCGTTGCCGCCACCGCGTTCAAGGCGCTGGCCGACAAGGCGATCAACATCCGCGCCATCACCACCTCCGAGATCAAAATTTCGATACTGATCGACGGTCCCTATACCGAACTTGCGGTTCGCACTTTGCATTCCGTCTACGGTCTGGATAAGCAGTAGCAAGAAAAGAGTTCGTTGTTGCGTGAGCGCCGGCCGCAGGAGAAACTGCGGCGGGCTCGGTACCCATTGGAGAAGAAGCCGCGATGCGTGATACGGCCAGTGGCCCGCGCGTTCTGCTGAAACGGCTCCGCGAGCTCATGCAGGAGCCGCTGGAGCCGCAGGAGCGGCTTGACCGGATCGTGCGCGACATCGCCTCCAACATGGTCGCCGAAGTCTGCTCGCTCTATGTGCTGCGCGCCGATTCGGTGCTCGAGCTCTACGCCACCGAGGGTCTGAACCCGAACGCTGTCCATTTGTCGCAGTTGCGGCTCGGGCAAGGTCTGGTCGGCACCATCGCGGCCAGCGCGCGGCCGCTCAACCTCTCCAACGCGCAGGAACACCCGGCCTTCGCCTACCTGCCTGAAACAGGCGAGGAGATCTACAGCTCCTTCCTCGGCGTGCCGGTGCTCAGGGCAGGCCGCACGCTTGGCGTCCTGGTCGTCCAGAACAAGACCAAGCGTCATTATCGCGACGACGAGGTCGAGGCGCTGGAAACCACGGCGATGGTCATCGCCGAGATGATCGCCACCGGCGATCTGGCGCGGCTGACCCGGCCGGGGCTGGAGCTCGACCTGCGCCGCCCGGTGAGCTTCACCGGTCTTTCCTTCAACGATGGCGTCGGTCTTGGCCATGTCGTGCTGCACGAGCCGCGCATCGTCGTCACCAATCTGTTCAACGAGGACAGCGAGGAGGAGGTGCGCCGACTCGACCACTCGCTCGGCTCGCTCAGGCTCTCGATCGACGACATGCTGGAGCGCCGTGACGTCGCCTTCGAGGGCGAGCATCGCGAGGTGCTCGAAGCCTATCGCATGTTCGCCAACGATCGCGGCTGGGTGCGGCGCCTGGAAGAGGCAATCCGTAACGGCCTGACGGCGGAAGCGGCGGTCGAAAAAGTCCAGAGCGACATGCGCGCCCGCATGCTGCACATGACGGACCCTTATTTGCGCGAGCGGATGAGCGATTTCGACGACCTCGCCAACCGGCTGCTGCGGCAGCTGATGGGGCGTGGGCCGGAGGATGTCGCGGCCTCGTTGCCCAAGGATGCCATCATCGTCGCCCGCTCGATGGGCGCGGCCGAACTGCTCGACTATCCGCGCGACAAGTTGCGCGGCCTGGTGCTGGAGGATGGCGCCGCCACCAGCCATGTCGTCATCGTCGCGCGCGCCATGGGCATCCCCGTCGCCGGCCAGATGAAGGGCGCCGTTTCGATGGCGGAAAACGGCGATGCCATCATCGTCGATGGCGAGGAAGGCACGATCCACCTGCGGCCGCAGTCCGACCTTGAGGCCGCCTATGCCGAAAAGGTCCGCTTCAGGGCGCGGCGGCAGGAAACCTATCGCGAGCTGCGCAAGAAGCCGTCGCTGACCAAGGATGGCATTGCCGTCGATCTCCTGATGAACGCCGGCCTCGCGGTCGACTTGCCGCAGCTTGCGGAGTCGGGCGCGGCGGGCATCGGGCTCTTCCGCACCGAATTGCAGTTCATGGTCGCCTCGACCTTTCCTCGCGCCGAGGCGCAGGAGCGGCTCTACCGTGACGTGCTCGACGCGGCGCGTGACAAGCCCGTCACCTTCCGCACCATCGATATCGGCGGCGACAAGGTGCTGCCCTATTTCAAAGGCGCGATCCAGGAAGAGAACCCGGCGCTCGGCTGGCGGGCAATCCGGCTGACGCTTGACCGTCCTGGCCTGCTCAGAACGCAGATCCGGGCGCTGCTCAAAGCTTGCGGCGGCCGCGAGCTGAAGCTGATGCTGCCGATGGTGACGGAGCTCGGCGAGATCGCGCAGGCGCGCGAGATCATCGATCGCGAGGTCCGGCATCTGTCACGCTTTGCCCATCACCTGCCGACCAGCCTCAAGCTCGGAGCGATGCTGGAAGTGCCGTCGCTCTTGTTCCAGCTCGACGAGCTGATGAAAGCGGTGGATTTCGTTTCGGTCGGTTCCAACGACCTGTTCCAATTCGTCATGGCGGTCGACCGCGGCAACACGCAGCTTGCCGACCGTTTCGACAATCTGTCGACACCGTTCCTGCGCGTGCTGAAAATGATCGCCGATGCCGGCGACCGCAACCACACGCCCGTGACGCTTTGCGGCGAGCTCGCCGGAAAACCCATATCCGCGATGGCGCTGATCGGCCTCGGTTTCCGCTCGATCTCGATGTCGCCCGCCTCCATCGGCCCGGTCAAGGCCATGTTGACGGAACTTCCGCTGCAGGAGCTGCAGAGCTTCTTCGACGACAATTTGATGGCGCCGAGCCAAAGGCTGCCGATGCGCGCGCTGCTGCAGGCCTTTGCCGACGATCGTTCCATTCCGCTCTAGATTCACGTGAGGGCGGTCTGCAAATGGCGATTTTCTGCGCTTCCGGTGCTCATATGCCTAAATGTACATTCCGCTCCGTTCTCGAAACTCGCCATTTTCGACTCGCCCTGACGTGAATTGCATCAAAGTTCCAAGGCCATGATCAACCTTCCCCGCGAACGTATGGATCAAGTCGTCAAGCGTTTCGAGATGCTCGAAGCGCAGATGTCGGCCGGGCCGGCGGCCGATGCCTATGTCAAGATGGCGTCGGAATATGCCGAACTGCAGGACATGGTGGCCAAAGTCCGGGAATTGCGTTCGGCAGAACATGAGCAGGCCGATCTCGAAGCGATGCTTGCCGACAAGGGCACCGACGCCGAGATGCGAGCGCTGGCCGAGGCCGACTTGCCAGGCGTGGAAGACCGCATCGATGCCCTGCAGAAGGACATCCAGATTCTGCTGCTCCCAAGGGATGCCGCCGACGACAAGAACGCCATCCTGGAAATCCGCGCCGGCACCGGCGGTGACGAGGCAGCGCTTTTCGCCGGCGACCTGTTTCGCATGTATGAGCGCTACGCCGCCGAACGCGGCTGGCGGTTCGAAACTGTATCGGCCAGCGACGGCGATGCCGGCGGCTTCAAGGAAATCATCGCGACCATTTCGGGCAAAGGCGTCTTTGCCCATTTGAAATTCGAGTCCGGCGTGCATCGTGTGCAGCGCGTCCCGGCGACCGAAGCCAGCGGACGCATCCACACGTCAGCCGCCACGGTTGCCGTGTTGCCGGAGGCCGAAGAGGTCGACATCGAGATCCGGGCGGAGGATATCCGCATCGACACGATGCGCGCTTCGGGTTCCGGCGGCCAGCACGTCAACACCACCGATTCGGCGGTGCGCATCACCCATTTGCCGACCGGTATCATGGTGGTTCAGGCGGAGAAGTCGCAGCATCAGAACCGGGCAAAGGCCATGCAGATCCTGCGCGCCAGGCTTTATGACATGGAGCGCAGCCGGGCGGATGAGGAGCGTTCGGAATCGCGCAAATCGCAGGTCGGCTCGGGCGACCGCTCGGAGCGCATCCGCACCTACAACTTCCCGCAGGGACGCGTTACCGACCACCGCATCAACCTCACCCTCTACAAGCTCGACCGGGTGATGATGGGCGAGCTCGACGAGGTGATCGACGCGCTGATTGCCGACCATCAGTCGAAGCTGCTCGCCGACATGGGCGTCGATGGCTGATCAACTGCCCGCCGCGCTCGGGTCGCTGCTGAGGGCGGCAAGGGAGCGCCTGGCCGCTCGCGGTATCGCCGATCCCGCGCTCGATTCCCGGCTGATCGTCGAACATTTCTCCGGCACAACCCGCACCGAGGCGATCGCCGAACCCGGCCAAACAGTCGATTCCTTCGCGCTTGCGGCAATCGAATCGGCCCTGAGACGTCGCGTCGCGGGCGAGCCGGTCCACCGCATCCTCGGCTACCGGGAGTTTTACGGCTTGCGCCTGTCGCTGTCGCCGGAGACGCTGGAGCCGCGACCCGACACCGAGACGCTGGTCGACGCAATCCTGCCTTTCGCCAAGGCGACAGCCGGTCGGTTGGGCGAATGCCGCATTCTCGATCTCGGAACAGGCACCGGCGCCATAGCACTGGCGCTGCTCAACGCCGTTCCGGCGGCGACCGCGACAGGCGTCGACATTTCGCTCGATGCGCTGGCGACTGCCGCCCGCAACGCCGCGGAATTGGGGCTCGGCGGGCGCTTCAAAGCCTTGAATTCCAACTGGTTCGACAAAGTTTCGGGTCGATACCATGTAATTGCCTCGAACCCTCCCTATATACGTGGTCGAGACATTGGAAATCTGCAGGACGAGGTCCGCGATTTCGACCCGCACCGGGCCTTGAATGGCGGTGTGGATGGTTTGGACCCCTACAGGGTCATTGCCGCAGAAGCGGAAAGATTCCTGGAAATACAAGGCAAGGTAGCGGTCGAGATCGGCCACACACAGAAAAACGAAGTAACCGGGTTGTTCACGGCAGCCGGCTATAGCTTAGCCGGGGCGCATCGCGACCTCGGCGATAACGACAGGGTTCTGGTGTTTGAGCGTGGAAAGCCCTGATGCAGTGCGAAAAAACAGCTTGGCAATGCTAATGAATGCAGTTAGGGTCCCGCTCAACCGGATGAGACGAAGCAGGCAGTGCTCCCAGCGATTCGGTTTTCCTTGGAAATAGCTGCCTCCTTGCGCCAACGACGCCCAAGCTTCGTGCGGGAATCGTCCGGCAAGTGATGTAACCGGAACAGGATGGCACGTGGCGCCAACGCAATCGATGCGGGCGAACGCCGGTGAGAAGACGAAGCGGCTGGCCGGATGAGCGCCACCGTTCGCGAACAGTTTTTTGAAAATTTCACATTGAAGAGAGTCGAATGAGGCCACAACAGCAGAATAGGCGCATGCGCGGTCGTAACAACAATGGCGGCGGCGGTGGCAACAACAATAACAACAACCGCAAGGGACCAAATCCCCTGACGCGCAGCTACGAGAGCAACGGCCCGGATGTGAAGATCCGGGGGTCAGCTCAGCAGATCGCCGAAAAATACGCCACTCTGGCCCGCGATGCGCAAAGCTCCGGCGACCGGGTCATGGCGGAGAACTATCTCCAGCACGCTGAACACTACAATCGCATCATTGCCGCCGCGCAGGCGCAGATGCCGATCCAGAACGCCCAACAGAACCGTGACGATTTCGATGACGATCTTGATGAGGATCGCGACGAGTTCGACAATGCCGGCAACAACAACGGTGGCGAGGCTCCGGCCGCGGCAAACGGCTCCGGGCCGCAGCCCGTGATCGAAGGCACACCGGCCGAACTCGCCTACAACCAGGAAAATGGCCGCGACAACAACCGGCGCGACAACAACCAGCGCGACAACAATGGCCGCGACCGGCATCGTGACCGCCGCAACGGTGGTTATGGCCAGAATGGCCCACGCGGCGACAATGGCCAGCGTGGCGAAGGTCAGCGCGGCGAAAATAGCGGCCAGCAGTTCGACCAGAATCGCAATAACGAAGCGCCGGCGCAGCCTGAGGGTTCCACCGAGGCCGGTTCCGTGCCGGAGCAGGCGCCGCAGTTCGACAGCTTCTCGCCGGCCGCTTTGGCCGCCCAGGCCGAGCTCAATGAAGCCGCAGCCATGGACAATGGCGCCCGCCGCCCGCGGCGCCCTCGGCGTCCGCGCGGCTATGCCGATCAGGCCAGCACTGGCGAACAGTCGGAGAATTCGGCGCCGGACAATCTGGCCGAAGGCGGCAATGGCGATGACGGCGGCGCCAAGCCTGTTGAATCAAAGCCCGCTGAAGAGCCGGTGCGGGCGAGCGAGACCCTCGCCAGCGCGCCGACGCCGGTCGCCAGCGAGCCGGTGGCTCCGAACGAACCGGTGATCGTCGACGCAAACAACTGATCCAGACGTCTTTCAGACATTGCAAACGGCGGAGAAATTTCTCCGCCGTTTTTGTTTGTGCGCCGTTGGAATAATATGGCGACGCTGATGCCCGGATATCTTGAGAGCCTGCCGCCTCCGCACCATATTTGCGCTGAACGGGGCCCGGCTCGATAGAGCGGGTCCGTCACCGCAATCTGATCCGGTGCCGCAAAGCGGGCCGGTGATGGAAGGAGACAAAGAATGAATCTTGAAAAATACTCGGAGCGCGTGCGCGGCTTCATCCAGTCCGCGCAGACCATGGCGCTCTCGCGCAACCACCAGCAATTCACGCCTGAGCATATGCTGAAGGTGCTTGTCGATGACGACGAGGGCCTCGCCGCATCGCTGATCGAGCGGGCCGGCGGGCGCGCCCGCGACGTCAAGCTCGGTGTCGAGACAGCGCTCGAGGCCATGCCCAAGGTCGAAGGCGGCAACGGCCAGCTTTATCTCGCCCAGCCGCTGGCGAAAGTGTTCTCGACCGCCGAGGATCTGGCCAAGAAAGCCGGCGACAGTTTCGTCACCGTCGAGCGGCTGCTGCAGGCTTTGGCCATGGAGAAGTCGGCCAAGACCGCCGACATCCTGACCAAGGCCGGTGTCACCGCGCAGGCGCTCAACCAGGTCATCAACGATGTCCGCAAGGGCCGCACCGCCGATTCGGCCAATGCCGAGCAGGGCTATGACGCGTTGAAGAAATACGCACGCGACCTCACTGCCGACGCGCGTGCCGGCAAGCTCGACCCCGTGATTGGCCGCGACGACGAGATCCGCCGCACCATCCAGGTGCTGTCGCGGCGGACCAAGAACAATCCGGTGCTGATCGGCGAGCCGGGCGTCGGCAAGACGGCGATCGCCGAGGGCCTGGCGCTGCGCATCGTCAATGGCGACGTGCCGGAATCGCTGAAGGACAAGCAACTGATGGCGCTCGACATGGGCGCGCTGATTGCCGGCGCCAAATATCGCGGCGAGTTCGAGGAGCGGCTGAAGGCCGTGCTCAACGAAGTCACGTCGGCCAGCGGCAACATCATCCTGTTCATCGACGAGATGCACACGCTGGTCGGCGCCGGCAAGGCGGACGGCGCCATGGATGCGTCGAACCTGTTGAAGCCGGCGCTGGCGCGCGGCGAACTGCACTGTGTCGGCGCGACCACGCTCGATGAGTACAGAAAACACGTCGAGAAGGATCCGGCCCTTGCCCGCCGTTTCCAGCCCGTCTTTGTCGACGAGCCGACGGTGGAGGACACCGTCTCGATTCTGCGCGGCCTGAAGGAGAAGTACGAGCAGCACCACAAGGTGCGCATCTCCGATTCGGCGCTTGTTGCGGCGGCGACGCTGTCCAACCGCTATATTGCCGACCGCTTCCTGCCGGACAAGGCGATCGACCTGGTCGACGAAGCCGCGTCTCGGCTGCGGATGCAGGTCGATTCCAAGCCCGAGGCGCTGGACGAGATCGACCGCCGCATCATGCAACTCAAGATCGAGCGCGAAGCGCTGAAGGTCGAGACGGATGATGCCTCGAAGGACCGGCTTGTCCGCCTGGAGAAGGAACTCGTCGGCCTCGAGGAGGAATCGACTGAGATCACCGCCAAGTGGCAGGCCGAGAAGCAGAAGCTCGGGCTCGCCGCCGATTTGAAGAAGCAGCTCGACGAGGCGCGCAACGATCTTGCCATTGCCCAGCGCAAGGGTGAATTCCAGCGCGCCGGCGAGCTTGCCTATGGCAAGATCCCGGAGCTGGAAAAGAAGCTCAAGGAAGCCGAGGCCCAGGACGGCAAGGCCGGCATGGTCGAGGAAGTGGTCACGCCAGACCACGTCGCCCATATCGTCTCGCGCTGGACCGGCATTCCGGTCGACAAGATGCTGCAGGGCGAGCGCGACAAGCTGTTGCGCATGGAAGACGAGATCGGCAAGCGGGTCGTCGGCCAGGGCGAGGCGGTGCAGGCCGTTTCCAAGGCGGTGCGGCGTGCCCGCGCCGGACTGCAGGATCCGAACCGGCCGATCGGCTCGTTTATCTTCCTCGGACCGACGGGTGTCGGCAAGACCGAACTGACCAAAGCGCTGGCAAGCTTCCTGTTCGATGACGACAGCGCCATGGTGCGCATCGACATGTCGGAGTTCATGGAGAAGCATTCGGTCGCCCGGCTGATCGGCGCGCCTCCCGGTTATGTCGGCTATGAGGAAGGTGGCGCGCTGACCGAAGCGGTGCGGCGCCGGCCCTATCAGGTCGTGCTGTTCGACGAGATCGAGAAGGCGCATCCCGATGTGTTCAACGTGCTTTTGCAGGTGCTCGACGACGGCCGGCTGACAGATGGCCAGGGCCGCACGGTCGACTTCCGCAACACGCTGATCATCATGACGTCGAACCTCGGCGCCGAATATCTGGTCAATCTCGGCGACGACCAGGATGTCGATGCCGTGCGCGACGAGGTGATGGGCGTGGTGAAAGCCTCGTTCCGGCCGGAGTTCCTGAACCGCGTCGACGAAGTGATCCTGTTCCACCGGCTGCGCCGGCAAGATATGGACCGCATCGTCGAGATCCAGCTCAAGCGGCTGGAGAACCTGCTTGTCGACCGCAAGATCACGCTGTCGCTCGATCATGACGCGATCGAGTGGCTAGCCTCCAAGGGTTACGATCCGGCCTATGGCGCAAGGCCGCTGAAGCGGGTGATGCAGAAAGAACTGCAAGACCCGCTGGCGGAGAAGATCCTGCTTGGCGAAATCCTCGACGGCTCGTCTGTCAAGGTGACCGCTGGCTCGGATCGTCTGAACTTCCGCTCGAAGCCAAGCGTGGTGGCGACGGAAGCCGCCGCCTGATCTTGGGGCGATTGAAATGAGAGAAAGCGCGTCGCATCACACTGATGCGGCGCGCTTTGCTTTTTGCAGGGACGTTGCAGCTCGGCTGAAACTGCCGACCGATGAAAAGGGGGATTGAATGCAACTCGACGACTATAACGACTTCTGCGGCTCGTTGCCCAAGACGACTTATGTCGTGCAGTGGGGTGGCGCTCATGTCTGGAAGGTCGGCGGCAAGGTGTTTGCCATAGGCGGCTGGAACGCCGGTGGGCAGCTGTTCGTCACCTTCAAATGCTCCGACATGGCCTTCGACGTGCTGAAGGAGCAGCCGGGTTGCCGGCCGGCGCCTTATCTCGCTTCGCGCGGCATGAAATGGATCCAGCGTCAGACAAGCCAAAGCATGGATGATGCGGCGCTGAAGGACTATCTGCGCGAAAGCCATCGCCTGGTCGTCCTCAAGCTGACGAAGCAAGCACGCAAGGAACTGGGGCTTGTCTAATTCTCTGCTGGAGCATGATCGTTTCCGAAAACCGGTTCCCACTTTTCGGGATCATGCTCTCGCTAATATTCCTTCAGGCGCCGGAAAGCCGCCATCTTCATGCCCGGTTCATATTGGAACCTTAGTCTCGGTAACTGGTTTGCTGGCGAAGGGTTCGCCCACCAGGAGCCCTGTCGACCGGAGAGCCTGATCTTCATGCTGCGCACCATCTTTTCCCTTTCGGCTTTAGCCGCTGGGCTGGTGTCTTCCAGCGCGTTCGCCGCGCTTAGCGTGGACGGCGCGCAAGGCGCCCGACCCGCACGGCACAGCGCGCTGATGCTCGCGCAGGACGGCAATATCGACATTTATCACGACGCCAGGGGCAACCGGGTGCTTGTCGATGCCGACACCGGCAAAGTGATCGCTATCCAGCCGCCGGGCAGCCGATTCGACCGTCGGGCGCTGCGCCGCCAGCGCCAGCAGGAATTCGACCGCGTGCCGGCCGAAGACGATGACCGCTATTATCTCGACAATCCGGAGGATATGGCCCGCTTCCGCCGCCGTCAGTTGGAAGAGAATGGCCGGGTCATTCCTCCGCCCGCCGATGAATATGATCCCAACGGCGACAACTCGGTCGATGCCTATCCGCCGGCGCCCAATAATGATGACGGCTCTGCCACCACTTATCCCGAGGCACCGAGGTCGAACACCATCAAGCGCCAGCCGCTGAACGAGGCGTCGATCGATCCGGCGCAGCCGGGTCAGGGCGAGGTACTTCAGACCGATCCTGAAAGTCAGGCTTCGCCGCCTCCAGACACCGGCGGCAAGGCCACCGTCGATCCGTCGCTGTCGCTCGGCGCGCGCCAGGATGTGGCGGCGCTGCAGGTGCTGCTCGATCGCGGTGGCGCTTCGCCAGGCGTCATCGACGGGCGCTTCGGCTCGAATGTCGACAAGGCTCTGGCCGCCTACAACCAGATCAACGGCGCCAGCCTGAAATCGACCGACGCGGTCGGCATCCAGGCGGCTCTCGCCCAATCCGGCGGCGATGCCTTTGCCAATTACACGATCACGTCCGAGGACGTGGCTGGCCCTTACGTCGCCTCGATCCCGGAGGACTATAGTCAGAAGGCCAAGCTCAACTGCATGTGCTACACCTCCGTCACCGAAGCGCTCGGCGAGCGCTTCCACATGGACGAGAACTATCTGAAGGCGACCAACAAGGGCGTCGATTTCAATCGCCCCGGCACGATCATCAAGGTCGCCAATTTCGGCAGACTGGTGTCGACACCGGTCGCGCGCATCGTCGCCGACAAGACCAAGAAGGAAGTCTATGCCTATGATGCCGGCGGCAAGCTGGTCGCGGCCTATCCCGCCACGATCGGCTCGGCGGATACGCCGTCGCCGACCGGCATCCACGCCGTGTCGCGCATCGCGCTCGACCCGAACTACACCTACAACCCGAACATCAACTTCAAGCAGGGTGAGAACGACAAGATCCTCACCGTTCCGCCGGGCCCGAACGGACCGGTCGGCTCGGTCTGGATCGCGCTCGACAAGCCGACCTATGGCATACACGGCACGCCCGAACCGTCCAAGATCGGCAAGACCGAAAGCCACGGCTGCGTGCGCCTGACCAACTGGGACGCGCGCGAGCTCGCCAAGCTGGTGTCGCCGGGCGTTACCGTGGAGTTTGTCGGCGGGCCTTCAGCCGATGATGTTGCGCAGCAGTGAGCTGCGCGGCGCGGCGGCATAGATGAGCTGCGCCACCAGGATGAAGCCGATGCTGAGCAAGGGCGCGACCAGGCAAAGGGCCGCGCCGATTGCCCACAAGATCTGCGCCCTGATAATACGTTGATAGACGGTGTGCCGCGTTTGCGCATCGACCTCCTCGGCGATCATGCCATTCCTGTCGGCATACCACCAACTGGCGAAAAGCGAGGCGCCCAGCATCAAAAGGTTCAGCCAGTAGACCAGCACCGCGACCCTGAACTCGAGAAAATCGGCAAGAAGGTCGGTGGAGAACGGCAACAGCGCGATGAAGGCGAGAAAACATAGGTTGAGCGTGGCGAGGCGCCGGTCCGACTTCGCGATCAGCCCGTGTTGTGCCTGCTGGCCGAACCAGAAGATGGTCAGCGTCAGGAAGCTCAGCGCATAGGTCAGGAAACGCGGCGCCAGCGCCAGGATCGCCGCGAGCAGCTCGCTCTCCGAATGCACCGCCTCATGCAAGGGCACTCTGATCTCCAACACGATCAAGGTGAGCGCGATGGCGAAGACGCCATCGGTTATCCCGACGATGCGTCCGCGTCCTTCCGCCGACGGTTCCAGCGGCCGCTTCATGGTTCCCCCCTAGCGCATACAGGCAAAGCTCTGGTCAAATCCTAGCACGCCAATCACGATTTGCATCGGGATTGGCGCCACCTCGCCATGCGGCCAGTGTCCCGTGGTTTCCAGAAGAGCGATCCTGTGGCTGTTGTTGTGCACCTGTTGGAGGGCTAAGCAGGGTTTATGGCATCCACGCATGAAACCATTGCCGATTCGCATTCGCTCGAGCATGCGAACGGCACGTTCTGCCCACAGACGCAGCGCAAATTCGTGCTGGTCGCCGCGATTCTTGCTTCAGCGCTGGGTTTCATCGACGGATCGATCCTGGCGATCGCCATGCCGGCGCTGCGCGTCAATCTCGGCGCCAGCCTTGCCGAGGCACAGTGGATTTCCAACGCCTATGCGCTGACGCTCTCGGCTTTGATTCTGGCCGGGGGTGCCGCCGGCGACCGCTTCGGTCTGCGGCGCGCCTTCGTGGCCGGCATCGCGCTGTTCATCGTCGCTTCTCTGGCCTGCGCGGTCGCGCCCAATCCGGCGATGCTGATCGCCTTCCGCGCAATCCAGGGCATTGGCGCCGCCATCATGGTGCCGGGCAGCCTCGCCATCATCGCCAAAGCCTATCCGAAAAAGGAACGCGGCCGGGCGATCGGCATCTGGGCGGCCGCTTCGGCGCTGACGACGGCGCTCGGCCCGGTGCTTGGCGGCTTTTTCCTTACCACCTTCGGCAACGGCATCTGGCGCGCCATCTTTGCCATCAACCTGCCGCTCGGGCTGATCTCGATCTATCTGCTCTTGGCCAAGATCCCGGCCGACCGGCCAACCGAAAAGCGCAGCCTCGATCTCGGCGGCGCGGGCCTGGCAACGCTTGCCTTCGGATCGCTGGCTTATGGCCTCACTGCGATGAATGCCGAAGGCGGGGGCGGAATGGCTGGCCCGGCTATTCTTATTGGCGCGGTCCTGCTCGTGGTCTTCATCCTTTATGAGCGCCGGCGCAGCGAGCCGATGATCGATCTCAGCCTGTTTCGCATCCGCGCCTTTGCAGGCGCCAATCTGGCGACCTTCTTCCTCTATTTTGCGCTGTCGGCCAATCTGTTCTACCTGCCGATGTTGATGATCGCCGGCTGGGGACTGAGCGAGGCCGAGGTCGGTTTCATCTTCCTGCCGCTCTCGGCGTCGATCGCGCTTCTGTCCGGCCCGATCGGCCAGTGGTCCGACCGGATCGGTCCGCGTTTTCCTATCGCCAGCGGCAGCCTGGTTGTCGCCATCGCCTTTGCCGGCCTGGCGTTTCTTACCCACGCCGGTATCCACAATTTCTGGACCGGGGCGTTTCCGCTGATGGCGATCATGGGGCTGGGCATGGCGCTGGTCGTGTCGCCGCTGTCGACCGCGATCATGACATCCGTCGAGGATAAGGACACAGGTGCTGCCTCGGGTATCAACAATGCCGTCTCGCGCATCGGCGGCCTGATCGCGGTAGCGGCAATGGGATCGCTGGCGGCAATCGTCTATGCGCGGATGACGAACGGTGCTGCCGGCGTTCCCGGCTTCGGCGAGCCACCGGCGTCCAGTCTTGCCGCCAATGTCGACGCCGTCAGGGTCGCGGCAAGCGATTCGGCCTTCGCCGCGGTCGCGATGATCACCACTGTGCTTTGCCTGCTGTCGTCGATAACGGCATGGTTCACGGTTCCCGGACAGGCATCGCCCTGGCCGGCGCCGTCAGACAATTCGCGCGAGTGATTCGAAAATCGCCTTTTTGCGCAATTTCGAACGAAAACCGCTTAGACCGTTTCACGGAAACGGCGAACCGCTCTAACTCTTTGTTTAGGCAATTCCGGACGGAAAACCGCTCACACTTTTCCTGGAATTGCTCTAGCACTTTTCCCGGAATTGCTTCGGTCAGCCTTCGATCTTGGCGCTGGCAACCTTCAGCGAGTTGCCGTCTTCCTGCTTTAAGAGATCGTCGATGCGCTCGCGTTCACGCTTGAAGGCGACGAGATCATCGCCCTTCAGCACCTTGCCGACCGGCAGGCGCACGCGCATCGGGTCGACCTTGGTGCCGTTGACGATCAGCTCGTAGTGAAGATGCGGCCCGGTGGCGAGGCCGGTCTGGCCGAGATAGCCGATCGTCTGGCCTTGCCGCACGCGCATGCCGGGCTCGATGCCCTTGGCGAAAGCGCTCTGGTGATTGTACGACGTCTCGTAGCCATTGGCGTGGCGGATGATGATCTGCTTGCCGTAGCCGCCGGCCCAGCCGACTTTCTCGATGATGCCGTTGCCGGCGGCGATGATCGGCGTGCCGATCGGGGCTGCCCAGTCGACGCCGGTATGCATGCGTACATAGCCCAGAATCGGATGCCGGCGGGCGCCGAAGCCGGAGCGGAATTTGCCGGCGGGCAGTGGATTGCGCAGCAGGAATTGCTTGGCGCTCGAACCGTCCTCATCAAAATAGTCGGTGCCGCCGTCCTGCATCTGGAAGCGGTAGAAGTTGCGCGTCTGGCCGCCGAAGGTCGCCGAGACATAGAGGAGCTCGGAATTGTCGGAAGTCTGGTCGTCGCCGTCGGGCTGCGAGAACAGCACTTCGAGGCGGTCGGACGGTGAAATCCGCGACTGGTAGTCGACGTCGGACGCGAGCAGCTTGATCAGCTTCTGCGTCATCTCCTTCGACATGCCGTAGGAATAGGCGGCGCGATAGATGCCGTCATAGACGTTGGGCAGATTGCCGCGCACCACGACAGGCTGCGAATCATCGAAGGCCGTCAGCAATTCGGGATTGGGGTCCGGCTCCTGCGCCGGCACATACTGGCCGCGGTCGTCGAGCGCGATGGTCACGATATGGGTGGTCTTGTCGTAGACGCTGGTGCGCACGACCTTGGCGACGTCGCCGCGCACTTCGAGGCCGACGCGCAGCACGGTTCCAGCCTTCAGCGCCGGGGCGTTCAAGAGCTTGCCGATCGCCTCGGCCATGCCGGTGGCGTCATCGCCGGTATAGCCCGAATCGGCATAGGCCTCGGCGATGTCGGTGTCCTTGGTGAAGGGGATGATTTCCTCGGCGAAGGCCGGCGTCTGATCATCCAGCGCGGCGCGCGGCGCCACAGAGACGTTCTCCTGAGTGATCTTCACGTCATAGGAGCCGGCCATCGATTCGGCGAAAGCATCGCCGAAACGCTGCGGATCGAGATAATGCAACGCCGCTACCTGGATCGCGCCGTCGATCAAGCCTGTGCCGGCGTCGCGCACCACCTTCTCCACCTCGGCGGCGGAAAGATCGCTCTTCTCGTCGAAGGCCGCCGTCTCGATCGGGAAATCGACGGTCTTCAGGCTCATCTCGCTCTCGACCTTGGCGCCGTAGATCTGGCCGGCAACCGCGGTGGCTGCGGCCGGCTGGGCTTTGTCGTCGCTGTCGTCACCGAAGACCTGCATCGGGTCGAAGGGCGGGTAGGGGCGGCTGGTGGTGTGGCCGGCGGCAAGCGCCATCTTGATCTGCACGAACGGCATGGTGTGGATAACGTCACGGTCGCCGACCTTGGTGACCATCGACACTTCCATGCGACGGCGGTCTTTCGCCCGGGCGATCTGGCGCGGCGCAACCAGCCTGGTGGTCTTGGCCTGCTCGCCGGAATCATCGCCGCCCCCGGCTAGGCTGATCAGCTCGGCGATTTCGGGCGGCGTCGCCAACTGCTGGCGTCCGTCAAGGGCGGCAAACAGGGCCACGCCCATCAAAACGCTCGAGGTCACACCAGTGAGAAACGTGCCCGACAGCCAACGCGCCGAAACCTCGCGGCGGTCGGGCGGACCGCTGCGGCCGTCCGCGATCAGCGGCGGCTCATTGCCGAGTTCGGCTATGACATCTTCCGAGTCTGGCATCCAGAAAGGCTGCTTCTTCCCCAGGCGAACGGCTTGTCGTTCTCGTTGCGGCCATGACATTTGCCTGTCACGGCGATTGAAGTCAACGAAGCGGCAGGCCGGGCCTGATGTCCCGATCATGCGTTCCGCGTTAAGCGGGCTTTGTCGTCCCGTTGTCGGGCGCCTCACAAGTACGCGCGCGCCTTCCTTATTAAGGGCCGGTTTCGAACCTCAATGCGGCGGCAATAGGGCCTCGTTGTGGATGACCCAGGGGCTTCCGCCGGGGCAGTCGGCTATCGAAAATCGCGGCCGAAAAAATCGTCGCAAAAAATTCAAAAAAGTTCGAAATCGGTGTTGACGGGTCGAGCGGCCTCCGACTATATACGCCTCACCAACGAGGGCGGCGCGCCGCTGGCGACGAAGAAGTTTGCTTCTAGGTTAGCCCTCTGCGA
>NZ_JBFUPO010000021.1:37500-42500 GCF_041355295.1 Mesorhizobium sp. RCC_202
TTTGTCGCAGGGGACGCTCAATCCCTTGCATATGATGGGTTTGCCTAACCGCACCCTCGAACCGATCTCGAGAAGCTGGTCTTTTTGTGCCAATTCCATTTGGTGGCGCCCCGCACAGGGTGCTGCTGATGCGACGATCTCTTCGAGATCGCGCTTAGCTAATCCCGCAAGGGAGAGGCTGAAGCGACGATCCCTGTGGGATCGCGCGATGGGTATTGGCAATGAGAACGATCAAGTGTCTTAAGGGCAATTGGTGGATGCCTTGGCATGCACAGGCGATGAAGGACGTGATACGCTGCGATAAGCTACGGGGAGGTGCGAATACCCTTTGATCCGTAGATTTCCGAATGGGGAAACCCACCTAAGGTGCTTGGAAAATCAGAGTAGCCAGACGGTCGCAAGGCCGACTTGCTGCTGTGGTTTCCAAGTATCGCTAATAGGTAACTTATCCTGAATACATAGGGATAAAGTGGCGAACGCGGGGAACTGAAACATCTAAGTACCCGTAGGAAAGGACATCAACCGAGACTCCGGAAGTAGTGGCGAGCGAACCCGGACCAGGCCAGTGGCGATTGAGAGACAAGCGGAACCTTCTGGAAAGTAGGGCCATAGTGGGTGACAGCCCCGTACGCGTAATGCAATCAATCGTCCTCGAGTAAGGCGGGACACGTGAAATCCTGTCTGAAATTGGGAGGACCACCTTCCAAGCCTAAGTACTCGTGCATGACCGATAGCGAACTAGTACCGTGAGGGAAAGGTGAAAAGCACCCCGACAAGGGGAGTGAAAGAGTACCTGAAACCGATTGCCTACAAACAGTGGGAGCCCGCAAGGGTGACCACGTACCTTTTGTATAATGGGTCAGCGACTTAGTGTGACGAGCAAGCTTAAACCGCTAGGTGTAGGCGCAGCGAAAGCGAGTCTGAACAGGGCGTTCAGTTCGTCGCATTAGACCCGAAACCGAGTGATCTAGCCATGAGCAGGTTGAAGGTAAGGTAACACTTACTGGAGGACCGAACCCATAACTGTTGCAATAGTTCGGGATGACTTGTGGCTAGGGGTGAAAGGCCAATCAAACTCGGAAATAGCTGGTTCTCCGCGAAATCTATTTAGGTAGAGCGTCGACCGAATACCCCAGGGGGTAGAGCACTGGATGGGCTAGGGGTCCTCACCGGATTACCAAACCTAACCAAACTCCGAATACCTGGGAGTACTAGTCGGCAGACACACGGCGGGTGCTAACGTCCGTCGTGAAAAGGGAAACAACCCTGACCTACAGCTAAGGTCCCCAAGTTATGGCTAAGTGGGAAAGGATGTGAGGATCCCAAAACAACCAGGATGTTGGCTTAGAAGCAGCCATCATTTAAAGAAAGCGTAACAGCTCACTGGTCTAAATAAGGGTCTTTGCGCCGAAAATGTAACGGGGCTAAAGCCATACACCGAAGCTTAGGGTTCGTGAGCAATCACGAGCGGTAGCGGAGCGTTCTGTAAGCTGATGAAGCCGTACCCGTGAGGGGCGGTGGAGGTATCAGAAGTGCGAATGCTGACATGAGTAACGTAAGGGGAGTGAGAGACTCCCCCGCCGAAAGACCAAGGGTTCCTGCTTAAAGTTAATCTGAGCAGGGTTAGCCGGCCCCTAAGACGAGGCGGAAACGCGTAGTCGATGGGAACCACGTTAATATTCGTGGGCCTGGAGGTAGTGACGGATCGCACAAGTTGTCCAATCTTATCGGATTGAACGGGCAGCGGAGCGGTTCCAGGAAATAGCTCCTCCTTATAGACCGTACCCGAAACCGACACTGGTGGTCAGGTAGAGTATACCAAGGCGCTTGAGAGAACTATGCTGAAGGAACTCGGCAAATTGCACGCGTAACTTCGGAAGAAGCGTGACCCTTTTCTACGCAAGTAGAGGAGGGTGGCACAGACCAGGGGGTAGCGACTGTTTATCAAAAACACAGGGCTCTGCGAAGCCGCAAGGCGACGTATAGGGTCTGACGCCTGCCCGGTGCTGGAAGGTTAAGAGGAGGGGTGCAAGCTCTGAATCGAAGCCCCAGTAAACGGCGGCCGTAACTATAACGGTCCTAAGGTAGCGAAATTCCTTGTCGGGTAAGTTCCGACCTGCACGAATGGCGTAACGACTTCCCCGCTGTCTCCAGCATAGACTCAGTGAAATTGAATTCCCCGTGAAGATGCGGGGTTCCTGCGGTTAGACGGAAAGACCCCGTGCACCTTTACTATAGCTTTACATTGGCATTCGTAGTGGCATGTGTAGGATAGGTGGTAGGCTTTGAAGCCTGGGCGCTAGCTCAGGTGGAGCCACCCTTGAAATACCACCCTTATTACTATGGATGTCTAACCGCGGCCCGTTATCCGGGTCCGGGACAATGTATGGTGGGTAGTTTGACTGGGGCGGTCGCCTCCTAAAGAGTAACGGAGGCGCGCGATGGTGGGCTCAGAACGGTCGGAAATCGTTCGCTGAGTGCAATGGCATAAGCCTGCCTGACTGCGAGACTGACAAGTCGAGCAGAGACGAAAGTCGGTCATAGTGATCCGGTGGTCCCGCGTGGAAGGGCCATCGCTCAACGGATAAAAGGTACGCCGGGGATAACAGGCTGATGACCCCCAAGAGTCCATATCGACGGGGTTGTTTGGCACCTCGATGTCGACTCATCGCATCCTGGGGCTGGAGCAGGTCCCAAGGGTATGGCTGTTCGCCATTTAAAGCGGTACGTGAGTTGGGTTCAGAACGTCGTGAGACAGTTCGGTCCCTATCTGCCGTGGGTGTAGGAATATTGAAAGGATCTGTCCCTAGTACGAGAGGACCGGGATGGACGGATCTCTGGTGGACCTGTTGTGGCGCCAGCCGCATTGCAGGGTAGCTATATCCGGACGGGATAACCGCTGAAGGCATCTAAGCGGGAAACCCACCTTAAAACGAGTATTCCCTGAGAACCGTGGAAGACGACCACGTTGATAGGCCGGGTGTGGAAGAGCGGCAACGCTTGAAGCTTACCGGTACTAATAGTTCGATCGGCTTGATCGTTCTCATTCCTAATATCCATTTGACGAAGTCAAATGGTCTGTTCTCACTCACGCTTGTTCCGCCCTGCGGGCGGCGCTACGTGGGTGCGGCGCATCAGCGCCGACGGTCGGTCGACCTTGCGAAGCTTCGCTTCGAAAGGCGCCAAGACCAAGAACGGTAAAGGCACAACAAGACCAGCGAACAGCTCAGAGAAAACAGCAAATAGGGATCCCTATTCGCTACTCACTATTGGCTATTCGCTCAAAAGCTTCTCGAACAACGTGCGTTTTGCCGACCTGGTGGTTATGGCGGAGCGGCTGCACCCGATCCCATTCCGAACTCGGCCGTGAAACGCTCCAGCGCTGATGGTACTTCGTCTCAAGACGCGGGAGAGTAGGTCGCTGCCAGGTCTGCTAAACGCACGTTTTATGTGTCACATCGTAACTTCCAAAAATCGAAGCCGATTTTTGGGTCGATGTGATGAAATCTTCTCTCTACGATCAAGGCCCGCCAAGGGACCTCGGGCCGCGAAAGCGGCCCTTTCATTTGGTGAGCCATCTACCTATCTGTAAGCCATCCTACTCGTAGGCCAGCGCTTACATCCAGTCGCAAGCAAACGCTTGCTCGTGGTCGCAAGCAAACGCTTGCTCGTGGTTGACGCGGGGTGGAGCAGCCCGGTAGCTCGTCAGGCTCATAACCTGAAGGTCACAGGTTCAAATCCTGTCCCCGCAACCAAATCCAAAAACGGCCCGCCAGGCTCTTCGCCAGCGGGCCGTTTTGCGTTGGGACGTGGACGGTTGATCTGAGCTGTCATCAGGGGCCCGCAAAGGAGCCGAAGCGGAAGCCGGCGCCGCGGGACAGAAAGCCAAATCCCGTCCCCGCAACCAAACCAAACGCTCGCCTCGCGCGACCTTCTTTTGTTTATGGCGACTCTCCTGGGAACCAATCGCGCAACCCGCGATCGGCACCGCTATCGGCTTGTGTTTCGGCTCACCTGCTCCCACAAAGCCAATGCAGCAGATGATGGAGAGGAAAATGCGGGAAGCGCTGATCGTATGGGGCGGCTGGGAGGGGCACGAGCCGGAGGCCGGGGCGCGCGCCGTGAAGGCGATGCTCGAGGAAGAAGGCTTTGCCGTGCGCGTGGAGGATAAGACTGCGGTTTTCGCCGACCCGGCGATCGCCGAGCTCAGCCTGATCGTGCCGATCTACACCATGTCCAGGCTCACCAAAGCGGAGGAAACCAATCTGACGAAGGCGGTCGAGAACGGCGTCGGCCTCGGCGGCTATCACGGCGGCATGGGCGACGCGTTTCGCGAATCGCCCGAATACCAGTTCGTGTGCGGTGGGCAATGGGTCGCGCATCCTGGCAACATCATCGACTATCATGTGAATGTGACGCGGCGCGACGACCCGATCATGCAGGGCATCGACGATTTTCCTTACCGCTCCGAGCAGTATTACATGCATGTCGATCCTTCGAACGAAGTGCTGGCGACGACCACCTTCTCCGGTGAATATGCGCCGTGGATCGACGGGGTCGTCATGCCGGTGGTGTGGAAGCGGCGGCACGGCAAGGGGCGGGTGTTCTATTCATCGCTCGGTCACGCAGTGTCGGAATTCCAGGTGCCGCAGATGCGCACCATCCTGCGCCGCGGGCTGGCATGGGCCGCGCGCTGAGGCGGCGAGTCGGCTAAAGCGCCTGGAGGTCCCCCGCTCGGTGCTGGCGTCCTTGATCGACATTCGACTGCTGCCTGATTCGGGGGGAGTTTCGGTCCCCGCCGAATCGCCAACGATGAAGCGCCCGAATCAACCAGGACTGTCAATTCTTGCTATCTATTGCTATATTTTGCTCCTGGCCCATATTCTGCGGGAGGCTTCCGATGCCCAACTATGCTTTGAGCGATCATTACGAGCGCTTCATCAGGAAGCAGCTCGAATCGGGCCGCTACAACAATGCCAGCGAAGTTGTCCGCGCCGGCC
>NZ_JBFUPO010000021.1:47500-54484 GCF_041355295.1 Mesorhizobium sp. RCC_202
GGATTGAACGGGCAGCGGAGCGGTTCCAGGAAATAGCTCCTCCTTATAGACCGTACCCGAAACCGACACTGGTGGTCAGGTAGAGTATACCAAGGCGCTTGAGAGAACTATGCTGAAGGAACTCGGCAAATTGCACGCGTAACTTCGGAAGAAGCGTGACCCTTTTCTACGCAAGTAGAGGAGGGTGGCACAGACCAGGGGGTAGCGACTGTTTATCAAAAACACAGGGCTCTGCGAAGCCGCAAGGCGACGTATAGGGTCTGACGCCTGCCCGGTGCTGGAAGGTTAAGAGGAGGGGTGCAAGCTCTGAATCGAAGCCCCAGTAAACGGCGGCCGTAACTATAACGGTCCTAAGGTAGCGAAATTCCTTGTCGGGTAAGTTCCGACCTGCACGAATGGCGTAACGACTTCCCCGCTGTCTCCAGCATAGACTCAGTGAAATTGAATTCCCCGTGAAGATGCGGGGTTCCTGCGGTTAGACGGAAAGACCCCGTGCACCTTTACTATAGCTTTACATTGGCATTCGTAGTGGCATGTGTAGGATAGGTGGTAGGCTTTGAAGCCTGGGCGCTAGCTCAGGTGGAGCCACCCTTGAAATACCACCCTTATTACTATGGATGTCTAACCGCGGCCCGTTATCCGGGTCCGGGACAATGTATGGTGGGTAGTTTGACTGGGGCGGTCGCCTCCTAAAGAGTAACGGAGGCGCGCGATGGTGGGCTCAGAACGGTCGGAAATCGTTCGCTGAGTGCAATGGCATAAGCCTGCCTGACTGCGAGACTGACAAGTCGAGCAGAGACGAAAGTCGGTCATAGTGATCCGGTGGTCCCGCGTGGAAGGGCCATCGCTCAACGGATAAAAGGTACGCCGGGGATAACAGGCTGATGACCCCCAAGAGTCCATATCGACGGGGTTGTTTGGCACCTCGATGTCGACTCATCGCATCCTGGGGCTGGAGCAGGTCCCAAGGGTATGGCTGTTCGCCATTTAAAGCGGTACGTGAGTTGGGTTCAGAACGTCGTGAGACAGTTCGGTCCCTATCTGCCGTGGGTGTAGGAATATTGAAAGGATCTGTCCCTAGTACGAGAGGACCGGGATGGACGGATCTCTGGTGGACCTGTTGTGGCGCCAGCCGCATTGCAGGGTAGCTATATCCGGACGGGATAACCGCTGAAGGCATCTAAGCGGGAAACCCACCTTAAAACGAGTATTCCCTGAGAACCGTGGAAGACGACCACGTTGATAGGCCGGGTGTGGAAGAGCGGCAACGCTTGAAGCTTACCGGTACTAATAGTTCGATCGGCTTGATCGTTCTCATTCCTAATATCCATTTGACGAAGTCAAATGGTCTGTTCTCACTCACGCTTGTTCCGCCCTGCGGGCGGCGCTACGTGGGTGCGGCGCATCAGCGCCGACGGTCGGTCGACCTTGCGAAGCTTCGCTTCGAAAGGCGCCAAGACCAAGAACGGTAAAGGCACAACAAGACCAGCGAACAGCTCAGAGAAAACAGCAAATAGGGATCCCTATTCGCTACTCACTATTGGCTATTCGCTCAAAAGCTTCTCGAACAACGTGCGTTTTGCCGACCTGGTGGTTATGGCGGAGCGGCTGCACCCGATCCCATTCCGAACTCGGCCGTGAAACGCTCCAGCGCTGATGGTACTTCGTCTCAAGACGCGGGAGAGTAGGTCGCTGCCAGGTCTGCTAAACGCACGTTTTATGTGTCACATCGTAACTTCCAAAAATCGAAGCCGATTTTTGGGTCGATGTGATGAAATCTTCTCTCTACGATCAAGGCCCGCCAAGGGACCTCGGGCCGCGAAAGCGGCCCTTTCATTTGGTGAGCCATCTACCTATCTGTAAGCCATCCTACTCGTAGGCCAGCGCTTACATCCAGTCGCAAGCAAACGCTTGCTCGTGGTCGCAAGCAAACGCTTGCTCGTGGTTGACGCGGGGTGGAGCAGCCCGGTAGCTCGTCAGGCTCATAACCTGAAGGTCACAGGTTCAAATCCTGTCCCCGCAACCAAATCCAAAAACGGCCCGCCAGGCTCTTCGCCAGCGGGCCGTTTTGCGTTTGGGACGTGGACCGTTGATTACGACCCACATCCGCAATGAGGTGAAGCGTCAGACCTCGTCGAAACGACTTCCTTCCCTGGATGGATCGCGCTTCAGCGCGCGTTCTTCCTCGTCATCGGGCAGCGCCTCGTCACTGTCCTGATAGGGATTGTCGTCATCTTCCTCGGGCAGGGCGCCCTCAGTCTCCCGCAGGTCCGGCGCGCCTTCCTCGGTTGTCGGGCTGTCCGGAAGGGCCTTGTCGCCCTCGAACGCATCCCAATCCTGTTGCTCGATCATCGGCGCTTCGCTCTCGTCGTCGGATCGTTGTCTATCGCGCGGGTCCATTCGGGGTCCTCCTTATGCGGCTTCTTCCATTCAGCAACCGATCGCAGGACCAATTGTTCCCGGCGCCTGCTGGTAATCGTGAGCGGCCTCACGCACCAATCTCCCTGCCAAGGGAACGGCTGGCTCTGTCGCGGCTTATAGTGCGCAACCGGGAGTTCGCATGCCTCGCAAGCTCGATCTTAGAAGCGGCACGCCAGTCTGGTCTGCCTATCGCTCACCTTTGGTGCCCGTGGAACGGCTCACTCGGGATGTGAAGGCCGATGTCCTGATCGTCGGCATGGGGATCAGCGGCGCGATGATGGCCGAAGCGCTGACCCGCGACGGCCATACCATCGTCTGCATCGACAGACGCGGGCCGCTGAAAGGCTCGACTGCGGCCACCACTGCACTGGTCCAGTTCGAAATCGACCAGCCGCTGACCAAGCTGTCCAGGATCATCGGCGGCGATGCCGCGCGGCAAGCCTGGCGCCGCTCACGCCTGGCGCTGTTCAATCTGCGCGGACGTATCGATGAACTGGGCATAAAGTGCCGGATGACAAGCGTTCCATCACTTTACCTGGCCGGCACGACGCTCGATCCCGCCGCATTGCGCAAGGAGGCGGGAGCCAGGCGGGAGGCAGGAATCGCCTCGTCTTTTCTGTCGCGCGGGATGTTGCAGTCCGAGTTCGGCATAGACCGCGCCGCAGCCATTCTCAGCCACGACAATCTGGCGCTCGACCCGCGCAAGCTGACCTCCGGGCTGCTCAACGCGGCGCTGAAACGCAAGGCGCGTTTTTATGCGCCGGTAGAGGCGACAAAGGTGGAGGACAACCGCCAGGGCGTGACCGTCGCGACCGGCAACGGGCCGACAATCATGGCAAAACGCCTGGTACTGGCGACAGGATACGAGCTGCTCGGTGTTATTCCCGCGGTCAGCCATCGCATTATCTCGACATGGGCAATCGCCACCCGCCCGCAGCCCGGCAAAATCTGGTCCCGCGCGGCGATGGTGTGGGAGGCGTCCGACCCCTATCTCTACATGCGCGCAACCTCGGATGGACGGGTGATCTGCGGCGGCGAGGATGAGGATTTCACCGACGAGCAATTGCGCGATGCGTTGACGGCGAAGAAGACAAGGCGCCTGGAGGAGAAACTCAAGCGAATTTTCCCGCAACTCGACACGACGGCGTATTTTGCCTGGAGCGGCTCATTCGGGGCCACCGGCACCGGGCTGCCGATCATCGGCAGTGTGCCCGGTCATCCGCGCGTTCATGCGGTGATGGGCTATGGCGGCAACGGCATCACCTTCTCGCAAATCGCCTCCGAGATCGTTTCTGCCGCGATAGCCGGCGCGCAAGACGCGGATGCGGCACTGTTCGACTTCAAGGCGTGATGGTCAATCCGCGTTTCTTGATCCGGGAACCGCAGCCCTACTCGATCTGCTCGAAGGTGCATTGTCGAGGCGCCTTGTCCGGCCGCCAGCGCAAGAGCTTGGTGCCGTGCCGAAAGCGATCACCGGTAACATGGTCGAAGCGGACTTCGACGACCAGTTCCGGCAGCAACGGCTTCCACTCACTGCTGCGCTGCGTGCTCCAGCGGCTCGGTCCGCCCGGCGCCTTGCCGGTGAAGCCCGGAGTACCGCGCAGCTTTTCCAACTTGTCCGTAAGCGCGGCGCGCTCGTCATTGTCGATGGTCGAGGTGAAGCCGACGTGATCGAGCAGGCCCTGGTCGTTGTAGAGCCCAAGCAACAGCGAACCGACCTGTCGCGTGCCGTTGAGATAACGAAAGCCGCCGACCACGCAATCGGCCGTGCGCAACCGCTTGACCTTCACCATCGCCCGCTCGCCCGCCCGGTAGGGTTCGTCGAGCAGCTTTGCAACCACACCATCCGTCGAGCCATGGCCGGCGCCTTCCAGCCACAGTCTGGCACGCGTCAGCGCCGTTGTGCGCGGCGACAGCCGCAGTGCGGCATTGTTGGACCTGGCAACGAAATCCTCCAACAATGCGCGCCGTTCGGACAAGGGTAGCGCCAGCAGGATCTCCCCGCCGGGGGCCGCGAGAATGTCGAACAGGACCAACTGGGCCGGCGTTTCCACGCTCAACTTGCGGATGCGGCTCTCGGCTGGATGAAGCCGCATCTGCAGCGCGTTGAAGGAGGCGCGATCCTCAATCTCGATCACGATTTCACCGTCGACAACGAAGTCCTGCGCTTTGAGCTCGTTCAGCAGGGCAGTCAGCTCGGGAAAAAAGCGGCCGAGCGGCTTGCCGGATTTCGCCCTGAGATCGACGGTCCGATCGCCTTTGAAGGCAAGGCAGCGAAAACCATCCCATTTCGGCTCGTACTGCCATGGGCCGTCATTGCGCGGCAAGGCCTCCGCCGTGCGTGCCTCCATTGGCGGCGTGTCCAAGGGCAGCGGGAAACCGTGGTCCCGTACCGCTACCATCGCTCTTCCGTATCGTGGTCCGGCAGGTCGATGCCACAGCAAACCCAACCCAGCCGCTGCGCGGATCCATAATTGTATTGCGGCTCGAGCTCCGCCGGCGTGTCGAAGGTCCCGGCATGCAGCGCGATCTCCTGGTGTTGGGCGTCGTAAGAGAGGGTAAGCGAAGAACCGCAGGCCGGGCAAAAGCCTCTTTGGGCAATGGGTGAGGAACGGCGACTGGCGGGTTGATGCTTGAGCCACGACAGGCTTGCCGTCGGCACCCAGGCGAGCACGGCAAAGGCGCTGCCGGTGGCGCGCCGACACATATCGCAATGGCAATAGTGAACGCGCGGCTTCCCGGTCACACGATAGCGGATGCTGCCGCACAGGCATCCGCCGAAACGCACGATGGCATCATTGGCACCAGCTTCTGGATATTCCATGAGCCTAGAACGCCGAAGCGCAAATTCGGTTTCGGCGAGCTATGGAAATGCGGAGGTCTAAACGCTTTCCAGATAAGTCTCGATCTCGAAGTCGCTGACATTCAGCGCGAACGTGTTCAGTTCCTGGCGCTTGCAGGCGATGAAGGCATCGCGCAGCACGGCCGGGAAAATCTCGGCGACGCGCGGTCCGGTTTCGAAGGCGGCGATCGCCGAGGCCCAGTCCGGCGGCAGCTTGGCCAGCGGCAGGCCCTGTCCTTCGCCACCGGTCGGCTCGCCAGGCGACAGCTCGCGCTCAATGCCGATCAATGCCGCGCCCAGGATTGCCGCCAGCACCAGATAGGGGTTGGCATCGGCGCCGGAGACGCGGTGCTCGATGCGCCGCGCGGCCGAAGGGCCGCCTGGAATACGGATCGCCACCATGCGGTTCTCGTAGCCCCAGGCAACCGCGGTCGGCGCGTAGGAGCGCGGGCGCAGCCGGCGGTAGGAATTGAAATGCGGTGCGAACACAAGCGTGCTCTCGGCCATGGCGGCAAGCAGGCCGCCAACCGCGTGGCGCATTGTGTCCGAGCCCTGGTCCGAGCCGTCGTCGAAAATGTTGCGGCCGACCTTGTCGAGGACGCTGAAATGGACGTGAAAACCGTTGCCGGCGCGCTCGCCGTAAGGCTTGGCCATGAAGCAGGCGGCAAAGCCGTGCTTGCGCGCTATGCCCTTGACGGTGCGCTTGAACAGGACGGCATCGTCCGCCGCGCGCAAGGCGTCGGGCACGTGGTTGAGGTTGATCTCGAACTGGCCGACGCCGTTCTCGGCGATCGCGGTGTCGACCGGGATGCCCTGCATGCGGCAGGCCTCGTAGACGTCGTGAATAAAGGCTTCGAAATCGTCGATCTCGTCGATCGAAAGGGCGGCGTCGGAATCGAGACGCCTGCCGGTGATCGGCGAGACGGGCCCGACCGGTCGATGCGCTGTCGGGTCGACCAGATAGAATTCGAGCTCGGTGGCGGTGACCGGCGTCAGCCCGAGCGCAGCGTAGCGATCGAGGATGCGCGCCAGCGCACGGCGCGGGTCGCCGAGATAGGGCGCGCCTGCATCGTCCGCCAGCCACATCGGTAAAAGTGCCGTCGGATGCGCCGTCCAGTCGACCGGCAGGATGCCGCGTCCGGTCCAGTGGCAAAGGCCATCGGCGTCGCCGGTCGAGAAGACCTGTGCATTGCCTTCGATATCCTCGCCCCAGATGTCGAGGCCGATCGCCGAATAGGGCATGCGCAGCTTGCCTTCGAGCGCCTTGCGTGCCTGCTCGACCGGAATTCGCTTGCCGCGCATGATGCCGTTGAGGTCGCACACCGCGGCGCGCAGGCTGTGAATGTCGTTCCTGCTTTCAAGCCAGTTCAAAACGTCCGTGATTGCATCGCTCAATTTCCGCCCCTGTTTTCTCGAGGTGCTGTAGCCTGTCGGCTACGATATCCAATTTACAGCTTATGAGTTCATGAAGGCCATCTCGGCTGATGCCGGTTGGCTTTATCTTCATTTTTTCAAGTCACTAGCTGGGATATCGGGCGGCATTTCGGGTCCATAGTCTGCGATCTGCGATCGCAACATAGCCATAAGACCTGTGAAAGCCAAGCCGAATTCGGCGGCCGCTTGCAGCCGGACACCTTCGTCTGCCTAGGGCCTGTTGAGAATCAGGATTCCCCTGAGAGCTTTTGAATGATTCAAGCCTCGTTTTGGAGGCATTGATGATT